>PCVY01000029.1 GCA_002787155.1 Candidatus Abzuiibacterium crystallinum | reverse complement strand
TTGCCGGCGCTCACGAGGGGAGGGGTATTATCCGGAATATAGCCATCGTCCAAGTCAATGTTATCCATCCAAACGTGATTGAATTGTTGGTAGCTTGCATACAGACCGAATGATCCCGCTCCGCTTAATGGGTTTGGATCGACAAATTCATCTGCCACTACTGCAAATGGATCAAACTGCTCTTCTTTCACAATCACAAAATGTAAGCCGTCGATATCATGATGCGTCCGGATATCGTAATGATTCACGAAATTGCCGCCATTATGTCTCATATTTAATCCCGCATTAGTGCCAACTTGAGACACAACGCCATCTTGAATTTTATATAAAGAACCCGCTGCGCAATTAAGATCGCAATTAACTAAAGTAGAACCCGTTCCGGATTGCACAAAGAAATAATAATTGCTTGGATCTTGATAAAACAAAACAGTGCCTGAATCAGCTGACCAAGCACGGCGGAGATCATATTCAGCGGTAATTTCATTGAATGTTTCTTGGGTCACGGCCAAAGTATTTGTGTCAGCCAGGTAATCTGCCCGCAGCCATTTGCCAAGCGAGTCGGAACTCACACCTGCCATGCCTTCGATATTTTCCCAAATAAAATCTTGCCCGGTCTTATGATTGTTTAAATCGTCAGTGCCTAGTTCTCTTAATTCAAAATCTTCATTGTAGGTAAAAGAGCTGTCACAGGCATCTCCTAATCCGTCATTGTCCGAGTCAATCTGATCGACATTGCTCACGTAACGGCAATTGTCTTCGCAATCGTTGACGGTATCGCTGTCACTGTCTATATAAAAGGAAGGATGCATTAATCCGTCGCAGTTATCGTCAAATTCTCCCGAAGGCGTGCAAACTTCTTCGGCACCGGGGTTAATGTTCGGGTCATCCTCATTACAATCGAAATCCGGGTCTTGTTGATTGCAAGTGCCGTAACCTCGGTAAGTATCATTGTCGGCGTCTAAACACTGTTGACACTCTTGACCGCATTCGGTTTCATAGGGGCCCATGTCAAATCCATCATTCATCGGTCTCACATTGCCGTCATGATCATTGACGACACCCATGTTAGTGCCGCGATCAATGGCGCTGCTGATCGGTAAAAGATGAAAATCTTCGTTGGCTTCATCGGCAAAGTTTTCGTTGTCCCAAAAACTATGCACACCAATTAAATGATTGGGGTCATTCAACGGTTGACCGGGGGTCAAAATGTGCTGGCCGTAAAAATCTCTGTATGTGAACGTGCCGTCATCGCCTGGGATGAATTTATTGAAATCTTCTTCCACTTCGTCGGCGCAAGTTGCGCAACCGAGACCCAAGGATGAACGGAAAATATTGTTGAACAAATGAACATTTCGTATGTCACGCTCAATGTTAACACCGCCTTCAAAGTAGTTATGGTAAAGCCAGATGTTTTTCGTGTCGTTGTGCGAATTCATGCGGAAAGCAGCCCCGCTTCTTAAAATAACGTTATTACTGAAAATAATGTTGTTCATGCCTTCCAGCCAAAGCGGTTGAGTGGGCGGCATGATTTCATCGCCATCGTTGCCATCACCGATGAGGTTCCCGTCTACCAGCGTGTCTGAGACGTTAAAGAACTGCATGTTATCCGAATGGACTGTTCTGCCTCGGTGATTGGTGAATATGTTGTTGGTAATACGCATATTCCAAACGTTTGGCAAGCCTTCGCCCGGGCGGTTGCCGCCGATAAAAACACCGTCACCGCGGTTTTTCCTCACAAAATTATGATCAAGCGTAATGCTGCTGCTGTCGCTAATACCGATACCGCTCCCCATATTTTCTTCGACTCGGTTGCCTTTCACAATATCGCCCACGCGTGTCCGGACCGAAATACCGCTCATGCAGTGGTAAATGTAATTGTCCTCAATAATAGCGTTACTACCTTCTTGGTAGTCCATGATCCCGCGCCCGCCGTCCCAACGAACATTTAAACCTTCGTACTTATTAATATGGCGGATTGTAAAACCTTTTACTTTGACGTATGTTCCGGGAATATTCCAAACAGGCCCTCGGATATCCAGTCCAAACACTCGTTTTGCGGCCACAATCGTATCAGGCGCCTGATCATCAAAGGCTCTCACGAAAAGACGGACTTGAACGGGATTTTCGGATATGACTTTATAAACATACTCACCGGGTTGGTCCAAGAATGCCAAATGGTTTAAGAGATAATAATCATCGCTTGGTGAAAGGTTTTGGCCGTCTGTTTTGTCCAAAGTGATGGTGTGTGCCGTTGAATCGGAAGCCACGACATTATATTCGAGAATACCATTGATCCAGCCGATGTGCAGCCGCGCTTTAATGCCTGCCCAGTAATCGTTTGGTTTATCAGGGAAATCAGCGTCAAATTCACTTGAATTAAAAGTGTCCAACGTTCCGTCTTCCGGAATGGCGTACATCGGAGAAACACTTTCAAATACAGGATCGGCTTGCTCACGTTCCTGGGCCATGAACATGAGTTCATCGTTATCAGTCACAATGCTTGGAATCCAGTCAATATCGGTGTAGTAAGTTTGATTCACATCAGGTGCATCAGAACAGTTATTTTGATCGCAAACATTCCAATTTTGCAGTTCGTCACCGCCGTCAATCACAACTTCTTCATTCGGGTAGGCTTCAAAACTGACATAAGCGTTTTCTTCACCGTTGTTAGGCCGGACGGCACTTTCGCGGTAAATGCCTTCTCGAACCAACGCTGTTTCACCGGGTTGAATATTGTCAAATGCTTCTTGAAGGGTGTTGTAAGCTTGTCCGTCGCTGCCGGTGCATCTGCGGTTTGCAATCGAATAATCTCCGTTGGCGCAATCATCTTGCAGTTGATTATCTACGTAGAAAACAAACGCCGAAGACATAACTTCAAATGTAACACTGATGGTGTGTGGGGATTGGACGTTCTCAAAAGTGTACTGGGTGACATTGCCTACTGACTGACTGTCTACTAGAACATCAGCTACTTGGTAACCGGAATCCGGCAGCATGGTAAACGTGATATTTTCACCGGTGTTCACTTGCACAGATCCGAAAGGATCGATATCCCCGTTTTCACCGGCGCTTGCCGTAATAATGACTGGCGGGTCAATGTGCAACACGACAATCTCAACCGTATCAGACCAACCGGTAGCAGTGCCGCCGTTTTGAGGGATATCCGTCCAAGCCTGAACGCGTGCAAAATAGGTACCTTCCTGCACAATATTAAAAGGTTCAACAGCACCTGTCGGCCATCTTTCATCAACATTGGTTTGGAAGGTTTGATCAGGAGAGAGCTGTACTTGATAAATGCCGGCTCCGTTGATGGGATCCCACACTAAATTAAAATTTCCATAATTGGGTGATGGCGGGTCAACAGAAACGACAGGCACGGGCGCTTCATTAACATGAAGCTCAATTCCGTGCATATCGTTTGCCTGTCCATCATTAGCTTCAATGCTTAAGTTATAAACGCCAGCTTGATCAAAGCCCGGTGTCCAAGTGAATGCATAAGTAGAAGGATTGCCAGGATTGCCATTAAATTGCGCGTCGCCCGGTAAATTTTGGATCAATTGGGAAACCAAATCGCTACTATCCACATCGTCGGCGACCACATCAAATTGAACCAGCACGCCTTCCGTTAAATTGTCAATCACAACGGGATCGGGCGAACCGGAAGAAACATCAACGCCGTTAATGGATTCAATCACCGGTGCTTCATTGGTATCAAGCACTTGTACTGTCACCGTGGCGATTGAGGTTTGATTGTTTGAATCTGTTATTTCATAGTCAAAGGCATCTTCACCGACGTATTGAGCATCAGGCGTGTACAAAACCAAGTTTTGTTCGACATTAATGGCAACGGTCCCGTGCGCTGCCTGAACATTGATTTCGGTGTTAGAGATATGCAGATCAGTGCCTGAATCGTTAGTTAAAACATCTAATTCATTATCAGCAGAATTGACGTTCACATCAAACCGATCGGGCCGTGCTTCAATTACTTGGCTTTCGCCCCGTCCGAAGCCTTCACGGATGTAATCATTGATAGCGCCCGCCGTTAAACGCGGATCCCAATTCATTTTATTTTGCTGTTTGGCGAGTAACATAAAATCATCCAGCGTTTGCCCAAGACTCCGGCTTTGAACATAAGTTTCAGCTGTGCGTTCCGGGTCGGGGTAGATGATTTGTTCAACGCGTGAATTTGCATCGCCTGTTAATGCCACCCATTGGTTAAAATCCATTTCGCCGTAGCTGCCGGAGTTAAACATTCGATCAACACCAGCATCATAATAAACATTGTTATGGAATACGTAATTGTTGACGACATAGTTCGTTGGGTTATGCTTGAAATCCATCAAATAATTTAACCAATAACTGCCTTCCGTGTGATAACGTTGAAATTCATTGCCATACACTTGAACGGTGCCGGTATATTTATCATCATAACAACACCCGCCCAAGGCTTGCTCGTGTTTATAAACAATGTTGTTTCGGATAATTAAGTCGTGCGCTCCTTCATGTGTAGAACCTACCGAAATGGCAGTTCCGCCAATGATGTCTGGACCCCACATGTGTGCAAAAATGTTGTCTTCTATCAAGCCGTTCCACGTATGATTAGCTTCAAAACCGGTGCCGCCACGGGTGTCTTCAGCGCTGGTATAAATAGCACCCAGTTCAACATTGCGGCGAAATTCGCCGTAAACACCGCCTGCGACCGGAATGCTGCTGGTTCTTCCCCAGTGACTACCGGCATCTTGCACAAACAAATTATTCTCTATCACACCTCCCGGCCTAAATTGAATGCCGGAAGCCGAAGCACGGGAGAAAATGTTGCCGCGCGCAAAGAGACCGCGTGACACATGAGATACGCCGTAAATATTGTGGTTAAATTGAGTCGGTTGTACGTTGCCCGCGTCATTATTTTTTTTGTCTCCTAACCAAGCCCCCACCAATTGAGCGCCATTTTGCCCGCCCTGATAAGCAACCAAATCAGTGAGATGTAAAGCACGCATCGGAACGGTAAAGTTTCCGACAAATTTGAATACATAAATTGTGCCGTCGCCGGAATAACTCACAGACACTTTGTCCGGGACGCCCACTGCATTATTGATCGCATTTTCAATCACTTGCGCAACATCGTTCATATTGCCAACGGATGAAAAATTAATACCGGCAATGTCATAAACCGTGCCGTCAACGGTGACTTCAAATTGGCCGTCCGCAATACTTTGCCAAGCTGATGGATTTGTCTGCAAGGCTTTAGCCATCCAGTCAAATTGATCTGAGAGCCAACCATTGTGATCAAATATGTTTTCTTCAATCAACATGCCTTTGGGGCCGATCGCAAACATACCTTGTGAGTGACTGTGATAAGAAAAGTTATTCATACTCATGTTGCGTCTCATCAAGACATTCGCAAGTCCGGGTTGAGCAATATCAAATGTCACGCCGGAAATTTCAAACAAGCAATCTTCCACGATAAATGTATGCCCGGTTGCTAAACGGTCAATGGCTGACGGTCCGTCTCCGGTAAAAGTAGGCGAGGCAGGATCTTTGGTAGCATTATAAAAATGGAGGCCGTTAATGGCAACATAGTTAGTGCTAGTTGAGCTTCTATTTTTCCAGGAACCCTTTACTAGCTTTGGCCGCTCAGGATCGTTACCATAATAAGAAACCAACAAGGGCTCTACAGGTGAACGGCCAGATTTTTTAAAACCACCATTGTCTGACAATATTTCATCAGTCCACACATCCCCGCGTTTCAAAAGCATCCAATCGGGATAACCATCTCTTAGAAGTTCATAAGCTTTTGCCAGTGTTTGAACCGGGGTAACGGGTGAGAGACCGTCGTTAGCGTCATTACCGTCTGAAGAACTCACATAAATTTTTTGTGTGTCGTTACTGGGTGTGAAAACAGTCCATCCGTTTTCATCCAACACATCAATATAAGCCTTGCCTGGCGTCACACCGCCACGTCCGTCTGCGACGGTATAAGTCAACATATCCAGACCTTTAAATCCCGGGTTGGGTGTGTAAAGCACGTCAGACGCGTCACCCGCTACCACTGCCGTACCATGAAGCGGTTGAACAGTAATTTCGCTTATGCTTAACACATCGCGCGGATCGCGGTCAGGGTCAGTATCATTTTTAAGTACATACAGCGGGTTATCCGTTGAATCCGGTTTAACAGAAATGGGATCCGCAATTGTTTCGGGCGGATCGTTGATACCATTTTCAGCGACTGTCAAATTGACTTCCGCAATGGCTTTGCCGCCGCTCGCATCAATCACTTCGTAATCAATGTAATCAATACCGGCATGATTGGGATTGGGTGTATAAATAATCGAACGCCCATCCTGTGCGATTTCGGCAGTGCCGTAGTAAGGATGATGACTGTCAGTCAATCGGTTAACCCTCAGAACTTCGTTTTCAGGATCAGAATCATTAGCCAAAACATCTAATACGTTGTCTGCGCTGTCCTCTGCAACAGAAAACTCATCATCCAGAGCGACAGGAGGTTTGGTAAAGTAAACGTCAATGGTGTGATCAGCGGCTACGTTTTGAAATGTGTATTGGTTGCCGGGGTTATTGGGAATTGTGACTGGGTTACCATCCACTAGGACATAGCCAATCACATGGTCATTGTCATTAGGTGTGAAAACAAAAGTTTGATTTTCGCCCTGATTGACCTGGACATCGCCCGCCGGTTCAACCGCGCCATTTCCAAATGACCGGGCTTGAATGTGATAAACCTGTGTGCCCGGTTCAAAAACGGCATGAATCGAATGCGAATCATTCGTGACGTTGACAAATTCATATTGAAGAAGCGGACCTTGCGAAACGTTATCAACCGCCAAATCTGCAATGTGATATCCTTGATCAGGCTGTGCGGCAAATAATCGATTTCCACCGTCTATGACTCGCACCTCTCCTTCAGGATCAAGATGGCCGCCGGTGGTTGAAGAAGCATTAATGATATGTAAATTAGGCTCGTTCCCATTGTAAAGCTGTTCGATTTCAAGGGGATCCAACGCTCGGCTAAATACACGAAATTCATCCATCTGCCCTTTGAAGAACTCACCGCTTGTTCTCTGGCCGATGCGGTCAATAAAGTCTACGGCACCCAAACCAACGCCGCTTGTGGTTTTTGAATTATCGTACTGTCCATTTTTATAGTAAGTCAATGTGACATTTCCGGAACCGTCTTGATCAAATACAAAAGCGACGTGGGTCCATTGATCTACGTCAGGCGGGCGGCTTGATATAATGTCATTATGGACGTTGCCGTTTGTATCTCGCCAATTGGCGCGAACCGAAACGCCGGAATTAGGATCTTGAAAAGCCACATAATCATTTTGCGCGTTCGTGTAAAGCGTATTCCAAGTGGCACCGTTGCTGCCCGTGCGTTTGACCCAAGCCACAACAGTTCGTTCGGCCAAATTGAGTGTAGGATCAGTTGGCACTAACAGATGGTCTGTGCTTCCATTAAAATCATATGCCCCGTTGCCGTCATGGCCGCCATTGGCAACGAAAGCAGGGCAATCAGTTCCGGGTAGGCAGGTGGCATCATTGCCGAAATCAGAAGAGTCGTGTGCGACACCATCCGATAAATCATCATCCATTTGGTAGCGAACCGCAATATCACCGCCCAATGATTCATTGATCACATTGATGAGGACGTCGTCATGTGCTTCTAATTCATTGTCATATGCGCTTAATCTCAATGTGTAGATACCGTCTTGTGGGAAGGTGGCAGTCGTATCCACTTGATTAATATCTCCGAACGAGACATTCCCAGGACCGCCTACTTGCGACCATGTGGTAGTAACAACTCCCGGCGGATCAGGAAAGCCGTCATCCGTCACCGTTCCATCCAGTGACACTTCATTAATAGGCAGTGTAATTTCTTGGTCATTGCCCGCGTTAACAAGAGGAGATTGGTTTTGGTTGCCGCCGCCTTGGACAGGAAACTCATGAGCGCCTATGTCCCATTGACTGCCCTGAGGTCTTGAAATGCTTTTGTGGTCTTCGAGAAATCCCGGGATTTCAAGACCCGCGTCTTTGGCAGGGCTGTTTTCTGTGATCCTAAAGTCAAAATTCTCCGTATCAGTGAACAAAGGGTCCGAAGTCAATGTGTTTGTGTCAAAGCCAAATGATTGCCAAGTGGCTAGATCATGAGGTTCCGCAGAAACACTGCCGCCGCATTCACCGCAAATAATTTTTGAAGCTGCAAAATAAGAAAAATCAGGTGCGTAAAAGAGATTATGGTTACTTCTTAAAGCCCCTGTGTCATTTCGATGCCAAACCATAAACCCAGCTCTGCCGGGATCCGTTGAATCCTGATCATTTAAATGAGGGGCATAAAAGATATTGTCAAACACCCTGACATCTGCGGCCCCGGTTGTGTCTCTTCCATCGTACGTGCCGTTACCGCCGACAAACAAAAACCGCACGTTCGGAGCTTTTTCTTCTTCTAAGACAGCAAAAGTATTCCCGTAAATCCACATGGGTTCCCGCGATAACTCCGGGAAAATCGAGGCGTTTAATTCAATGCCTTTCGCAAAATGGCTTTCGCCTAAACCGCCGTTTTCGTCCGGAAATTGATGACCGTCATTTTTCTTAAGTAACACATTGTTTCGTATGATTTTCCCGGGCGGTCTGGTTGCAATCATCGTCTGCGTATTTCGTGTGGCTACCAGCAAATTTCTTTCAAATAGGGTTCTGTCGTTGGGATTGAGTGCGCTGCCGTCTCTTTGTTGATTATCTAATGTGACAACCGTAAAACCGCCGGTAAAAATGTTCTCAGAAATAACCGAATTCTCACCGTGGCCATCCACAATGAAACGTAAAGCAGGGCCATGCGCGCGGCCATCCGATGACCAACCCGCATTGTTGAATAAATCATTGAATGAGATAACCATTTTAACAGGGCTCGGCATTCGAATGGGGCTGTGGGCAGGGGGGCACGGCTCAATTTCAAGATCCCCGGCGCAACTTCTCCCGCCCGGTTCATTGAGCGCATTTTCTTTTTGCTTGATGCTGTTCCCAAGAAAGGCCGAACTTTCCAAGCTTCCGTATGAACCGTAATTTTGCCAATTGGATATCTTGTTATCGACAATGAAAAAATGACGTTGACCGTATTGCCTGAGTGTTAGACCAAATCCAGAAATATCATTTCTGAGTAAAACAAAATTAGTGACATTAGGCCCGTCAACCGCATCGTATATGGTTTTTCGGTTACCGGTGCCGTCAACAGCGTTATAACCGCCAATCCATTTGATGTCGGCAATGGTTACGTCTGATGTGTCACCCAACAATCTGATTAAAGGGCCTCCCGCCACCACGTTGTTTCCGGACGGCGGACATTGTTCAGAAGTAATCACAGGATAATCTCCCGTACCATAAGCACCTACAAACACCGGGCCTACGACATCATCTGGGCGGGCCTCATCGCATTTTTCGTATGTTTCTCCGCGGTGAATGAGAAGTCTTTTCGGACCGTTACCGTCAAAGACCGCGTTAAAACCTTCTGTTAAATCTGTTGAATGAAAGGCAGGGTTTTGGGTCGGACACTCTGTAAAATCTCCTGCAAGGGACACACAATAGGTAGAATCGCTGTAGACAGTTTCCGGGTCATACACGGTGACATAGAATTCCTGACTAACCGTATTTTCGTTACTATCCGTGACAGTGAGAATGATGGTATAGTCACCCGGCTCTTCATAAAGATGGGCTGCCAGAGGGCCTCGTGCGATATTGGGATCAACATCAGGCCTGTTAACGAAAGATGCGCCCGGATCATTGAAATCCCAAACGTATTGCAATTCATGGAAAGGCTCATCGGTGATATCACTGGTGGTTCCGGCAGCGTCTGCAAATATACCGCAAGGTGCTGTGCAGATTGTTCTGGAAACAGTTGCACTCAAATTAATAATGCCTTCTTTCTCACTCACATCCTCAGGACCGGCACATCCCGAATCTTGAGGATAATCCACAAAGGTGTCCCCGTCATTATCAATTCCATCTTCGCAGGCAAAGGGAACAGCCAAAACGGTAGGAGTTTCAATGACACCGGGAATAATAGGAATCGGCACCACCACTTGATTGATGACAAAGATGAGGACAATTAGAAAGCGAAAGATTCTATTGAGGCCTTCATGTTTTTGAAAAGAATGAAATAACAGGACAGAAGAAAATCCCGCTTGGTTTGATTGACGATTATTTCTTCTTAATTTCTTTTTCAATGTCATTTGGTTTTGATCAATAAAAAAGCCGAGCTACGCGAATCGATTGTTTCGCTTCGGTAACTCGGCCATCTCTTAACCAGATTGTCTGTTTTTTTGCTTCGGCAGCTGGCAATCTCACATCAGAGATCCGTAGCTTTGCGTCCCCGAATCACTCCGGGTTTGCCTTTTCGTGCTTTAGTTATCTTTATGAACTAATAAAAAAATACATTCACTTTATCTAGGACGCAAGGTTTAACTGATAAAAAGTGTCAGAATTGACTTAATAAAATGCACGAGAAAGCCATTTCCAGATAAAAAATAGCCAAAGGAAATCTCGACAAATGAAAACCGGTTGGTATAGAATCTAACCCTGTCATACCTCTATTCAAGTGAGCCATCGGGGAAATGCTTCGATAGACTCAGCATCCTTCGACGCGTCTTGAATTTGTCGAAAGACTTCCGACTCCTTATTTAAGTGTTTAGAGAAAGTAGACGAATTAATCAATGATGAAACGATTCATAGTCACCCTGTCACTAAGTCTGTTCCTCATCACCCAGACTGCTTTGGCACAGCATGTCCAAACGTTAGCAGGGTTGGCCGTATCAGTGGATAGTGGTCGAAGAGAGTTGCGCGTGATGTTTGAACATCCGGTAACCGGGGAGGACGTGGTTAAAATTTTCCAAATCGTTCCTTCCACTAATTTCAAAAATGTGAAGAAATTAGAGCAAATTAAGCCCAACGATCCGGTCAGTATTGATTATCAAGAAACAGGCAACGGTAAATTAGACGCCGTCTATATCGAAGTGATTCCTTTAAAAGAGATGCCTTTTAGTCGAAAAGATGTTTTACAATCTTTTCGAGGCTAGTTTTTTCGAGTGAGTTTTTTGACGACCAACCCATTGCGTATCCTGACCACATCCTACATTTTATGGGTTTATTTCCTGATTGCGTTACCCGCCGTTTCAATGTCAAATCCTGATATTGAAACCATGATTAAAACAGCACAAGAATTAGAAGTTTTACATCAAACAGGCGAAGCCATCAAACAATATGAGTTGGCTTATCAACTCAATTCTTCCCACCCGGTGATACTTGACCGATTAAGTGAACTTTACCTAGAAAAAGAAAAATATCAGCAAGTCGTTTATTTGCTTCAGCCCACACCAAGTAAAACACTGAGAAACCCTAGGCTCTGTCGGCGTTTGGCAAAGGCTTATACTGCACTGGGTAATGCCCGTTTAGCTGAAAAAGCTTACCGCGAAACTCTTACGCTTGATTCGGATGATGCGCAAACCATGTATGATCTTGCGCTTTTGATGGATGTTTCGGGGCGCACCGACGAAGCGGTTGAGTTTTACAGACGTGTGATTACACATATGCCGAATCACGCAGCGGCTTATTTTCAGTTGGGCGTGATTGCTTATCGGGCAGGCAGCTTAGAGAAAGCCAGGCATTATTTTCAACAGGCAACGCTTTTTGATCCTGCCGCGGTATCGGGTTATTACAATTTGGGTTTGGTTTTGTTAGACTTGAAACGATGGGAAGAGGCTCGAAATGCTTTTCAGAAAGCGATTCATTTACAGCCTGATCACGCGCCGGCTTACTATCAAACCGGTGTCGCTTATGAGGAACAAGGTTTTTTGAAAGAAGCCATTGAAAATTACGGACGAGCACTGCAAATAGATCCTCGTTTGGAACTTGCGGATGCCGCCTTGAATGACGTGCGCCAAAAATTTCTTCATCCGGATTCAGAGGATCTTTCAACTGCGCTCAAACGAAAACAATTGAAAGATGCGTTGGCGGGGACAGCGGAGCGTGTCTTTCCAACCAGTTCGCCTTATGCTTCGACTAACGCCATTCACACAGCCGGGGCACCCATGAATTTAGGAGCGAACGCGCAAGGACTGATTCTTCAGATGGGGGCAACATTGGTTGAACAATGGTTGAGTCAAGCTAAACAAACACAGGATGATCGGTATTACCGGGACAATTGATGAAGGATCGCTTCACCAGTCATTGCGGGTCAAAGGTGAGGCAATTTAAAAATGAAGATCCCTCGCGTGGCGGTATCCGCTCGGGATAAATTCGCACACACAACTTACGTTCCGTAAGTTGTGTGCTCATTTACATTCCCATGATGCGATAACCCGCATCCACGTAAATAATTTCTCCGGTGATGCCGCTTCCAAGAGGGCTTAAAAGAAAGAATGCCGTGTTTGCCACTTCTTCGACTTCCACATTGCGGCACAGCGCCGCTTTTTGCCGGTGAAAATCTAACATCTTTGTAAAACCTGAAATGCCGCGGGCTGCCAACGTATTGACAGGTCCTGCTGAAACACCATTGACGCGAATGTTCTTGGGACCTAATTCGTGCGCCAAATAACGGACACCGGATTCAAGACTTGCTTTTGCCATTCCCATGACATTGTAATTTTGAACCACTTTTTCAGAACCCAAATAGGTGAGTGCCACGATGCTGCCGCCCTCTTTTTCCATCAAAGGTTCAGCTCCCTTGGCAACAGTTAAAAGAGAATAAGCGCTTACTTCATGGGCCATCAAATAACCTTCGCGCGACGTATCAATAATTCGACCTTCCAAATCCTCTTTCTTGGCAAAAGCGATGCAATGAACAAGATAGTTGAGCGTGCCGAACTCGGCGCGAACACCATCATATAAATTCTTAATGTCTTCAGGTTTTGTGACATCACAAGGGAAGAGGGGAGATTTTTTCGGCAAAGTGGTGACTAGTTTCTCAACGCTGTCTTTAATTCGGTCACCTTGGTAAGTAAATGCCAATTGAGCGCCATGGCGCGAAAGTGTTTGAGCGATCGCCCAAGCAATGCTTCGTTTATTGGCAACCCCTAATACCAGCGCTTTCTTTCCCTGAAGAAGGTTTGAGCTAAATACCTGTTCATTTTGAGCGGTTTCTGCACCTGACATATGAATCTCCCTTTGTGTATGTTCCTTATTAAAGGAAAAGTATAACAAATATTGAATACGTGACAAGTAGAGATTTGGCGCGATCATATTTCAGGGGTCAGACCCAGGAGGGTCTGACCCCACGGATGAATTTTAAAAAGAATAAATCTTGTAATTTTTCGATCTTTTGGTAAAACTACTCCTTTCGACGATGAGCATGAAAAAAGAATCTAATTTATTGGTCCTCGATTTGGAAACCCAAAAGACTTTTAATGAGGTGGGCAGGCAAAATGTCCATAAATTAAAAGTCTCGGTTGTTTCTACCTATGATTATCTGACAGATGCCTATCAAAGTTATGAAGAGCATGAGATTCACCAATTGGAAGAACGGCTAAAGACGGTCGATTGCCTGATCGGGTTTAATATTAGGCGTTTTGATTTAGTGGTGCTTCAACCCTATCTTTTTATCTCCGTTGATTCGATCCCCGTTCTTGATTTGTTGGAGGAAATCGAAAAAGTCCGCGGGCACAGGGTCAGTTTACAAAGCGTCGCGCAGGCGACCATTGAAATTGTTAAAACAGGCCAGGGGCTTGAAGCGGTTGATTTATTTAAGCGCGGACAGATGGACAAATTGAAGGAATATTGCGAGAATGACGTCAAACTCACGAAAGATGTTTATGAATATGGTAAAAAAAATAAAAAAGTTTATTTCATTTCAAACCGCGACTGGAAAAAATACGAAATTCCAATTCAATGGGGGCATGTTGAAACCCTTAAGAAAGCGAATGTTTTTCCAACCAGTTTGTTTTAAACAAACCTCATGAATTCCATTCTTCTCGTGGTTGCCGAAAATGCAGCCACTCGTAAATTAATACAAAATGCGTCCCAACAGTACATCGTCGATTGTTATTTTGTGTCATACGGCGATCATTTGGCCGAACTGGTCAAAAAGATGAATCCCTTTTTGTTGATTGTCGAGTTTGCTTCTCAAAGTTCGGATTGGGTGGTCCGCTATTTGGGAGAAATCAAATCATCCAAGCATATGTTTCCGATCATCGGCATCGTTTCTCCCGACCTGGAAGCGGATATCATTCGATTGCAGCGGGCGGGTTGTGATCACATTGTTCTCTCTACTGATTTTCAAACCAAAATCCCAGAGTTAATCGATAAATACGTTCGGTAATCAAGCCAAACCGGTTTTTAAATATCAATGACCGTATCAAATATGCGTCTTCCTTCGACCTGTCCGGTTTCTTAAAACAGGGAGGCTTTAGTAGATTATCTGGAATTTATAAGCTATTTATTATCAATAGGTTAGGATAATTGTGGTGTTCCCGGCTTGTTGACGATAGAGCGTAAATACTGTATGATCTCTTGCTCAAAGAACGGAGAACCGAGTACAGGAGACGGGCAAAACCGTGATTGATTGTACTCAGTTTTCCGTTCTTTGTTTTCCTAAATCAAGTGACCGCCATGATCAAATTACCTATTTATATGGACCATCAATCGACGACGCCCTTAGATTCGCGTGTTCTGAGTGCTATGAAACCCTATCTAGAAGGGATGTTCGGCAATGCATCGAGCCGTCATCACCGATTTGGCGTAGAGGCTCGTGAAGCAGTTGAGACTGCCCGCGAGCAGACCAGAAAATACATTGGTGCACGGCATGCCAAAGAAGTTGTCTGGACGAGCGGTGCCACCGAATCGAATAATTTAGCCATTCAGGGCGTTTCGCATCTTTATCGCAAGCGCGGGAATCATATTATTACGAGTGTTATCGAACATAAGTCAGTTTTAGACACGTGTTCGTTTCTTGAAGGAGAGGGTTTTCGAATAACGTATTTACCCGTTACACAAGAAGGCATTATTCGTTTGCAGGATCTTGAGCAAGCGATTACCGATCAAACCATTCTCATTTCAATTATGCACGCTAATAATGAAATCGGGACCATTCAACCGGTTGCTGAAATCGGCGAGGTTGCCAAAAAGAGAAATATTTTCTTTCATTGTGACGCATCACAATCAGCCGGGAAGATTCCAATCGATGTCCAGACCATGGGAATCGATTTGTTGTCGATTTCGGCCCATAAAATGTATGGTCCCAAAGGAGCGGGGGCGCTTTATGTGAGAAGCGAAAATCCTCGGGTACGTTTGCAGCCGCTGATTTTTGGCGGAGGGCAGGAAGAAGCTTGGCGTTCCGGAACGTTAAATGTGCCGGGGATCGCTGGTTTTGCAAAGGCTTTTGAGATAGCTGTTGCCGAAATGGCCGATGAGTCAGAACGATTGCTGCGGCTTAGAACGCAATTATTTGAATGGTTTCGAAAATATATTCCAGAAGTTCATTGTAACGGCAGCTTACAATACCGCCTGCCGGGTAATTTAAATGTGAGTTTTGCCTATGTAGAAGGCGAAGCGTTATTGGAATTGATTAATCAAACCATTGCTGTTTCGTCCGGCTCAGCTTGTTCCCAAACAACGCTTGAGCCTTCCTATGTTTTAAAGGCATTGGGCGTTCAAGGCGATCTAGCACATACGTCTATTCGGTTTGGCTTGGGCCGGTTTAATACGGCAGAAGAAGTGATGTTTACGGCTCACTATGTCGCAGAAGCGGTTGCAAAATTAAGAGAATCTTCAGCGCTTTATAAAGAGACACAGAAAAAATTGACGTCAAGCACGACAGTTTAAGGAGAGTCATTTTATGATTCATTTAACATCTTCTGCTACAGAAGAAATCAAACGATTGCTTGCCAAACAAAATAAAACGGATCTGGGGATCAGGCTGGGTGTCCGCGGCGGCGGCTGTTCCGGATTATCATATCAAATGTCATTTGGTGAAAAAAAGGAAGGAGACCATGAGTTTAAGTTTGAAGATGTCTCTGTCTTTGTGGATCCGAAAAGCTATCTTTATTTAAATGAAATGACGTTGGATTTTGTAGAGGATTTAAAAGCACGCGGTTTTAAATTTGTCAATCCGAATGCGCAAAAGTCATGCGGATGCGGAGAATCATTTTCAGTTTGATCTAATCCGTTTTCATGTTTAATCATTTTAATAACGCATTCCCATCGGGTTTCAATGTTTGTTCGGGATGGTAAAATCCTGTGAGATCCCTCAAACGAAAAATCATATCTTCCGCGTTTATTTTTTTGTTATCGGCGGGCGGATATTATTATTTTTGGGGGCAGTATCTTTATACCATGACAGCCTATTGCGATTGTCCGATTTGCGTCAATGTGGATGCCTATCGTGACGGCCGGTTTGCCAGTGGCCGGGCAGTCTATTGGGGCGGGATAGCGGCAGATCCCAGTATCCCATTTGGTACACAAATCGAATTGGTTCCGATTTGGCCGGGAGATTTTTGGAGTATTTTTAGGGTTCTAAAAAACCGAAAAAAATTTACCGTTGAAGACCGCGGCGGCAAAATAAAAGGAAAACATATTGATTTATTTATTCCTCATTCACACGGCGGACATCAAATGGCGCTTGAATGGGGCGTGAGGAAAATGAGAGTTTCGATTAATGGCGAATTAGCCAAGTAATGGATAGGAGACATTGATGAAAAAAATAGAATGCATTGTACGTCCTTCGAAATTTGACGCCATACGCGATGCGCTTAAAAAATCGGGCGTTGGCGGCATGACGGCTTATGAGGTGAGCGGATTTGGCAACCAGCGCGCCCGCGGCCGAGGATCGTTAAGACGAATGAAAATCGAAATTTATGTTGATGACTTTCAAGTTGATAATGTGATGGACATTGTGATGAAGCATGCAAGAACAGGAACCGGTGAAACCGGTGACGGCAAGATTGCAGTCATTGATTTGGAAACACTCTACCGGATACGAACCGGTGAAGAAGGCGCTAAAGCAATTTAAAGAGATAATAAGGCCCTGTTAAGCGCTTGTTTGGATGAAAAAAGACGTTCTGCGCCCGCTTGTTCGAAACACTTTAAATCTTTTCCTCGCAATTCGCTCATGCCAACGAAAGCCCAACTGCCGCAACGAATCTGACGGCGGGCTGTTTTTGCCATTGTCATATCATCCGGCAAGTCTCCGATGTAAAGATAACGAAGACGCAGACCGAAACGTTTGGCAATGCGCAGCAATGAATAAGGATGCGGTTTTTTAAAACGGGCACCCGGCAGGTGATTCAGGGTAACCAAGAAATTGATCGGGCGTCTAATGCCAAAGCGTTTTAAAACATAATTTGCTTCTTTTAAATTGCGTCCCGTTGCAATCGCGATCCGAATGCCTTGCTTTTTCAAATGGCGGAAAACACGTTTTGAAATAATTGGTTTTTCTCGGCGGATATATTTTGACCAATACAATGCTTGAAAAAGACGGGAAACTCTTTTCATTTGAACATCGGGGCGTTTCCCGAATCGTTTCTCAATGCCGTGAACCCCGACAGGGGTTTTTGAGGTCTTTAAAAGGCCGAGTATTTTCTTCGTTTGAAGAAGATCGTTTAGGGAACGGATTTCAGAATCTTGTCCGCATAAATAGAGTAACAATCCGTAACAGGTATCCCAATCATCATTAAAGCCGCCCAACCGTTTAAATGTTTCAACATCATGGCGTGTTAGCAACATGTGTTTGATTGGTTTGATTTTTAAAAAACGTGTCAAATAGATCTGAACGGTTTCACGGATGCAGTCTGTGTAAGAAGCGCGTGTGTCTACCATGACATTGTCAATGTCAAAGATGACTACGTCATAAGAAGAATTCACCGGCTTAACTCTGCGTTTCATAACGGTAATTTTATCACGAAAATGCTGGAATGGCACTCTTAGGCGAGCTAGACTATATCAAGCAGTTATATAGGGGAAACAGATGACCATCGAACAAATTAGGCAGCTGCGTTTTAAAAAACGGGTCTCTTTACTTGATATTGCGGCGCGCACGGGACTACCGGAAAACTATTTGGAAAAACTGGAAGCCGAAGAAATTCCGGCTACCGAAGGGGATTTAAAGCGAATCAAAGACGCCATTTTGCACGCTGCAAAGGATTTAGAAGATGACGATGGCGGCGAAGTTAAATACGGCTGAGCGGAATTGACGGTATGCACATTTCGTTTGTTCTCGATTGGTTACCGCCGGGCGCCTTACGCAAAAAGATTTTTAAGTCTGCAGCATTGCAGGTTGTTTTTTGTGATTACTTAAAGCGTTTATCTCATTTTACACCTGCCACATTTTCCGGCCGCATCAACGCGGTTGAACCAAAATCCAATGCCAAGCGTTGGATTTGCGAAAGAAAAAAAGGTGTATCCAAAAATCCATCGTCCGAAGAAATAGCAGAAAAAGTAGGTCAAATACTTTTGTCCGGATGTCAGCAATTTCAAATTATCATTGGCGGCCCGGATGGATTTTCAGATCAAACGATTCAGCAATTAAAACCGGATTTTATTTGGAGTTTTGGCGCGCTGACTTATCCGCACGAATTAGCGGCAGTTGTCTCGGCCGAACAAATTTACCGCGCTTGGACCATTTTGAAAAAAATGCCATATCACGTCGGTCACTGATAATATTTTATCTTCAAACCCTACATTCAACCAGCAAGCGCACCACTTAAGGATTGATAAACCTCCTTTGGCGTTTTGTATTGTAAGCATTTCCTTGGACGGTTGTTAAGTAAATTCT
>PCVY01000022.1:29335-92618 GCA_002787155.1 Candidatus Abzuiibacterium crystallinum | reverse complement strand
GAAGGCGGAGCCTGGACAGAAAGCGAAACCGTTATTCACATTTTACAATCATTGATTGCAACAACACGTTTACGGGATTGGATAGCAGGAACAAAGGATATTGAAAATGACCCTCGGATCAAACCGATCATTGAAACCGCTAAATGGCTTGCAGACCCGAATCAATCTATCTGGCAGCTAAGCGGCACTGATCAATCTAAGCTGGTCAGGCGTGAAGCCTTATTATTAGTCCAAGAGTTGTGGCGGCATCCGAATCCTTACCACGTTATCGAAGGCACTTCTTTTAGACGTTCTCAGGTTGTAGACAATCAAACAAAAACGGTACCCGATTTACCGAAAAAAATGAATTTGACCACTATTTCTGATAGAGGTTTAAGCGTTTTTCTTCAAGCGGTTCACATGAGAGTAGTGCGGGAAGAAGCGGTTCGTCAATTAACGGGACTTATTCAACAAGATAAGCTGATAGCCAGATTTGGCAGCGAGGCTATTCTTGAACTCAATGCGCCGCCTGCTGTCAAAGATTTGAACGCAAATGCCAGTATGGCTGCCTTGGAACAAATCCGAATTTTGCGCAGGAGCGGTTCACTGGCCGTCGATCAAAAACACGTTTTAAATAAAGCACTCGCCCAAAGTGCAAAACAAACGCGCGAACAACCTTATCAAAGGATGTTTGCAGTGACACGTCAAGCGCTAACGCAGATTTTCGATCTCAAGTCCCACTCTGAGCTGCGGCAAAAAAGGGAACAGGTGTCGGGGGACAGGGAACAGGAAAAACAATTAATTTCTGATGCTTCGACTTCGCTCAGCATCAGTCCTGAGCATAGTCGAAGGGCTGATCCCCGATCCCTGACCCCTGCCGAGTTGAACCCTACTCAATTAGCGAACATTCTCACGACCGAAGAATTAAGACAAATCGCTGATTTTTTGCGCCTGAATTTGGCAGACAAGCACATGAATTGGCATACACTCTACGGCCTGACGCCGGAATCTCTGAGAGATAAATTCACGCTTGAGCAATTCACCGAATGGCTGAGCGGTTTTACACCTCAACAAACCAATGCGGCGTACTTAAAGCGCTCTGTCGGAGAGCG
Source organism: Candidatus Abzuiibacterium crystallinum (assembly GCA_002787155.1). Lineage (GTDB taxonomy): Bacteria > Omnitrophota > Omnitrophia > Omnitrophales > Abzuiibacteriaceae > Abzuiibacterium > Abzuiibacterium crystallinum. The sequence goes on along the minus strand of PCVY01000022.1, from coordinate 91,527 downwards.
TATTGGAAACCGCATGCTCGTCACGCTCCGTTTCTTAAATACGCTTGCACTCGAAGGTCTTCAAGCGGCGCGCGAGGAGTTTCCAAAAGAGGAATTATTTATCGGAAGAACGATTTTGCTCATTGGCTATACGGGCATTTCTGATTCAAAAGTTGCCGAAGCGGCCAACGAATATTTAAGGCTTGGTTTTATCCCTCACCAAATTGAGTCACGGATTCCGGAATTTAAACGCGGCGAAATCACTCGGGAAAAGTTTTTTGACGGTCACCAGCGCGAACTCATGTTTCAAGACGCCTTGCGTCGGGCGGGATTCACGATTTCCCTCGAACGGCCTGATCAAATTGAGTTAAAGCGGGCTGCGCTTTTCTTAAAACAAGTTGCATTAAGCATGAAAGCATCCCTTGAAACCAAACGGCTGCCTTTGCTCCAAGCTGCCCAAAACGCACAGCGGGCACTTAACGCGATTCGTTTTGAACGGCGGGACGGAGATTTTCATAATGGTGATGACATTGAAGCGCGCCGTCTAGAGGCCCAACAAGCTTTAGGAGCGCTGAATGAGTTTGAGGGGCAAAATGGCCTGCCAATTACAGAATTGTCAGCATTAGACACATCAGTACGCGCAGGCGTTCAATCGGAACTTCGCGCTTCTAAATCAGGTGTTGATGAAATTGAAACCGACACACCGGGTTTATATGAAGTTCACATTGCCGGGATGCCGGATGCGGAAGTTTTAAAATATACTATTAAAGAACTTTTGCCGCCGCCGGCACGTGAATATTGGCATGATCATGTGGCGCTCTACGAAATCCCCGTTCCGTTTGAAACGGATACGAAAGCATATGTGAGTCTTTATCCCTCGATCGCTCATCCGTCGATCGCGCAATTTAAATTGGCGTATGGCGTTTGGCAAGCACGTCAGGAAGTAGTAGAAGCCGAAGGTATGACAGAAGAATGGGCGTTCATTGATGCGTTTCGAAAGGCTTTTCACGGCAGCTGGGCTTTGGGCGGTACACGGATTAAAAATTACCCAACCCCAGTAGATGCTTTAATCGATAATGAGCGCTTAGGCGAAGGTATGGGACATAAGTCAGCCGGCTCAGGCGTGGAATGGGCGGGCGGTAAAGTCGTGATCCAAGCAGGCTTTGACCCGAAAGATCCCGCTAACAAAGAACGAAAGCAGCGTATCCAACAGTATGTGGCGCGCGCGCTTAATCAATTGCAAATTATTTTGACTGCTGTTGACATGAATACTTCGGATCAAGATGTAGCAGCCATGGCTGCTGTAGCCCCTTGGACGATGGTCGGAACCGGGGATGAATTAATTGATCATGGCGGCAGAATCCCCGCAGCTTATACGGCTAGAGGTGTGATGGCCGGTATTCGCGGCGGTGTGCGCCAAAAGTTTGGAACCGGCGGTTTGCAAAATATCACCATTGCCAGTCAGGGTGCGGGCAGCGTAGGGGGTGAATTGCTTGAAAAATGGATGCGTAGTGATGACTTAGGTGAGCGCGCGAAGAAAGTTTATCTCGCGGACGTGAATCAAGCTTTGCTTGAACAGCTCAGAAAAAAATATGCTCCAGAGATTGCAGCAGGCAGACTTGTCATTTTGAATCATCCGGATGATGTTTACGATGTGAAAGAAGCCGAAGTTTTTAGTCCTAATGCTGTCGGCGCTATTTTGAATGAAAAAACGATTCCCCGTTTAAAAGCAGCCGGATTTCAGTTGATTGCCGGTGCTGCTAATAATCAGCTGGCTAGAGAAGCGGACGGCGACCGGCTTCACCAAGAAAATATTTTATATGTTCCGGATTACATTTTAAATGCAGGCGGACTGATTGCGGCCGGATGGGATCTGTTAAAAGATGACACAAAAGGACTGACACTTGATGAAAAGATCGCACAAATCGGTGATACCGTTCATGAAATTCTGGAGATGTCCGTTAAGGAAAATATTCCCACCTCAGCGGCGGCGGATCGCGTGACCAATCAGCGTATTCGAGAATGGCACGAAAAATATGTGAGTGGAGACACGCCTTTCGCTAAAGCAGAAGCAGCTCTCTTGAAGGCAAAGGGTCTTTCGATGACACCGGAAGATGTCCAAAGTTTAGTTGAAGAAGTGGGCGTTCGACCAGCCCAGCAGGAGATTCAACGCCGGCTTCAATTATTAGTTCGGTGGAAACAATTTGTCAGTACCTTACCAAAGAATCACCCCAAGAAGAAATCATACCAAGCATTCTTAAACGGCATTGAGAAAACGATACAAATTTATGGCAAGGGTTTGAGACTAGCCAAATCAAATCTGGACGTAGAACAAATCCCAAATGCCAAAGACAAATTAATTGAAGAAGCTGTCGCAGCATTGCCGAGCTTCTATCAGCAGGCATTAAGAATTGCCAGCCGCCGATCAGTTAGCAATGGTCATTTAGAAAATATCCCCTCGGAACTTCAGAATATTAAAACGACCGAAGTTGCCGCAGGAGCAACCTCACCAATTTCACAAGCAGATTCTGAAACCATTGTGATTGACCGTATCTTTCTTGGCTTAATGGCTAAACATAACCGACTTCGCTTACTCTCTTTAGAGATTATCCGGTTATTTTCAAGTCCTGCTAGTCAGCCTTCTTCTGATTTTAAGGAATGGATACAAAAGTGGCTGAGCATTCGCACGACTTCAACCGTGGATACCAATCAACTCATCAGGCAATCGCGTGACGGTGCTGCCAAAAGACGCGATCGAATATCCATCGTGGAGCGGCAAAACTTTGAAGAATTAGTGGGGACCATTAATGCTGTTCAAGGAACATTGAAAAGCATTCGTGAAAATCATAGCCGCGTTCCTCATACAGCGGCAGAACTTGTGCAGCTTGAATTGTTGGATCGAGCTGTGACAGAGTTGGATCAGTTTATCGTCATCCATGATTTGTTAGATCTTTCAGTGAACTCTCCAACCTCACGATCAGAATTGCGCGCCGTGGTCAAAGACGAAAGCATTTTGACGTGGCAGTCCAAGCACGGTAAAAGTTTGGAGCAAATCTTAAATAAATTTGTCAAAGAATACGATTTCAGAGGTTTTGACGGTGCCGATGATCAAAATTTCCCGCAAGAAGTGGATGAAACCCTTCTGCGTTGGATAGGCCGCGCGCTTGGAACCGTTGAATTCTATTCACGCCGTCACGATCAAAAAGTTGGGTTAAAAACAGGCGATACCTTTGTAATTGCCGGTGACAACGGTCCTTCAACCCAATCGTTTAAAGCGGCTTTGATTGCAGGTTTACGTGACACGGGTGTGAATGTGATTGATCTTGGTGTGGCGGTGTCCGGCGAACTTTACAAGAGTATCGGCAATCTAGGGGCGCAGGGCGGTCTTTATGTGACCCGGAGCCATGTGGAAGTCGGTACCAATGGTGCGAAACCAAATATCGGTGGTATCACGCTTTACGGGGAAATGCTGCAAGCAGTGAAAGCTCAGATTTTATCCGCCGAGTATGAAAAAGCCGATCAAGAAGGATCGTTAGATGATTCGCAAACGACGAGAGATCGTGCCCGCCAAATGTACCTTGATTCTTTGAGAGCAAAATATGGCAATCTGGCACAAACGCTCAAAGTTTCCCATATGAAAGTTGCCTTTAATTTAAATGCCGGTTCTGCCGCCGAATACGTTGAATTTTTCAGAGAACTTTTTGGTCCAGATATCACACTCCTAAAAAGTCAGGGAGATCCTTGGGCGCGTCAGGGACTTGCGGACCCGTCCCGCAAGGATGCCAAAGCACTTTCGCATCCGGATGCGAACATTGTTGACTATTCCCGCAATCATCCTGACCTTTTGATTCTTAATTTCGATTTAGATGTGGACCGCGTCAGTCTCTTGCAGGCAGGTGAACTCTATTTAGGCGATGATATGTCTTATCCGATTATCGAATATAAATTAACACTCGATCCGTATGGCGACTTCAGTAAGATTTTCTATCGTGATGCGCGCATGAATGCCGGGATGGGGCAAGCCATTGCCCATTTCGGGGGCCTCTCAGGCGTTCATCCCAAAGGCCATTCTAAAGTAAAGGCAACCATGGATTTAATCATGCGGGGTTTAGCCGAAAAAGAAGGTGTGAAGAGCGTCCAAGATTTCCAGGCAAAATATCCGGGTTTTAATTTGGTTCAATTTGAATATTCGCTTCATCTTTTCATTAATTCTTTTGACGATGCCTTAGACTTTGCATTTTATTGGCTGCAGGTTTTTGCGGCTATCAAGAAGAAACATTTGCAAAACTGGTCTTACGCAGAATATCTTACACATCTGAAGACCGATGAAGGGATCATTCCTTACTTTCAATTGAAAGAGCAGCGCATGCCGATGTCGGATGATGCCAAAACACTTGTAATGGACACCATGCGTGATCGCATGATTAATTATTTTACCGGCCGCGGAGATTTTACTTACTTTGAAAATTGGGAAAATTACAATGCCGGTCTTGGTCAGGCAATACCAACGACCTATACGCTGGTGAACGAAGAGGGTGTTTATCATTTAATCACCCCGGTGGGAGAAATCTTTTGGGGGCAATCGAACACGTCTCCGAAAGTAGCATTCGGTACACAGAGCCAGGATGAGAAAACCAATCGCTTGTTAGCAGGTTTGACAGCCGCGCTTCTTATCCACGTGCGGCGCACTTTGGTGCCTGACGAACCTCAAATTAATCCGCTTGAGACAAAGTCTTTGTATGAGATGTGGCTGCCGTGGGAAGACCGTCAAGAGTCCGTCGACAAATGGCAAAGTGAGCGGCTTAAAAGAAATATTCTTTTGCATTTTCCGACCGTGGAATCGGTATTTGCCGAATTAGACCGTCTCAGCATTCCGAACGGTGCGGTGAAACTCCGGATCAATTTTATTAACCGCGGCGCTTTTCGCGGCGCATCAGACCAAGCGGTTTCTGATCAATTGATTTCTCATTTGCAAGATGTTCTGCCTCGGATTAAGCGTTCAGGCGAATCTAATTTCCGTTTTTTACAAGGGTCGTTCTTTGGAGATTTTCATTTGGTAGCGGCACCCGTCAACGCAGCATCCGGTATTTTTAAAGTGGTGCTGGAAGAAGATGGAGATCAACCAGATTCTGGGGAAATCGTGCTAGAAGGGGAAGCTATTTTGGCGCAAGAAAGTCCGAAAGCGGAATTACGTACTCAAATAGAAACACAACCGGAAACATCGGTTACGAGACCCAAGGCACGTCCATCGATTGCCACGCTTAATTTTGTGAAAGCCAAGCTGGCTTTGATTAAAGTATTGCTGGAAGAGGCCCAAACAAAACAAGCGTTGCCGGCCAATCGGTCCTTAAAACCAGTGATTCGCCATTTGGATCAGGCTATTCATCTCATTATCCGTGCGGTCGGCAAAGATTCCGACGAATTGATTACAGTTAAAGATTTGCATACGCTGTCGAGAGTCTTACAAGAGATTCGTTTACAGTTACCGCATTTGACCGGCATTGAAAGTGTTCGCACGCCAATTCAAAGGGCATCCAAGTCAGTCGAACAAATTATTCAATTTGTGCAATCGCTTGAAGTGAAGACCGAAACTGTTGATCAAGTTGATCTTATTTTAAGCCAAGGCTTGGCAGCACTTGACTCGATTGAACGGCAATTTGAAATGCCGAAAGGCCGTTCATTGCGTGAACTTAGGTCGCATTTTGATGCGGCACAAATCCTCGTCAATTTTATCAATGCGGGGGATGACCGGTTAGAACGGTTCAACAAGCTTTTTGGCGAAATAGGTCAAATTATTTTACACACCAAAATTGCACATGGTATTCGAGTGATAGAACCCGGGTTACAGGATTTAGATCACATAGCTTCTCGTCTAGAAGCTCTAGCCAGTCAATTGGTTTTAAAACCAAAACAACCCGAGACACTTTATGAGCCGCTGCTGCAGCAAAATGCGCAAACTGAGAAGTCGGCACCTCGGGAACGTTCAGAGCTGCGTCTTGATTTTGAAACATTGGACGTAAAAAGCGCTTATGCGCCGCGTACATTAAGAAATATTTTACAAAGCGCAGAAGCAGTTAAACACGCAGTTGCGGCGCTTGATTTGAAAAGTAAAACACAAATCATCTTGGCTGCGCTTAGCGTCGCTGCCGGCAGCCAATCACCGGATGCTGCAAATGTCATTTCCGGTCAAAATGTCAACGGGTCTTCTGCGGCGGAATCGGCACTGACTGAAAATGTGACCAGCCGTGAAGCTTTGGTGTTTTTACCCGAATTTAACCGCGAATTAGGCGCTACCTTGCTCCCGGTGGCTCAAGCAATCGCTGACGAACATCCCTTAGTTGCATTAGTAGGTAACGAAGCAGAAGCCATTCAGGTACAAGCACTGATGGCAGATATGCCGCCAGCAAAGCGTGTTCGCGTGGCGCGTTCTATTGCTGATTTAAATCATATCCTCCGAAGCGAATTACGTGCTTCGAGTGCCCAGGTAATCGCGCTTCCGGCCGACCGCCTTTATGGCCGGTATGTGTTGGAGAAATTGACGATGGATGCAACCTTGCGCGTGGTGGATGGTGTTGAGCGTTTCTTGAGCGTGATTGGATTAGCGCGTGAATTGGTAAACGATCTGAAGAATAGAGTTCAGGTTGCAATCGCCGCTTAACGCTTGCGCGATTTCCACTTTTTAATCCATGTATCGCCAAAGGTTAACTACGCAAAATTGACAGTGCGCCTAGTTTGTCATTCCGGCTTGTGCCGGAATGACAAATTCCTTTTTAGCTTCTTTACCGTTCGGTTGCGACTAGACATCCGCATTCTTAAATAAATACAGCCAATAGGGTGAGTGACTGTAACGTTTTTCAAGTTCGCGTGAAAAGTATCCATCCGTTAAGGCATCCAGATTGGCTGTGAGTTCTTCAATCCGCAGCCAAGCCTTCATTTGAGAAAGTTCATCTGCCGGCGGCTGGTGAAGAAGTTCTAGCTGCAATCTTCTGCGTTCGAAATAAAGGCGTGTCACTTCACCCAAAATCTCATCCCGCAGTTCTACCATTAATTTTTCACGTGAATCAATAGAAGTTTGTGAAGAACTGAACAAAAGGTCTCCCAAATCCCATGAAAAATCAATCCCGGTAGACTTATCGCGGTCATCCGGCCCTTGTGTAAAAGAATCGGGATTGTTGGTACCGCCTGTATCCACATGAATGTTATTAGAAATATCCAAATCTTTCGAAAAAGAAACATCCGGCACTAAAGCACGCGCACGCGCAGCCAAATGCCATCTTTTGATTTTACCGTTACCCACATGGGCATAGCGAATAGCGGCGCGCTGGACATCACGTACGGTTGGTTCTAGTTGAATTAATTGATGCAGTTGATCGAATGTTTGTTTGGTTGGCAGCATGACTTCATTTTGAAAGGAAGGCATATGCAAATCCATTTGGTAAAAACTATTTTCGCCGGCTGCGATTAATTTTTCGGGAGCAGTGGGCTGAACACAAATGGCGTAAATGCGGTTTTCGGTCAAACCTTCATAAAGCTCTATCCAGCGTTTCTCGTTTAGATGATAAACATAAACACCTTTAGCAGTTGCGGCGAATAATTGTTTTGTTTTTTTAGCATACGCCAGGTCAGTGATTTCAATTGAGCGCAAACCCGCCAATGATAATTGTTCCCAAGTTTCACCCTCATCCTGACTTACCAAAACGCCGTGGCTTGTGCCGAGAGCTATTTCAAAGAAAGTATCCTGACCGAGGATGATGCGTTTAATGCCTGACGACGTGTGTGCCTCATCTTCAAATTCAAATGCCTCAGGTTCCTCATTGAGAGATAAAGTATTTTGGAAAACCCGTTCTAATTGGTCAAGACCGGTATGATAACGATAAAGTGCACGGGAGGTCGCTAAAAAAAGTTCATGGTCTTGCTGCGCTATTGCCATATCAACCATGGGTGTATGAGATAGTTCGGAAAATATCCGGTGCCACACATTGCCTTGATCATGACTAATCCAAATACCACGGTTGGTCCCTAAATAAAGTCTGGACTTATTTTGGGAATCAAAAGTAAGTGACAGAATGTTGTTCGCTTCATTTCCTATCTTTTGAAAAGACAGCATCCAATGAGAACCCGCGTCCACGGATTGCCACAAACCATTTGTGGTTAATATATACCAGGCACGAGGGTCGAACGGTGAGATGAGAAAACGATTCACTTTTGAATTTTCACCTCTGATTCTAAAAATACGCTCCCACTCTTTTTGATCCCCGGATTTTAGAAACAAGTCACCGGCAGCGGCAACAAAAATGTTGTCCGGTGATGAGTCATACGAATTGATACTTTGCGGGATGCCTGAAAACCGGGGAGTTTCCATGGGTGTCCAACTACCTTGGGAGAAAGCTGTCGTACAAAACAAAAAAAGCCCAGTGATTAATGTCCAAATCCACCTAAAAACCCGCATTTCATCCTCCTAAATATAACAAATATAAATAATTATTATGCATAATTATTAATACTTGTCAAGCGGTTTTTGTGAAATCTACAAGAGATCGACGTGCATCCTGTGGTAAAATTTCACCTTCATTTATCAAGAAAGGAGAAATGCATGGGTTTCAAATGCGGGATTGTCGGACTTCCTAACGTCGGTAAATCGACCGTTTTTAACGCGCTGACCAAAGCGGGTGCGCAAGCGGCTAATTATCCGTTTTGTACGATCGAACCAAACGTGGGCATTGTCTCAGTGCCGGATGAACGGTTGACCAAATTAGCCGCGATTTATCATCCGCCTAAAGTGACGCCCACTACCCTCAGCTTTGTTGACATTGCCGGACTTGTCAAAGGGGCGGCGGAGGGCGAGGGGCTCGGCAATAAATTTCTTTCGCACATTAAAGAGGTGGACGCTGTGATGCATGTAGTGCGCGCTTTTGAAGACGACAATATTACCCACGTTTCCGGCTCGGTGGATCCCATCCGCGACATCGAGATTATCCAGACCGAACTTTGTCTGGCTGATTTGGATGTGGTTCAAAAACGGATTGATAAAGTCAGCAAGTTAACGAAGACGGGTAATAAGGAAGCCATTCTTGAATTATCACTTTGCGAAAGATTGAAGCCTCAATTAGAACAGGGTAAACCGCTTCGCCATCTGACGCTCAACGAAGATGAGCAGAAAGCACTTAAAATGCTGCAATTATTAACAACCAAACCTGCTCTCTACTGTGTGAATGTCAAAGAAGGTGATTTACCCAACGGCGGCTCTCAAGTGCAAGCCGTTCGTGCGTTTGCTGCCAAAGAAGGCGCTGAAGTAGCTGTCATTTGCGGGCAGGTAGAAGCCGAACTCGCGGAACTTGAATCTGAATCCGAGCGCCAAGAGTTTCTTTCATCACTGGGCTTAAAAGAATCGGGGCTTAACCAAATTATTCGAGTGGGTTACAAATTGTTAGGTTTAATTACATTCTTAACGGCCGGTGAAACGGAAGTGAGAGCTTGGACCGTATCAAAAGGCGCAACGGCGCCGCAAGCAGCCGGCGTGATTCACTCTGATTTTGAGAAAGGTTTTATCCGTGCCGAGGTCATGCGTTATGAAGATTTGGTGACTCTAGGTAATCAACAGGCGGTTAAAGATAAAGGGCTTTACCGCTCAGAAGGCAAGGAATATATCGTTCAAGATGGGGACGTGATTTATTTTCGGTTTAATGTGTAAACAGCCGTGTTGCGGTGGGATTAATGACCGGCAATATAACCGCGGATAAAATAGATAGCGGCAAATATACCGATAAAAAACAGGATACCAACCACTGTCATGAAGTTTTTCAGGCCCTGACCCAGGCCGGTATCTTGCTTTTTGACCCAATATTGGTCACCGCCGTGAGGCTGGTTTTCAGGTTCTTTTTGTTCTGGTTCTTGATTTTCTTGGTTTTCCATAGCTGGTTGCTCCATTATAAAAGCTTAGAGGGTTGATGGGATATGTTCAAGGTTGCTGTCCAGATTTAAGGTGAAAAATCCCACTTAATATTTTTTTTAAAAAAGAGTAACACTTAAAAACCTTGTAAATTCAGCTTAAAAAATGGATCCGCTAAAAAAACGTCAAAAGTTTCAGCATACTTTAAAGAAAATCTGCTTTTTATTAGGCGTTGTTCTTCTATTATCAAGCTGCTCTATTTATCAGTGCCATGAATGTTTTGAACGAGTAGGCTGGAATCTGCCGGCAAATTAACGGTTTCGTTTGATGCCAATTCGAGGGCAATTTTTTTCAATCGGGCAGCGCGAACACCAGGGTGAGATTGGTTGACATATATTTTGACCAAAACTAACCAAAAGATCATTGTAAGCAATCCAATGTCTTTTGGGTAAGGCCTTCATCAGCGCAAATTCGGTTTGCTCGGGTGTTTTGGTTTTGACCAGTCCCCAGCGGTTTGAAATGCGGTGGACATGCGTATCAACACAAATCCCGTGTTTTTGAAATCCAAGGGTAAGAACCAAGTTAGCAGTTTTTCGGCCAACGCCTTTCAATTTTAATAGTTCATCCAACTGATCAGGCACTTGCCCCTTATATTCATTGAGAAGTGTTTGACAAATTTCCAGAATTCGCTTGGCTTTGGTCCGGTAAAAACCAACCGGAAAAATAGTCTGCTCAATTTGCTTCCGTGAAAGTTTGAGCATGGCTTTCGGTGTTTCCGCTAGCCGAAATAAGCGTTCAGAGGCTTGAATGGTAGTTGCATCTTTGGTACGAAGACTCAGCAATGTTGACATTAAGATCTTAAAAGGATCTTTTGTTTGAACGGAAATAAATGTGACGCTTGGCGTGACCCATTGTTGAGCTGCTTTTTTCAGGTGCGCCAAGACACGATTAATCGGTATCTGTTTCATGGAAAATATAGTATATCGCAAATGAGCCTGAATAGGATGAATCAGATAAACTGTTGATTTAATTGGCAAGAACCTTTTGGTAGTTTTTTAGGCTGGTTTTGATAAAATAACACAGTACCGGTTCTGGCCGGGACAGGTTTTGATCGAATCTAAACCAAAACCTGTCCCGCAGCACGGCGAAGCAGTCCCCGCGAGGGAGATCCGGTACTCTTTTTATGCTAACCGTTATCGAAGACCTCAAAGCTGTTTTTAAACGCGACCCGGCCGCACGCACGCCTTTTGGTTTGCTGGAAGTGATCTTTATTTATTCGGGTTTTCACGCCATTTTCTGGCACCGCTTGTCGCATTTTCTTCATAAAAAACTTCATTTACCTTTTATTCCGCGCTTGATCGCGCAACTGGTGAGATGGTTTACCGGTATTGAAATTCATCCCGGTGCTCAAATTGGTCCCGGTTTTTTTATCGATCACGGCATGGGTGTTGTGATTGGCGAAACAACGGAAATTGGAAAAGACGTTCTCATTTATCAGGGTGTGACCTTGGGCGGCACCGGTGCCGAACGAGGCAAGCGGCATCCGACGCTTGGTGATTACGTGGTGGTGGGTGCGGGCGCAAAAGTTTTGGGCAATATCACGATTGGCAATCATGTGCGCATCGGAGCAGGTTCGGTCGTGGTACGTTCCGTCCCTGACAACTGCACCGTGGTCGGTGTGCCTGCTGAAATTGTGAGGCGTGAGGGGAAACGTGTTTCAAAAGATGAGGCTGCTATGCTGGATCACGGTGATTTACCGGATCCCGTTTTGCAGCTTAAGAAACGCATTCATTTTCTCCAGCGCGAAATCGACCACTTAGAAAAAGAAATTGATCACGGAAAGAAAAAAGACTAAGAAAAGTTTTAAACTTGGGGTCAGACCCTCCCGGGTCTGACCCCTGGATAAAACTCCGGGTCATTGCTATGAAACTTAAAATTTATACAGATGGCGGGGCGCGCGGTAATCCAGGCCCTGCCGCTATTGGTGTGGTGGTGTGTAATGAAAAAGATGAAGTTGTTTTTGAACATCAAGATACCATTGGTGAAGCCACCAACAACATTGCCGAATATTGTGCTTTAATCGCAGGTTTGGAAATAGCGTATCGCCTTAAAGCTAAATCCTTACAGTGTTATACCGACTCGCAACTTCTCATGAATCAAATGAATGGAAGTTTTAAAATCAAAACAGATCATATCCGCACGCTCTCAGAGCGCGCTCGTCGAGCGGCAAAACAACTTGATTCGGTAACTTATCACCATCTTCCGCGCGAACACGTGATGATCAAACAAGCCGATCGATTGGTGAATCAAGCTTTAAATCAAGGAGGGCATTGATATGACAGGCCCGGTTATTATTGCATTAACCATTGTCATTAGTTTGTTCGGCGGGATTGTGAGTGCACTTTTGGGCGTCGGGGGCGGGCTTATTTTTGTACCGCTTTTTCACTATGTGTTAAAACTCGATATGCATCACGCTGTCGGCACCAGTTTGGCCATTATCATACCCACCGCATTTGTCGGCGCATGGAAGCATGAGCTCTACGGGTTTATCGATTGGCGCGTGCTTTTAAGTGCGGTGCTGTTTGCCGTGATTGGCGGCTTTATCGGCGCTCAGATGTCTGTTGGAATGGATACCGTTTTACTTAAAAAAATATTTGCTGTTTTTCTGGTGATTGTCGCCATTAGAATGTGGTTATGAAAAAGATTGTTCCCGTTGATTTGGCGGCTGAGTATAAAGAAATCAAAAGCGGCATTCAAACAAGGCTTGCCCGCGTCCTTAAAAGCGGTCGTTTTATTCTAGACCGTGAAGTCATGAGTCTGGAATCAAGTTTTGCCCGACTCATTGGCACACAATTCGCCGTTGCCGTGGCATCCGGTTCGGACGCTTTACTCTTAAGTCTCATGGCCCTTGGTATTGGCAAAGGGGACGAAGTAATTACCACACCCCTCTCGTTCATTGCAACACCGGCAGCCATTGTGCGGGTGGGTGCTCGTCCTGTTTTTGTTGATATTGATCCCCGTACTTTTCAAATTGATCCCGCCAAAATCGAAGGTGCCATCACGCAGAAAACGAAAGCTATTTTGCCCGTTCACTTGTATGGATCGCCGGCAGACATGACCGTGATTGGCAAATTGGCGCAAAAGCACGGACTTACTGTGATTGAAGACTGTGCCCAAAGCACTGGTGCCAAATGGAAAGGCAGGATGACGGGGAGTTTTGGCCAGTTGGGTGCATTTAGTTTTTATCCGACCAAAACGCTGGGCGCTTTTGGAGACGGCGGCATGATTACGACTGACCAAGCCAAATTAAATACTTTGCTTCGGAGTTTGCGCAATCAGGGAACCGGGAATACGCCTTATCATCACGAAAAAATCGGGCTCAACTCTAGATTAGATGAATTGCAGGCTGCCATTTTAAATGTCAAAATCAAGCGCTTGTCACATTGGAACAGCAAGCGGCGTGCGGTGGCAAAACAATATAATCACTTGCTTGAGCAATCCGGTGTCAACGGCAGCATTGAAGTGCCCGCACGGTATTGTAAAACAGATCATGTTTTTCATCAGTATCCTATCTTAACTGACCGCCGTGATGCGTTATTGAGGTACCTTCGCAAGCACCACGTGCCGGCCAATGTTTATTATCCCACGCCGCTTCATTTACAGCCTTGTCTTAAACACTTGGGGTATCACGAAGGGGATCTCCCCGAAGTGGAAAAAGTTTGTGAGCGTATTTTACACCTTCCCATCCATCCCTATCTGAGTGTGTCTCAACAGCAGTTTATTGTGGGGTTGGTTAAAAAGTTCTTTTAATCAAAAACCTTCTATACAATCATGCATAGTACTATTTAGTACTATTGTATTCCTATTATTAAATATTAATACCCTAAAATGTTGATCAAATTCATCTTATAAGGTACAATCACCATTACGCCTTTCCCGTATATATTGAAGTGTGATCGTTCTACAATTTCGCTAAGCGCTTATTTTTTTAAGGGAGGTTTTTGTTTTAAAGATTCAATCTTTGGCAAAGTTAAATAAGACCGTGCAGCCACTTCACCACCGAAAACCACTCCATTGTTTAGCGCTGAAAACAGCCGCTTTTTCCGTGTTGTTTTCATTTTCTGTTTCGACCGCTTTCACCTATTCGGATGTTCCCTCTGTTCTCGATGCTTTGGAAAAGGAACCCATGTCTTTCTTAGAAATCAAGAAAACCGGCAACCTTTTGGCGCCCGATCAAATTCTCCGGTTAAATGAATTGTCTGCATCTGGAGAGATGAAATCAGAACTTAGGACTTCCTTAGCAGTATCTCAAGTTGTATCACCTCATGACTCAGGTGTTCTTGATATTCATCTCGAGCGGACGCGTGATATTGTTTTACGCCGCATCGCAGAAAGAATACCTGCAGGAAAGTTACCGTCTACCCTTCAGTCTATTAATGACTATATTGCAGAATTAAAGCGCATGGACAACGATGCGTTGTTGGGCGAAATCAACTCTGTCTTGAATGATCTGAATAATAATTCGTATATTTCAGAGTTTGATTACCGCAAGTTTATCATTTTCTCGCGCCTTGGCAGATTGAGCACCGTGGATCGCATAGTGGCGATTGATCTTTTAGCAGAAGTTTATGCCTATCGAACGGCCGGCTTTATCGTTTTTTATTTCGACCCGCGCTCCGGCAAACATGTTTCAGAAAATGATTCAATGATTCAAGAGACAAATAGGAAAAAAAACATCACGGAATGGCTGCACAAAGAACTTGAAGATCAAGATGCTGAGTGGGTGATGCGGCAAGCGGCGCTTTACCGGGCCAGGCTTGAGAGTTTGGAAGAAGATGCTCTTAGGCAGGTCGCCGTTATCAAAATGACAATGCAAAACGACGGCACAGGTGAAACCATCGATCAATTAAAAGGTTTCCTTTCTGTTCAAGACGAAAATGTTTTATGGGCTTTGGTTGATTATGCCGGCACATTATCTCCTGAAGACCGGACGCTGATGATCGACTTATTGACAGAAGCTTTTATCAAGCGTTTTGTGGTATTGGAGTTTGAGGATGTTGCATTATCGGGTACCCGCGCCGAACTCAGAAATGAGTCGTTACCTCTGCCGGAAACAGCAATCGAAGGGCCTCATGAATTTTTCGAGAAAGTCATCAAGCCGATGATTTTGGATGACTCGCGTCAAATTGTAAGAGTTCAGCTTAATTACCGGGACGGTTTCATTGAATTACAAACTAAAGATCTGCATGATCAAATACCCACGACCCAGCATCTCCACGCGCCCGTTGCGGAAGCTAGAACTGCTTTTCAAAATATCAAAACAGTTGCTCAAATCAGCGACACGTCATTCTCAGAAAGAGCGCCGTCGATTGGTTATATCATAGTTGAAGGCCTGGGGCCCGTTTTGGTAACGGTGCATATCCGTCCTGATCCCGCGAGTCCTTTAGAGGAGCAAATATTACTGACCATCGGTGAAGTACGAGGAAAAGGAGAAAGGGCACGTCGTTCCGAACTCCGCGAAGAAACTGCGCAGGGTATGTTGCATGTCCGATTAACGAAAGATGAAACCAAAACCAAAGTCGACAAAGCGGGCCAAACATGGAATTGGTATGAGATTCAATGGGGCGATCATTTTACTGAGCAAGCCGTGACGGATCTTTTGTGGAAAGCAGGCTTAGATGCAAGGGGACGAAACCATTGGAGCGCGGGGTATGGCATATTTGTTTTAGAACTAGCTGCCGAAGAACCCAGCTACGCTTTGGTGATCAAAAGTTCCAATCAGGAAAAGTATCGCCTATTTCGTCTCAACATGCCGGTTGAACCATTGCAAGCATTCGTAAACGAATTTCAGTTACGCGCCTGGGCCGATACTTTTTTTCTAGAAGAGGCGCCTCTTGTAAACGTTCAAAACGAACCTGATATTGAAATTGAATCGGCAGAAATGCATGCTGTCTCCAAAGGGGAATCTTTTGGTGATCATCAACTTTCCATCACATTACCAAAAGAAGCCGGATTTCAGGTATTTTTTACTAATCAGCGCCATGTTGATTCACTCAGCCGTCCTCCGGATCCTTTTCAATCTATTTTCGAAGTATTGATTCCTGACGCTGTTTCATCAAATGTACATGCGATTTCCGGATTTCTCGAAAAGTTAGAAACCCATTCGCCGCAAAGTCAGCTTGACATGATCCATACATCAGGCGGCAGCTTTTTTCTGATCATGGGTGAGAGAAAAGGTTCTGAAAAAACGCCTGAAGTAATAGGATTGGCTTTCTTACCGAGTGAGGAGTTTATCGGTGAAAAGTTGCAAAGATTTCAAATCATTGATTTTAGCGGTCAGCCGGAAATTTATAAGACTTGGGTCAACCGTCACTTTCGCGGTTCCGGCAAGCTATTGGCTGAAAAACTTCTGAAAGAGCGTGTTCATTTTGCACAGGTAGAAACAAAGGTTCGGAAGAATAATGCAGCGACCTTTGTGGCGTTCAAGCCGATAGTGCAAGAGGCAACCCCAACACAATCTTCAGCGTCTACTTTTGATCAGAAAGAATTTAAGTTGAGAGCAGCATCAAAGACCGCACAAAGCACAACTTATTCTGGAGAGTGGGACGAATACGCACTGGACATGACTGATCCTCATGCCTTAAGAGCGTTGGCCTATCTTTCTCGATTGTTTTCAGGCGGAATACCCAAAGGTCTGCGTCATTACCGAATGAACGTGATTGTCTCGCAAAACAAAGGTGAAGAGGCAAAGGTAATCGGATTGGCTGTGTTTGATCCTGACAGGGTGGCTCAAACTCTCTCATTATTTGTGTTTCCCGGAATGGATTCAAAAAAACTCCAAAGTTATGGCAGGTATGTATATGGTGCCGCGCTCCCTTCTTACTCGCTTGAATCCCGCTACTTGTTTCCGCTCGCAACACTCAGCGCGCGGGTTTTGGATGATGGCCTCGGACCGGTTTTATTGACTATCAGTGATATTGGTTCGTTGAGCGAGATGGAATACGGTTCGATTGATTTATTAAGCAATCTATTAGGAATAGAAGAAGACGAAACAGAATTAGAAGAGGCGCCGGTTCCTGCTAAGGATCCGATGCAAGAATTAAAAGAAGCACTTGCTTCAGAGCAAGCGACAGGCGCACCGGTTGTGCTGAGGGCAAAAATAAAAGATTTATATTACAGCAGCCCTGAGCATCGTGCGGCTGACGGTCTTGCGGTTTCGTATAAAGGCATTGAAAGTGTCATCATGCGGTCAGGACTTCCGGCTGCGCCCGAAGAAATTTTTGGCGAGGAAAACGAACTCGACGTTTTTGTGACGGCTGTGCCTGAAGAAGGCCCGCCATTTTTGACAGCGGTTCACCCCAAAGCTTATCGTGAACTTGAAGAAGCGGAAAGAGATCCAAAGCGCATTTTCAATATCCGGATTAACAAAATGGTCGTTCATAAAAGAATCGATGGCAACCGCGTCGCTGGTTTTGAGGTTTCTTACAACGGTCTCAGAGGTTTTTTGCCGTACGGAAAGCGGCCGAAACTCTATGGCAGAGCGGCAGATTGGACATCGGAACGGCTTGAACAGGTGGTGGTCGATCAATTTTTCCCGGCGAAACTGGTTGAGCTGAAATTTCGTAGGGGCTCAAGTAATCAGAACGTACGGGAACCTATTTTCTCAGTCTCAGACGCTGAAAGACTGATATCAAAAGAGGCGCTTGAAGAATTAAAAGAGGGCCGAGAAAACCCAAATAAAACTTTTGAGATCTTAGTTTTGCGTGTGATGACCAAAAAAAATGAAAGGACAGAACGCCCTTCTCAGTATCGCTACTACGATCGCCCCGCTCAAGAAAAAGCGATTGGTTTGGAAGTTTATTACAAGGGTTTACGCGGTTTTGTGCCGTTAAGACTTGCTTTGCGCGAAGTCGTTGGAGAAGGCGATAGGCCTGTTCTCATTAACAACTTAATGGTGGGAAAAACTTTTCGAGCGACGCTTCATGCGCTGGACAGACGGCGCGAAGGCCTGGAGCCAACCTTTTCAATTTTAGATGCTGAAGAACCAGACAGAGTTCAATCGACCCCGTTTGAAGTTAAAAAACCAGCACCGGAAGTGACCGCTGCTGCCATTCAGGAATTGGAGGAAGCTTTGTCTATCGGACAGACTTTTCGTAGTCGACAAGCCATGCTGGCTATGAGAGAGACTGAGAGGTATCTCAGCCGATTTGAACCAAGAAGGGACTACGATGATCCGCTGGGTTTTGAAGATTCAATGGGCTTGGGTTATGGCCATGAACCTTTGAGAGATGATCGTTATGAAAGAGAAAGCATAGGCGGCGGTGATGTAGAACCAGAACCTGTTTTTCCCGTCACTGTGACACGCGTCATCATTAAATTACAAACGGCAAATGAAGGGAATGTGGTTGGTTTTGAAGTAGATTACAAAGGCGTTCGCGGATTTGTACCTGTTCGCTTTGGGCCTGGCATAGCAGAAGACTCGCGCAATTTAGCGCTTCGGGAACGTTTAGCGCTTTTGGAAGAACATATGCTTGGTAAGGAATTTCCGGCGACCGTTACGGAGTTAGAAGAATCACGTAGAGGCCGCGGGCAGGAAGCCAAATTTTCAATTCGTGAAGGCGAACGCGCCCGTCTGAAAAAAGGTCAAAAAGTACAGGTCAGAGTGACACGCGAAGCTTACTCCTTTGGAGGTGATTTTGGGTTTTTGCGAAGGCAGCGCTCGGAAACCATGTCTGGATTAGAAGTTGATGTTGCAGGCGTTCGAGGTTTTGTGCCTTTTAGTCATTTACGGCCGGAAATAATCAAGGCGCTCCGTGAGAACTATTCTCAAGTGATCGGCCAAACATTTGAGGCAGCCATTATCGACGTCAAACATTATCGCGGTGAGATGAGTTTGGTTTTGTCGTTTCTAGATGATCCCAGTCAGGCACAAAAAGCGCTCGCAGAAAACAGAAGTATTGACCGCCGGGCCGCTATTCAAGCTTTACAAGACCAAAAAGATCAGCCGTTGAACGTAACCGTTCAAAGCGTGACCAGCAAGGGAAATGGATTAAACGTTGTAACCGCAGAGGGACTGCGCGGATTCATTTATATCGCAAATGTATTAGTTGATGATAAGTCTGTCAGTTCGGAGCGAGAGTTGGAGGGGATGGCAGGTTACGAACTAACAGTTTATGTGAAACGGATAGACCTCGATCGTGAATTTGTGGAGTTCACCATGTGGGAGCCGGGCACCCAACGACATCGCGGCACATCGCGGGGGAAGGAAGCGGCTTACGGAACTTGGTCATCATCAGCCAGGTCTTCAGGCGCTGTGTCTTCCGGGTCGAGCGGCATCGATCCCTGGATTGAAAAAAAATTGAATGAAAAAAAAGCTGCAGGTCAAGTTGGTTCAGCTGGAAATGACGGCATAGGACGTGCGCGCGGCATCGGTTTTCCCGAAATACGCAAGCCGCCCAAACCGCGTAAAAAGAAAAAGCGTTCGGAGTTACGTCACTTTCAAAATTTATTACCGGCAGCTTTTTTATCGCTGAGCCAGGTAACAGCTTTGCCGGCTGAGCAAGCCGTGACGGATCTCATGAATGTTTTACATCAACAAGCGCAAACGGCACAAACCGAAACACGAACCGATCTCGTGACACATGTTTTTCAATTAAACCCATCGGCCGATGAAAGTAACATAGGCAATATTTTCACACCCCAGCTTGTGTTTGGTGAATCGCTTGGTTTGGCACTGGAACCTTTGGCAAAGATCATTCCCGGCTATTTGGTCATTATTACTCCCATTCAAGCGGATCGAATGATGGTCGAAGCGGTTGCCGGCCATTTTCCGGATCACAAAATCATGACTGCCAAGAGTTATGAGGAAGCGCGCTCAGAACTCAGAAGCCTTGGCGTCGGGACGATTCGTCTTTTTGCAAGCGAACGGGATCGACCCATGGATTTTCTTTTGAAACGTGTGGCGGATGAGATCGTCTATATCGATAATGTCTTAAGTTTTGTGCGTGATTTCCTGGGTGTTGTTGCTGCCAATCTCATCCAACAATTCCAAAATGCCCGCGAACTGGCCGTTCGGGCTTAGCCTTTGCTTCCGCCTATACTGTTTCGGTGAACTTTATTGACGTTAAGCCCACAATTTGATAATCTATGCATCTTAATAATAAGCAGTTGTTTGAATAAGAATTGGCTATTGCCTTCCTAAAATAACCGATTTAACGCAGAAATCATGAAGGCTTACTCTGGCATTAGGCAGGACGTTTTTGTTTTAGATAATTGTTAAGTCATGAATAAACAAACACAAGAGCCAAATGCCCAGAAAAAACTGTTCTTTGGCTTATTTGTTTTTCCGTTATTGATTGCAGCAGCCATGGTGCTGATGCTTTCGGTGATTGTCTTCTTAACCAAAGAAGATGAAACGCCTCAGTCGCTGATTTCGTCTATCAAAACGGGCGCGCCCAGCAAAAAGTGGCAGAAAGCCTATGAGTTAGCGAACGAACTTAATCATCAAGAAGGGCTTCTGCGCAGTTCGGGTGTCATGGCGGACGTTATTCACATGTTGAATGACGATACGCATTATGATGCCAAAACCCGTGCTTACATGGCCATGGCGCTCAGCCGTTTCGAGAGCCCGGAAGCAGAAGGAGCTTTGAGATCGGCTTTAGCAAAAGTTGATTTAAACGATGTGAGCGAATTGCCTATCTTTTTAATGTGGGCCATCGGTCAATATGGCAATCCTGACAGCGCATCGGAGGTGCTCCGTTTTTTGGGTAGCGATCAAAGCGACAACCGGAAAACAGCAGCATATGTGCTGGGTGTTTTAAACAATCAAAAGGCGGTGAAGGATTTAAAACGTCATTTGGATGATCCGGCCAATGATGTTCGTTGGAATGCCGCTTTAAGTTTGGCGCGTTTGGGCCATGACGACGGGTGGGAAGTTTTGGTGAAAATACTTGATCGAAATTATTTGATCAATGCTTTTGAAATGGATCCAAAACAAATCGAAACCGTGATGGCAAATGCCGCAAAAGGTTTTACGCACATACGTCGAAAAGAATCTGTACCAATATTAGAAAAAATATCAAGGGAAGACCCCAGTTTAAAAGTGAGACAAGAAGCTTTAACCGCACTTCAGCATCAACAACAGTCGAAATAAAACATGAATGAACCGATAGCGCCGAAGCCTGATCCGTCACCGACACCCAAACCATCTGCTGACGCGCCGAAACCCGCTGCACCCGCCGCAACAGCCGAACCAGCACTGAAAAGACCTGCGCCGGAAATCTCTGTCCCTGGCCGCCGGCAATTTCTTTCGTGGTTTACCATTGCGTGGCTCACTTTTGTTGCCGCTACCGCGGGGGCCCTTTCTTTTGTGCTGCGTTTTATGTTCCCCAATGTGCTTTTTGAACCCAAAAGTACTTTTAAAGTCGGTTATCCCGATGATTATGAAGTGGGTGTGGTGGATTTGCGTTGGAAAGGAAAGTATGGCGTGTGGGTCGTTAGAACGGTTGAAGGCATTTATGCGCTTTTGGCGGTTTGTACCCATTTAGGCTGTACGCCCAATTGGCTTGAAAGCGAGCAAAAATTTAAATGCCCGTGTCACGGGAGCGGTTTTTATAAATCCGGCATTAACTTTGAAGGACCGGCGCCGAGACCTTTGGAACGTTTGAAAATCGGTTTAGCTGATGACGGACAAATTGTGATTGATAAAAGCAAATCTTTTCATCAGGAAAAAGGCGAGTTGAGTAATTCCGAAGCATTTTTGAAACTTTAATTTGATTTGAGGAACCCCATGAAAAAATTTGAACTCCCGAAAATTAATTTTGAAGAGATCAAAAAATCAGTCACACAAGGTCAAATTTGGAAATCAATTTTTCGTCACGGTTATAAAACCGACGACAGGGACCGTGCGCTCACTGTTTTAACCAACGTTTTCTTTCACCTGCATCCCGTTAAGGTCAGAAAATCAGGTGCTCGTTTTGGATTTACTTGGTGCGCCGGCGGGCTTTCTTTCTTTGTTTTTCTTACGTTAGTGGTGAGCGGCATTCTATTGATGTTCTACTACCGGCCGACGGTTGAATATGCGTATACCGATATTGTGGCACTCCGCGAACACGTGCCTTTTGGGATTATGCGCGAACTCCACCGGTGGGGCGCTCACGCGATGGTGATCACGGTTTGGCTGCACATGCTGCGTGTTTTTATGACAGGCTCTTACAAACCGCCTCGCGAATTCAACTGGGTGATCGGCGTGCTTCTTTTGGTTTTAACGATGTTGCTCAGTTTCACGGGGTACCTGCTTCCGTGGGATCAATTGGCGATTTGGGCCATTACCGTTGGTTCCAACATGGCGCGTGCCACACCTTTCCTAGGCTATGAAGGCCCGGGCGCCTCTTTACTTTCGATTGGCGATATTCAACTCATTCATGCTGGGGATGATGCGCGTTTTGCGCTTTTAGGCGGCCGGTTTGTCGGGGCAGCTACGCTGCTTCGTTTTTATATTTTGCACTGCGTGGCCATTCCCGTTGTTGTGGTGATCTTAATGGCGGTTCACTTTTGGCGTATCAGAAAGGATGGCGGCATTAGCGGGCCGCTTTGATCTCTATGGCTGAATTGATCAAACATTTCTTTAATCAAATTTCATCTCCGGTCATGATGTTTACGTTGGGAACGGGACTCCTTTTTCTTTTCCTCTCATTTCCCGGGCAACTGACTGCTCCGAAAGTAGCGGGGCCTCTTGGCATTCTGGTGGTCGCATTTTTTATTTTCGGTTTAACGGATGAGCATTTTAAAATGATCATTACCACACCTGACAATGTTCCGATCGTCATGATGCTTTTTATTATGCTTTATTTTACGTGGTATGCCATGCGTAAGGCGACGGTCAACGATATGCGCATGGCGGAAGGCAAGGGCCCTCTTGAGAAAGAAGAATCCGAACAAAAAGTTCTCGTGTTTCCTTATCTCATTTTTATTGAGTTTGTCGTTGCGCTTTTTTATTCGATTATGCTCGTGGTTTGGTCGCTGGCGCTTAAAGCGCCTTTGGAAGATCCGGCTAACCCGTCTATTTCGCCTAACCCTTCGAAGGCCCCCTGGTATTTTTTAGGCCTGCAGGAACTCTTGGTTTATTTTGATCCTTGGATTGCCGGCGTCTTACTGCCTACTTTAATTATCATTGGTTTGTGCGCGATTCCTTACCTGGACCGGAGTCCCAAAGGATCAGGTTATTACTCGTATCAACAAAGGCGGGTTTGGATCAGCGGATTCTTGTTTTGTTTTTGGATGCTTTGGATTGTCTTGATTGTTTTGGGGACATTCTTAAGAGGGCCTAACTGGAACTTTTTTGGACCGTTTGAAGTATGGAATGTGCATAAAGTGGTTCCGCTTCTCAACGTCAACTTATCCGAGTTTGTTTTTATCAAATGGCTGGGATGGGGACTGCCGAGTCAATGGTACCTAAGGGAACTGCCCGGTATTCTGCTGGTTTTGGCTTATTTGTTAATACCGCCAGCTATGGCTGCGAAAACTTTTTGTAAAAAAGCATTCCAAGAAATGGGTGCCGTGCGTTATGCGGTCGCCGCCTTTCTTTTGTTAATGGTGATTGCCGTTCCTATTAAAATGTATTTGCGTTGGGCGTTTAACTTAAAGTATTTGGTCGCCATACCCGAATTTTTCTTCAATATCTAACATGCCTCCTTCAAAAAACGACAACAAACTTTATAGTGTCGAGAAAACGACGTTTTGGTTTGCGATCGCAAGCGTCGGACTCTTGGTTACTTTATTACTCATGCTGTTTCAGGATCATGATCGGGAATGGAAATATTATCAGCGTGAATTTGTTAAATTGGAGCGTGAGAAAACTCAGGAAAAACTGGACGAAATAATCAAAAACGTCAACATGGAGCAGCTGCAGCGCCTAAAAGAGGAACTCAAGGAAGCTAATTTTGATTTCAAACAAAAGCAAGATCAATACAATCAATTGGTAAAAGAAAAAGAATCCATTCAATTACCGCTTATTAGTGCCAAAAACCGCTATCAAGATTTAAAACAATATTATGATTCGTACAAATTTTTCTTTGAAGAAGACAATGAAGCAGGCGAGCAAAAAGAAGCGAAAGCATATCAAGAGAAACTAGAGAAAACAGCCGTGTCGCTTGAAACCGCGAAGGAAGAGATGGAGCGCTTGGAGAAGAAACAAGAAGACATTGATCAGGCGATTCGTGATCTGGAGGCAGAGCAGAAAACATTAACTGATAAAATCAGTGCAAAATTGCGCGACCAGGAGCGTTACCAAAAGAAACTTGAAAAACTTAAACCTTCCGTCGTGAAGGAATTATTAAATGCCCCGATGCTGGATTTTATGGTGCCCACACTCCAAATCCAACAAATTGTTCTGGAAGATTTGAACGACGATTTCTTTTTTGCCAAATCAAATAAAATTGATCGCTGCACAACTTGCCATTTGGCCATCGATCAAGAAGGATTTGAAGATGCCCCACAGCCTTTTCGGACACATCCCAGCCTTGATCTTTTTTTGGCATCGAATTCGCCGCACCCGCTTGAAAAAATCGGTTGCACGGTTTGCCACAGCGGGAGCGGGCAATCCTTGTCATTTACTTGGGCGGCCCACACCCCGCGCGATGAAGTGCAAGCGGAGGAATGGAAGAAAGAATATCATTGGCATGAACTTGAAAAATGGGAAGCTAAAATGCTGCCGCTTCAATTTACGGAAGCTTCATGCACCAAATGTCATCAAGGGGTTGTTGATATTCCGGAAGCGCCCAAGATTAATCACGGCCGTCAATTGGCCAGAGAATTTGGCTGTTTTGCCTGTCACACCGTCAAGGGATTTTCCGCCGAAGGCGGCTCTGCCTCTGGCGGAGAAGGTGCATGGAAAGTAGGTCCAAGTTTATTAAATGTGAAGAGTAAAGTAGATTCTGATTGGATGATACGCTGGCTTCAAGCGCCCAAGAAATTCCGCGCTTCTACCCGCATGCCTTCTGTCTTTCATCTTGAAAACACAAGTGATCAGGAAAGCAAAACTCTCTCAAACGCCGGGATCAAAGGCATTTCCAGGTATTTAATGATTCATTCGGGAGAAGTTCCGCTCCAGTCGCCGCCGCCGAAAGGCAATCCGGAAACCGGTCAAGCGCTCATTAAGGAAATCGGCTGCTTAGGTTGTCACTCTGCCGAAGGTGTTCACGTCAATGACCGCGGTCCTGAATTGACGGGCTTGGGCAGTAAAGTCAGCGCGGATTGGCTTTACACTTGGCTGAAGGATCCCAAGCATTATTCGCCTGAGACGCCCATGCCTAATCTCAGATTAAGTAATCAGCAAGCAGCCGATATCACGGCTTACTTACTCCAAGATCGTAATGAAGCGTTTGAAAGTACCGGCATTCCCGAAGTAAAAGAAGCGGATGTTGATCAATTGGCTATGTCATTTTTAATCGGCAGGATGCGTGAGTCGGAAGCGGAAGAAACGCTATCCGCAATGGATGCGGATGCCAAGCTGCAATTTGTCGGCAAGGAGATGATTAATCGGCAGGGATGTTTTGGGTGTCACGATATTCAGGGGTTTGAGAACGCGAAACGAATCGGCACCGAGCTGACCAAAGAAGGGCAAAAAGAAATTACCAAATTAGATTTTGGTTTTGTTGAAATCCCGCATTCGCGCCAAGCCTGGTTCTTTCAGAAACTCAAACATCCCAGAAGTTACGACAAAGGCCGCGTGAAGCCTTACCAGGACAAATTAAGAATGCCGGATTTTGGTTTGACGGATGAACAAGCAGAAGCATTGACCACGTTTCTGTTGAGTTTGCGAACGGAGGATATTCCGCTTGAAATGCAGAGACAATTGAATCTTGATGAGCAGGCCATTGAAGCAGGACGTTTTCTGGTAAACAAATATAATTGTCAGGGATGTCATACTTTAGACGGTGTTGAAGGGCGTGTCCGGTCTTTATTTGAAGACCTTGGCAATGCGCCGCCTGTCCTGGACGGGGAAGGTGCGAAGGTCCAGGAGGACTGGCTCTTTGAGTTTCTGCATGCGCCAAGCACGATTCGTCCTTGGTTAAAATATCATATGCCGGGTTTTGGTTTAAGCGAAGATGAATTGAATGCATTGATACAATATTTTGCGCTTCTGGAACACCAGAAAGTTTCGTTTGCGCCTAGCGATATTTCAACCGATCAGGACATCTTAACAGCGGGACGGCAATTGTTTATGCAATTCAAATGTATTCAATGCCATCAATCCGCGGAATCCCCTGGGTTGACCGCTTCTTTCTTAGCGCCGGATCTTGTCATTTCCAAAGATCGTCTTAAACCCCAGTGGGTAGTTGAGTGGTTAAAAGAACCCCAAAGATTGCAAGAAGGCACCATGATGCCGACATTTTTTGCGGATGGCACGACTCCAATCGCTGATGTTTTGGACGGTGACTGGATTAAACAAATTCATGCTTTAAGGGATTATATGTGGCAGCTCACGGAAGAACAAGCAGAAGCCATCAAAAGCGCCAATTTGGCGGCCAAGACGAATTAATAGGAACGATCAATCTTTAACAAAAAAGGAACGAACATGAAAAAGTTAATTTTATCTCTCATCGCTTTACTCGTTACTTCGAGTGCTTATGCAAACGGTATCAGCGGCACCGTTCAATTTAAAGGAACCGCTCCGGCTCCAGAACCATTATCCATGTCTGCCGATCCTACTTGTGCGGCAGCCCATTCAGAGCCCGTTTATTCACAGTCGGTTATCGTGAATGATAACGGCACGCTCCGGAACGTGTTTGTGTATGTGAAAGAAGGCTTGGAAGGCAAAACGTTTGAAACACCGAAAGAATCAATCGAGTTTGATCAAAAAGGCTGCATGTACACACCGCATGTCGTCGGTGCGCAAGTGGGCCAAAAAATACAGATCATGAATAGTGATAACACGCTTCACAACGTTCATTCACTGGCGGAAAAAAGCAAACAATTCAACCTCGGCATGCCGATCCAGGGTATGAAATTATTCAAGCAGTTTGATTCGCCTGAAATTATGGTCAAAATGAAATGCGACGTACATCCTTGGATGAGCGCTTATATCGGTGTATTGCCGCATCCTTATTTTTCGGTGACGGACAATCAGGGGAATTTTTCAATTGAAAGTATACCGGCCGGTGATTACGTGATTGAGGCCTGGCACGAAACTTATGGCACTCAAACACAATCCGTGAGTGTTGCCGAGGGAGAGCAGATCAAAGTCAGTTTTGAGTTTGGAGTCTGAGAATATATGAATTTAAGAAAAGTCATTACCGCAGGTTTGGTTTGTCTGTATCTGTTTCCTGCTTTCGTTCAAGCAGGAACGGTAACGGGCAAAGCTTTGTTTAGCGGCGAAGCGCCTCCGAATCAGAAAATTGATATGGCGGCTGATCCGGTTTGCAGCGGGATGCATAAGACGGATTTCCTGAACGAACGTGTCGTGGTCAATTCAAACCAAACATTAAAAAATGTTTTTGTGTATGTGAAAGAGGGATTGGGCGGTCAAGCTTTTCCCGCTCCTCAAACGCCTGCTGTTTTAGATCAAGAGGGTTGTTGGTACTATCCGCATGTGCAGGGCATGCAAGCGGGACAAAAACTGCAAATCCTTAATAGCGATGCCACCCTTCACAATGTCCATGCGGTGGCAAAAAATAATGCCGAATTTAATTTAGGCATGCCGCTTCAGGGAATGAAACTTGAAAAAACATTCTCCAATCCGGAAATCATGATCAAAATGAAATGTGACGTGCATCCTTGGATGAATGGTTATATTGGCGTGGTTTCTCATCCATTTTATGCTGTGACGGGTGATGACGGTTCTTTTGAAATCAAAGATTTACCGCCCGGCGAATATACGATTGAGGCTTGGCATGAAGTGTATGGCACTCAAACGCAAAAGATCGCCGTCCCCGGCGGTTCTGTAAACGCGGACTTTCAGTTTAGTTCTAGTGAAATTGTGGATGAAGCAAGCGGTCTTAAGATTACCGCGGAAGCGCCTAAACCCATTAACCGTTTTGATGATTCCGCCGCTTTAAATAAACCCCGCGCTAAAACAGGCTGGTGGTTACCAGAAAACATTTCAACTTACGGCGGTAAACTAGACCGCTTATTTTACGTGATTCTGTGGATTACCAGCATCGTTTTTATAGCTGTCCAAGTAGCGCTCTTGATTTTTTTATTTAAATATCGAGATCGTCCCGGTGCTAAGGCAGCTTACACGCACGGCAATAATCGGCTTGAAATTATATGGACCGTTATCCCGGCGCTGATTTTAGTTTTTCTCACCATAGCGAGTCAAAAGTTATGGTCTGAAATCAAAGGTCAACCGCCGGCAGGCGCTATTCCGATTGAAATTCAAGCAGAACAATTTGCGTGGAACGTACGTTATACCGGAAAAGACGGAAAATTTGGAACTTCTGATGACATCAAAACCATTAATCAATTACACATCCCGGTCGGTAAGCCGGTTCGTGTTCGTCTCACCTCTATCGCAAAAGATAATAAACATCCTGTCATCCACAGTTTCTTTTTGCCGGAAGTAAGATTAAAACAAGATGTGGTACCCGGAATGGCCATTGACGTTTGGTTTGAAGCGACACGGACAGGCCAATATGAAATTGCTTGTGCCGAATTTTGCGGATTAGGACATTACCGAATGCGTGGTTTTCTTTCCATTCATTCGCAAGAAGGATTTGACGCATGGCTCCGCGAAGCGGCGCAGGGAGGAATCGGATGAGTGAATCACATCAAAAACAAAGTTTTTTGAGGAAATATATTTTCTCTGTCGATCACAAAACCATCGGGATTCAATTTTTGTTTACGACTTTATTTTTCTTTTTGGTCGGCGGCGCCTTAGCACTGCTTCTCAGATGGCAATTAGCCTATCCGGGGAAACCCATGCCGGTACTGGGACAAGTATTTCCTGAAAGCATGATGGTCGGCGGCATCATGTTACCCGAGTTTTACAATGCGCTTTTTACCATGCATGCTTCTGTGATGATTTTCTTTGCCATCATTCCTTTGTTGGTGGGAGCGTTTGGCAACTTTGTGGTACCGCTTCAAATCGGTGCGCCTGACATGGCTTTTCCGAGGCTCAACATGCTTTCTTATTGGTTTTTCTGGCCATCTGCCATTGTGGCGCTCTCAGGATTCTTTGTTCAGAGCGGCGCAGCCGCAACCGGCTGGACGGCTTATCCGCCCTTAAGTGCTATAGAAGGAACGGGGCAAACGCTTTGGGTGGTGGCTGTGATTATGGTTGGGGCATCATCTCTCATGGGTGCAATCAACTATTTAACCACCATTCTCAATATGCGCGCACCCGGCATGGGTTTATTTAGAATGCCCATGACGGTTTGGGCTATTTTTATTACGTCTGTCATCACGCTTCTTGCCACACCTGTTTTGACGTCAGCCATGATTATGCTTTTGTTTGATCGAACCATGGGGACGCATTTCTTTCTATCAGAAGGGGGCGGACACGTACTTTTGTGGCAGCACTTGTTTTGGTTTTATTCACATCCGGCTGTTTACATTATGATTTTACCAGGGATGGGGATTGTCTCAGACGTCATTTCCACATTTTCCCGCAAACCTATTTTTGGTTATCATGCCATGGTCTATGCCATCATGGGCATTGCCTTTTTAGGTTTCATTGTCTGGGGTCATCACATGTTTCAAAGCGGGATGAATCCTACCGTAGGGACCACTTTCATGTTATCCACCATGTTAATCGCCGTACCGTCGGCTATCAAAACATTTAATTGGCTCGGTACCATGTGGCGGGGTACTTTACGATTTACTTCAGCTATGTTGAATGCGATTGCATTTGTTTCCATGTTTGTAATCGGAGGTTTGAGCGGTATTTTTATGGCTTCCACCGCGGTGGATATGTATTTTCACGATACTTATTTTATCGTGGGACATATTCACTATGTTTTATTTGGCGGCAGTATGTTTGCTGCTTTTGCCGGCGTTTATTATTGGTTTCCTAAAATGTTTGGCCGAAAATTAAATGAACCGTTGGGTAAAATTCATTTTGCGCTCACCTTCATCGCTTTTAATTGCACCTTCTTCCCGATGCACATTTTAGGAATCGGCGGGCACATGCGCCGTATTTATGATCCCATGCAATACACGCATTTGCAGCACTTGCAGCCCATCAATGTTTTCATTACCTTAAGCGCTTTTGTGCTGGGTGTGTCACAATTAATTTTATTGGTTAATTTTGTCAAAAGCTTAAAATGGGGTGAAAAAGTGGGCAAAAATCCTTGGGAATCAAACACCCTGGAATGGCAGGCACCTTCACCGCCCGGGCATGGGAACTTTGAAACGACCCCAACGGTTTATCGCGGGCCTTATGAATACAGCGAACCGGGACGCTCAAGCGATTTTCATCC
Source organism: Candidatus Abzuiibacterium crystallinum (assembly GCA_002787155.1). Lineage (GTDB taxonomy): Bacteria > Omnitrophota > Omnitrophia > Omnitrophales > Abzuiibacteriaceae > Abzuiibacterium > Abzuiibacterium crystallinum. Next base: position 61,242 of record PCVY01000022.1, on the reverse strand, counting down.
CCAAAGCGAAGCGGCATAAGTCATGAATATTTGGCTGAGAAGATATACTAAAATTTTAACGGGACTCACTTTTGGTTTGGTCATTGCAGGCGGTTTGGTTACCAGTACCGGTTCCGGTTTAGCGGTGCCTGATTGGCCGCTTTCGTACGGTCAGCTGATGCCGCCGATGGTAGGCGGTATCCGTTTCGAGCATTCGCACCGGTTGATTGCTTCTTTGATCGGATTTATGACGCTCTTGTTGACATTTTGGATTGGTTGGCGGGAGAAGCGGCGCTGGATGCGCTGGATGAGTATCGGTGCGCTTGGCATGGTGGTATTTCAGGGCATTTTAGGCGGTATGACGGTCCTTTTTTTGTTACCGGCGCCCCTCTCAATTTTTCATGGCTGCTTGGCACAAACATTTTTTGCTTGGTTGGTGGTTTTAGCTTATGGGCAATCGAAAGAATGGCAGTCTAAAGAGATGATTCGCACAGGTGTGACGGCGTTGAAGCAATTTCTTTTGATCGCCTTTGGTTTTGTATATGCCCAATTGGTTTTGGGGGCCGCCATTCGCCATACCCATAATCATTTGCTGCTTATTCCGCATCTCATCGGGGCATTGATCGTATTGGTCTTAGCGATTGCGATTCTGGTTCATGTATTGCGGCACCATTCCGCTGAAAGTCGGTTGACCAAACCGGCCATTTTCTTATTTGCTTTAGTGATTGCCCAATTATTATTGGGAATGGGATCGTTTGTTTATACCGTTGTTTTTCCGAAATCAGATTTACCAGCAAGCCTCAGCCAGGTTTTCTTTGTCACCGGACATCAATCGCTCGGCGCCTTAATTCTAGCGGCCTGCGTTTTCTTAACTGCCAGGGTTTTTCGATTGGATCCTCACGCGGGTCATGAAAAAATAGCAACGGGCCTGCTGCGCCCCTCAGGTGCACCATGAAGTTAGAAGCTGTAGCAGCAACAGTAAAAAGTGAAACCCTCACCCCTCATTGGGAATTTTATTGGCAGTTAACCAAGCCCAGGCTGCTTTCGATGGTGTTAATCAGTGCCGCGGTTGGGTTTTGTGTTTTTGCTTCTCCCGTCAATGCTTTTGGCATTTTTGCGTTTTTGATGACAGGAACAACCTGTGTCGGTGCCGGTGCGATGGCGCTTAATGAATGGATGGAGTGGCGTTCGGACGCGAAAATGATACGGACCCAGAACCGTCCCATTCCTGCCGGTCAAATAACGCCTGCTCAAGCACTGGCATTTGGCGCGGCGATTTCGATTTTGGGATTCAGCATTTTAAGTATTTGGGTAAATGCGTTAAGTGCTTTATTTGCTTTTGCCACTTGGTTTATTTATTTAGGATGTTATACGCCCCTCAAAAAAGTAACGTCGCTTGCCACTTTCCCCGGAGCCGTTTCCGGCGCCCTGCCGCCTTTGATTGGATGGGCGGCGGCTCAGGGGACAAACCCGGTTCAAGCAGCTATTTTATTTGCCATCCTTTTTTTCTGGCAAGTGCCTCATTTTTTAGCCATCGATTGGATGTACCGGGATGATTATAAGCGCGTGGATTTCAAAACGTTATCCGTCATCGACTCAAACGGCCAAATGGTCGCCAGGCAGATGATTGTCAATATGAGCGCTCTTTTTTGCGTCAGCTTACTGCCGACTATTTTTGGCATGGCAAAAGAGCTTTATTTTGTAGGCAGTTTCTTGTTGGGAATTACTTTCTCATGGGTGATTATGAAAGCCGTGCGCGATCTAAATCAGCGGGCACGGTTTGTTTTAAGGGGTTCGGTTGTTTACTTGACGTTGCTTTTGATGTTAATGGTTATTGATAAATGGTAAGGTGAATATGGAACAGGTTGAGTCGCATATCGGACAAATGGGTGTTGATAGCCGCAAATTAGGCGTTTGGCTTTTTTTGGCGTCTGAAATTATGTTTTTCACGGGTTTAATCGGCGCCTATATCGTGCTCAGATTTGCTCATCTTCAGGAATGGCCTCATCCGGGCGCTGTTCTCAACATTCCGTTAACCGGATTTAATACGTTTCTTCTCATTTGCAGCAGCGCCACGCTGGTGTTGGGGTTAGCGGCAGGACAGAGGGGTTATCGGGAAGGCTTGCAAGTGGGCTTATTTCTGACTATCTTGTTAGGATCTTTGTTTTTGTTGATTCAGATGAAAGAGTACAGCATTCTCATCCATGAAGGATTAACGATTTCATCCAGCATGTACGGGTCATGTTTTTTTACACTCACTGGTTTTCACGGGGCTCACGTTTTGGTCGGCGTCATTTGGCTCATCGTTGTTTTTATCCGCAGTATGCAAGGTAAATATACACCGGAAGACTCGATGGGCGTTGAGTGCGTTGGTTTGTACTGGCATTTTGTCGATTTAGTTTGGATTATACTTTTTACGATTGTTTATTTAATTTAAGGGGACATATGAACGAGGCAGAAACTGCACATCCACAGCCTAATTATGCCGGTGTTTTCTGGAGTTTGTTCATCCTCACGATTCTTGAAATTGCGGCTGCCAATATGCCGTTCGCAAAAGTCATCGTGGTGGTCTTATTGATCGTGTTGGCGGTTATCAAAGCCTCTTTGGTCGCCTTATTTTACATGCATCTTAAGTTTGAGAAATTCCTGATCTACTTGATCGTTATTTTTCCGCTGGTGTTGGCCGTTATCTTAACGGTCATGACCCTTCTTGATCAAGCGCCAACCCCCATGGGGTGAACCGTGAAAATTTTGATTGCAGGCGGTACGGGTTTCGTCGGGAAAAAAGTGGTTCAATCTCTGCTCAATCAAAACCATCAACTGATCGTTCTAACACGTCAGGGTCGTTCATCCCGGGCAAACAATCTTCGTTATGTCAAATGGAATCCTTTTGAATCTTCTGCCGAGCTCGACGTTCTTAATGGCTGTGATGCTGTTATTAATTTGGCGGGAGAGTCCATTGCCAACAAACGTTGGTCAGCCAGTCAAAAAGATTTAATACAAAATAGCCGCATCAAAGTCACGCAAGCAATCGTTTCAGCCGTTGAAAAAGCACCCATTCGTCCCAAGGTTTTAATTAATGCTTCTGCGGTCGGTTTTTATGGTTTTCGGGGCAGCGAAGAAATCACGGAAGCGTCGCGCGGCGGAGAAGGTTTCTTATCGGAAGTGTGCCGGTCCTGGGAAGGGCATGCGATGCGTGCCGAAGGTTTTGGTGTGCGGGTGGTTCGTTTGCGCCTTGGTGTCATTTTAGGCAAAGACGGAGGCGCTTTTCAACGGATGGCGCTGCCTTTTCGATTGATGATCGGAGGCTGGCTGGGAGACGGTAATCAATGGATGAGTTGGATTCACATTGAAGATGTGGTGAGATTGATTTTATTTTGTTTAGAACACCATGAAGCTTCGGGCGTTATCAACGCTGTTGCGCCGCAGCCGGTCACTAACAAAGCTTTCTCACTCGTGTTAGCGCAGGTTCTCAAACGCCCTTGCTTACTGCCTGTTCCGGCGGTTTTATTAAAATTCTTATTGGGAGAAATGGCAGAAAACTTATTGCTCGGCAGTCAACGGATTGTACCGCAGCGCGCTAAAGAAATCGGTTTTTCTTTCCGCTATCCCGATATCCGCCAAGCGTTAGAATCCATCATCCATTAGGCCTCTTTTATGTTAACTCGTTTCGTTGGATTATGCTTCTTCCTTTTTTTATTGAGTACGCAAACACTCAGGGCTCAAAACGAATCCTTGCCGGCATTAGGCCCGGCGCCCGACTTTCAATTAACGGATCAAAACGGAAATTCTTTTTCATCCCATACGTTGAAAGGGCATGTGTGGATCGCAGATTTCATTTTTACGAGGTGTTTAGGCGTTTGTCCCATCATGAGCGCTCAAATGGCACGTCTTCAAAGACATTTAGAAAGTGAGCCGGTCAAATTGGTTTCTTTCAGCGTTGATCCTGACCATGATACACCGGCTATTTTGCAAGATTATGCCGCCAAATATGAAGCGGGGGATCATTGGGTGTTTTTAACGGGTGAACGTCAAACCATTTGGGAGATCGCGAGCAGCAATTTTCATTTGGGAGTCGGGCAAGCAACGCCGGAAGAAATGAAACAAGGCGCACAACCCGTACTGCATAGCAATCGTTTTGTCTTGGTTGATCAAACGGGTCAAATCAGAGGCTATTTTGAAGGCACTAATCCTGATACAATAGATCACTTAGCCAAGTTGGCTAAACAGCTGGATGCAGCTTCATCATAGGAAATCTGATCGTGAATTATGATATGCTGCCCGCGCTCAATGCGGGTTTGAATTTATCGAGTGCTTTATTAATTATCTTGGGCTTCGTCATGATCCGTCAGGGTGCGTGGACGGGCCATGCGCTTTGCATGTGCTTAGCCATGCTTTTTTCAACGCTTTTTTTGATTTCTTATCTCACTTATCATTTTCATCACGGCTCAACGCATTTCTTACGGCAAGGGTGGGTTCGTCCCGTCTATTTTACGATTTTAATTTCGCATACTTTTTTAGCGGCCTTGGTCCCGCCTTTAGCGATTATCACATTTTATCGGGCTCTCAAAAGTGATTTTGCACGCCACATTGCCATCGCCAAGATTACTTTTCCGGTTTGGCTGTACGTATCAGTTACCGGTGTTGTGATTTACTGGATGTTATATCAATGGCAGTAGAGAGTAGAGAGACGATGTCTTTGAAATATTTTTTGAACTCAAATTTTAAATTTCCGGAAAAATTTCGACATTGTTTCGTTTCATTTCTCCTTTTCTCTGCTCTCTCCTTGCCGCTCTCTCCTTCGGCAGATGCTTGTCCGCTATGCGCCGAGGCTGTTGAAAAAGCGGGGGAGATCTGGGTTTCCTTGGGCTTTAATTACAGCATTTTTTTCATGCAGTTCATTCCGGCTATTCTAGTGGGGAGTTTTATCCTGATTCTCTACCTCCACCACAAGAAATCGCGGCGTTCGTCATAGATGCTTTATTTGGTTGGGCGCACACTTCAACTCATCGGTCTCTTGGTGCTGCCGTCAGCCATTTGGTATGCTCAATTTGATCACAATGAACCAGCCAGTTTGTCTATTTTTATTGGTTCCATCACTGTGTTTTATATCGGTGTTCTGATATCAAAGAAACATTGACAGGCTTATCTTTTGCGCACTGATTCAACAGCGCACAAAACTTTGGCTGTTTTTATGACGGTCAAAGCGGTTTCTTAAAAAAATGATGAGAAAACGGGTTAGGTGAGTTGGAGCAGTTGGTTAGATCCATTGCGCTATTTCACCCAGTTTTGATAGACCACAAATCCCACAAGTCTATTTTTGAAAGGGGAAAATGGAAAACAGATCATTTTACCCCGGACAAATTAGGTGATTGAAAAAATAATTGTTTTTTCTTATGAAATACAGAAACTTGGCATAAGACATGAACATAAGTAACAAAGATCACGGAGCTAAGTGAGTCATCATCGCAATTTGAATCATCAGGCTGCTCATTTCATTACCAATGAGAGAGGGAGTTTTTTTGTCTATTTTGGCATCCTGATCATTCTTCTCTTTCTTTCCACCCACCCTTTATTTGCCAATACTGACAATGAAAATCAATGCATTGCTTGCCATTCGGATTACTGGGAAGAAATGCAGGCAAGCATCCATAGCCGAAATGGTGTTGCCTGCCAAGATTGTCATGGGGGAGATCCGGCGCAAGCAGATCAAGCGCTTGCGAAAGGGCCGGAAACCGGTTACATCGGTGTTCCTGAAAAAGACCAAGCTGTCCAGCGTTGCGGTAACTGTCATGCCAATGTCGAATTTATGAATCCCTATGGCATTCGAACCGATCAATTGGCGCGCTACCTCACCAGCACACACGGCAAACGCGTGATGGTCGATCATGATATGAAAGCCGCAGCCTGTATGGATTGTCACGGTTATCACGATGTGATCGCGGTGAGTGATCCCAACAGCCCGGTTTACCCATCAAACGTTCCAAAAACCTGCAACCATTGCCACGGCAATGAACGTTTAATGGAACCTTATCATCATCCGACAGATGTGTTTGATCAGTACCGTGAAAGCGTTCACGGCAAAGCCCTTTTTGAAAAAGGAAATCTTGCGGTTGCCAATTGTGCGGCTTGCCACGGCAGTCATGGGGCCGTGCCGCCCGGCGTAAAAGACCTGGGAGCGACCTGCGGTAAATGTCATGTGAATGAGAAAAAATATTTTCTGGAAAGTCCGCATGCGGCGGCCATGGTGGAAGGAAAATTCTCGGAGTGTACGTCTTGTCACGGATTTCATGATGTTCAACATCCCACCGCCGCGTTGTACGAGAAGGCGTGTTTAAATTGTCACGCAACGGGCACAACCGAATATCAACTTGGCCAAGCCATCGAACGCGAATTAAATAACGCCGAGCAAGCGTTTGAAAAAACAAAAGGAACGGTCAAACAGGCAGCCATCGAAGGATTTTTTGTGGAGGAAGAAGCGGCTAACTTGGAAGAAGTGAAAACGCACCTCATCGAAATTAAGTCGGTCCAGCATACCTTGAACAATCATTTTCTGACGGAGCGGCATGATGCTATTGTAAAAAGCACGGATGAGATTGAACGCTCGATACGCCATAAGCGGCTGAGCCATAAGCAAAGACAGTGGATGCTGGTTCCGATTTGGGTATTTATCGTGATCATGGTTTTGGTGCTTTACCGAAAATATAAGCAGTTAAAAAATCAAAAAGATTAAGAACGGAGTAGGTGACCGTGTCCGATATGAAAACAAATCATGCAGAACAGCCGGAAACGTCAAGACGTCATTTTTTAGATTGGATTCTTAAAGGCGGGTTTTTGGCAACGCTTTTGGGTATGTTTTTGCCGGCGCTTACCTATTTATGGCCCGTGACAAGAAGGGGGCCTGTCGGCGGTATGGTGGAAGTGGGCCGTGAAGATGATCTTGCAGTTTGGGGAGCAAAAAAGATTTCGATCGGGGAAAGTCCGATGATTCTTTTAAGAACACCTCAGAGTTTTAAGGCTTATTCGGCTGTGTGTACGCATTTGGGTTGTTTGGTTGAATGGAGTGCTGATAAACGCCTCATTGAATGCCCCTGTCATGCCGGGTTTTTTGATGTTGAAGGCAGGGTGATTTCGGGACCGCCGCCTAAATCTTTGGTTGGTCACACAGTCAGAGTAGTTGATGGAAAAATTTTTGTGAAGTTATGAAATGATCGCCGGTTTTTTTGAGGTACAAAGGAATTAAATCATGATTAAACGTTTGGTAGATGCCTGGGTACGACAGCGTTTTGATGTCGATAAAATGCGCGGGCCGGTTGAAAAACAACTCAAGAAACCCTTGCCGCATAATGTTGGCTGGTTCCACACTTTAGGCAGCATGTCGCTTTTCTTATTTTTAAGTCAAGTTGTAACAGGCATCTTGTTGTTGGTGTATTACCGTCCCACTGTTAACGAAGCTTTCGAGAGCGTCAAATTTATCATGACCAAACCCTATATGGGTTGGTTATACCGCCAGGTGCATGCTTGGGGGGCTAATTTAATGGTCATTGTTGTTTTTCTTCATATGCTAAGGACGTATATCACAGGCTCTTACAAAAAACCGCGCGAAGTCACTTGGATTTTTGGCGTCTTCTTGTTTATTTTCACCATGATTTTTGGTTTTACAGGTTATTTGCTGCCTTGGAATCAATTGGCCTACTGGGCAACTACCGTGGGCACCGAAGTGGCCGGTTCAGTGCCTATTGTGGGTGAATGGATTAGAACACTCATGCGCGGCGGACCGTCTGTCGGCAGTGAAACTCTCTCTAGATTTTTTGTGATTCACGTGATTATTTTGCCGTGGCTCCTTGTTCTACTTGTCCTTATTCACTTATTTTTGGTTCGTTTGCAAGGGGTTGCAACCATGGAGAGAGTCGATGAGGAAAAAGAAGTGGATAAAGCACACGGCACGCCTTTCTTTCCGACCCATGTTTTAAAGGAAGGTATTGTTTTCTATATTTTACTTGGTATTTTAATTACGTTGGCTATTTTGGCGCCATTTGATCTTGGTGAAAAAGCAGATCCGCTCACGACACCTCACGCCATCAAGCCGGAATGGTACTTCCTGCCTTTCTACCAAGTTCTAAAATATTTCCCAAAGTTAGCCGGTATTTTTGTCGTTACCTTAGCGCCGATCTTTTTGTTCTTGTGGCCTTTTCTGGATAGAAACAAAGAACGGGATCCGCGCAAGCGTCCTTTTGCGGTTGGGTTTTGCATCCTGGTGTTATTGTCATTATTTATTTTTGGGGTCGTAGGTTATTTGTCTGAAACGGAACGGCAACTTTTTGGGAAAACCTATTACTTCGATGTTTACGGTTTACCGCATGCAGGAACCGCGGCTGAGCATATGGCTAAGTTGACAGATGCAGAAGTTAAATGATCAAATGAAGCATCATTAATTCTAACAAGGAGAATGCCATGAAAGAAAAACTTTATTTTGGATGGATGCAAGGCTTTATCGTACTCACCGTTTTTTTGTGGTTCGCACCGCCAGCCATGGCGGAATCGTTTGCCCATGAATTTATAGGGGCTAAAAAATGTTCCATTTGTCACAAAAAACCGGAACAAGGTGATCAGTATGGTATTTGGTTAAATTCTAAACATGCCAAAGCGATCGAAACTTTGGGAACGCCGGAAGCCAAAGAAGCGGGCGCTAAACTAGGCGTTGATGATCCTCAAACAAGCGGTAAATGCTTGAAATGTCATTCCACGGCTTACGGATTTAGCGAAGAAATGGTCACCAGTTTTGTCCCTGTCGAAGAAGGGGTTTCATGTGAATCTTGTCATGGTCCGGGGAAAGATTACATGAAAAAGAGTGTGATGGAAGATCAGGATGCCGCGATTGCCGCAGGCTTAGTTATCCCCAATGAAGCCACCTGCCAGAAGTGCCACAACCCGGAATCTCCGTCCTTCAAATCTTTCGATTTCCATGAAAGCTGGGAGAAGATTAAGCATCCAGTGCCAAAAGGTTGAAGAGAAATCTTTTTTGATTCGATATATGTAATGACAACATTAAGAAATTAATGACAGAGTTTTTCTTTCTACTTTTTTAAGGAATATTGGTGAACAATCAGCCTGAGCCGAAAAATCAACCAAGAAGTCTTTTCCAAAATTGGTTAAGTGTGATCGGTGCTATTCTGTCCAGCGTCTTTTTTGCCGTGATCCTAGTTTTTGTCACTCTCGATTTTCTCGGCAAAGAACATAATCCCTATTTGGGAGCTGTGACTTACCTCATCCTTCCCATTTTCCTTACCATCGGTCTTTTGCTGATTCCGATTGGTGCGTTTCGTGAAAGATCCAAACGTCAAAAAAGGGGCTACGTCCGCAGATTTCCTCATATCGATTTTAACAATCCGCTCCACCAGAAGTGGGCTTATACCAGCATTGCCATCGTGACCGCATTTTTAATTTTTTCTATGTTTGGCGCTTTTCGCGCTTATGAATTTACCGAGTCGGTTACCTTTTGCGGCAAAATGTGCCATGTCGTGATGGAGCCTGAGTATGTGGCTTATCATCATTCACCCCACGCCCGCGTGACTTGTGCCGAATGTCATATCGGACCTGGAGCTGACTGGTTCATTAAGTCAAAACTATCGGGGAGTTACCAGATTTATTCAGTAATTGCCAATAAATTTTCACGCCCGATTGAGACCCCGGTTAAAAATTTACGTCCGGCGCAGGAAACTTGTGAGCAATGTCATTGGCCGCAAAAATTTTTCGGCGCCATTGAGCAAGATTATGAATATTTTCTTCCGGATGAAAACAATACACCTTGGCAAACAAGAATGCTGATGTTTGTCGGCGGCGGAGCGCCGCAATTTGGCAAGCGGGGCGGCATTCACTGGCATATGAACATTAATAACAAGATGTATTACATCGCGGCCGATGAAAAAAGAGAAAAGATTCCGTGGATAAAGATGATTGGTCCTGACGGAACGGAACAAGTATTTGTGGATGAAGAATCAGAATACTCGTCTGAAAATCCCCCCAAAGGCGAGCTTCGCCGGATGGATTGCATGGATTGTCACAATCGTCCCAGTCACAATTATAAATCGCCTTCGGTGGCAGTGAATGAAGCCATGGCTTTTGAAGCAATTGACCGGTCGCTGCCGTATATCAAACGTGAAGCGGTGAAAGCGCTGACGGGAGAATATGAGACCAAAGAAGAAGCCGTGACAAAAATCAGAAGCAAATTAATGGAATTTTACCAAAAAGAATACCCGGAAGTTTGGACGGGGAAACAAGTCAGTTTAAAATCTTCCATTGATGAAGTAGCGCGTATTTACGAGCACAACTTTTTCCCAGAAATGAACGTTTCATGGAAAGAATACCCCAATCACATTGGGCACATGATTTTTCCGGGATGTTTTCGATGTCATGACGGCAAACACAAAACCGAAACCGGCAATGCGATTTCCCATGATTGTAAAAGTTGTCATAGTATTATTGCGCAAGGTCCGCCTGATATGCCCGAAACTTCTGTTGATGGGCTTGAATTCAAACATCCGGAAGATATTGAAGAAATGTGGAAAGAAATGGCCTGTTACGATTGTCATACAGGCGGTGCAGATTAATTTTAATCAACCGAACGGTTAACCATGATGTTGTTGCGAAGAAAATTCCTTTTAACTATCTGTCTGACATTAGCATGCTCTTTCCAAACGAAAGCTGATAATACCGGCATGCCGTCTGCTCCAGCGGCATCAACAGCAAACCATCCCGCGCCTTCGCCAAAAATTCAAAATGATGATTGCTTTCTCTGCCACGATACCATGCATGCGGAAAAATTTTCCCGTTCTGCGCATGGCGGGCATTTATGCACTTCTTGTCACAGTGACATTCATGAAATCCCGCACGAGGATAAATTAGTTCCGGTCAAATGCGGTGAATGTCACCGATTGGAATCGGATATTTATACCGCATCCGATCACGGGATTGCTCTGAAATCCGGCCTGCCGGCAGCGGCATGTCTTGATTGTCACGGGGAACCCCACCAAATTCTCGGTTCTCGCCGCGAAGACTCGCCGGTCAATCGTGTCAACATCGCGGAAACTTGCGCCAAATGTCATGAAGACGAAAAAAAATGGCACCTTTTGATTTGCTTGAGAAAGCACCTTTGAAATCCTATTCGGAAACCGTTCACGGCCGGGCATTTACCGATAAAGGATTGGTGTCTGCCGCTACTTGCACCGATTGTCACGGATCGCACGACCTGCACGCACCCACCAATCTGGAGTCTAAAATTTATCGCAATAATATTCCCAAAACATGCGGGAAATGCCATGAAAACGTACTTAAAACTTACGAGCGGAGCATTCACGGCAAAGCTGCCGGGGCCGGCAAATTAGAAACGCCGGTTTGCACCGATTGCCACGGAGAGCATACCATCCGCGGCGCTAAAGATCCGGAATCGTCCGTTTATTCAACCACTTTATCCGTTAAAACTTGCGGACATTGCCATGCAGCAGAAAAAATAACGACCAAATACCGGTTGCCGTCCGATAGTGTTAAGACCTATTTGGAAAGTTATCATGGCATGGCCAATCAATATGGCGTGACCACCGTTGCCAATTGCGCGAGTTGCCACGGCGCTCATAATATTTTACCTTCCAGTGATCCGAATTCGTCAGTCAATGAACGCAATTTGTCCAAAACATGCGGGAAGTGTCATCCCAATGCGGGTGATCAATTAGCAAAAGGCTCCGTCCATTTAGCGCCTTCACCCACGCAGGATAGAATTATTTATTACATTACCGCCGTTTATTTAACCGTTATTTTTCTCACCATCGGCGGCATGCTTCTTCATAACGGCTTGGATTTTCTGCGGAAATTAAGGCTTCACTATCTCCGCAAAAAAACAGAAGCAACGGAACTGCGTTTTACCAAAGTGGAGAGGATGCAACATTCTATCCTGACCCTCACTTTTTGCGTACTAGCTTATACGGGTTTTGCGCTGAAGTGGCCGAATGCCTGGTGGGCATTTCCGTTTACACTGGGTCATTTTAATTTTGATTGGCGCGGTGTGGTACACCGGTTTGCGGCAGCCCTCTTTACTTTATTAGCTCTTTATCATATTTTCTTTTTATTATTCACGGAACGAGGCAGGAAACAACTGAAAGCATTCTTTTTCAGAAAAAAGGATGCAAAAGATTTTACTCAGTTGATGAAATATAATCTGGGAAAAATAAAAGAGAAACCAAAATTTCAACGCTATAATTACATTGAAAAAATGGAATACTGGGCATTGGTATGGGGCTCCGTTGTCATGATTGCCACGGGCATTTTGATGACATTCGAAGATTTTACCATGCGTTATTTCCCCAAGTGGATTTTGGATGTGGCGCTTACCATTCATTTTTATGAAGCAGTTTTAGCAACGCTTGCGATTATTGTTTGGCACTTTTATTTTACGATTTTTGACCCTGATCACTATCCGATGAATTGGAGCATGAAAACAGGCCTCATTACCAAAGAAGAAGAAAGAACGGATGACGATCTCAAACAAAATCCCTCTTAAGAATACCTCTTTTCCGAGCCGCCAAAGTAGGTGTTTTTGACCTTTCCCCAAGGCATTTCCTCATGATAGAATCAGCCTTTCAGGCATTTCGGGAGAGGCTTGTAGCCTTCGGTGAGACGAAGGCAAGGCTTCCTCAGCTTGCCCAAGTCTCTTAAGAACCGAGGCGTTCGTCAAATGGCAATGCTAAAGAAAAAATTTTTCCTCTTCTTCAAAACCCGCCGACAGCTGAAACTTTGGAAATGGTTTAGCCAGCAATCTCTTACCGTTAAATTGGTTGGGGCAGTCAGCATCATCGTTTGTTTGACGGTTGGCTTTGGTACTTTCTTACTGATGAATATATCCCAACAACGGATTGCGGAGACATCCATCACGACAGCGCTTTATCATGCACAATTAATCAAATCTAAATTAATCGAGATTCTTTTAGATGAGACAGCGCAGCCCGAAGACATTGATCGGTTTTTAAAAACCGGTTATGACAAGCAAAATTTCGACGTACAGGAGATTAATGCATTCAATGAGGATGGTCTCATTACCTTTTCTTCTTCACCGGAACAGTTGGGCAGGCAGGCCACCGTTCTGTCCGGACAAACTAACCGTGTGACGCAAGACAATGCTTTTACGGAGTTTGTCGGTCAAGGCATCAAAGAGAGATTGCATATTATTCAACCAATCAAAATCAATGCCACTTGCCCTTGGTGTCGGGACGAAACCGGAAACCGCATCAACGGCATAGAACTTTTTATTCCTTTATCATCGATTTACCAACGGTTCGTCTCCAACAATATTTTATTTATTTGCCTGGGCGTCATTTTAATCTTCTTTATCGCGCTGCTCATTCAATGGTTGGTTCACCGGATTGTGAAGAGGCCGCTTAACAAACTTATGCAAGTCATGGAAAGAGCCGAGCAAGGAGAGTTGGATGTTCGCACGAGCATCCGCGAAGATCCACAACTCAGGCGGTTAGCCAAGAGTTTTAACACCATGATTCATGGGATCCAAATGGCACAAAATCGAATCAGCCGGCAGCATAGGCATGAGTTAGCGCAGTCCAATCGATTGGCATCTATCGGTCAGTTTGTATCCAATATTTCGCACGAAATTAAAAACCCTTTGGCAGCCATTAGTTCAGCTTTTCATGCGCTCCGAAATGAGTTGAAAAGTACGGGCAATGAAGCGGTCTATGAAGAAGTCAAAACACAGATTGAAAAAATTGAACGGACGGTCAATAATCTACTACGCTACGCGCGGCAATCGCCTCCGCATTGGGAATCATGCCGTTTATTGGAAGTGATTCATTCGGCGCTTCATTTGGCGGGTCATCGTTTGAAACGGCAAGGTATCCGCGTGCAAGTGATGTCAAGCGCATCTGTTCCCATTGTGGAAGCAGATCAAGGTATGTTGGAACAGGTTTTCTTAAATTTATTTTTAAATTCAGCGGATGCCATGCTGCATGGCGGTTTGTTAACCATTTCGATTGACCAGCGCGAATATTTTGATCAACCCAACCGCGCCAAACAAATTGTACGTGTTGAAGTAGAGGATACCGGAGAAGGCATACGGGAGGACGATCTGGCAAAGATCTTTGAAGCATTTTACAGTACGAAAAGAAAAGGAACGGGACTCGGGCTTTCTGTCGTGAAAGGGATCATCGAAGCGCATCACGGCACCATTGAGGTAAAGAGTTTGCCTGATAAAGGAACCAAAATTATTCTATCGTTTCAAAAATTTATGAAGGCAGAAAATTTGGTAACCGTTTAAGCGGTTTGGCGGAAGAAAATTTGATTTAAGGAGAGAAAGACGATGAAAGGTAAAATTCTAGTTGTGGATGATGAGCGATTGATCAGATGGTCGCTTAAAAAAGATTTGTCGCAAGAAGGATATGAAGTGCTGACCGCCGAATCCGCGGCGGAGACATTTGATTTGCTTGAGGAACATATCTTTGACATTGTATTGTTGGATATCCGGTTACCGGACGGAAACGGAAAAGATGTTCTCAGGGTTATTAGACGGAGAGAACCGGAAACCTCTGTCATCATGATTACCGCTAATGACGATGTAAAAATCGCAGTCGCTTGCATGCAATTAGGGGCTTACACTTATATCAATAAACCGTTTGAGTTTGACCAAATTCGGTTGAATTTAGAGAAAATTATGGAGTCCCGTCATTTAAAGAAACGTGTCATGGCATGGGAGCAAACCGAGCGCGGTAAATATGACTTTGATAACATTGTGGCAGTCAGCAAAAAAATGAAAATCATTTTGGAAATGGTTAAGCAAGTGGCTGCTTCTAATGCAAGCACCGTTTTGCTGGAGGGAGAAAGCGGTACGGGTAAAGACCTCATTGCACGGATCATCCATTACGCCAGCGATCGGTCAAATCAGCATTTTATGGCCGTCAATTGCGCGGCGCTTCCAGCGACGTTATTGGAAAGTGAACTTTTCGGACATGAAAAAGGGGCTTTCACAGATGCCCGGCAGGCGCGCGCCGGCTTGGTTGAAGAAGCCAACGGCGGCACTTTGTTTTTGGATGAAATCGGAGACATGCAAAAAGAATTGCAGGCCAAGTTGCTTCATTTAATCGATCAGAAAAAGTTTCGCCGCGTGGGCGGTGTCAAAGAGCTGGAATCGGATATCAGAATTGTGGCAGCAACCAACAAAGATCTTAAGAAAGAAGTGTCGGAAGGCCGGTTTCGCGAAGATTTATATTATCGTTTAAATGTGATTCCCATTTTTCTTCCGCCTTTGCGGGAACGCCGTGAAGATATCCCGGAACTGATCAGTTTTTTTATTGCCCATTTTAACCGCGAGTTTAAAAAGAATATCACCAGTGTTGCGCCCGAAGTGAAAGAAGTGCTGAGTTTATATGATTGGCCGGGAAACATACGCGAGGTTAAAAATATTTTGGAACGCGCCATGATTTTGATTCAAGGGAATGAAATCTTATTAGAGCACTTACCGGTTGAACTGGATTGCAGCTGTCAGCTTAAAGACATGTTTAAGTCGCGCCCGGGTCAAAAATCAAATTCAACAAAGGTTACCAATTGCTTGGTTGGTATCCCGCTTGAAGAAATAGAAAAAAGAGTAGTAGAGCAAACGCTGGAATCGGTTGGCGGCAATCAATCACAAGCGGCCAGGTTGCTTCAAATCGGCCGGGATGCACTGCGTTATAAGCTGAAAAAGTTCGGAATTGACAGCCAAGAAGACCATCCAAAAGTGGGTGAAACAGCCCCCTCAGAAAAGGCATCTGCGTGAATTAACCCAGTTTGAAGTATTCTAAACTATGATTGACACTTGACGCTTACCCTCCTCATTTTAATTACCACTTTAAAATCTAAATTTTCTCATAAAACTTTTAAGTTGGCATATGTCTTGTATATACTCAGACACTATGAAAGCAAAAGCAATCTTCTTCTTTAGTATTATCAGTCTTTTCTTCACGTTAGGCCTTGTTTCATGTAAGTATGATTCCGAAATGCTTCGCAAAGCACTTAACGCCCACACGGTAGCTCTCCAAGGAGCGGAATACGTAGGCATGGAAACTTGCGAGGCTTGCCATGAAAAAGAAGTTAAAGAATTTAAATTGAGCACGCACGCCCGCATCAGCATACCCGGAGAAAATTATGAAGTGCAGGGTTGTGAAATGTGTCATGGTCCAGGCAGTCTGCATGTGGATCAAGGCGGCGGTGAAGGTAAAATGGACAAACACATTATTAATCCGGCGAAAGACCCAACCATTTGTTTTGCCTGTCACACAGATAAGCGTGCGGAATTTAACCTGCCTTATCATCACCCGGTTTTGGAAGGCAAAATGAGTTGTTCGGATTGTCACGACGCACATGGTCAGGAAGTTCGTCCCTGGTCAGCGACTACAATTGATGATGTGAACGAAGCTTGCTTTAAGTGTCACAAAGATCAAGAAGGTCCGTTTGTCTTCGAGCATGAGGCACTGCGTGAAGGCTGCACCAGTTGCCATCAAGTGCACGGGTCTATCAGTGACAAGATGTTGGTGGCGCGTGATTCTAATCTATGTTTACGCTGCCATACGCAGGACAATTTCCCCAATATGGCTGATACCAGCCATGGCGGCAGCGGATCACG
This sequence comes from Candidatus Abzuiibacterium crystallinum, assembly GCA_002787155.1. Lineage (GTDB taxonomy): Bacteria > Omnitrophota > Omnitrophia > Omnitrophales > Abzuiibacteriaceae > Abzuiibacterium > Abzuiibacterium crystallinum. Next base: position 44,609 of record PCVY01000022.1, on the reverse strand, counting down.
CATCAGTCAGGGCACCTGTTTTAGCGCCCGATGTCATACGGCAGTACACGGTTCAAATTTTGACGACCACTTGAGATATTAGAGGGTAAAGTTATGAATAGGCTAATTCGGATTTTAGGCGTAGTGACGTTGGGTTTCATTCTCATAGGCGCACCTCGCCCTGTCATGGCCTCTGATTCGGATGAATCTGAAAATTACATGGACTATACGTTATTGCCCAGCCGCTATATTTTTGTGGATGGAGAAGCCGATAAATTTCGCACACATCATTGGATCAATCATAATTATGCGGGTGGTTTGAAAAATCTATCAGCTTATTACAAATTGCCCAATGGTGTCAGTGTTGAGTTAGAAGCGCAGGCAATTCCCGCCAATAATGAGTATGAAGGTCTTCTCTTGATTAAAAAGAAAAACCTGGGATATGTGAAGTTTGATTACCAGGAATTTCGTAAGTATTATGACAAAACAGGCGGTGTTTATCATCCATACGTTGGTTACCGGTCTGAAGGCAGCCCGCTTCGCGCTACCGATACTCCTAAGGAACTAGCTTTAGACATTGGGCATTTTGGAGTGGAGGCAGGTTTACGCATGGAGGATTACCCGGAATTGACATTCGGTTATGAAAGAGAATTTAAAAATGGATCAAAATCACGTTTAACCTGGGGCACCGTCACCGACTATGGCACTTCAAACCCCGGCCGGAAAATTGCGCCCGCTTTTTCTGATCTTAAAGAAGTGGCAGATAAGTTCAAATTCAAAGCAGAACACACGATGAACGGGTATGAAGTGAAGAGCGAACAGCATTGGGAACAGGTCCGCATTGATCAAACCAGGCAAGAAAATTTCTATGCCACAGAGAGCGATCCGACCAATACAGATAAATACATCCTTCGATTGCATCAGAAGCCGGAATCAAAAAGCTACACCAATTTCTTTCAAGTAGCTAAGTGGTTTTTAAAGGACAAAATATTTTCTTCGACAGGTTATCGTTTTGCTACCATCAAACATCAAGAATGGGAAGATGAACGTGAATACGATGAAAACTTGAACCCCATTCGAAACGGCTCTTTTTCGGAGAATTCGTTCAATCAACGAGCCGAAACTCAATATGATTCTAATATTTGGGTGCAAAACCTGATGTTTTTCCCGACCGACTGGTTTAATTTTGGCGCCAAATTGAAGGGTGAAGTAGCAAGCCGCCGCGGTGAATCGACCAAAAATACCGAATTAGATAACCCGCCGGATAATACGCCCAATCGCTTTGAAGTTACCGATTCCAAAAGCACCATCACACGCTGGGGCGAAACCTTTACTGCTCGCTTCACTGCCATCCCTAGAACGGCAGTTTATTCTGATTTGGAATTGGCACAGGAGAGAATTCCTTTGGTAGAAAATCGTGATAGCATTGGCGGAGATGGAGGCGTAAGCACCGGTGAAATTTTTAACCGTGAAACCATCACCTCTATTCAAAAAGGAGTTTGGACAATCGGCTTCCATTCGTCACCCATTGGGCGGCTTCGCTTGACTTCACATTATCGTTATACCAATAAGTTAAGCGATTATGATAACTCTAATAAATCACCCACAACCAGCATTTTATCGGCCTTTTTTGATAGCCAGCGCATTCGTGTGAATGAATATTTGGGCAGGGTGGCGTTGCCGCTCACCAAGTACTTTGAACCTTCCGTGCGGTATGTTTATCGGGATACCGATTTTGCGACCGCCGTTCAATCGCAAGCATCTGTGGATACAGGACACAGCACACAGTCGCTCATCTTTGACGTGACTTCTCAGCCGCTGCCGGATCTTTTACTGATGGCATCTTATAACCGGACGCAGGCCAGAACCTTCACACCGCTGGCGGAATTCTCCACCCTTGCTCAAGTTCCGGAATTCAATGCGGATGTCAGCACGTGGCTTTTTACGGCGAATTATGCGCCGGCCAAGAAAGTATCACTGACTAACACGATTGCTTACACCAAGGCCAGGAACTTCAACGATTTCTCTGCGATCGGGTTGCCGCTCGGAGCAGAATTTGACAAAGTTGATTTGGAATTTGAAGTGAAATGGAATCTGACGGATGCCATTGTTCTTGAACCCAAATATGCACTTTACTATTATTTGGCGAATTCAAATGTAGAACAAGGGGACTACACCGCTCAGTTAGTTTCATTGGAAGCAAAGTTTTCCTGGGGTTAAGATTCACAGACCCGTTCTTCTCACAGGCATGTTTTCTTGATTGAATACAAGGAAATGTGCTCCCGGCTGCGACACGGCTTTTCGACTAATTCGCCCTCCCGAATTTAAATGCTGAGTCGCAGCATGTTTAAAAATAATTACTTCTTCAAAAACCAGCCTTCTTTTTCTAGAATCCCTATTAATAGGAATTGGGTATGCTATAATTATATGATTAGGATAACCTAAAGGAAAAATATGCCGGACGACTATAAACGCTATCGCGATGCTGTTCGTAAAAAAGTTTGTGAACACTGCATTGATTACGATCATGAGAATGCCCATTGCACCTTGACGGGGGATAAACATTGCGGTGTTGAATTGTATTTGGAAAATATTGTTAAAGTGGTTCAATCCGTGAAGGCCAAAGAGTTAGCTGAATATGTGAAGTTGCTCCGCGAGACAGTTTGTCATGATTGCAAAAACCAAGAGCCGGACGGCAGCTGCCAGCTTCGTTCGGAATCAGAATGCGGTCTTGATCGGTATTTCGAACTGATTGTAGAAGCCATTGAAGAGGTAGATAAAAGCAAGTCCTGATTATGTACGGGTACTGTACGGGTACCAGTTCTAAAAGTGCCATCCATGAAAAGCTTCTCCGGGTCAAGCATTTAATGACTTAAAAGAGATTCATTCATCCATTCGTGGTCAATATTCACATGATCGTCATTCGAATCCAGACTTCCCAATCAGGTTAACGAGCGCTTGGCTCAGGCACTTTGCCGGACTTGTCTGGGAGAAACATAGAATCTAAAGTTTTCTTTTTTCTTTAAAACGTGAAAGACAATCACAAGCATCTTTCGGGCAGCGGCAACAATAGCTTTTTGTGGTCCTTTTTTGCGTTTAATCCGTTCGTAGAAATCTTTGAGCCTCGGGTCTTTACGGACCGCTGTTTGAGCAGCTTCGACCATCGCCCATCGTAAGAATTTATTTCCCTGATCCGGACAAGGACCGTGATAGAGCCGTTTCCCGCTTTGATGAATGCTTGGGACAAGGCCGGCGTAAGACGACAGCCGTTCGGGAGATGCGAACCGCTGAATGTCAGCAATTTCGGCAAGAATGAGCTGTGAGAGCAAGACGCCCACGCCTGGAATGGTTTCTAGCCGTTCGGCATCCGGATTTTCTTTGACGCCGGCGGCTAATTTTTTCTTCAGACAATTAATCCGTGCTTCGGTAGTATCAAGCAAATCGAGATAGCCCAAAAGAGCTTCTTGGTATCCTTCGCCGAGTTGAAGGGAGTCAAGAAATCGCCGGCCACTGACTCCGAAAAGATCGGTGACCGCCGGTGCAGGAATCCCTAAGCTATGGAGTAAAGAGTGGATCCGGTTCTTTAAGCTGCTCCTGTAACGATTGAGACATAGACGAAATCTTAAAAAGTAGCGGATCCGGCGTGTCTGGGGGGTTGCCAAATAAGCTTTCGGGAGAAGATCGGCGTAAAGCAGTTGGGCGAGGATCTTAGCGTCGACTTTATCTGTTTTTATTTTAGCCTCAGCAATGGCTCGGGTCTTTAGAGGATGACTCAAATGAACCTTAATGCCAAGATCCTGAACGAAATCGGTTAACCAAGACTCAAATCCCGAAGCTTCAACAGCCATCTGCGACCCAGGGGGCAGTGAGGTGAAATACCGCTTGAGAGTTTCCCGGTCATCGTGGTAAAGTTTTTGTTGCTGAATCATTTTTCCTTCTTCGTCAAGGACAGCAAGCTGACAAAAATATTTATGTTGATCGCAACCAATGGTGTACATGGCTTCCTCCTTTTGCTGTGAGCAGCAAGATCTAGTTTCTTTTCCGCCTGCTATTCTACGCAGGGGAGGAAGCTTTTCATATGATCAGGTTTTGGGTGATGGTCAAATGGTAGGCGAAAGAAAACCCGGCACTTTTAGAACTGGTACCCGATCAGAAACAAAACCCGGCACTTTTAGAACTGGTATCCGATCAGGTATTCTTATATAATCCCCCTTTAACTTTCAGAGGCATTTTTAACCTGTCAAATAGTCCGGGTTCATGAAATTCATCGGTTTGTTATTTAAATTTTTTGCTTCTTTCCGCTGTGCCGTGATATTGATTGTGATGCTTGCTCTCACCGTGGCAGGCGGCACCCTCATCGAATCTGCCTATGGTACGACGGCTGCTCAAGTTTTTATTTACCGCACTCCCTGGTTTGGCCTCATGCTGCTCTTATTGGCGCTTAATCTCTTTGCTTCGGCTGTCGATCGTTGGCCTTGGCAGAAAAAGCACGTTGGTTTCTTAGCAACTCATTTGGGCATCATCCTTCTTCTGGTAGGTTCTTTCCTCAGTCAACAATTCGGCACCGAAGGACAACTGACCATTCAGGAGGGGACAACCGAAAGCCGGATGACGCTTCAAAATCCGTATCGGCCTTTAATCGAAGTTCTCTCGCCATCCACCAAAGAGCGTTGGACGTATTCCTTGCAGACGCATCCATTAACATGGGAGGGGAGAATCATGTTGAAAGCGGATGAACGCGAGCGATTCCAAGTGACCTTATTGCGTGATTATCCTTTGGCTTTACGTGAGGAAAAAGTTGTAGAAGCCAAAGACGGCTTACCGGCCTTGCATATTCATTTGTCGGGTATGATGGCAGACAGTGACGAGTGGCTCATCCGCGATCATGAAGAACGCGGACAAATTCTTTTAGGCCCTGCGGCTATTCGTTTTACAAGCGAGCCTTTTCAAGAAGAGCAGCCGGTTGTCAAAGACAATGGCCGGTTAAAGTTTGTGTGGGAAAACGGTAAAATCGTTTATTTTCCGCTGCACAACGAGAACATAAGCAAAGATATCCCGCTTGGCAACACAGGCTACACGATCAACATTCATGACATTTTTCGGGATGCTGTGGTGGAAGGCAATGAACTTAAAAATAAATCTGATGCCTGGCGCAATCCCGCTGTCCAATTCACCTTAACAAAAGACGGCAACCTCGAGCGGCACACGGTCTTCTCTAATTTTCCGGATTTTCCCACCATTCACGGCCGAAATCCTGACCAATCTGCTTTTAAGGCGGTTTACGAAGGACCATCCGGCGGGGGTATCCAGGCGGCTAAAAATGAACTTCGATTTCTCTTAGATCATGACGGGAAGCTTGTTTATGAGTCTAAGCACGGCGATGATATCATTAAAGATCAAGTACATCTGGGGGAAAGTCAAGCGACCGGTTGGATGGATTTTCATTTTGTTGTCGATCAGTTTTTCCCCTCAGGCCAAATCGAAGTTGACTACGTCCCTCTGCCGCCTATTTCAAAACAAAAAGGAGCTGTCCCTGTTGTGCAAGTAGAAATTACGGATGGCAAAATCACCAAACAAGTTTGGCTTGAACAGGGAATCGCGCAATTGATTCCTTTCGGACACGGATCACTCCACGCTTTCTTTGGTTTACAGACGGTACCGCTGGGATTTCAAGTTGAACTCAAAGATTTCATCATGGATACGGATCCGGGCACCAATCGGCCTGCTGCTTTTAAAAGCGAAGTCACCCTGAAGGATCCCGCGGCGGGAGTAAAACGCGATCAAATGATTCAAATGAATGAACCTCTCAAGTATCGCGGATGGAAAGTCTATCAGTCCGCTTACCGGCTGCATCCCAATAACGGGCCCGATATTTCCATTTTTACGGTCGCCAAAGACCCCGGTATTGTCTTGAAATATCTGGGATCTATTATTATTGTGTTGGGCATTGCCTTACTTTTTTATGTGCGTTCTTTGTCCAGCTTAAAAGCGAGTGACCCGAAGTTAAGGAGGAAATAATGAAGAAAATGTTTTGGAAACCGTCAATCCTTATTTTACTTGCGGGGTGTTGGTTCGCTGCAGCTACTCTCCACATTCCTTTTGCGGCTGCCGATGACGCTCGATCTGTTTCCGTAATTCTTGACAAAATACCGGTTCAGGACAGCGGACGCATCAAACCCTTCGAGAGTTTTGCACGCGAGAATGTCTTGCAAGTGACAGGCAAGTCATCTTATGAACACCTGCCGCCGAGTTTGTTGGTTTGGTTATGGATTGCCAATCCGGATGAGTGGTCCAACACACCGTTGCTGAAAATTTCATATCCGGTGCTCCAAGAGCGGTTTTCATCCGATTTAGTCAAGCATCGCCTGGCGCCCGGTTTGGTGTTAGCCGATCTTGATTTTGGCAAAGAAGTCCGTTCCATTCAGGAAAAAAATAATAGAGAAGAAAAGCTCACGAAACTTGAACAAGAGAAATTAAGTTTATATCACCGCGCACGCCTCTTCCAAGCGATCAGTCACGGCCAGTTTCCGGGGTTTATGCCGCATCCGGACGATCCGACGTTGGGATGGCTGCCGCTTGAAATTTTTGGGATGGACAACGCTCAATCATTTATCGGAAACCTTTATCCCGTCGATTATTTCGATTCGGCGAAGAACGCTTTCTTTTATATGCTGGGGCGTCTTCGTGAAGGGAATATGGCTTTGGCGCTTTCATCAACCGAGGCATTTGCGAAGGAATTAAAATCTTTACTGGCTTCCAGAGATATCGTGCTTGATCAGTCTAAGATTAACTTGGAACTTCAGTATCTCCAACTCAAACCTTTTCGGTTGGCTTCCCTGTTCTATTTCTTAGGCGCATTGGCTTTTTTCTTCGGCCCGCGAGAAAAGAAAAAATGGGCTTCCGCTGCATTTACTTTTTTTGTCACGGGTTTCTTGCTGCATACTTATGGTTTTGCTTTGCGTGTGATGATCGCCGGGAGGCCGCCCGTCAGTAACATGTATGAATCAGTTATTTGGGTGGCGTGGGGCGTTGTTTTATTTGCAGGTATCTTATGGTTAGTTTATCGATCACCCGCGATACCGGCCATTGCGAGTATGGTGGCGGCGCTCACGCTTCTGATCGGTGAAAGTTTGCCTGCCGTACTTGATCCTTCAATTAAACCCTTGGTCCCCGTTTTGCGAAGCAATTATTGGCTCACCATTCATGTGTTGACGATTACGCTGGGATACGGTGCTTTTTTATTAAACTGGGGCATTGCGCACGCTTTGATGTATCAAATGTCTTTTGGTAAAAAGCAAAAGAAATCCGCCGAGCCATTGACAGAATTTCTTTTTAGGACGCTCCAGATCGGCATTATTTTTCTCTCGGCCGGTACCATTTTAGGCGGGGTGTGGGCAGCCGAGTCGTGGGGTAGGTTTTGGGGATGGGATCCCAAAGAAACTTGGGCATTGATTGCCATTTTAGCTTACTTGGCTGTTTTACATGCACGTTCAGCCGGTTGGCTAGATACGTTTGGCGTGGCTTTTTATTCGGCGCTTTGTTTCTTAACAGTCATCATGGCCTGGTATGGCGTTAACTTTGTTTTAGCAGCCGGATTGCATAGTTATGGTTTCGGCGGCGGCGGTTTTCCTTATGTTTCCATTGTGATTGCCATTGATGTCTTGGTGATTAATTATTTTGCGTGGCGTTTTAAGAATACCTGACCTTATGATACAATTATTTTGTTATGACAACCGAAAACACTGCTCGTAAGGGCCCGCGCCCGGAATTAATTGCAAAGAAACCTGAGCGTAAAAAAGAACCTCTTAAGCTGGCAGTCATCGATCAGCATGGCTGTACGGGTTGTGAGGCGTGTATTGTTTTTTGCCCGGTTGATTGCATCGAAATTGTTCCCGGTGTCGAGCATGCCCAATTCCAGCAAGTCGTGGAAGTGGATATTGAACGCTGCATTGGTTGTGCGTTGTGTGCAAAACACTGTCCGTGGGATACGATTCCGATGTACAGTTACACGGCAGGCATCAAACGAGCGCCCGAACTCACCATTCGAAGTGCTTGTAATCAAAAAACAGAACAAGATCTCTTGTCAACATTAAAGGGGTCAGACCCGGGAGGGTCTGACCCCACGCATTAACAGTTGCCACAGTTCACTACAAATTAAGCAGAATTGCCGTCCAAACGAAGCCAAACTTTCTCGGTAAAATCAGGCGGATGGTCCAAATTGGCAGGGATCATGCTGACAATGTCTTGAGGGTCAAATAAAAGTTCCTGAGCATCATACAATCCTAAAATCTCTTTTCGTTTGGCAATAAACACATTTTCAATTCGACGCCCGTCTTTCAAAATAGCAGTGACCAAATGACCGCCCTTAATCGTCGGCGGTACTTTTTTAAGCTGCTCGGTCAAAACCTCCGGAATGCGTCTTTTTTTCTCGTCTACCAAGATGGAGCGGATCTTCACGGGATCATCAAGGCGCGGGAGGTCTGCTTTTTGCTGACGCATCGCACGGGCACGCTCATAAGCGTAATCCACCTTTTGATACATAAAAATCATCAGAGGTGTTAAAGCAATCAGCCAAGTCCCGAATACGGCGATTACCCAAATAATCGAATTAGGAGATTCTTTGATCGAGCCAAAATGCTCGGCAATAAAAGGTGTCCAAAACCAAACCGATAGAAAAAAGGTGCCAATTGTGAGGCCAATCCAAATCAGCCACCAAGAAACCGTCGCCTCATCTTGTTTATCCATGTGCCCCATGACTTTTTCTTTCTTTTTCATGAGGACGGTTAAAATCAAAAACCAACTGCCAAAAACAGCAATAAACCAACAGATTGTAACTCGCGGCTCTGTGACATCTGCGCCTAATCGTTTAAGGAGAAGCCAGTTCCAAAAAGCAATGGAAGCGGTAAAACCTGCTATAGCGATGGTAATCCACTTTAGCCAGAACCAGATACCCTGCAAATTTTTTGTTTGTAACTTTTGAGCCATGATGGCCGATCAATATATAACGTGTAAAGCTGTTTAAGGTATTTTAGGCTGTTTTCGATAAGGTGGTATTTTATCTGTTCTTTATCAGGATTGCAATCCGGGAAGCACCTTATTTTGGATAATTAGTAAGTCCGAATATAAGCTGTAAATAATTGCCATACCTTGATTTCCGTCAAATTGTCATTATCATTTATAGTAGGATGAAAGGCAAAGTGTGTCTTTTGTTCTGCTTTATTTAGGATTGGGGCTCGGGTGAGCTGTCGGGAGTGCTCGTTACGAAGCCGCGGTTCTAAAGGGGGTGAAGGCAATGAAGATCGACGAAAAGGTGATTTTAGGGTTGCTCGTAGGTGTGATCGTTGGATTACACTACGGTACCTCGCTGATCACATATATGCCTCTGTTCGTGATCGGTACAGGTTTTCTGGTTCTAAGACGTATCACATAAAAAACCAGAAAGCACAGTATTCGAGATCCCGCCCGTATCAAACGGGCGGGATTTCTTTTTATAGGGTCCACCTTAACGGATATGACCCGCCATTTTGCTATTCTCCGCCTTTTATGAGATAATCTTCACGCTTAATTCCTTTCAATATGAAGATTTTGACACTGATTCAAGTTATGATTGCATCGCTTATTTTCTTTCCAGCCCGTGACTATACACAGCTGCCTTCGGCTTATCGCCTTGCTTATGAAGAAGTCAGGTGTCAAGCAGCCGATGGTACCCAATTATACGGCTGGTTTATGCCGGCTGCCGAGTCCCGGGCAACGATTTATTTTCTCCACGGCAATGCCGGTAACATCAGCGATCGTCTTTACAAAACGGAAGGCTGGGTCAAACGCGGTTATTCGGTTTTTTTGCTGGATTACCGCAGTTACGGTCAAAGCAAGGGAAGTATCACCAGTGAAAATGATATTTACCAGGATGCTGAAGCGGGACTGGCGTGGCTCAGAAATGAGAAGAAAACCGCACTTTCCGATTTGATTATTTATGGCGAGTCAATCGGTTCAGCGCCCGCTCTTTACTTGGCTGTCAAAAGAAATTTCAAAGCCTTAATCCTCGAGTCGCCTTTTACGTCTCTCGCCGATGTGGCAAAAATTCATTATCCGTTTGTTCCCAGTTTCTTGCTCCGACAATTCCAGTTCAATAATCTTGAGCGTTTGAGACAAATTCACACACCGGTGATCATCCTGCATGGCATCCAAGACGGCATTTGCCCTTACCGCATGGGAGAAACCTTGTTTCGGGAAGCGCCGCAGCCAAAAGAGTTGGTGTCCGTACCCGAAGGGCGTCATAACGATTTATACGAGTTACTCGGGGCAGATTTCTTTGATAAACCTATCCGTTTTATGGTGCAGTCAGCCGGCAGTTCGTCTTAAATCCATGAAAAAGAAAGCCATTATTCTTCAATCAGGCGGGTCGACAGCGGTCATCAATCAAAGCTTGGCCGGTGTCATTTATGAAGCAAAGCGGTCAAAAACGCTTTCACATCTCTACGGTTCGCGTTTTGGTATTTTGGGTATTCTCAAACCCAATTGGATAAATTTATTGGAATGCCCGCCCAGGACATTAACTGCGCTTGGGGAAACGCCTTCATCGGCATTGGGATCGTGCCGGCACCAATTAAACCAACGTGAATGCAGCCAAGCGATCAGCACATTAAAGCGCCGGGGGGTTGAGACTATTTTTATTATTGGCGGTAATGATTCGGCCCAAACCGGTTTAAAACTTGCCCGTCAGGCCCGCGTGAAAAGAGAAAAACTTCAAGTGATCGGTATTCCCAAAACCATTGACAATGATTTGCCGGGCATGGATCATGCGCCGGGTTACGGCAGTGTTGCCCGTTTTTTTGCACAAACCGTTCAAGAAGCAGCACTGGATACGCGCGCCATTCGATATTCCGATCCGGTCAAAATCATCGAAACCATGGGGCGCGATTCCGGCTGGATTACGGCATCAGCGGCTTTGGGACGGAAAAAATATGAAGATGGTCCCCATTTGCTCTATTTTCCCGAAAGGCCTTTTCATTTGTCAAAATTCTTGCAAGACGTCAAACGGGTATATAAGCGTTTTGGTTTTGCGGTGATTGTCATTTCCGAAACCATCCGTGATCACCATGGCAAGCGCATCGGCTCACCGGCATCGGTCGTGGCCAAAGATCAATTTGGTCATGCCTATGTCGAAGGGACAGCCCAATATTTATGCCATTTTCTCGAAAGTAAAATGGGGGTACGTGCACGTTTTGACAAGCCGGGCACCATTCAACGGATGGCAATGGCTTACATTTCAAAAGTAGATCAAAAAGAAGCCTTTGGATGCGGCGTGCATGCCGTTCGGTTGATGCGCCGCAGCGAAAGCGGTGTCATGGTAGCCATGAAGCGGTTTTCAAACAAACCTTACCGCATTCAATATGACATGGTAAGCCTCGAGCAAGTTGCCGGTCATGAAAAAGCGCTTCCTGCCAATTTTATCAACCGTGCCGGCAATGACGTCACAGACGCTTTTAAACGTTACGCATTGCCCTTAACAGGGCCAATGCCTCACAATCACGTGAGTTTTGTTTGATATGAAGATGATTATTTTTGACATAGACGGCACGCTTTTACTGGCAGGCGGTGTTGGTGTTGACGCATTCAATCAAGCGTTTAACGAATTGTTTCATGTCCCGGAAGTGTGGGATCATTACGACCCGCATGGCAAAACAGATCAGGAAATCATTCAGGATCTCAGCCGGCGTGCGCTTGGCCGCCAAACCACACCCGAAGAAATGCGCCGTTTGAGTGAGCGCTATACCGAGCTTTTTGCATCCGGTATTGACCGGGCGGAACGTTTTAGATTAATGCCGGGGGCTTTTCAATTATTGCAAACGCTTCACGGACGGCAGGATTTACTTGGTTTGGCAACGGGTAATTTCGAGTTGACCGCGCAGCAAAAGTTAAGGCGGGCAGGGCTGTCTCATTTTTTCCGCTTTGGGGGATTCGGAAGCGACGCTTACGAACGGCTGGCTTTAACACGCTTGGCTTTAGAGCGCGGTCTTGCTTGTGCCCCGCAGGGTGTTCGTGCCGGGGAAGTAGTTTTGATTGGAGATGCACGGCAGGACATTGAATGCGGGAAGGCATTGGGCTTAAGAACCGCAGCAGTGGCAACCGGATCGCTCGGCGTGGACGAGTTAAAAGTATTGAATCCGGATTTGGTTCTTGAAACACTTGAAGATTTATCGACAATCCTTGAATTTATCGACAACCCTTCTTTGAAACAGCCGTCCAACCGCTAAAACAAAAATTCGGTTTGCTGCCTGACCCAAGATTGGTATTCCAGAATTTCCTTTTCTTTTTGCAGCCACGACCAGTTGAGTCTGGCGGCCATTAAATCAGCTGCTTGGCCGACGGTGTCAAGCCCGCATCCCGGCATTTGATCTAACCGCAGCCGCCGCACGCAGACATCCATCAGCGTTCGCGCCATTTCGTGTTCAATGGCGTAAATGACTTGTGCCCCGATTAAAGGATGTTGGGGGCTCAAAGGTCTTTGGAGGACACTGCTGCGATTCGCAATTTGAAGGACTTTTTTGATTTGGCCGCCGTAAGTGCAAAGCAAATTCTTCAGTGAAGATAATTGCATCTCGGAACGCTGAGCAGGAATATAGAAACGGGGCGGGTCACTCTGCAAATCAAAACTTCCTAAAAGCGGTGTCTGGGCTGTTCTGCTTCTCACGTGCCCGCGTCCCAGGGCATGTTCAATTTTATTACAAACTTGCTCGGCAATCAGCCGGTGAGTGGTGTATTTACCGCCTACGATTGAAAAAAAGCGTGGCGGGGATTCATAAATGTGATGCTTGCGGCTGGCTTTGGCCGTGTTGCCGCTGTTGAGCGCAGCAAGCGGTCTTAGGCCCGCAAATGTCGTGATAATGTCTTTGTTTTCAATACGTATTCCGCATGTGATTCGTTCCACTTCATTTCGGAGAAATTCAATGTCATTTTCGCTCGCTCGCACTTCTTCTAATTCACCGGCGAAAGGTGTGTCCGTGGTCCCGATGATGGAACCTTCCCGCCACGGAATGATAAAAATGATCCTTTTGTCACTGGAAGACAAAACAACCGCATCCCCGCTGAATTTTTTATTGACGATCAAATGAATGCCTTTGCTCAACAAAAGCATCGGCTTATGCTGCGGCTCAAGTTTTGAGCGCAATTTATCTGCCCAAGGACCGGCGGCATTGACCAGCACTTGAGCCCTTGTTTTGCCCCGTGCGCCGGAAAGTGTGTCTTTTAAAACCACATCATATTTGCCGTCGCTGCGGATTCCAATTTTAATAACCTCCGTGTGATTGGCAGCCTGCGCGCCTTCCATCTGTGCCGTCAGAACGGTTTCAAGACAAAGGCGGATATCATCCATTTGAGCGTCGTAATATTTGACGGCACCTTGAATGGGAGCATTGGCCAAAAAAGGGTAATAATCTTTGACAGCAAGCGCCGAAAAACTTTCCTGCGTTTTTAAAGTATTACGGCCTGCCAGCGTCCCATAAAGGGCTGTTCCTAATTTAATGAGAGGCAAAGGAAAGCGGTCGCCTTTGAAAACGGGAAACAAGAACGGCAGCGGTTTGACCAAATGGCGTGCCATGGTCAATAAAATGGTTCTCTCGGCCAAACATTCGCGGACAAGGCCCAGCTCTAAATGTTCCAGGTAGCGGATGCCGCCGTGAACAAGTTTGGTCGACCGGCCGGATGTTTCACCGGCAAAATCATTCCGTTCAACCAGGGCAGTTTTGAATCCGCGCATGACAGCATCGCGTGCGACAGCAGCGCCAAAGATGCCGCCCCCGATGACCAAAACTTCCCACTCTTGATCGGCAATTTGATTTAAAGTAGCCATTTATTCTGGAAGCAAGTTCATGTTATAATTCGGTCATTCCGTTAAAAGCTGTACATCATCATACCTCATAGGGGACAAGGAGACAAAGATGGAAATTAAAGCCAGTTTCATTGATCAAAAAAGGGCACGCGCAAACTTCTTCATCCTCGGTCTCTTCGACGGTGATAAAAGCGCCCCTAAGTCATTATCCATGCTTGATTCTGCCGCGCATCATGTCCTTCAGGAAAGTCTTCAGAAAAAAAGGTTCACCGGCAAACCAGGCGCCAAACTGCCTATCTACGGCACTTCTCAGTTTAAAAGTACGGATGACCTCTTGGTTGTTGGGTTAGGGAAGCGGGAGCAATTTTCCACCGAAAAATTGAGAAGAACGGCAGGAGGCTTCTTGTCACAAGCCAAATGCCAAAGAGCCGGACAGGTTGCCGTCCTCATGGATTCTTTTGTGGGCGGATCGGTCAGGTGGCAGGATGCTTTTGAGGCGGTTTCCGATGCCCTTGGTTTAGCCGATTACGTTTTTGACCGCTATAAATCCAAACCCAAAGATGAGCCTAAAAAAGAAATTCAAACCGTTGAATTAATCTACGGTAAAAAAGATCAACGCAAAACAGCAGAGCTTGCTTTAGAGCGGACCGAAATCATCAGCCGTGCCGTGACGTTTACGCGCAATTTAGCGAATGAACCGGCCAATGTCATGACGCCCCGTGCATTTGCGGAAGAAGCTCGCAAGATGGCATCCAAACAGAAATTAAAAATCACCGTCTTTAAAGAGCCGGATTTAAAACGGATGAAGATGGTGGGTATCCTTGCCGTTTGCCAAGGTTCCGTTGAACGGCCGCACATGGTTGTGCTGGAATACGGCACGCCGTATAAAAGCAAAGGCACGCTGGCACTGGTTGGCAAAGGCGTTTGTTTTGATACGGGCGGTATCTCGATTAAGCCGTCAAAAGCCATGGAAGAAATGAAATATGATATGTGCGGTGCGGCAGCCGTGACCGGTATCATGCACGCGATTGCCGAACTCAAACCCAAACGCCATATTGTGGCGGTGGCCCCGTTGGTTGAGAACATGCCAAGCGGGAGCGCTCAGCGTCCCGGGGACATCATTACTTACCGGAACGGAAAGTCAGCCGAAGTCATTAATACGGACGCCGAAGGCCGCCTAATTTTAGCCGATGCGCTTCTGTATGCCTGTGAAACATACAAGCCGCAAGCGCTCGTTGATTTTGCGACACTGACGGGTGCTTGTTTGGTTGCTTTGGCCGACAAAGCAAGCGGCTTATTAGGGAACGATCCTGTTTTGATTAATCGCATCCGTAAAGCGGGAGAGCAGACGGGCGAACGCTGCTGGGAACTGCCTATGTGGGAAGATTTTGATGACATGATCAAAGGCCATCATTCGGACATTCTGAATGTCGGAAGCGGCGGCGGAGGCACCATTACAGCCGC
>PCVY01000022.1:0-29308 GCA_002787155.1 Candidatus Abzuiibacterium crystallinum | reverse complement strand
CACAAAAACCTTACTATGCACGCGGCGCCACTGGTGTCGGTGTCAGGTTAATTTGTGAATTGCTCAGAGAATGGAAATAAATTGAGTGGCAGAAGATAGTTCTCGGAAAACTTCTTTTCAATTGCCGGAGGTAGTTCCGGGATCAAGCGGGGCTGGTATAGGGTTTCATTGGTAATCCCACGCGCATTAAAAAGCAATGCGCTGGCTCAATTAATTCAACCGAGATTCTCGTTCGGTTTCAAAATTTTCTTTAACCGTCGTTTTACTTTGTGGCGCTGATAAATCTTAGCGGAAGGTTTGACGCGTGTTTTGGGATTAATTTGCCACACGCCGCGCGGTTTTGGTCTATTTTTTCTTTTTTTTGCCATCACAGGTATTTGGAAACAATTTTTACCATGGCCCGATGAATGCGTCCGTTCGTGACCAATGTTTCTTTTTGGTAGATACCAAACGGCCCGCCTCGAAAATCGGTGCACCGGGCACCGGCTTCTTTCGCGATCAAATAACCCGCCGCTTGATCCCAGGGTTTTAACTTACTTTCCCAATAACCGTCAAAACGACCGCACGCCACATAACATAAATCAAGCGAAGCAGAACCTAACCGCCTGATGCCGTGCGTATTTCTTAAGAATGTTTCGACCACTTTCATATAACGGTTGGCGCGCTGATGGCGGTCGTAGGGAAATCCCGTTACCAAAAGCGCCGCGTGAAGCGAGCGGGTTCGCGAGACATGAATACGCTTTCCATTCAAGAAAGCACCTTTGTCTTGTTCTGCCCAAAACAGTTCATTGAGAAAAGGATTGTAAACAGCGCCCAATCTCATTTTTCCTTTGTGCTCGAAGCCAATGCTAATGGCTGCCATCGGAAGGCCGTGCGCAAAATTGGTGGTTCCGTCAATCGGATCAATGATCCATTGGTTTTCATGATGAGTTTGATCATCAGATTCTGCCGATTCTTCAGCTAAGATGCCATGATCCGGAAAGCGGCGTTTGATAATCCGAATGATTTTCTTCTCCGCTGCTTTGTCTGTGACGGTGACTAAATTGGCGTGGCCTTTGTATTTAAATTTTTTGGGTTTTTGCATGGCGCGCTTCAGTAAAGGGCCCGTTTCCATAAGTGCTTGGTACAAAGTTGCCGAAAGTTTGTTCATCTGTTTCATCATTCCTTTCAGTTGCAAAGGTACTGGAAATTTGTTACGATCAACTGTCATTAAAGACCCCCATTTAAAAGGGGAGTAAGACCGCAAGTTGTCATTGGCTATTATAGAAGATTTTAGATGTTTTTCTATAGACTTGCTGAAATGAGCCGTCAATTTAAGATCTCGAGCAGCCGGAACAAACCGGTAAAACGTCTTATTTTTTATTATTTCTCTTTTTAAGCTGAGCATCATAAGGACATGGACGCTTTTTTAAAATCAGTCGCCTCAAACTTTTGGTACGAATGGCAGCCGGAGGCAAAGAATCTCTTCTATTACTTCAGCCCGCAGCTCTGGACGCTTACAAACCGTAATCCCTTCCGGTTTCTTGCTTTACGGGGTGAGAACAGATTAATTTACGAAAAACGGTTTGCCGAATTAATGACCGACCCCAAATATCAGGCGCGGTTCCAGCAAGTCAAAAAAGACTTTCAAGCTTATATGAATCCCGAGGAAACGTGGATCAGCCGTCATCGGCCGGAAGCGGCCGGTAAAACCGTGGCTTACTTTTCGATGGAATACGGCATTGAAACACTCAAAATTTATTCGGGCGGGCTCGGCATTTTATCGGGGGACCATGTGCGGGGTGCCAGCGATCTGGGTTTAAAGTTTGCAGCCGTTGGATTGTTTTATCTGCAGGGTTACTTTGAGCAAGAGGTGACGACGGATGGCGAGATGCGTGTGACGTATGATTCCATTGTCCCCAGCCGGGGCAATGTCCGTGAATATATTCCGTTGGAGCCGGTTAAGAAACCGGGCACACGGGATGATCTTATTTTGCACATTCAAATGGACGGACGGCAAGTGGCTGTTAAAGTGTGGCGTGCTCAAGTGGGACGTGCCGATCTCTTGCTCTTGGATACCAATGTTAAAGAAAACCATGTCCATGACCGCCACATCACGCGCCGCCTTTACGCATCGGAAAAACAACATACCGATGAAAGAAAAAGACGGATCGAGCAGGAAATGATTTTGGGGATCGGCGGGGCCATGGCGCTTCATCAAGCGGGTTATGAACCGCATGTTTATCATTTAAATGAAGGTCATGTGGCTTTTGCGGCACTTGAAATCATCCGGCATAAAATGAAAACGGGGAATCTGCATTTTAAAGAAGCGGTTGAACACGCCTCCAAAATCATCGGATTTACAACCCATACGCCCGTCGCAGCGGGGAACGAACGGTTTGACGAAGAGCTGACGCGCCAGTACTTGGGGCCTTACTTGAAAGAATTTGCTTCGGCTGATGACGAAGCTTTTATTTTTAATTGCGCGCGTAACGAAACCAACCAGTTTGATATGACCAAACTTTCTTTGCTTCTCGCAGGCGCTTACCGCAACGGTGTTAGCCAATTGCACGGGGAGGTTTGCCGCAAGATGTGGCATTATGCATGGGGACAGACTTACCGCAATCATCCCGAAAAAGTTCCGATCGGCGCCATTACCAACGGCGTTCACGTTCCTTATTGGCAAGCACCCGAAATGCGGTTATTAATTGATGAGGTTGGGGGGCTAGAGAAAGCCAATGATATCCCGCACAGCAAATTGTGGGAGGTGCATGCCTACCGCAAGAATAAACTAATTATCAAGGTGCGCGAACGTTATGCTTATCATTTGCTCAGAGGGGGCAAAAATCCCGAAGAAGTACCTAAAAAGGTGGAGCAAATTCTGGATCCCGACGCTTTTATCATTGCTTATGCCAGACGGTTTGCGGGTTATAAACGGTCGACATTTCTATTGGATCACGAAGAACGATTGTTTACTTTGCTGGAGAATACATACAAAAAGTATCAAAAACCAGTTAACATCATCTTTGCCGGAAAGCCGCATCCCAATAATCAGCCTGGGCGTGATCAGATTACACATATTTATGAGGTTTCCAAGCGGCTTGATCAAAGGGCGGCTGAGCGCAAATTTAACGCACAAATTTTGTTTATCGAAGCATACGACATTGATCTCGCCAGACGCCTGGTATCAGGTGTTGATGTATGGCTCAATAACCCCATTCGCCCTATGGAGGCGAGCGGTACAAGTGGAATGAAGGCAGCGATGAATGGGGTGCTCAATCTCTCTATTCCCGATGGTTGGTGCGTTGAAGGTATCCAGAGCGGTGAAAACGGCTGGTTGTTCGGGAAGGGCAATGAAGAAAGCGCGGCTGAGGATCAGGAAGAACTCTTTCATTTACTTGAGCATAAGATTATTCCTCTTTATTTTGAACGGCCCAATAAACTTTGGAATTATTCTCCCGGGTGGGCGGTCATGATGAAGAAAGCAGTTAGCACCATTACGTCCCAATTCTCTATAGAGAGGATGTTGATCGAGTATGTTGATCGGATGTATTCACCTGCCATTAAAGCATCGCTCCAAACCCCTGTCACACATTAACTTACATCATTTTTGAAAAGCACTACAAATCCCTTGATTTTTTCCTCGGAAATCGATATGTTGGAGGTGGACTTTCCTCTTTCTTTTACAAATGTCAAACTAAACCATCCGGAAAGAGGAGAAAGGAGAACGCAGACCATGAGATCACAATTTAAAACTGCCGAACCCGCAAAGAAGAACCGACAAGCCAAAAAATCAAATGCCAGCAAAGGGCCGAATTCTGAAGAGCTGCTGCAGGAAATTCAAACGGAAGCGTATTTTCGTTTTTTGAACCGCGGCGCTCAGCACGGGTTTGACCAAGAAGATTGGATTGAAGCTGAGAAAGAAGTCAGAGCGCGTTATCAAGTTTCTTCTAACTAGTACTGTTGACAATTGATATGGGTGGTTGTGAAAGTGCCGCTGGAACGGCCTTGACAGCCCCAACGAGCCAGCCGAATGGCTAATATCAATTGTCTAACAGCACTAGAAGCGGTTTCATAAGTTACCTTATTCACGTCATTGCGAGGACCCGCCACGATTCTTGGCGGGGACGCGGCAATCCCTCTTTAAAACCTGAGATTGCTTCGCCTTCAGCTCGCAATGACATGTCTTTATTAGGTTTACGAGGACTTATGAAACCAGTTTTAGTTTTTTTCAGTCTTACTTTTGATTTTAAGGAGAAAACCGCCATTTGGTAATTACCGGTGGCGGTTTTGCGTTCTCAAGCAATCTGCAACTGAATCGTTAATATTCACCAATTGAATGGGTGACTATGAAACAGAAAAACACAGTGAGCCGTAAACAACCTGCGCGTGTTTTAAGCGATCTGGCGATTGACCCCGGCGTTCAAAAAGCCATTCACCGGATTATTGATAACCGCGAAGACGAACCTTACGACATTTTAGGCCCGCACCTCATTCAATCTCATCAAGCTGTCGTGATTCGCGCCTTCCTGCCTAGGGCGCAAGAAGCATCTATTGTCAGGCATGACCATATCAAACAAACCTATCCCATGACCAAAACCCATGAAGAAGGGGTTTTTCAGGTTTGTATCGAAAACGAGAAAAAACTCTTCCCTTATACCATCCAATACCGCGAGATAAACAAACATGAAGTTGAAATCGAGGATCCTTATGCCCACCGGGTTCAGATGAGTGATTTTGATTTACACCTGCTCGGAGAAGGGAAGCATTATAAAAGTTACGAAAAATTCGGCGCCCATCTTTTTGAAATGGGCGGTACCTCGGGCGTTCATTTTGCGGTTTGGGCGCCCAATGCCAAAGCTGTCAGCTTGGTCGGAGATTTTAATCACTGGCGTCCCGGAGCCCACCCCATGTCACGTGTGCATTTTTCAGGTCTCTGGGTGCTTTTTGTGCCCGGACTCAAAGAGGGAGCGCTTTATAAATTTGCCATTCGGGGCGCTGACGATCATGTTCACTTTAAATCGGACCCTTATAGTTTTCATACCGAAATCAGACCACACACAGCTTGCCGCGTGTCATCACTCGATTACCAATGGCATGATCAGCCCTGGTTAGATGCGCGCATTAAAAAAGATATTTTGAATTCCCCTGTTTCTGTTTACGAAATTCACCTAGGATCTTGGAAGCGGGATGAAAAAAACAATTGGAGTTTTCTTTCTTACAGGGACTTGGCTCATCAATTGGTGCCTTACCTCAAAGAATTGGGATTTACGCACGTTGAACTTTTGCCCATCATGGAGCATCCTTTGGATGAATCCTGGGGTTACCAAGTGGTGAATTACTTCGCTCCCACAAGCCGTTTCGGCGGTCCGAAGGATTTTATGTATTTTGTGGATTACTGTCATCAAAACGGAATTGGTGTTTTAGTGGATTGGGTGCCTGGGCATTTTCCGCGGGACGCACACGGCCTGGGTAACTTTGACGGCCGCGAAATTTATGCCTATGAAAGCTGGAAGAAAAGAGAGCACAAAGATTGGGGAACTTTTGTATTTGATTATGGCCGTTCCGAAGTCCGCAATTTCTTAATTTCAAATGCACTGTTTTGGCTGGATAAGTACCACATTGACGGTCTCAGGGTTGATGCCGTCGCTTCCATGTTATACCTCAATTATTCCCGTTCGGAAGGTGAATGGGAGGCCAACATGTTTGGCAGCCATGAAAACCTGGAAGCCATCGATTTCTTAAAGAAATTTAACGAGGAAGTTCACCTCCAGTTTCCGGGCGTTCTCACCATTGCCGAAGAGTCGACGGCCTGGACGGGCGTTTCACGGCCGACCTATTTGGGAGGGCTCGGATTTAGTTTGAAGTGGAACATGGGATGGATGCACGATACGCTCGAATATTTCTCAAAAGACTCCATCCACCGCCGTTACCACCAAGGCACTTTAACCTTTTCGATGCTTTACGCTTTTACGGAAAATTTCATGCTGCCGCTTTCACACGATGAAGTGGTGCACGGCAAAGGTTCGTTGCTTCAAAAAATGTCCGGCGATGACTGGCAGCAGTTTGCCAACCTGAGACTTTTATACAGCTATATGTACAGCCATCCCGGCAAGAAGCTGCTTTTCATGGGTTCGGAATTTGCCCAGCGGGACGAGTGGCAGAGCCGGCAGTCACTCGATTGGCACTTGCTCGGCGCCGAAAGGCATCGACAGGTGCACGATATGCTGCGGGATTTAAATCAAATCTACCAAAACCACCCCGCTTTATATGAAGTGGATTTTGAAAGTTCCGGATTTGAATGGATTGATTTCTCAGATGCGGATGCCAGTATTTTAAGTTTTGTCCGGTGGTCCAGGGATCACCGCGAACTCATCGTGGCGGCTTGTAACATGACGCCGGTCCCGCGGATGGGTTACCGAATTGGTGTTCCGAGAGAAGGTTTTTACCGTGAAATTTTTAACAGTGATGCGGTCGAATACGGCGGCAGCGGCATCGGGAATTACGGCGGTTTTCGCGCAGATGCCATGGCATGGCACAACAGGCCTTTCTCAATGTGTTTAAATTTTCCTCCTTTGGCTGCGGTGATTTTGAAACACGAAGGCTAATCATGTCTGACGAACTTTTTTTATGCGTGCATGGTCACTTTTATCAACCGCCTAGGGAAAATCCCTGGATCGAGCAAATCGAGCGTCAAGACGGTGCGCGGCCCTACCACGATTGGAATGAACGAATTTATCACGAAAGTTATCTGCCGAATTCCCGCGCCAGAATTTTAGATGCCAAAGGCAAGATCGTCGATATCACAAACAATTTTGAAAAAATGAGTTTTAATTTTGGACCGACTTTGGCGTCATGGTTAAAAGCTTTTCATCCCCGCACCTGGGGGAAAATTGTTGAGGCTGACAAAGTGAGCCTGAAAAAATTCGGACATGGCAATGCCATGGCGCAAGCTTACAACCACATGATCATGCCTTTGGCCAATGAACGCGATAAGGTAACACAAGTCAGATGGGGCGCCGCGGATTTTCGTCATCATTTCAACCGCGAACCTGAAGGGATGTGGCTGCCCGAGACAGCCTGTAATGATGCTACCTTGGAAGTGCTCTCGAAAGAAGGAATTCGTTTCGTCATTTTAGAACCGCACCAGGCTGAAAGTGTCCGTGCGCTGGCGGGAGGAGAATGGCAGAATGTTGCAATCGGCAACGTTGATCCCAAACGCCCTTACCGGTGGTTCAGCGAAGAAGAACCGGTGCGTTACATCGATATTTTCTTCTACGACGGCCCGATTTCCAAAGCCATCGGGTTTGAAAATGTTTTAAGTGATGCCAAACATTTTATGGACCGGATCGCCATGGCCAAAGTGAATGATTATCCGGCGCCTCAAATGATTCATGTCGCAACCGACGGTGAAACTTATGGTCATCATAAGAAGTTCGGCGACAGGGCATTGGCGTATGTTTTAAATGTGGAAGCGCCTAAAAGAGGCTACGGCATCATCAATTACGCAGCTTTTTTGGCAAAAAATCCGCCGCTTTTTGAGGTGCGCCTTAAAAAAGGCGAAGACAACGAGGGGACTTCCTGGAGTTGTGCGCACGGCATCAAACGCTGGCGGGCCCATTGCGGCTGCCGGGGAGACGGACCTGCCAATTGGACACAGCATTGGCGCGCTCCGCTCCGAGCGGCACTCGATTGGCTGCGGGACGAATTAGCTGTTTTATTTGAGAAAGAAGGTTCGAAGTATTTTAAAGATGTTTGGGCTGCACGCGATGAGTACATTGAAGTGGTGCTGGATCGTTCCGAAAAAACGGTCGAATCATTTTTAAAACGGCATGTACTGAACACGCTGTCCCCGGATGAAAAAATAACCTGTTTGCAGTGGCTTGAAATTGAACGGCACGCCATGCTGATGTATACAAGCTGTGGCTGGTTTTTTACCGAATTATCCGGCATTGAAACCGTTCAGATTATTCTTTATGCGGCACGTGCCATTGAATTAACCAAGAAAATCACAGGCGTTTCACTTGAAGCTGAATTCTTAAATAAGCTGGAGCTTGCAAAAAGTAACGTTAAAATGTTTAAAAACGGGCGCGGTGTTTATGAACACTTTGTCCGGCCGGCTGTTGTAACCCCGGCGCATATCGTCAGTTATTACGGCATCGGTTCTTTATTTAAAGGCTATTTTCCAGTTACGAACCGCAAAACCAGTATCTATTGTTTTGATTTAACCGTTCTCCATTTTCATCACGAAACCAAGGCCAAAGAGAATATCAATCTCGGACAGGTTAAAATTAAATCAGCCGTTACGCTGGAAGAAGATGCTTTTGCTTTTTGTGTGACGCAGCACGGACTTTATGATTTTAAATGTTTTGTGAAACCCTTAGGGGAAATAAAGGATTTTAATCAGTTTGAGAAATCGTTGTTTGAGTGTTTCCGGCAAACAAAGATGAAAGAATTCGATGAACTCATCCATCGGCATTTCGGCGAGAAGTTCCTGACACTCCGCGACCTATTGATCGAAGACCGCATGGCCATTCTGACGCTTTTAACGCAATCAACCGTTGAAGAAATGCATAAAGTGAATGAAGAAACTTTCCATGAAAATCAGGAACTTTACCATATTTATAAGTCTATTCATTTTCCTTTGGCCATTGAATTTCGTCACGCGGCAGAACAAGCCCTCAGCCATCGGCTGCTTGCGGCAACCAAAAAGATTGCTGCGGACAATTTTAATTTAAAGAAAGCCGCACACGCTTATCATTTAATTGAGCAGGCAAAACTGCTGGGGTTGGAACTTCACAAGGAAGGCGCGCGTACTTTCTTAAGTGAAGCTTTACGGCAAAGTGTTAATCAGTTTAGGAGAAACCATGAAGCTGAACCGCTCAAAGAATGTTTGGCTATTTTGCATGTGGGCAAAAAACTGGAAATGGAACTCGAAATTCGTGAGGCGCAGGAAGACGTGTTGTCATTAATGAAGAAATGGTTAACAGGCAAAGAAGCGATCCCTCAAAAATTGAGTTCTCATTTTCAAGATGTGATGAAATTAGCACAAACGCTTGGTTTATCAAACGAAAGTCTTAAGAAAATGGTTCAATCGGAGACACCTTTGAAGGGGGCCGCATCATGAAGAAGAATAACCAAAAATCCTTCACAGCCTCATCGGCAGAACGGGACAGCGGGAAATCAGCGCCGCAGAAAAAAAAATCGTCTGTTCCTCCGAATGCGATGCCGGCGGATTTGTTTCAGGCAATTGTGATCGAAAATGTCATGCCCACGGTTGCCGGCGGTCTCTACAGCCTTAAATGGATTGCAGGCATTCCTTGCGAAGTGACGGCGGATATTTTTAAAGACAGCCATGAAAACTTAGCGGCGCGGCTTTTGTGGCGGGAACTTTCCCAGGAAACGTGGTCTGAGGCTGAGATGATATTTGTGAATAATGACAATTGGAAAGCAGTTTTAAAGCCGGAGCGCCACGGTAATTATGTTTACCAAATTGAAGCATGGGTTGATCCGATGCTCACCTGGCTTGACCATGTCGAGAAAAAAGCCTTGGACCACCAATGCTTGAAAAGCGAGGTCAAAGAAGGGCTGCGTTTGCTGGATGAGATCATGCCGCATCTCTCAGCCGTTGAGCAAACTCAATTGAAAACGCGGTACCAGCAGCTTGAAACGGCTGAAGGTGTTTCAGAAGAAGTGCTGCGCGTGATGAAAGATGAAGGTTTTCTCAATCTGGTACGCCGCGTCAGCTTGAAGCGCCAAATGGCGTGTTCCGCATTGTATCCGCTGACGGTAGACCGAAAGCGTGCCGAGTTTGGCAGCTGGTATGAATTGTTTCCGCGTTCTCAGGGGCAAACGGAAGGGAAGAGCGCAACTTTTCAGGATTGCATCAAACGGCTGCCCGACATTAAAAAATTAGGGTTTAATGTTCTTTATTTACCCCCTATTCATCCGATTGGCACAACCAACCGCAAGGGTCCGAATAATTCGCTGACGGCCGGCCAAAATTCACCGGGTTCACCTTGGGCCATCGGCAGTCCCGAAGGGGGTCACAAGGCCATCCACCCGGATTTAGGAACCATGCAGGATTTTGAAGATTTTCTGGCGGCCGCGCAGGATTATGGCATTGAGATCGCCTTGGATTTTGCTGTTCAATGTTCACCCGACCATCCTTACGTCAAAGAACACCCCGATTGGTTTTATAAGTTGCCGGATGGTTCCATTCGTTATGCCGAAAACCCGCCGAAAAAATATCAGGATATTTATCCCATTAATTTGATGTGTGCCGATCGGGAGGCTTTGTGGCAAGAACTAAAAAGCATCGTTGATTTTTGGATTGAAAAAGGCGTTAAAATTTTTCGTGTCGACAATCCGCATACCAAACCCTACCGTTTTTGGCAATGGCTCATCCGCGAGGTGAAGAAAAATCATCCGGAAACCATTTTTCTTGCAGAAGCCTTTACCCGGCCCAAAGTCATGAAGTTTCTGGCCAAGATTGGTTTTACGCAGTCTTATACTTATTTCACATGGCGTCACACCAAGCGGGATCTCCAGCAATATCTGGAAGAATTGACCAAAACCGACATGATCAATTACTTTCGTCCGAATTTTTTTGTGAACACACCCGACATTTTAAGCGATATCCTGCAAAAAGGCGGCCGGCCTGCTTTTCAAATGAGGCTTGTGCTGGCAGCGACCCTTGCTCCCACTTACGGGATTTACAGCGGCTTTGAACTTTGTGAAAACAAAGCGCTTCATGAAGGTTCGGAAGAATATTTGGATTCGGAGAAATATCAATACAAAGTTTGGGATTGGAACCGTCCCGGCAATATCAAAGAACTGGTGACCCAAATCAACCGCATTCGAAATGAAAATGCGGCGCTGCAGCAATTTGGAAACCTGACTTTTTTTGCGACGGATACGGATCACATACTTGCTTACGCCAAATGGAATGCGGACCAATCGAATTTAATTTTTGCGGCGGTCAATCTTGACCCGTACCATATTCACGAGGATTATCTTCACATGCCCTTGTGGCAGTTTGGCATTCAAGATTGGCAAACCTTCCAGGTTAAGGACTTGTTAACGGGAGAAAAATATTATTGGAAAGGGCCTCATCAATATGTCCGGCTTGATCCTCAAATTACACCGGCGCATATTTTCCTGGTTAGAAAAAAATGACTTCGACTGCAGTCGTCAGTAAAAAACGTCAGGAACAAGGTAAATTATCCGCTCATAGTTTGTGGTATAAAGACGCCGTCATTTATGAAATGCACGTGCGTTCGTTTTGCGATCAGGACGGAGACGGCGTCGGTGATTTTAAGGGTCTAACCGCTAAGCTTGACTACCTTCAAGATTTAGGCGTGACGGCCATTTGGCTTCTGCCTTTTTATCCGTCACCTTTAAGAGATGACGGCTATGATATTGCCGATTACATGGACATCCATTCACTCTATGGCAAGATGTCCGAATTCCGCCAGTTTTTAAGAGAAGCCCATAAACGCGGCTTGCGTGTGATTACGGAACTTGTGGTGAATCACACCTCTGATCAGCACCCGTGGTTTCAAAAGGCACGCCGCTCACCGGCAGGTTCCAGTGCACGCAATTTTTATGTTTGGCATGACAGTCCGACCAAATACAAAGACACACGGATTATTTTCAAAGATTATGAGCACTCTAATTGGACGTGGGACCACATCGCCAAAGCTTATTATTGGCACCGTTTTTACTCGCACCAACCCGACCTTAATTTCGATAACCCCGCCGTTCAAAAAGCTATTTTCCAGGTGCTTGATTTTTGGATGGAAATGGGCGTGGATGGTATGCGGTTGGATGCCGTACCGTATTTATTCGAGCGTGAGGGGACGAATTGCGAGAATCTGCCCGAAGGGCATGATTTTCTCAAGAAACTCAGAGATTACTTAGACTGCAAATACAAGGACCGGATGCTGTTGGCCGAAGCCAATCAGTGGCCCGAGGATGCGGTGCCGTATTTCGGAAATGGCGATGAGTGTCACATGGCGTTTCATTTTCCGATTATGCCCCGCATGTTCATGTCTATTCACATGGAAGACCGTTACCCCATCGTCGACATTTTAAGCCAGACACCGGCCATTCCGGAGAATTGCCAGTGGGCACTTTTTCTGCGCAACCACGACGAGCTCACGCTTGAAATGGTAACGGATGAAGAACGCGATTACATGTACCGCATTTACGCCAATGATCCGCAGGCGCGCATCAATCTCGGGATCCGGCGGCGGCTGGCGCCGCTTCTCAGTAACAACCGCCGGAAAATCGAACTGATGAACGGGCTCCTTTTTTCACTGCCCGGCACGCCCATTCTTTATTACGGTGATGAAATCGGCATGGGAGATAACATTTATTTGGGTGACCGAGGTGCCGTGCGGACACCGATGCAATGGAGCGGCGACCGGAACGCCGGTTTTTCCAAAGCCAACCCGCAAAAACTTTACATGCCTGTCACCATTGATCCGGAATATCACTACGAGACGATTAACGTAGAAGCCCAGCAGCAAAACCTCAATTCGCTGCTTTGGTGGACCAAGCGGCTCATTGCAATTCGCAAACGGTTTCAGGCTTTTGGCCGCGGGTCCATTCAATTTCTACAGCCCGATAACCGCAAAGTCTTGGTTTTTATTCGTGAGTACAAAGATGAAAAAATTCTGGTCGTCGCTAATCTTTCGCGTTTTGTTCAATATGTCGAACTCGATTTATCTGCCTACAAAGACATGACGCCTGTCGAAATTTTTGGCAAAAACCGGTTTCCAAAAATAGGAGAGCTGCCTTATTTTGTCACTTTGGGACCGCATAATTTCTACTGGTTTGTTTTAGAAGGCGAAAAACGGCCGTCCGTACAGCCAAATGAACCGCCCATGGCGATCCCGCAGCTTGAAACAACGTTTCATTGGAAAGAGTTATTAAACCGCGAAAATAAATCCAAATTGGAAGGCATTCTCTCTGATTACATGCCAAAAACGAGATGGTTCGGCGGGAAAGAAAGAAAAGTCAAGGACATCCGGATTGCTGAAACCATTAGTTTTCCTTACCAAAAATCCGTTTGGTTTACATTGTTTATCGATGTGTCTTATGTCGAAGGCGAGTCGCAGCGCTATCAGCTGCCTTTGTGTTTCCTGAAAAAAGAAACCGTTGATCAGCATCTTCACCACTACACGAAAGGATTGATCGCGCAAGTAAAAGTTACCAGAAAAAACGGCACGGAGGAAGGCTATCTGGTTGACGGCTTATATGACAAAGAGGTTTGTTTGTCACTCCTTGAAATTGTTATCCGGAAAAAACAATTAGCAGGCGAACACGGCCGCTTGCAGGGGATTTCGTTTAAGAATGTGCGTCAGTGGGTGTTGGGCGAAACGAACAAGCTGGATATTCATTTGGCCGGTGTCGAACAAAGCAACACATCGGTTATTTTTGGCGACCAGGCTATCCTTAAAATTTACCGCCGCGTGGAAAACGGCAAAAATCCGGATTTAGAAATCGGTTTGTTCCTCACGCAAAAAAAATCATTTGCGTTTGTGCCGGCTGTTGGCGGCTATCTCGAATATCAACATGCCCGCCAAACACCTGCCACGCTGGGGCTTCTTCAATCATGGGTCAAGAACGAAGGCGATGCCTGGTGTTATACCGTCGATCGGTTACTGCGATTTTATGAAGCGGCTTTATCGAAACAAAATGCGGCCGTACCCAATGAATCAAATCAAACGTCTGCCATGCCGGCACCGCTTGTGCCTTCACGTGAATTGGTGGATGACCTGTTGGGTGATTATCGCGAGTTTGTCAAATTGCTGAGCGAACGGACGGCAGAACTTCACTTAACATTGGCGGCTGATGCAAGCGACCCGGAGTTTGCGCCCGAATCCTTTAATCCTTTTTATCAACGCTCGCTTTATCAATCCATTCGAAATCAAGTAACCTGGTCCTTAGATTTGCTTCAGAAAAGAACCAAAAATTTTTCCGAAGCTCAGCAATCCCGAGTCAAAGAAATCCTGCAGGAGCGGAATAAAATTTTCGCTTTGCTGGAACCTTTGCTTAAAACAAAAATAGAAGGTAAACGCATTCGATGCCACGGTGATTATCACTTGGGCCAAGTGCTGCATACGGGGAAAGATTTTTACGTGCTGGATTTTGAAGGCGAACCTGTTCGCAGTCTTCAAGACAGGCGGATTAAGCGCTCACCTTTAAGGGATGTGGCGGGCATGATTCGTTCTTTTCATTACGCTGCTTACACCGCCCTCTGGACGGGTTCAGAGGGCCGCTTGCGGGCTGAGGACATCGCTTTGTTGGAACCGTGGGCGGAGGCCTGGTATCGATTGGTTACCTCATATTTTCTGGATACCTACCGCGAAAAAATGATGCCGGCCGATATTTTACCGAAAGACAAAAATCACTTCCGCCTTTTATTATTGGCACACTTGGTCGATAAAACTTTCTATGAGGTAGGTTATGAGCTGCGTCAACGTCCGGAATGGATAGACATTCCTATCCAGGGAATCCTGGATTTGCTTTACGAAAGCCGTTCATCGGTCTAACGGTACGAAGACCCAAACCTAGCAGCCTATGTATTTTTATTCTTCATTCCTGAATACTCCGACAAAAAAACAATGGCAGCGTATCGGCACACGCCGCCGCTCAGGCGTCATGCTGCCTCTTTTTTCTGTTTATTCAAAGAATAGCATTGGGATCGGTGAAATTCCGGATATCAAACTGATGATTGACTGGTGTATTCAAACCGGGCTTAGCATCATTCAGTTTTTGCCTTTAAATGATACGGGGACCAACTTCCGGCCTTATGATGCGGAGAGTGCTTTTGCATTAGATCCCATGTATTTGTCGCTGGGCCATCTTAAGGATGTGCCAGGGACTTTATTTAAAGAACAGCTCAAAGCTCTTAAAAAAGAGTTCCCAACCGCTCAGAATAACCGCGCCAACTATGCAGTCAAACAAGCCAAGATAGACTTACTTTGGGAGATATATTTACAAGGAAAAACGAGCCGGGTTTTTCAAGCGTTTAAGAAGAAGCATCAATATTGGCTTTATGATTATGCGTTTTTCCGTGTGATGAAAGAAAAAAATTTAAGCAAAAATTGGCAGGCGTGGCCTGAACCTTTTCGTGAACGCGCTCCCAAGGTCATGTATTTTTACGGCGAACGTTATCGGTCGCGCATCGATTTTTATCAATGGCTGCAATGGCAGCTTTACGAACAATTTACAGCCATCCATCAATATGCCAGGGAAAAAGGTGTCTTACTGATGGGCGATTTACCCATCTTGGTGGCGGGTGATAGTGCCGATGTTTGGGCGCATACGGATTATTTTAAGTTACACAAAGCCTCCGGGGCGCCGCCCGATGCTTATAATGCCAAGGGACAGCGATGGGGCATGCCGCCCTATGACTGGAAAGCCATTGAACAAAACGGATTTGATTACTGGACGGAACGTTTAAAGTACGCCGAAAACTTTTTTGATCTTTTTCGCATTGATCACTCCGTGGGATTATTCCGCATTTGGACCATTGATACGCATCGGGATTTAAATGAAGGCGGCCTGCACGGCCAATTTGACCCGCATGATGAGAGCTTGTGGGAAAATCACGGCCGCAAATTACTGAAAACACTGGCGGACCATACCCGGATGCTCCCATGCGCAGAAGACTTGGGCGTGGTACCGGCTTGTTCATTTGAAGTTTTAGAGGAACTTGCGATTCCGGGCATGGATGTCCAACGCTGGAAAAAAACGGAAGACAAAGTTTATTTTGCACTTCCCGGCCAATACCGCCCGAATTCAATCGCCACGATTTCAACACACGACATGAATACCTTGGCAGGTTGGTGGCAATATGAAATTGGCACGGTTGAAGAAGGTGTTTTTCGGCAGCAACTCGAAGAGCTTGGGCTTGAAGCGGATGAGTTTTTACCAAAACTCTTTGACCTAAAAAAATCTTATGCAGGGCGGTTATTATGGAAACGTTCCATTCATTCCAGCGAACGTCTTTTAAAAGTCCTGAAGGTTTCAAAGCACAAAGCACACAAGGTGATGCAATGGTATCAAGCCACATTTAATGAACGATCGATTTTCTGGGAGCATATTCAGGGGCAGGGGCAATACCCCAAACGCATCTCAAAACGAGTGGCAAAAGGTGCGTTAATCAAAGTGAATCAAAGCGCATCCGTTTTTTCCATTCAATCGGTGCAAGATTGGCTGTCACTCGAAGAACGCTATCCGTTGAAACCCGGCCGTGACCGGGTCAATACCCCGGGGACGATCGGGGAGCACAATTGGACTTTTGTCTTGCCGTTTTCTTTGGAAGGTTTGAAACGTTTGAAAATTAACAGGGAAATTAAAAAGATCAATCAATTCTGCGGGCGTTTCCGCGGATCAAACGGAAAGCGTGCTTAGAGGCTCAAAATCATCGATGAGTTTTTTCATCTCGGAGACGCTTTGGCACACATTGATTTTTGTCCTAAATTGGGCCGCACCCGGCATGTCTTTGAAATACCAGCAAGCCACACGCCGCATTTGAAGCAAACCCTTGCGTTCACCGATGAAATCAATCTCAAGCGCCAGATGGTTCATCAAAGCGGCCTTCACATCGGCAAAAGTCGGTTTTTCAGGCGCCGGATGATCTTCGAAGACAGCCTGAATTTGCCGGTAGATCCAAGGATTGCCTAAGGCACCGCGTCCCAGCATCACACCGTCGCAGCCCGTCATTTGTTTCATGCGCTTGGCATCCTCGGCACAAAAAATATCGCCGTTTCCGATCACCGGAATTCCGACGGCTTCTTTTAATTTAGCAATGACTGCCCAATCGGCATTGCCCATGTAGCGTTGAGCGCGCGTGCGCGCATGAAGAGAAACCGCCGAAAGGCCGCAGTCTTCGGCAATCCGGGAAATTAAAATTGCTTCCTTGCCGGAAGGGTCTTCGTAACCGGAACGCATTTTGACCGTGACCGGAATTTTTTTGATTACTTTCATGATGGACTCAAAAATCCTGCGGGCATCATCCGGCCGGATGAGAAGTGCGGAGCCGGCGCCTTTGCCGGTAATTTTGGGGACAGGGCACCCTAAATTGAGATCTAATAAATCGTACCCCAAGTCTTCGATGATTTGGGCAGCCTGTGCCATTGAGTCGGCATTGCACCCGACAAGCTGTGCGCCAAGCGGCCGGTCTTCAGGCGTGCGTTTCATTATTTCTTCGGATTCGGGCGTCTCGCGAATGAGCGCTTCCGCCGAAATCATTTCAAGAAAAGCGAATTCCATCCCTTTGGAACGGCCGATCAGGCGAAAGGGAAGATCGGTACAGCCCGCCATAGGCGACTGAATAACTGAAGTATTCAACATCAGGTTTTTTAATTTGAGTGACATGTCCAATAATTTAATTTGGCGAGGTTCGCCCACGAGTTTCCATTGATCGTGTGGCGACCCGCCATGGGTGATTGTATGACCGAAGTTTTAAGTGTGAGATTCTTCAGCTGAAGCATAACCTGCGTATTTTCAGCCAAGAGAGCCGCTTCGTCAAGGTTTGAAGATAAACGGGTGCGCGCAAAATTTGAGGTAATCGCCCTCGCTGTCATCGCGAGGACCCGCCACGCTGCTTGGCGGGGACGTGGCGATCTCTATTCGGAGATTGCTTCGGGACTTCGTCCCTCGCAATGACGACTGAGGTATTGATTACCTCAAATTTTGCGTGCACCCAGATAAACTAAACCTTCGCCTGCGCCCAAGAGGAGTCTTCCAACCGTTCAATGTTGTCTCAGGCATTACTTTTTGGAAGGTCTTGCCGTTAACATAAAAAGGAGTTAAGCTTTAAGCACTCACCTTAAAGGAGTTGTTATGAAAATAGGATTATTGCTGATTGCATTAGGATATGGTTATAAAATCTTTTTGGATGCCGCTAAGCAGAAAGTAAAAAATCTGCGCTTGTTAGGTCAATTGGTCGGCGCCATCATGATGACCGTTGCCATTGCCGGAATAGTTTGTATGGTGACTTGCTACATGAGCGCCGGTTTTTGTTCGATGGGTCAAAAAATGGGTTATAAGTCCATGTGCCCCATCTTTGGCAAACAAATGCCATATTCGGACATGAAAACAGTTCCAGTAAAATAATTTCTGCCGCATGATCACCAGAGTCATTCGGTTTTTGGGAACTGCGCAGGCTATCTTTTTGGGGATTGTGACGGGTGTTTTATTAGGCTGGCTCATGGGGCCCATATCCGCATGCCTGCGTCCCTTAGGCGATATTTTCATCTCCCTATTAAAACTCATCATCGTGCCGCTCATTTTTTCTTCCATTGTGGTCGGGGTTCACCGGACCGGCAGCATGGCTCGTTTGGGCAAAATCGGCGGCCGGACCCTTCTTTATTACTTAATTACCACCGGGCTTGCGATGCTGCTGGGTTTGATTTTGGTCAATCTCATTCGCCCCGGCGTCGGTGTTCATCTCAGCCATGAAGCCGCGCCGCCCGCCTCACACGCCGGGTCGTTTCAAGGTTTCTTGGGCCGGTTAATTCCTCAAAATATTTTTCAAGCGTTTGCCGAAATGAATATTTTGCCGATCATTGTTTTTGCCGTGATGTTCGGCATCGCACTCTTGACAGCCAACCGTTCTGCCAAGCCGCTGGTTGATCTGATGCGCTCAACCGAAGAAGTCTTTTTAGTTTTCACCCGCGGTGTCATGGCTTATGCGCCGATCGGGGTCATCGGTTTAATAGCTCCTTTGGTCGGAACATTTGGGTTTGATATTTTTCTTTCTTTTGATAAATTTATACTGGTGGTCTTGGGCGGCCTTTTGATTCATGCATGCGTGGTACTGCCGCTCGTGATGAAGCTGTTTTCAAACCGAAGCGTCACGGCTTACGCGCGCAGCCTTCAAAAACCGTTCTTAACGGCTTTTGCCACGGCCTCTTCTTCGGCCACACTGCCGATTTCAATGGAAGCCGCACGTGAAAATGGGATTTCGGATGAAACCGCCAGTTTCGTTCTGCCGCTTGGCGCGACGATTAACATGGATGGAACAGCGCTTTATGAAGCAGTGGTGGCGGTTTTTATAGCGCAGGCTGTGGATATGCCGCTCACGCTGGGGCAGCAAGGGATTGTTTTTATCACAGCCATGTTGGCTTCTATCGGCGCGGCCGGTATTCCGAGCGCTGGGCTCCTCACGCTTTTGCTGGTCTTAGAAGCAGTGGGTTTACCTGCCGTCGGTCTTGGTATTTTATTTGCCATTGACCGGCCCCTTGATATGTGCCGCACCACTGTCAATGTGTGGGGTGATCAGGTGGGATGTGCCGTGGTGGAAGGAAAAAACAATCATGGAAAATAATGAACCGCAAAACGAAGCACCCAAACCCAAAGAACCTCAAATTACCGAAGAGGACATTAAGAAAGTCCTCAAATGGGGTCTCGTGATTGTTATCATCACAGCGGCGATTCTCGCCCGCATTCTCTACGCCAAATTAGTTGCCCACGGATATTAGCACGGAACGGGCATGCCTGTTCTGTGCTTGTGATTTGGAGCCAAAATGTCGATATTAGACTGTGGCAATTCCTCAATCAATTCATTTGCCTGATTTAAAACGTGAGCTCCGTTATTGGGACTCGGTGGCGATTAGTATCGGCATCATCATCGGTGTCGGTATTTTTCGTGTCCCCACCGAAGTTGCCAAACACGTGGCCTGGCCGCTCATGTCACTTGGTATTTGGGTGCTGGCGGGTTTCATTTCTCTTTTAGGCGCCATGTGCTTTGCGGAATTGGCTTCCAAATATCCTCACACAGGCGGCACGTATGTTTTTTTACGCGAAGCTTACGGCAAACGGGTCGCTTTTTTGTTTGGTTGGACCGAATTTGCCATTTTACGTGCCGGCTCCATCGCGGCGGTCGCCTATATTTTCGCCGCTTACCTCAATCGGCTCATCCCCATCGGTCCCACGGGCGAAAAAAACATTGCCATCATGGCCATTGGCGTGTTAACGCTGGTCAATATCCTGGGCGTTCGTCTGAGTTCTAATATTCAGAATGGGTTCAGCATTTTAAAAGTTCTGACCATCTTAGCGATGTCCATCGCCATTCTGACGGCTGTGACGCACCAAACGGGAAACTTGCCGCTTTGGCTGCAAAAAAGCCCGCTGCCAAGCGGCAGCCATTCTTGGGCGTATGCGTTTGCGGCAGCCCTGGTGCCGATCATGTGGACTTACGGGGGTTGGCACGAGAGTGCTTTTATGGCAGGGGAATTTCGGGATACCAAACGTGAATTGCCTCTTTCCATTGTTACCAGCACGCTTGTCGTGATGGCGCTTTACGTCTTAATTAATTTCGCATATTTTCAAGTGATGACACCTGCCGAGATGACGCAAAGCAAAGCCATCGCAGCGGACTCGTTTACCAAATTGTTTGGGCGTTCCGGAAGTGTGATCGTCATTGCCGCAGTTCTTATCTCGGCATTTGGAGCGCTTAATTCCACCATCATGACCGGTGGGCGCATCCCTTTTGCGGTGGCGCGCGATCATGAAAAACTGGTTTGGTTTGCGGGTATTCACCCTCAATTTGCGACGCCTCACCGTTCACTTTTTTTGAACGGTATTTGGGCCGTGCTATTGGTTTTATGGGGGACGTTTGAGCAGCTGCTTTTCTTTTGCCAGTTTGCCCAGTGGCTTTTTTTTGGCTTAATCGGTGCCGCTATTTTTATCGAACGCAAAAAAAAGCTCAAAGCACATTTCGAAGTTCCTTTTTATCCGTGGCTTCCGGTTCTCTTTGTCATTGTGGCGGCCGGCATTTGTTTTTCGGCTGTTTGGTATGCCCCCAAAGCTTCACTCATCGGAGCAGTTTTAATCGGTGCCGGGCTGCCGCTTTATGACGGGCTTAGAGGCAAAGCGGTGTCATGAATCTTTATTGGCGGCTTTTCATGATTCGGCTGAAAGCATGGCTCGGAAAAAAGCTGAAACCGATGGATGAATCGCGTATTCGCTTGCGCATTTACCCCAACGATCTTGACACTTATTTTCATGTCAATAATGGCCGTTATTTGACTTTGATGGATCTTGGCCGCATGGATTTGTTTATGCGTGCGGGCATCTTAGGTAAAATGAAACCCAAAAGGTGGCGGTTTTTTTTGGGGTCATCGACCATTCGGTTTCGCCGGTCGCTCAAAATGTTTCAGAGTTTTGAACTGAGGACGCGGATTGTCTGCTGGACGGACAAATGGCTTTTAGTCGAGCAAAAGTTTATCCGGCATGAAAGTGTGGTGGCAGCGGGCTACATCAAGGGAGTTTTTTACGGCGCGAAGGGAAGTATTTCGATGGAAGAGGCGCTTGGAGTGATTCAGCCCGGCCAGATAAGCCCCCCGGTTCCCGAATCGATTGCTTGGTGGTTGAAATCGGAATCTTTTCACAGAGTTACCTTATGATGTGAAATAAAAAATGAAATTTTTTTTAAAGCTTCTTCGAAATCTTTTTATCATTACCTGGATTTTGGTGATTTTCTCCGCCGTTGCCTATTACACGATGGCCACCAATCCGAGCATTGCCGATGAAGTGGCCCGGAAAACGCATTGGCGTTTTGTCAAAAACCTGCCGCCGCCTAAATTCTTGCTTCAAAATGTTTCCGAACAGATGAAAAACCTGCCCGAACTTGCTAAAAGTCTTTCGACAGGAGTGAACATTGACACCATCAAGCGCGTGATCCCGAAGCACACAGTGAAACACAAAGTGGATCCCGAAAAAGCCATTACCATTTTCTTAAACAACGGCAGCGTGATGACCGGCGAATTAATCAAAGAAGATAAAGGCAACTACATTATTTTGTGGGAAGGCGGGCAAGTGCTTTTTGCGCCGCATGAAATCAAACGCATTGTCCGCGGCAAAGCCATCGAAGGCACGTCGCAAAGCACTTTCACGGAAGAAAAAGATTTTATCAGCTGGCCCTATCAGAATGATTTGGTTCTTCATTTAAAAAATGCGCAAGTGGTGGATGCGAAGATCGTCTCAGTCGGTCAAGATAAAGTGATCTTGGACTATCCGACTGAAAGCGGGGGGCAAATTGAGCAGGAGTTGTCACGAAACATGATTGAATATTTAGAATACCGCCCGATTGCGACCGAACAAAGCCGGAAACTCGAAAATGATTTACGAAAACAGTTTACTAAAATGTCTTTTTATCAAGACGGTTTTTTTACCATTATCACGGATTCTTACGAAACATGGCTGCGGGATTACAAAAAGATCCTGAGAGAAGATTTTACGGATATTTACCTTACTTTTTTCCCGCTTTTCAAAGACCGCAAGCCTGACGTCCAGAATTTCATCGTCATTTTTGACAGTTTTTCGGACTACTTTGAATATGCCCTCACCGACGGTGTGCCGGCATGGGGAGTCGTGGGATATTTCTCACCGGCTGAGCGGGTGCTTTACACGTTTAATTCTCTGGGCGATCAATTTTCAAACTTCATTCAGGAAGCCATTGCCGGACGGACGGGCCGGGCGGTGGATGCCATGGCCAATTCGGCCAAGGCACGATCGGGTGAGCGTTACAGCGTGTTTATTGACGGCCAGGCACGCTCCATTAAAGAAAAATTTTGGCGTTTCCATGATCTTTTCCGCTCTGAAGTGAGAGACGTCACTACTTCAACCTTAAAACACGAAGCGGCGCATGCGCTTTTCAATAACTTCGGCGTTCAAACGATTGTTGTTTCAAAAATGAGTGACAGCAGCAAAGCTTTGATTGAGAAAAAACGTAAGTTCCTTGAAAGCAGCGACCCTGCCCAAAAGAAACAGCTGCTTCAAGAAATCATTGCGGTACGAAAATCCGAAGAAATGCCCGAAATTAATGCTTCGAATTCGTGGTTTGTGGAAGGCCTTGCGGCTTACTGCGAAACCAGTCCCATCGGTGCTCAAAACGACAACTGGCTCTATATTTTCCAGGCGATGACACACCGCTCAGGCCTTTATCCTTTGGAACAGCTCACCGTTTTTCGCATGGGGAGTTTTCCGGGTGTTTATCCGGAAACCATGATGCATGCTTACAGTCAAAGTTGGGCGCTGGTAAAGTTTCTCATGGATCGTCACCGTGAGCCCTTTTTAAAATATTTGCGGCGCGTGGCTGAGCAAGAGCCCACGGGACAAGAAGATTTAGAGTGGCTGCTGGAAGCGCTCGGCATGGACTTAAAAACCCTGCAGGCGCAATTTAGCGGTTACATGACGGTTTTTCCGCAGTTACAGGATCCGGATATTAAACGTTTGGAACTAACCAAACAGGTCTTTGACAGTTTCTAATCCCTGGGGTCAGCACCTGAAGTTCATTGAAGTTATTTACTATTTTTAATGAAAGCTTCAGGTACAGTCCTAACCAGCCAATGAGTATAAAATTGGAAGGTTGGTACAGGTCCGGGACCTGACCCCAGGAAAATATGGTTGGTATTCGGTCGTGAATCCGCTATACTTTTGACGAGATTACAGAATCAATGAAGGATAAACCGATTACAGTGGTAGCTCGTATCCGAGCCAAACAAGGGAAGGAAGCACAGGTCAGAGAAGCGCTTCTGGGTTTAGTCGGCCCCACACACGCCGAAGCGGGCTGTCTTCAATACGATCTTCACCAATCCAAATTGGACCCTGCCCTTTTTCTATTCTACGAAAATTGGTCAAGCCAAAAGGCGCTTGATCAACATTTTAAGACACCGCATCTGTTGGCTTTAGGCGCTAAAGCAGATGTTTTATTTGCAGAACCCGTTAGCATTACCGCCTGGGAGATGATCAGCAGCCCTAAAGCGGCGGCAGGCTTGTCATCATAAGGAGAAGATATGTCTGAAGAAGCCAGTTCGAAAGTCATGCAGTTGGAAGAAAGACTGCAGGCAGTTAAAGCCAAAGATATCATGACCAAAACTGTCAGCACAACCAAACCAACCGTCGCATTGGGTGATTTGGCAGAGGAAATGATCCGGGCGCGTATCAGCGGCATGCCGGTCATGGGTAAGGATAATCATGTGATTGGCGTCGTCACGACGACGGATCTATTAATTGTGATGGGCATGATTATCGAGGGGAAAGTGGAAGAGCAGGGCGACACCCAAGTGAATCCTTCCGTTGATTTTGCCATGTCTTCTGACACTGTAGTCACCATTGATCCCGATACCACTTTGGCCGACATCGTACGCCTCATGCGCACAAAAAGCATTCACACGATTCCCGTGATGCAAAACGGCGAGTTAGCGGGCGTCATTGGCAAGCACGATGTGCTGCGCTGCTTTTATGCCATCGTGAACGACCTTTCAAAATAAAAATCACGCCTATGTTTTTCAAATTTTACCTGCCGGGCATTCTTCTCATCTTGATGGCATTTTGGGTAGGCTCACAATCTAATCTTACTCTGGCCTTCTTGGGTTTTCTTTCTTTTTTTGTGGTAGGTGTGGCTTTATTTGCAGAAGGAATTAAGCAGAGTAAAAAGAAATCTAACCGGTAGGCGGTTCTTGAGAGCGATGTCTGCGCTTGCGGCGTTTCTTTTGTTTTCGGATTCTAGCTAGTTTCCGCTCGGCAGGCGACATGGACCCCAACTTTTCGCGTTCAAAAATCTCAACCAATTTCCTGCGTGCAAAAAAACGGTTTAGTCCTTGTGAGCGTTCCTGGTCCCACCTGACTTGTGTCTGGCTTGGTTTATGAACAAGCATCACGCCCGTTGAAGATTTATTCACATGCTGTCCGCCGGGGCCGCGCGAACGGATAAACTGTTCCTCCAAATCTTCTTCACGCAAGCCGACGGCCTGCATACGCTCGAGAAGCTGTGCTTGTTTTGGCGCTGATACCGGAAAAGAAACGCTCATGCGTTTATCTTAACCCAGCCGGCTCCTGACTGCCAATCTTGAATTGATAACAGGGAGCAGGGATCAGAGAACGGGGAACCAAGGGGCATGTTGATTCCCTCTCCCTTTCTAAGGGAGAGGGAGAGGGTTTCAACCCCCCCCTCAGCCTTGCCTTCTTCCCGTTCCCTGGCCCCTGATCCCTGCATTTGTTATATAATACATATTCATATGGAAATGATTCAGGCGGCAATGAAAGACGGCAGGGTATGGTTTGTGGTGGCAATGGCGTGTTTTCTCTTGTCCACCTATTTACCGATTAAAATTAAGGATCCAGTGCTGAGAAAACGGGTGAACCGGTATTTCTTGGTGCCGGTGTGCCTCATCATCATGTTTTATGTGTATCCGATCGGCATCGAATTTTTTAAACGCCTTGCCTTAAATTTTCACTAAACATGAAAAAAACATTACCGTCAAAGGAGAGAATTTTAATTACGGGTTTAAACGCGCTCACCGGTTGGCATTTGTACCAAACAGCCAGCCGCGCGCACAACGTGATCGGCACTTACCGCAAAAAACATCCTCTCTTGAAGGGGCGTGCATTTCACCGCATTGATTTGGATAATCAAGATGAAGTATCGGCATTCATTTCACGTATCAAGCCTACAGTCATCATTCATGCCCGTTCGATTTGTGATTTAGACGTGTGTGAAGAAACGCCGTGGCTTGCGGAAAAAATAAATATTGAAGGAACGAAAAAAATCATTCAAGCCGCCCGCGCGTTACCCCAACTTAAAAAGTTTGTCTTCATGTCAACGGATCATGTGTTTGACGGTACGGCAGGCCGTTACCATGAACTTAGCCCGCCTAAGCCCAAGCATGTTTTCGGCCGCACGAAACGTGAAGCAGAAAAAATGGTGTCCTCTTCCGCTCTGCCGCATCTCATCATCCGTCCCGGCCTTGTTCTGGGAGATAGTTTACAGGGCACCATTGGGCCGCAGGATTTTCTGCTTTCGCGTTTAAAAAAGGGAAAACCCACCACGCTTTTTACGGACGAATGGCGCACACCGATCCCGGCCGCCGTCTTAGCCGAGAAAGTCCTAGAGCTTGCACTCTCAAAAGCCACGGGTATTTTTCATGTGGCAGGCAGCCGTGTGCAGAACCGTTATGAAATTGGCAGGCAATTGGCCGAAGAACATGCGCTTCCGAAGCGTTTTATCATTCCCCGCCGGCGTGCGGAAGACGCTTGGGCGCATATCCGGCCCGAGCATTTAACCTTGATCTCTTTGAAGTAGGGAACAGGCATGCCTTTCCCTACGTTATCATGATGTGTTAAAATACCGCAAAAGGAAAAATCCGTGAATTCTTTTTCAAAATCGATTTGCTTTCTTTTTTCTTTCCTCCTTGTTTCAACCCCTGCTTTCTCCCAAATTCAAACCCAGCCAGTTGATTATCAAGATGGCGACACGGTTTTAGAAGGCTACTTGGCTTACGACGATCAATATGCCAACGAACTGCGTCCCGGGATTTTGGTAGTGCATCAATGGAAAGGTTTGGATGATTACACCAAACGCCGTGCCCGCGAGCTTGCCGAACTCGGATATGTGGCGTTTGCCGTTGATATTTACGGCAAAGGCGTGCGGGCTGCCAATCGTGAAGAAGCAAGGCAGTTGGCCGGTCTTTACAAACATAATTTACCGCTTCTCCGCCGGCGTGCTCACGCCGGGCTTGAAGCACTCAAACACAATCCCACGGTGGATGTCAACCGCATAGGCGCCATTGGTTATTGTTTCGGCGGCACCACGGTTTTGGAAATGGCGCGTGCGGGCGAACCGATTGACGCCATCGTCAGTTTTCACGGCGGTTTGGACACCGCCATGCCTGCTCAACCAGGCGAGGTGAAAGCAAAACTTTTGGTTTTGCATGGGGCAGATGATCCTTCTAATCCGCCTGCCTTGGTTCAGCAATTTAAAGACGAAATGAATTCAGCCGGGACAATTTATCAATTCATCGCATACTCCGGTGCCGTGCATGCTTTTACCGATCCGTCCGTGGGGAACGATCCTTCCAAAGGCGTTGCCTACAACGAAGCTGCCGACAAAGCCTCATGGCTTGAGATGAAAAAATTCTTCAAAACCGTGTTTGGGTCTTGATTGTCATCCATAGCTGTTCTGTGTTGTGACCTAAGTCACATCTTTTCCAGGCAGGTTCCGCCGTAATAGCGTATTATGTTCAAACAGCTTTGCACCGCCTTATGAAAAAGCGGAACAGCCCGCGTCATGACGACCTCCCAAGCAGCCGCCTTAACGGGAAATAAAATGGATCCGCATCCTTTAGGATCCGACGCGCAAATACTGCTCACAAGCATCTTCGGCCCTTATGCGCAGGATGATGAGTTCGGCAGCCGCAAAATTAATCCCATGGAGCTTTACCACAATCAAGTGACGCGCGAACAAGGCCCGTTTTCGCTCCGCATGTTTCACCGCTCCTTCGGCCTCATGCTGATCCAAGCCAATCTGGAAGCGCCCTGCACGCTGCTTGATTTTCCGACGCGTGAGCGTTTTATCGAAGAAATCACGAAGCATCACTATGATGTGGTCGGGATCAGCGGCATCATGCCGAATCTCCTGAAAGTGAAAACCATGTGCCAGCTCGTACGCGAGCACGCACCGCACGCCAAAGTGGTAGTGGGCGGCCACATTGCCAACGTGCCTTTTCTAGACCGCATGATTGATGCGGATTACATCGTGAAAGGCGACGGCGTCCGGTGGTTCCGGCAATATTTGGGCCAGCCGCTTGAAACACCTATTAATCATCCCGTGTCGTTATCGGCTTTCGGCACACGCACACTCGGTTTTAATTTAAAAAGTGATGATAAAAACACGGCGGCCATTTTACTGCCGTCGGTGGGCTGTCCGATGGGGTGCAATTTTTGTTCCACCTCGCACATGTTCGGCGGCAAGGGCAAATTTATTAATTTTTATGAAACGGGGGATGAGCTTTTCTCCATCATGTGCCAAATCGAAGAAAAACTGAAAGTGAGATCATTCTTCGCCATGGACGAAAATTTTCTCCTGCACCGCCAGCGCGTGTTAAGGCTCCTTGAATTAATGGAAGAGCACAAAAAAAGCTGGGCGCTTTATGTGTTTAGCTCGGCCCGCGTCATCAAGACTTACACCATTGATCAATTGGTGCGCCTTGGGATTTCGTGGGTGTGGATGGGTCTTGAAGGCAAGAACAGCCAATACGCCAAACTAACCGGCATTCACACGCCGGACCTCATCCGCGAACTTCAATCGCACGGCATTCGGGTGTTGGGTTCGAGTATTGTGGGGCTTGAAACGCATACGCCGGAAAATTTTGATGCCGTGATCGACTGGGCCGTCAGTCACGATACCGATTTTCATCAGTTCATGCTTTATACGCCCATTCCCGGCACACCGCTTTATGAAGAACACAAAAAGAAAGGCGATTTACTGCCGCAGGAAGAACTGCCTTACAATGATTCACACGGCCAATTCCGTTTTAATTACCGCCACCGCGCCATCCCGCCCGGCAAAGAAACGGAGCTTTTGCGCAATGCCTTCCGGCGCGATTTCGAAATCAATGGGCCGAGCATTGCCCGCATGATCCGCACCACACTGGCCGGTTGGAAACGTTACAAAGCACATGTCTCGGAGCGTATCCGCAAGCGCTAC
Organism: Candidatus Abzuiibacterium crystallinum; assembly: GCA_002787155.1. Classification (GTDB taxonomy): domain Bacteria; phylum Omnitrophota; class Omnitrophia; order Omnitrophales; family Abzuiibacteriaceae; genus Abzuiibacterium; species Abzuiibacterium crystallinum. Next base: position 819 of record PCVY01000022.1, on the reverse strand, counting down.
GAATGGGAAGCAAGGAGTCTCGCCGTTACATTTGCCGGCGCCATTTGGGCCATGAAGAAGTGGTACCGAAAAGACCGGCACATGAAAGAAAAGTTAAACGGCATTTTTAAAGACCTCCGGCGCGAATTCGGCTGGCGGACGGGTATTCTGTCACGCCTGATCGGCGGCATTGAATACGCCGCACTCAAACGCGAAGCCAAACGCCTGGCAAAAGGGTGGACGTATGAACCGCCCACCATTTGCGAAAAAAACGAACGCGCCCTCAAACTCCTCGGCTTAAGCCAAAAGCAATTACGCAAACTTCTCATCCGCCGCGCCCTTTGCGTGCGCGTGAAACCGATTACCTGAACATCCTCTTAAAAACACACGCCATACGCACAACGTAATGAAACGGTGCCCGCCTCTGTCCACGCAAGTTTCGAGGCACCTTATTAAATCACCTTATATTCTTTCACCTAATCTTCTGCTTTACATATAAATTTCTATATGTAAATTTAAACAATTTTCTTTACATATGGATATTTATATGTAAATCGGGGGTACACTGTACTTCATTGAGGGATAAACATGACATCCCCATCATGTATCCTCATCGTCATTCCCCAAACCCTGTTAACCAACGAAGTATTCATTTATTAATTGTATTGGTTAACTATTTTGACCATTCTGAGCCTGAAGGGCGAAGAATCTCCAGATAAAAAGAGATCATTCGCGGAGTTTACCCTGAGATGCTTCTCTCAGCATGACATCGAAGGGCTCAGTTAAAATGAATAATTGCGTCCTCCTCGCCCCGAGGTAAACTCGGGGTGAGAGAAGTAA
>PCVY01000039.1 GCA_002787155.1 Candidatus Abzuiibacterium crystallinum | reverse complement strand
CCGGGGACTCAGAAAGCAGCAACAGTAAAATAATTATTGACGCAATTATTCATAGTAGGATGACACCAAAAGGCCTTAAGGAAGCGCCATTCGTGGGATGCGCCCACCCCAGCTCTTTGATTGGCAGAAAGAGCGGTTCCTGCTATGATAAAAGCAGTCAAAAATTTAACCGAACGCCCAAGGAAATAGCCAATGAAAAAACAGCCGTCGAGACTACCCCCGTCCCTTTTTAAGATTCCGACCGATAAAATTCGATCCGGTTACTATTCCGACCGTTATTTCACGCTGACTCAGGAAGTGCTTTTAAAAGACAAGCGTGAAACACAAGTGGGCTATCAATTTTTTAGCCGGAAGAGGGGCATTGTCTGCGGGTTGGATGAAGCCATTGCCATTTTAAAAACTTGCGCTGGTTACTATCGGGATATGAAGAAAAGTGCGGCACTTTACAAACAGCTTCGGCGGGTTCAGTGGCAATTGCAGCAGGCTGCTTTTAAACAAAACAAAGCGCAAATGCTTCGGTTTGAAAAACAAAGAACACTTCTTCGCGACCAGTTAAATCATTTATGGGTAAGCGGCTGGAAAAAATTGAAAGTTTGGGCGCTTCGGGACGGCGATCTTATTAACGCTCACGAACCTATTTTAGCGATTGAAGGCGACCCCCGTCTTTTTGTCCACTTGGAGACGGTGCTTTTAGGCGTGATTGCACGTCCCACCGCAACTGCTTCTCGTGTGCATGAAGTTGTAAAGGCCGCCGGGAGAAAACCCATCTTTTTTTTCCCGGCACGTTTTGATCATTATTGGGTGCAAGCCACAGATGGCTACGCAGCCTTAAAAGCAGGGGTATTTGCTGTTTCAACCGATGCGAATGCAGATTATTGGGGCACGAAGAGCGTTGGCACGATGCCGCATTTTCTCATTGGTTGTTACGTGGGCAAAACCGACCAAGCCTTTCTTGCCTTCGACCGGCACACCAACCCAAAAATCAGGCGGATCGCCTTGGTAGATTGGGACAACGATTGCATCGGCACCACGCGCCGCGTGATTGAAGCATTGGTTGCCAAAAGAAAACGGGGCGGAATTGTGGACAACAAAATATTTAAAAAATATGCGCCTCGCGTAATCGGCGCCGGCCGCGGCAAATTGTGGGGAGTTCGTTTTGATACAAGCAAAAGCTTAAGGGACAAAAGCGTGAGTAAAAAAAGTGCCCGCGGTGTTTCGCCGGAACTGGTACGAAAAGCGCGGCAAGCGTTCAATCAATGGGGCTGCCGGGGTTTAAAAATCGTGGTATCGAGTTCATTTGACGGTCAAAAAATCCGCCGGTTTGAAAAATTAAAATTACCTGTCAACGCATACGGCGTGGGAGCGTTTTTGCTTCAGAACCATATTAATATTACGGCGGACATCGTCACTTATGAAGGCAAACCTTGCGCCAAAATAGGCCGTAAGAAAAGTGATTGGTCAAGATTGGAACGCGTGAGTTAATGATGAGCCGGTTTAATAAAAACGCAGCACTCCTCATTGTTGATTTGCAAAATGATTTTTGTCCCGAAGGGGCACTGGCGGTTCCGGGCGGAGATGAAATTGTTCCCATTGTTAATCGCCTCATACCGTATTTTCAAAATGTGATTGCGACCCAAGACTGGCACCCGAAAGGTCATTTAAGTTTTGCGAGCCAACACCGTAAAAAGCCGGGCGAAGTGATTGAGCTTGGCGGCAAAGAACAGGTGTTGTGGCCGGACCATTGCGTTCAAGGCACGCACGGAGCGCGGTTTTCGCCGGGTCTCAACAGCGCTGCATTCCAGAAAATTATCCAAAAAGGCACGGACCGCGAAGTCGACAGCTACAGCGGCTTCTTTGATAATCACCGCCAAAAGAAAACGCCTTTAGACGACTATCTGAAGAAAAAGAATATCGAGGCGCTTTTCATTGCAGGGCTTGCGACTGATTACTGCGTGAAATTCACCGCGCTTGATGCTGCCGAACTTAATTACAAAACGTATGTCGTGACGGACGCCTGCCGGGGTATCGAGTTAAATCCCGGGGATGTCAATTGGGCGCTTGAAACCATGAAAGATAAAAAAATTACTCTGGTAACCAGCCAGGATGTGATAAACAAGTCTCAGTCATTGATGTAACACACTTTTTTGGTTGAGGCGATGATGAGAATAGAGCGTTGGAATGAAAAAACAGACGGCAAATTTTCAGAAAGTGCGATGCAAAAAAAGCTCGAGCGGCTAGGCTATTCGGTTTCACGCTACGTTTATTCTGCCGGCACTTATTTTCCCGATCACACACACGACGTTGATAAAATTGACGGTGTCGTTTCGGGAGAATTTAAAATGACGACACCGGAAGGAGAAGTTGTTTTAAAAGCAGGCGATATGCTCTTTGTGCCGCGCGGCACGGTCCATAGCGCTGAAGCCATCAGCCGTCAAGCAGTAGTAAGTTTGGACGCCGTTAAATGGTAAAATAAATTCCGTATCAGGTAAAAAACTTCTAAAAAAAGAAGACCGCAGTTTTTAAGAGTGAATCAAAAAGCTCGAGAAGCCGTTATTGATGAAACGTGAATAAACAAACATTCAAAAATCTTTCCAAGCAAGCTTTCACGGCACACGCTTACTTTTTCACCGCAGCAGCTGTTATTCTTTTAATCAATATCCCGTTCTGGGATTCCAATTTTTGGTTTCAACACGATACCGTATTTGAGCACCAGCTTTTCCATGCCTTTTACAACGATTTTCTCTATCACGGCGAACTGGTCCGTTGGATGCCGTACGGTTCTTTTGGTATGCCGGCCGAAAAATGGCAGTTAATGGGCGTGACTTATGCGGGTTACCTGGCCGGGGTTATCGGGGCTATTTTTCATTTTGAAAATACGCTCTTGCTATTCAAATGGTCTGTGATGTTCGAACAGCTCATGCTGCTTTTTGGCACATATCTTTTGGCTAAAGAATGGTTCCGTGAAAAAGAAACAATTTTGTTTGCTTGCATGGCCATGGTGGCGGCTACTTTTTGGCCGCTTCAGGTTCTCTCAGATCTTCGGGTGTATCATCTTCTCCCGCTTGAAATGTATTTCATCACACGTTTTTTCCGGGAAAGACGGCCGCACCATTTGTGGCTGGCGGGGCTTGTGTTTGTGATGTGGCAATTAGGCTCCAGTCTTTACACGGGCGGGCTCAAACTGCTTATCATGCTTTTCTTTTTTGTCGGCATGGCAGTTGTTTATGGACTGCCCTGCCGAGGGCTTCCGGAAAAATCAAAAGCAAACCTGTTTTCTTTTTTGGCAATGATAATTTCGGCGGGTGCGCTGCTTTATCTGGCGGCGCATTTGCTCGATTACACCGAAAGTGTTCGGCCGGGCAGAGACCCCATCACACAAGTGGTGACGCTCAATAATTTTTTAACGGCCGGGCGTTCAATTGGTTTTGGTAAATTCTTAGGTTTGTTTTTTGCAAGCGTGCTCAGCACACCGACTTCGGGCGACTTTACGCTTTATATGGGATGGATGACGCTGCCTTTTATGATATACGGTTTTACACACCTGAAAGCCAAAGAGTCGAAAGTCGTTCTTTTTGTGGCGGTTTATCTATGTCTTTTTTCGTTGGGAGATATCACACCGGTAACGCGGTTGACTTATTTCTTGTTTCCGCCCATCCGGATTTTTCGTTACATAGGTCTCACGGGCGGCATCTTGCGCGTTCTTTTTATCTTGATTGCGGCTTTTGGCGTGGACCGTTTTTTAAGTGACTTTAAAAAAGAAAATACCTCTGTTTCTACCAAACAATCCGTCAAACGGCTTTTTCTTTACGGCCTCTTTGTTTTAGCGGCCGGCATCGGATGCTGGATGTTGAACGGGAATGACCGGTACTTTCAGGTCCAGTGGCCTCTTTTTACATTGGTTGGAATGATTCTTTTTATCGTCGCCGTCACCGTCATTTTTATTTTCAAACGCTTTTCGCACCGTGCTTGTTTTTACGTAGTGATGGCCGCGCTTATGATCGATCTTTTAACGTTTCAAGCGCTGGCTGTTTCTTCCTGGCCTGCACGTTGGCCTGACCTGGCACCCAGCGTGGGACGCGCCAGCAATTATCAATATCAACCTTTTAGGCAAGTTAGTTTAGATTCAAACCCGCGCGCTTACTCCGGTTATTACCAAATTGCGGATACGGGAGCAGCGCTTGCCATCCAAGCGTTTAATTTTTTGCAGTTTGACCCCTGTCTCCCGCGGGCATTTGAAAATTATCTTTGGGATGAAAATGTATTGGACTTGTTACTGAACGGATGGCCGTCTTTTTTTAGCGCGGCGAGCGCCACTGCTTTTCTATCAGAGCCTCGAGCGGTTATTTTTGGTTTTACCATGGGGTGCACGGCGGAACAGCCTAAAATGAAATTAGTATCGGATGTTTATTATGCTGCTAACAATCAGGAAGCAAACGAATTACTTAAAAAACGATCAGACATCTTCAGAAAAATCATTTTAACAGGCGTCCCGCCAGCTCTTCAAAACCGTTTTACACCTTCCAAAACGGCCGAAGTTGATACTTCGGGTGTTCACGTAACCAGTTTTACCTACAGCCGCCTAACAGCAAAAATACAGCATGTCCGTCAAGGCGGTGCGTGGCTCTATTATGCGGACGGATATCATCCGGGCTGGGAAGCATACATTGACGGAAACAAAGCCGCTATTTTCGAAGCCAACCGCGGCTTCAAAGCGATCTTTTTAGAACCGGGCGATCATACCGTTTACTTGATTTATCGAGACGACGGACGCAATATTGCGAGTCATTTAATCGCAATCCTAGCATTTTTGTTTGCGGCGGGCATGCTGATTTGGATCATCGTTTACCTGTTTAAAGTGCCCGGTCATTTTAATCGCGCATAAAAACGTATAGAGACAAAGAGCCAGCACGCCTGTTCCCGGCGAACGCAAACCATTTTTGCTATAATGAAACTCATGGATCACGCAGTTCAATATACATGTCCCATGCATCCCGATGTTATTCAAAATACTCCCGGTACCTGCCCAAAATGCGGCATGGCGCTTGAAACACTGACACCTCGAATCCCCATCAATCAAACAGTTTACACTTGTCCAATGCACCCACAGATCAAACAATGTCATCCCGGCAGCTGTTCTATTTGCGGCATGACACTTGAAAAGATGACACATGAAACAAAACCAGAAGGAAATGAAGAGTTCCATAATATGTCAAAACGCTTTTGGTTTTCATTGGCTCTCTCTTTGCCAGTTTTCATTTTTGCCATGGCGGAGATGATACCGCCTTTGAGTCATCTGGCCAGGTCCGTTTGGAGCCGTTGGCTGCAATTTGCGTTGGCAACACCGGTTGTATGGTGGGGTGGGCTGCCATTTTTTAAACGAGCGCAGCAATCTGTCATTCACCGAAGCCCCAATATGTTTACGCTGATCGCGATGGGCACAGGAGCTGCTTATTTCTACAGCACCCTGGCCATGTTTATACCCGGTATTTTTCCGGACATTTTCCGGACCCATTACCATCAACTTCCCATCTACTTTGAAGCCGCTGCTGTGATTACGACGCTCGTGTTACTTGGTCAAATGCTTGAGCTCAAGGCACGCTCACAAACCCATTCTGCGATCAAATCACTTTTAAGTCTAACGCCCAGAACCGCACGCCTCGTTGAAAATAACGGGGAAGAAAGGGATATCCCGTTAGAAGAGGTGCGGATAGGAAATCAACTCCGCATTCGCCCGGGAGAAAAAGTGCCCGTAGACGGCGTTATCGTAGAAGGTGAAAGTGCAATCGATGAGTCAATGATTACCGGAGAGCCCATTTCGGTTGAAAAGCTAGCGGGTGACAAAGTTACCGGAGGCACCGTAAACGGCACCGGCAGTTTATTAATGAAAGTCGAACGGATCGGTAAAGACACCTTGCTTTCACAAATAGTCACAATGGTTGGCGAAGCGCAAAGAACCCGCGTGCCCATTCAGCGTTTAGCGGATGCGGTGGCAGCTTGGTTTGTGCCGGCGGTGATTGCCTTATCTGCTTTAACTTTCTTCATTTGGTTATGGCTGGGCCCGGGGCACAGGTTCACTTTTGCCTTTGTGAGTGCCGTCAGCGTTTTGATCATTGCCTGTCCTTGTGCATTGGGGCTTGCGACGCCCATGTCTATTATGGTCGGAACGGGGAGAGGGGCGAGAGAAGGTGTTTTAATTAAAAATGCTGAAGCGCTCGAAACGTTTGAAACCATTAACACGGTCGTGGTTGATAAAACCGGCACCTTGACGGAAGGAAAGCCTAAAGTGATGAAGGTACGATCGTTAACCCATATCAGCGAAAATGAATTCCTGAATCAAGTTGCAAGTCTTGAGAGCCGAAGTGAACATCCTTTGGCGGGTGCGTTGACTCGTTCTGCCAAAGAAAAAGGACTGACGCTTAAGGCGGTCACCAGTTTTAAATCTGAACGCGGGAAAGGCATCACGGGCACCGTTGACGGAAAAGAAATCTCGGTTGGCAATGTGCGGTTCATGCGGGAAATGGATGTTGATGTTTCACAGGTGGAAAAAGAAATTGAAAGCATTCGTACGCAGGGTCAAAGCGTCATGCTTGTGGCCAGCCAAAAACAACTGCTTGGCTTTGTGAGTGCGGCAGATCCTATTAAAATGTCTACGCGCGAAGCCATTCGGCTGCTTCACCAAGAAAAAATTCAGATTGTCATGCTGACGGGGGATAACCAAAAAACCGCTGAAATCGTCGCCGGTCATCTGGGGATCGACAAAATCATAGCCGAAGTACTGCCGGCCGATAAAGAAAAACACATCCGGAAACTCCAATCCGAAGGAAAGCGCGTGGCAATGGCCGGAGATGGCATCAATGATGCGCCGGCGCTTGCGCGGGCGCATGTCGGCATTGCCATGGGGAATGGAACAGACGTGGCGATGGAAAGTGCGGACATTGTACTGGTGAAAGGAGATTTACGCGGAATTGCCAAAGCGCGGCGTTTAAGCCGTATGACGATGAAAAATATTCGTCAAAACTTATTTTTTGCGTTCGTCTACAACGCACTTGGGATTCCGATCGCGGCCGGTATTTTGTATCCTTTTTTAGGCGTCCTGCTTAGTCCCATGATTGCCAGTGCAGCCATGACTTTTAGCTCGGTTTCTGTGATTGCTAACGCGCTCAGGCTGCGCCGTATCCGTTTGTAAATCTGATGATAGGCAGGGAGCAAGAGCATGCCTGTTCCCTACGGCACAAATCTAATTGATCAGCGGTTAGCATTGCGCTATGATAAGAAGATCAAATATTCTATTCACACCATTATCTACAGAAGAGGGTTCATCACGTGTCTAAAGAGCTCATTAAGAAAGCGCAAGAAAAGTTTGGAATTATTTTAGAAGAACAATTAAAACGCGTCGAAGCCATGAAAAAAGGCATTGAAGCATGGGATTTTTCCAAAATCTCCCCGATTAAAATCGGCGTTTGCTGGGGGGATGGTATTGGCGAGATTATCTCCAAGCATTCGGAAGCATTGCTTGAGCATGTCTTAAAAGATGAAGTCAAAAAAGGCAAGATCGAGTTCCATGATATTGCAGGGTTGACCATAGAAAATAGAGTGAAACACAAAAAAGCCATTCCGGATGACGTCTTAGCCGAAATCAAAAACTGCCATGTGATCCTGAAAGGCCCCACCACCACACCGCAAGCGGGTGACAAGTGGCCCAACATCGAGAGCGCCAATGTGGCAATGCGCCGCTACTTGGATTTATTTGCCAACGTCAGGCCAGTCAGAATTCCCAGAGAAGGCATTGACTGGTGTTTCTTTCGTGAAAATACCGAAGGTGCCTATGTGTTAGGCTCGCGCGGATTTGATGTTTCAGAAGACCTGAGCGTCGATTTTAAAGTAATTACCGAACAAGGTGCAGAGCGCATTGTGCGGATGGCGTTTGAATATGCCGATAAAAATAACATTGACCGTGTGACGGTTGTGACCAAATCAAACGTGGTCAAAACAACGGACGGCCGTTTTTCAAAAGTTGCCTTCCGAATTGCCAAAGAGTATCCCAAAATTAAGACGGACGAATGGTACATTGACATCATGACGGCAAAGTTAATTGATCCTGCCCGCCGCCGTGAATTTAAGGTAATGGTTCTTCCCAATCTCTACGGTGATATCTTGACGGATGAAGCGGCCCAAATGCAGGGAGGTGTCGGGACAGCCGGAAGTGCCAATATCGGCAAGCAGTGGTCGATGTTCGAAGCCATTCACGGCAGCGCGCCGCGCATGGTCAAAGAAGGCCGCGCGAAGTTTGCAGATCCTTGTTCAATGATTCGGGCATCTGCCATGCTGCTTCGTCATATCGGTTATCCGGACCGCGGTGAAAAAGTAGAAATGGCGCTTGAAGTTTGCGGCCAATATGAAAAAAAGATGTCAATCACCGGCCGTGACTCAGGTGTCACAGGCGAAGAATACACGCAGTACGTGATTGACTGGATTGATAACCCCAATTTAAAAGCCAGGTGGGAACAAGGCGTTAAAGAAGCCTGCGCTGTTTAACCATTTCGTACGGAGCGGGCATGCCCGTTCCGTACCGCCCTTGAAAAAACAATCACAAATTAACATAGGAGATAATTCATGAAAGCATTTTCAAAGTTCGTTTTAGCGGGTTTCATTATGATGATGTGTCACAATTCTTTTTTGATGGCAGAAGAAATGACGCAAGCACCTAATGATCAAGAAGCAAAGATGGCAAAAATGGAAGCCATGATGGCGCCAGGACCTGAACACGCCCTTTTGGCTGATTTGGAGGGTGAATGGTCATACACTGCAAAGTTTTGGATGACACCCGATGCTCAACCGGAAGAAACTACCGGCACCAGTGATCAATATTTGATTTATGATGACCGTTTTTTGGAACAAGACATCGAAGGCACTTGGATGGAAAAGCCGTTCGAAGGAACCGGCATTTTAGGTTATGACAGAATCAGGGGCGAGTACGTCAGCACTTGGTTTGACAACATGGCGACAGGGATCATGACCATTACAGGACAATATGATCCGGCAACTAAAACCATTCATTTGTCAGGAACGGTGGCATGCCCCATGACCGGCGATAAAAATCAATCTGTGCGTGTAGAGTACATTCTGACGGATGAAGACCATCATGCCTATCATTCCTACACCATCGGTCCGGACGGAAAAGAATTTAAGCAAATGGAGATTGAGTATACGCGTGAGGTTTGATGACTTGAAACCTGAGGGAGCCGGTTTAAAACCGCTCCCTATCCGGTTTCAGGGGTGAGGATTTCTACTGTCGAGGCATCAAATGACACCGGCCGATCTTGCCCAACTTAGAATTTATACGATTGTATTTCTTTTCGTTTTTCTTTCGGGACTCTCTTCTCTCCGAATTACCCGCCGGCAGGTGAAAGAAGGGAAAAAGCGTCCCGAAGATCAAAAAACCATGACAATTATTTTGTATGTCATTGCGGCTTGTTATGCTGCGCTTGTCCTCTTAAAATCACCCTTCTTTTTACGCGCGCGTTAAATAAGTGACGCGGTAAACAGCACAAAGCTATCCTGCAGATAGATGGGTTGTTAAATTATGAAGGATTAAAACGGTTGTGAAAAACAGACAAACAGCAAAGAAACCAATGCTGCATTTAAAAACACTTCGGCAAGACGTGCGGTTACTCACCACGCTTTTAGGCGAAGTGATCTGTGAGCAGGAAGGCCTCAAGCTTTTTCAACGCATCGAGTCCATCCGCAAGCAAGCCAAAGCCATTCGGAAACACCATCAAATCAGCCTGATTAAAAAGTTAGCTGCGGATATTGCTGAACTTAGTTTTAACGATGCTTATAAAATTGCCAGGGCTTTTACGCTTTATTTTCAACTGGTCAACATCGCCGAAGAACAAGAGCGTATTCGGCGTATTCGCGAATATGGCAAAGATCGTTCACGCCTTCAAGACATGTCATTTGGAAAGCTTTTTCACGATCTCAAAGTTCGCGGCGTCTCCAAGCAAAAACTTTCACAGTTTTTTTCCTCCATGGAAATTAGCCCAGTACTTACCGCTCACCCAACAGAAGCAAAGCGAAGAAGCGTTTTGAATCACTTACTCAGGATTTCCGACACGTTGCATGTGATCAAACGAACCGACTTGACTTTATTTGAACGTGGCAGTTATCGCCGTGAAATTAAACGTGTGCTTGAAATGTTGTGGCAAACAGCCGAAGTTCGCCAAAACAAAATCAGTGTGCTGGATGAAGTTGATCAAACCTTGTTTTTCTTCAGGCGCACGATTCTTGCCTTGGTTCCGCACATGAATGCAAAAATTCGAGAAGAATTTCGTCACGCGTTTGGAGGAACGGCCAAAGGGTCTTTACCTGCCATTCATTTTGGTTCGTGGGTTGGGGCTGACAGAGATGGCAATCCATTTGTTACCCCGGCAGTTTCAAAAGCCACGGGAGAAAGACACCGCCGGTTAATTTTTGAACACTACCTGGCTTCGGTTGAAAATCTTATTCGCCGTTTTAGTCATTCCGTCAAAGAAGTGTGTGTTTCAAGCCAATTGATGGCTTCTCTTGCCAAAGATAAACGTGAAATGCCCGCTTTGTCGACGCAGCTCAAACAATTTGAAGACACGGAACTTTATCGAAAGAAATTATCTTTCATCCATCAAAAGCTTATGAATACCTTTGAATATCGCCCGCCCGCTTACCAGTCACCGAAAGAGTTTCTAAAAGATCTTTCGCTTATTTCTGCCAGTTTGAAACAGCACCGTGGTTTGCGCACGAGCGAAGGCGAGCTTGCTCGGCTCATTAATCAGGCAGAAGTATTTGGATTTCATTTGGCAGGATTGGGGTTTCGCGATCATTCAGGTAAAGTACGCCAAACCATCGTTGATTTGTTAGGCAGACAAGCAAACGAGAATCAATTGATAGAAGCCATTTTAAAAGCACCAACCCGCATGCCCAAACGGAAATTATCCGCAGAAAGCCGTGACGTTATCAATCAATTTAATACCATTCGCGACATGCTTGAAACGCAATCTGAAGAAATGGTGGAAAGTTATCTGCTTAGCATGACGGAAAAACCAAGCGACATTCTTTCACTGCTTTATTTGGCCAAAATAAGCGGTCTGGTCGCCGTTCGGGGCAAAAGGGTTGTGGCAAGCAGAATTAATTTGGTCCCACTTTTTGAAACCACGGAAGCTTTGGAAAATGCGCCGTCTCTTATGTCGCGTCTTTTTGCCATGCCGATTTACCGATCTTACTTACGCTCTCAGGACGGAAAGCAAGAAATTATGCTGGGTTATTCCGATAGCAATAAGCACGGCGGTTACGTAACGGCAAACTGGAAACTTTATCAAGCACAAAAACGATTGGCTGAAGTGGCAAAGCGCAATTGCATTCAGTTACGGTTTTTCCATGGTAAAGGCGGTACGATTGACCGCGGCGGCGGTGCCTCGCACAGAGCCATTTTGGCGCAACCTTATGCTGCGCCGGATGGACGCATCAAAATTACAGAGCAAGGGGAAGTGGTGACGCAAAAATACGCCAGTTTCGCAATTGCGGAACGAAATTTGGAACAACTGATGACCGCTGTTGTTTGGACCAATTTGGTCAGCAAGCGTAAAATGGAAAAAAATTCTAAAATTAAACGATGGGAGAAAAATTTAACACTTCTTTCCGAAAAAGCTTATATTTACTATCGTCGACTGGTTTACGGAACGCCTGATTTCCTGAATTTCTATTATTTGGCAACCCCCATTCAAATGCTTGATTTGGCACGGATCGGTTCGCGCCCGGCCAAACGTCATGCAGGACACAAAATTGAAGACCTGCGGGCCATTCCATGGGTTTTTAGCTGGATTCAATCGCGTTATATTTTTTCTTCATGGTATGCCGTCGGCGAAGCCGTTGATGCTTATGAGAAAACAAAGGGCAAAAAACAAGCCATTATCGAATTACACGAAATGTACGCCGAGTGGCCTTTTTTCCGTTCACTGATCGATAACATCCAAGCGTCACTTGCCAAAGTAGATTTGTATATCGCCGGACTTTATGCGGGTCTTGTAAATGACCGTCGGTTACGGGAAACCATGCACCAAAAATTATGCGAAGGGTATCGTGTAACGGTAAATAAGATTTTACAAATTGTAGGGGAACACCACCTCCTTGACTCATGGCAAGTGCTGAAGGCATCCATCCACCTTCGAAATCCTTACGTGGATCCGCTTAATTTTATTCAGGTAGAATATTTAAAACGCTTTCGCGATACTTCCTTTGATCATCTCGGTAAGCGTCAAAAGGAACAAATCGTTAGCATCCTTCTTTTGACAATGAACGGGATCTCCTTTGGCATGAAAAGCACCGGCTAATACTGTTCCCCAAGCAAATACACCGCAAAGTCAAATTTTTTATCGTGTGACACAAATCACAGACTTATCACGAACCATTGTTTAAGTTAAAACCCTCATTCAGAGGGTCACGAGATGTGGATGTTGCCGAAATCAACGTCCTGCCGGGGAACATGGCTTCTAGTAGTCGTGATCCCGGCGGTATTTTTTTTCAGGGCTCCTTCCGCCTTAGGCGAGTATGCGGGGCCGGACACCTGTGCTGCCTGCCATTCCGACATTTACGAAAACTGGGAACCCTCCCGCCACGCCAAAGCTTATTCCAACGAGTTTTTTCAAAAAGCTTGGCAGGACAATCAGCAAAATCCTGAATGCCTCAAGTGTCACACCACAGGTTACACACCAGAAGCCAATCATTTTCAGTTTGAAGGGGTAACCTGTGAATCTTGCCACGGTGTGTTGAATGAGGGACATCCGGACACAGCCGAAATGCCGGTCCCCATTTCTTCAGAGATGTGCGTCACTTGTCATCAAAAGACTTATGATGAGTGGAAAATAAGCAAGCACAGCGAAAAGAACATCCGGTGTTTTGATTGTCATCAAGTCCATGCCCAAGGCCTTCGAGCCGGTGGCGGGGACGTATTGTGCGGATCGTGTCATCAAAACCGCATTAACGATTTTGCGCATTCCACCCATCATTTAGAAGGACTTAAGTGCGAAACTTGCCACATGCCGGTTTATGCGACGGCGCGCTCTATGATTGAAGGCACGGGAGCCGCAGGACACACGCTCTACGTGGGTGCCGAAACCTGTTCCCGGTGCCACGAAGACATGGTACATAAGAGCGCTAAACTACCTGAACTTCGAGAAAAAGTAACCCGCATCAACCAACAAATGGTCGCCGCGGGGATTGACGATATATTTGCACTTAAAGAAAAAGTAGATGATCTAGAATGGCAGTTATTGCGCGCCAAACAGGGGGTTTGGGTCGTTGCAGTTTTATTTGTTATTTTGGGGCTGTCTCTCGGGTGGCTGATAGGGTGGTACATTTATGTTCGCAAGCGACATTAGTTCTTCGCGCCGGCGTTTTTTAAAAGGAGCGGGCGCAAGCGTTTGTGCGCTAAGCATCTTCCCAAAGAAACTGCGTGCCAATCACACCAAGGTTTCAAAAGGCGAAGCTTATAGTGTTTTAGTAGATCTCACTCGTTGCATTGCGTGCCGCGCTTGTTCACGCGTTTGTGTTAAAGCGAATGGGTTAGACCCTGCCGATGACGGCTCCAATGTCTCACCTCAGCATTGTGAAACTTTGGCTTACAACAAATGGTCGACTGTTAACGTTGAGAACGTGCCTGAGCCCATGCACAAAAGTCTTGCCGTGGGCGTGAAACGTCAATGCATGCACTGTCTTGAACCGGCTTGTGTTTCAGTCTGTCCCGTTGGTGCTTTCTCGCAAACTGAAAAAGGTCCTGTGATTTACAGATCGCAACGTTGTATCGGTTGCCGCTATTGCATGATTGCCTGTCCTTTTGAAATCCCTAAATTTAATTGGCATTCCGGTTTTACGCCGGTAGTAGGGAAGTGTCAATTTTGCGCCCAAAACCGTCTTTTTAAAGGACTTCCCCCGGCTTGTGTCGAAGCTTGTCCGACAGGCGCTTTAAAATTTGGAAGCCGGGAGAAACTTTTATTTGAAGCCAAAGTGCGGGTAAAAGCCAACCCAAAGAAATACATCAAGCATATTTATGGCGAAAATGAAATTGGCGGCACTTCGTGGCTTTATTTATCCGGCATCCCTTTTGAAAAATTAGGGTTCAAGAGCAATTTGCCGACTTCACCAATCCCGTCTTTTACTTGGGAAGTGGTATCGCGCATTCCAATCATCATTGCGGCACTAAGCGGTCTTTTTGGCATGGTTGCTTTTAGTTTGAAAAAACATATTAAAGACCAGGACGATTTACCGAAAGCAGGGGCATCGTGAAACTTCTTGGCTGGATATTTTTAATCGGTGTCGTAACCATTTTTTTCTGGGCTGCTTGTGCTGTGGCATTTGGAAGATACACACAAACCGTTAAACGCTTATGCCGCTACACCCTTCGAATTTTTTGGCTGGTTTCACTCGGTGTTTTAATCCTTCGTTTTGGCAAGGGTTTGGGAGCAATCTCTGCTATGAGCGACAAGTTTCCCTGGGGCGTTTGGATTGGTCTTTTACAAAGCGGTGTTGCTTTAGCGGCAGGGGGATTTGTGACGGCTGCCACTGTTCATATTTTCCACATCAGACGTTTCGAGGTAATTTTAAGGCCGATGGTCCTGACGGCTTTCTTGGGATATTTATTTGTCGCGATGACGCTTTTTGTCGAAGTCGGCAGGCCGCAACGACTTTGGCATCCTTTGGTGATGTGGCAGCACACGTCTATCATGTTTGAAGTGGCTTGGTGTGTTACCTTATACATCACGGTATTAATGATCGAATTCAGCCCGGTGATCTTTGAACACTTGGACATGCCAAAAGTTGTTAAAGCCATTCATTATGGCGCCATCCCCATTGTAATTGTAGGTGTGATTTTATCTACCTTACATCAATCTTCGATGGGGTCTATGTTTTTGGTCATGCCCGAAAAGATTTATCCGCTTTGGTTTTCGCCGCTCTTGCCCGTTTTCTTTTTAATTTCTGCTGTGGCGGTCGGCCTTTGTACAGCCATCATCGAATCATTTTTTTCGCATAAACTTTTTGGCAGAAGTCTTGAAATCCCGTTACTTCAATCATTGGCCGCCGCCGCACAGATTGTTTTGTTGGTTTATTTTGGACTCAAGATGGTTGATATCTCAATGCGCAAAGAATGGCAGAGTATGTGGACAGTGCCTTGGTTGGGCGTCTCATTCGGAATCGAACTTTTTGGTTGTGTGTTGCTTCCCATTATTTTATTTTCAATTCCAGCTGTTCGGCTGCATGTCAGAGGGCTTGTTTTCACATCTTTTTTAGTCGGCGGCGGGATTATTTTAAATCGAATTAATGTCAGCTGGTTTAGTTTAATTCCTTATACGCATACCACTTATTTTCCGACCTGGATGGAACTTTGCGTGTCGCTTTTCTTTGTGACACTCACCGTGGTTGCTTTTGGATTGGCTGCCCATCATTTGCCCGTCTTTCCAAAAGCAGGGGGGAAAATACCTCCCCAAACTTCCTCCGAGCCAAACCTCAATTAGTTTGTTCCCAAGCAATGATAGCTTTTTTACGTCCTGGACCGCCACCACTGTAATGGCCAAGATCGCCGGAACTCTTGATCACACGGTGGCAGGGGATAAGAAAAGCAACATGATTTTGGGCCATGGCGGTTCCGACAGCGCGTGCAGCACCGGGTTTTCCCGCCAAACGCGCTAATTTGCCGTAAGAAATCAATTTGCCTTGCGGAACTTTGAGCAAACTCTGCCACACTTTGAATTGAAAAGGCGTGCCGTTGACTGAAAGGCGCAAGGGTGCTTGTTTGGCGTTGGGTTTCTTAAAAATGCGTTTTACCAGATTTGCAGCATAGCGGTCATCCTGTTTGATACAAGCTCCGGGCCAATCTTTTTGGATGGCAGAAACCATTTTCTTCCTTTCGTTATTAAACGAAAGATGGCAAATCCCATCAGAACTTTCAGCGATCAAACAAGTCCCGAAAGGACTTTTGGCAAAACCAGCCGTGACCAACAGACCTTTACCATTTGGCCGAATATCACTTACAGAAGCTTTTTTTAATCGTACAGGTAACTGGTTACGCATGTTCACGTCTCACATTTTGAGCAGGTGATTGATCATAAATGCTGAATGGCGGCAGCGGGCAATCCACGGCATCCGCAAAAGCACGAACCATTTCAAGTTCTTCGGGGGTTATTTTACCATCATTCTGAATGGCAGCAACCATGGCGTGAATAAATTTTTGTTTCATGGCAGGCGAGGCTTGCCGGATGATATTCAACTGTTTTTCTAACGCCGTGCGGCTCATTGGTTTCTTAGGGATAAACTGAGGTTCAGGTGAAAACTCAAATACTTTGATAGCCGTCTTAAAACAAACATTCGCTTTGGCATCGTCGGCATTCCCCACGTAAGCCAAAAAGGATAGAAGCGCCGCCGCGCTTGTTTTGAGGTCCGTTTTTGAGCTCTCTGGCGGCGGCACAAAGGATTGTTTTTTGAAAGAGGCGTCTAAATGATGAAAAACCAATTGTTTGATCACAAATTCAAATGGGCGGTCTTCTTCATTTAACCGCATCACTTCCAGCGCATTTTTCTGAAATTGTTCGTATTGACGCAGATCAAGCTGTTTAAGTGTGGGGATAACCACCTCTAAAAGCGGGAGACGTTTTTCGTAACCCAATGCATGGGCTTCGTCTAGAAGTAATTTAGTTTTGGTGTACACATCATAACTAGCGGAAGTGCGCAAATACTCGAGCTGGCGTTCACGAAAGAGAGGGTTTTCGCGGTCAACTAAAAGAGAAAAAATAGCGGCGCGCGCACCAACCGGTTCGTGAGCTGCTAATCGCAATTTTTGAGGCATTGTCTCTAAAATATTTTGAGCATGTTTTAAGTCTTCTTCGTTTGGCGCCCCTACTTTCTCCCGCAACGCCTCGGCAATCAGCGCTGCTTCGACAGCCATGCCAAAGCCGCCTTGCATGCTGCGGAAAAGAGCGGTCCTGGCTTTCTCAACTGCCTCCGGGTATGTTTTAGCCGGTTTAATTTGAACGGGTTTTACATCCGGAAATGTTCCGTCAAAAGAGGGGTCAAGCAGCCGAACTCTCTCAAGAAGCGGCGGGTGCGTGGCCGGTGTCAGCCAAAAATTTTTCCCGACGCCATCTGCAAAAAAGAGGTGGCTGGCTTCTTCAGCGCGCGGGTGGGTGAGGTAAGAGCTGTTCATGAGCCCGCCGATTTTCTTTAAAGCACCGGCTAAACCGTCTGGATTGCGCGTAAATTGAACCGCAGAAGCATCCGCAAGGCATTCGCGTTGGCGCGAGACAGCGGTTTTAATCAGCCGGGCAAATAAAACACCAACATAACCAACGGTTACCAATGTAATGCCGATTAAAAAAATAGCGAGCATGCCGCCACCGCTATCACGAGAGGAGCGAACCCGTACGCGTTCTGCCCTGAAAATAGTTTGAAGTGCAGTTTTACCAATGATGGCGATCACTAAGATACCGTATAAAACACCCATCAAATACATGTTAAGTTTCATGTCACCGTTCAAAATGTGGCTGAATTCATGGGCAATCACACCCTGCATTTCATCGCGTGACAGTAATTTGACAGCACCTTCCGTTACACCAATCGCGGCGCCGTTCGTGGAAAATCCGGCTGCAAAAGCGTTGATGCCGAGTTCCCAGGGGAAACGGTAAACCGTCGGTACCGCTGTTCCTGAAGCGATGGCCATTTCTTCGACAATGTTCAGCAACTGACGTTCATCCGGGTCAGTCGTGTCAGGCGAAATTTTAGTGCCGTCCAAAGATTTCATGACTTGATCTCCGCCGCCCGAGAGGTCGCCGATTTTCTTGAATGTCCCAATCATTACCACCAGGAGCACACTGCCTGCTACCCAACTGAAAATAGCAGGATCTAGGAAATCAAGCCGGGGAGGCGGTTCTGGGAAATAAGAGGAAGCGTTAATGGTTTGAATAAACCAAATACAAGCGACAAGCGCTGCATAGACCATCACAATAATGGCGCAAACCGAAACGATGTAGAGAAAAACTAAGAGTTTGGTATTGGAATGGGCTTTCTCTTGCCGTTCAAAGAAATTCATGATCGGCCCTGCACGGATTAGGAAAAACTAACTTTAGGGGCCTCGCGCTCCGCCGGTTTCTCAACTTCAAAGAGTTCGGCCGGACCGAATCCAAATGTGCCCGCTAACACGACCTGCGGAAATTTTTCACGGGCGGTGTTATAAATCATCACGGCGTCGTTAAATGCTTGGCGCGCAAAAGAGACCTTATTTTCGGTAGAAGTTAACTCTTCCATCATCCGCATCATGTTTTGATTAGCTTTCAGATCGGGATAGGCTTCTGCCAGCGCAAAAAGCCGTCCCAAAGCGCCCGTGAGGCCTGTCTCAGCACTCTTCAGCGCGTGCATGGCTGCCGGATCACCGGGGGTTTTAGAAGCACCGCCTGCGGCACTCACCGCTTGATTGCGCGCTTGAATCACGGCTTCCAGTGTTTCGCGTTCATGTTTCAGATAACCTTTTGCGGTTTCGACAAGGTTGGGAATTAAATCGTAACGGCGTTTGAGTTGAACATCAATTTGGGCGTAGGCATTTTTATAACGGTTACGGAGCGTGACTAATTGATTATAAATGCCAATGATGAAAAAAACGATAACGGCAGCAACGGCAAGTAAAATGATAAGTGCGGTCATGAGAACCTCCCATGAAAAGCCCTCTGTCAACAACAAACCGAGAGCCTTGTTTTAAAAATATTCGTTAACACTGTGACGTG
>PCVY01000061.1:1408-20314 GCA_002787155.1 Candidatus Abzuiibacterium crystallinum | reverse complement strand
CATAAACTGGAAGTTTATGTGCGGGAATTTATTGCTTGCCTCACAGCCTCAAGCCGTGGGCTAGCGGTGCTAGCGCATCAGCGCAAGTGCCTGCCTCTCCGTACTTTTTCTGATGAAAAAGTGCGGCCAGCCGGCACTTTAAGGAGAAATTATCCGCGCATTTTTGACCTGATTTGCCAATGATTACATCCTTTGACATTCAAGGTCTGTATGCTATAATTCCAAAACTTTTTTGATATTTTTAAAAAGCTGTGTTGAAACGCTAAAAAAGCGGCACGAAAACTCCCAAATGGCCATTGAACAGACGCTTATTCTGATTAAACCAGACGGACTGGCAAAGTCTTTAACGGGCAATATCATTACACGATTATCCGAAGCAAAACTCGAGATAGCGGCCTCTAAATGCATACGGGTGCCGCGGCAACTTGCCGAAAACCATTACAAATCATTGCAAGACAAGCCCTTCTTCGAAGAATTAATCGGATATATCCAAGGCAAATATCATAGCCGGAAGAAAGTGCTTGCCATGGTTTATTACGGCGAAGGTGCTATCCAAAAAGTGCGTGAACTTTCCGGGAAAACCAACCCTGAAGAAGCCGATTCAATTTCCATTCGCGGACAATATGGGCGCATCACGACCAAAGGCGTTTATGAGAATGTTATCCATGCTTCCTCCAGTCCTGAAGAAGCAGAACGGGAAATTAAATTATGGTTCCAACCGGATGACATTATTTTTGATATCTATCCCACCAAGAATATCACCGAACAAACAACCAAAAAGGTATGGGCCTAATGTTTAAGCGATTATGGTTAGGTATTTTTCTGTGCACTTTACTTGCCGCATTTTTAAATGCTTGCGGAAAGGCAAAGCCGGCTTTGGAAGATGATTCGGTTGAAATCAAAGTTGCTTTCTGGGGAAGCCCCGAAGAAATTAACATTGTGAAAGACTCCATCAAGCCATGGCAGGAAACGCATCCCAAAATTAAAGTCCGCTTTGAACATACGCCCTATAGCGGGTATGACAGTAAAATGTTAACGCGCGTTGCCGGGGGCTCGGCGCCGGATGTGATGGCAACCGAAGTTAATTATTTCGTTACCTTTGCTTCCAAGCAAGTCTTAGAAGACCTCACGCCTTACATGAAAGAAGATCCCGACTTTAACCAAAAAGACTTTTTTCCGGAAATTTTAGACCGTTTTACAGTTGATAAGAAGATTTACGCAATTCCCAGAGACGTAGCTCCTTTCGCCTGCGTGTTTTATAACAAACAATTATTTGATGAATCAGGCATCCCTTATCCCACTGATGATTGGACATGGAGCGAGATGCTTGAAAAAGCTCAAATGCTTACCAAACGGGACGAAACAGGCCGGATCGTTCAGTACGGCTTTTATGGGTGGGCTTGGCAAAATTTTGTTTATGGAAACGGCGGCGCTTTGGTTGATCACGTTAAAAATCCCACCAAAACGAAATTGGATGATGCTAAATCAGTCGAAGGCCTGCAGTTTTACGCAGATTTAATTAATAAACACCAAGTCATGCCTACCCCGGTTGCTTTGGCTAATTTAGGCATGGGAGTTGATTTAATGTTTTCGAGCGGGCGGCTTGCCATGTTCATGTCCGGTATTTGGGAAACCCCGGCGCTTCGCAATTATAAATTTGACTGGGATGTTGCCATGTTCCCCAAAAACGATAAAGGTGTCCGTCGGTTTGGGACGGGAGGTTCGGGATATGCCGTGTTAAAATCATCTCAGCATAAAAAGGAAGCCTGGGAAGTCGTGAAGGCGTTAACAGGCCCCGCAGGGCAGATTGAGCTGGCTCGGCGCGGTTTAGCGCAGCCTGCACGCCGTTCGGTTGCAGAAAGTGAGAATTGGGCGGCGCACCCGGGTAAGCCGGTGAACAAAGCCATGTTAAATGAGGCGGTTCAATATATTGTGTTTGATCCTTTTCATCCGCATTGGCAGGAAGCCCAAGCCAAAATTATGTTGCCCGAGTTTGATCTACTTTTTAATGGAAAAGAGTCGGCACAAGAAGCGGTGAATAAAATTGTGCCGAAAATGAATGAATTGTTAGCAGCAAAAGAATAAAAACCAGTTGAGAGAGGAACATACATGAATGCACTGAACGTATTGGAAGGGAAAAAAATGAAAAAAGCAAACAAAACACAAAAGGCCAAATCGAAAGAAGTAAAAAAATTAGAGTCAAAGTATGGCTATTTTACGGCAAATGGCCGTGAATATGTCATCACACGTCCTGACACGCCCAGACCGTGGGTCAATGTGATTTGTAACGGCGATTATGGTTTTATCGAATCTCAAACGGGCTCCGGTTTTTCGTGGGTAGATAATTCGAATTTATCGCGATTAACCGTTTGGAATCAAGATTTGATTAAAGACGAATCGGGAAAATATATCTATATTCGCGATAACGAGACAAAAGAATATTGGTCAGCCGCCTGGAAGCCGTGCTGCCCGGAATTTGATTCTTTTGAAGTCAGACATGGCCAAGGGTATTCGGTGCTTAAGAGTGCTTATAAAGGAATTGCAGTTGAAAAAACGGTTTTTGTTGATGTGAATGAACCGGTCGAGGTATGGCATATTGCACTTACCAACCAATCACAATCGCCCCGTCATCTTAGTTTATTCAGCTGTTTGGAATGGTGTCTTGGGAACGCGGCCGATACACACCGCGAATTTCAAAAAACTTTTATCGAAACAGAAATCGACCATGAAAGCGGCGCCATTTTTGGTCTTAAGCGGCCTGCTTTAGTGCCGGGGTTTATTTCATCCGGCCTTTCGGAAACGCCGATTCAAGGGTTTCATGCCATTTCTAATCAGAAACCGGCACATTATGACGGCGACAAAGAAACATTTTTCGGCCGCTACGGCGGAAACCGCATGCCGAAAGCGGTGATTGACGGACAATTAACAGATACGGCCGGCAAACACTACGATTCCATTGCAGCTTTGCAAGCGGATGTAACGTTACGCCCCGGTGAAACCAGAAGCGTCGTTTTCTTATTGGGGGCGACTTCCAGCCGGCAACGTGCCAAGAAAATTATCGCTAAATATAAAACAGAAGGCGCTGTTTGGCGCGGTTTGGACGAAGTCAAAGCGCTTTGGGATCGCTTACTTCAAGCAACGACAGTTGAAACGCCGGATGATGCGCTTAACTTTATGGTCAACACCTGGCTGAAATATCAAGCTATCTCAGCGCGTTTGTGGGCCAGATGTGCCTATTATCAATCTTCAGGCGGTTTTGGATTTAGAGATCAATTGCAGGACAGCCATATTTTCTTGCCTGCTGATCCTAAGTTAACCAAAAAACAAATCTTGCTTCATGCCGAACACCAATTTTCAGATGGCACCGTTTTTCATTGGTGGCATCAAGGTACCAGCATGGGGGCGATCACCGAAATGACGGATGATCTTTTATGGTTGGTGTTTCTAACGATTCATTACATCGAAGAAACAGCAGACTACTCTATTTTAAATGAGACGGTTAATTTCTTGCCTGACAAAAAAACCAAAAAAGTAACGCAAGCCTCTCTTTATGTGCATTGTTTTCGTGCCATTGACAAAGTGCTGTCCCGTTGGTCGAAACGCGGACTGCCTTTGATTGGGGAAGGCGATTGGAATGACGGCATGAGCCATGTTGGACTTAAATGGAAAGGCGAATCCGTTTGGTTGGGACATTTCTTGTACGGAATCCTAAACAAATTTGCCCCTATGTGCGATCTTAAAAAGGATGGCAAACGAGGCAAACTTTATTTAAAACGTGCTGCCGCGCTCAAAAATGCCATCAATCAACACGCCTGGGACGGCGAATGGTATATCCGTGCAACCCGCGATGACGGACGTCCGTTAGGCAGCAAAAAGTGCAAAGAAGGCAAAATTTTCTTAAACGCTCAAACTTGGGCAGTAATCCAAGGTACAGCGACGCCTGAGAGAGCTAAAAAATGTATTCAGTCCGCGGATCATTATCTCTTTAAAAAATACGGCCCGCTTCTTTTTACACCAGCTTTTACGGTGACCGACCCTACCATCGGGTATTTATCCCGTTATGCGCCAGCCGTCCGAGAAAATGGCGGTCTTTACACGCACGCAGGCACTTGGGCAGTTCAAGCTTTGGCAATGCTTGGCAAGGGCAATCGAGCTTACGAGGTCTTCAAAAGTTTCAACCCACCAAACCGCGGCTTACAGCCAGATAAGTATTACGGCGAGCCTTATGTTACGCCCGGTAACGTGGACGGCCCTGAATCGCCTCACTTTGGCAGAGGGGCATGGACGTGGTATACGGGGTCTGCTGCTTGGAGTTTTCGGGTGGTGCTGGATTACTTGCTTGGCGTTCATGCGGTTGAAGCGGGCTTGGAGATCAACCCGGCTATTCCAAAAGAATGGAAAGGTTATAAAGTAAAACGATTCTTCAGGGGCGCAGAGTATGACATCGTTGTGAAGAACCCAAACAAGGTGTCATCAGGCGTCAAATCTATCAAAGTGAACGGGCAGAAGATAGATGGATGGGTCATTCCGCCTCAAAAGGGAAAAGGTCCTCACCAGGTTACCGTGGTTTTAGGCTAATAGATTTTTCAAACTCCTACAAGTGCTTTTGCGAAGCGCTTGTAGGAGTTTGGTTGATGTAACCATCCTTATCTAAACAGGTTATAATAGATTTAAGTTTTTTTGATTGACATAACTGGGCAACGTTATATACTTTGATATCTTTTAAAAAACTTTTATTTGGTCCCGTTTGTCGCGCAATTAAAGCCAAATATTATCTAGCGCGGCTTTTACATATTTGTTTTCTGCTCTTTCTCATAGGCAGTATGCAGGGCTGCGGAAAGGGAAAAGCGGAATCGCCTTTCAATCTCATCCAGCCAGGGAAAACACTGCTTCATTACAGTGAGTTTGAGTTAATCGATGATTTCAATTCAGGGTTTGCTAAAAACAAGCAAGGCCGGGAATGGAAAATTGTGAAAGACTCAAAGCCGCAAACAGCCCTTGCCGCCAACACAGAGGATTCTCTTAATCCGTTTGGGGGGTCTGTCAAAATTATTTGCCGGGATGGACAAGTCGCAGATTGCGAAATCCAAAACCACTT
This sequence comes from Candidatus Abzuiibacterium crystallinum, assembly GCA_002787155.1. Taxonomy (GTDB): domain Bacteria; phylum Omnitrophota; class Omnitrophia; order Omnitrophales; family Abzuiibacteriaceae; genus Abzuiibacterium; species Abzuiibacterium crystallinum. Next base: position 15,216 of record PCVY01000061.1, on the reverse strand, counting down.
CGGGCATCTTGATATGAGCCAAGCCAAATATTTGGTCGGCCGAATCAAGGATAACAATAGGCATTTGTTTAATGGCAGTATCTATTTTGGCTTAACGGATGCTTATGGCCGTCAAAGCGAAGTGAAGCTAAACCGCATGTATTTACATGCCGATCAAGAACGTCCCGGCGGGTGGTCAAGCATTCAAATCCCTTTAAATGAGTTCAAGGGTTTACAATTCGATTATTTGTCTGATTTTAACATCAAAATAGAAAGCGAACGAACAGACCCGCAAGAACTAATTTTTGATGATTTTGCGTTCTTTGGCCCCAAAAATGTTTATGTTTTATCATCGGGCGACAATTTAAAAAAGTTTCCGCCCGCGCCCGTTCGTCATAACCGGGCAGAGCGTCTGAAAAAAGAAACAAACGACGAACGGTTTTTAAAACAAATTGCTAAAGATACCTGGCAGTTCTTTGACGATGCAGTTGATAAAAAGACAGAATTAGTGGTTGACCACGTTCGGTTAGGGCGGACCAAAGGAATCGGTGATTATACCAGCCCGACGAACATCGCATTTTACTGGTTAGCCTGTGTAGCTGCCTATGATTTAGATTTTATCTCGAAGAAAGATGCGTTAGGACGCATTGAGCGTTCTTTGAAAATTGTGGATAAGCTTGAACGCTGGGATGGTAAATATTTTTATAATTACTACCACACAGCAACGCTTCAGGTGACTAGACATTATGTCTCATCCGTCGATTTAGCGTGGTTGGCGGCCAGTTTGGCGGTTCTCAGACAGGCATTTCCGGGCGCATTTGATCAGACGATCGATCGTTTGTTAAAGCAGATTGATTTTTCGATTTTTTATGATGAATCAATCGGACATTTACGCCTTGGGTTTGACGAAGACCAAGCAACATTTTCGCCTTATCATTACGGCTTGTTGATTTCCGAAGCAAGACTTATGAGTTATGTGGCCATTGCCAAAGGCGATTTACCGAAGACGCATTGGGCTCGCATTAACCGGACGCTGCCTGCTGAATGGAATTGGCAGACTCAAACCCCGCAAGGCAGGGAAAAAGAACTTTTTGGCATTAGTTACTTTGGCGGTTATTACACTTACAAAGGCCAAAAATTGTTACCGAGCTGGGGCGGGTCGCTCTTTGAGGTTTTGTCGCCGGCGCTTTTACTTAATTCAAAAGAGTTAAGTCGCGATTCTTTTTGGTTAAACAATCAAAGAACGGTTGAAGCGCATATTGATTACGCGCTGAATGAGAAGAAGTATCCTGTTTGGGGCTTAGCGCCAGCGGCCATTCCCAATGGTAAACAATGGCTCTACAGGGAGTATGGTTTAAAGGCCGTTGCCGCCAAAGGGTATATGGAAGAGGGTGTGATAGCGCCTTACGCTTCCATTTTGGCTCTTGAAGTGAAGCCGGATGCCGTGATTAAGAATTTGCGGGCGATGTTAGAAAAATTTCCAGACATTTACGGGCCATACGGTTTTTATGATGCGGTTGATGTCACTCGAAACAGAGTGACAGAGCAGTACTTGGCTTTAGACGAAGGCATGATTTTGGTAGCATTGACGAATCATTTGAAAAATGGATCCATCCGGAATCGTTTTCGTCGTGACCCAATCGGTAAGAACGGAGAAATGCTTTTGACCGAAGAACACTTTTTTAACTAAAAGTGTGTAACTGAAAGGAGAATTAAAATGAAACGAAACATAACGTTATTAATGGCAGTCTTTGCTGTTGTTTTGTTGGGAACACCGGCATTCATTCATGCGCAGGCGGACGAACAGGCACAAGCAACGGAAAATATGCAAGCCACTGAAATGGTGATCGCCGATTTTGATACGGGCGATAAACCAAATAATATTGGCGGAGATTTCGGCTCTTGGGATAAAGATCCGGCAGATGAAAGCCAGTATTGCAACATGAGTTTTGAACCGGATGATATGTTCGGCGATCCGGCGGGCTATTCAATCCGCTTGGACTATGATGTCAATTCATCTAATCCCGCTTACAACGGTTTTTGGATGAAATTAAACAATTTTGATGCCAGCGGACATAACACCATCAATTTTGGTCTGAAAGGTGATGCCGCCAAAGGCTATACGAAGCGCATTAAAATTGAATTAAAAGATGCAAACGGCTCATCGCCGTATATCGTCTCCGGTATTACGGACGAATGGCAGCAGTTCTCAATTCCTTTTGAGAAGTTTCGCCGCATTAAAGACTGGAGCGCTTTAACGGAGTTTGTGGTTGTATTTGATGACATCAATTCCGTGCCAAAAGAAGGTTCCGTTTATTTCGACAACTTAACTTTTTCGACGGAATAACGCCGTCTAAAAGCGAAAAGGGCGGATTAAAATCCGCCCTTTTCTTTCATGACTGCACTCGGGGCAAAGCAGAGTGCCTTAGCTGTCAAACCGGAGGGGGAAGGAGGGATGAAGCCGTGATCAAACAAATGCTCAAAGACAGAATCCTGACAGACAAAGAACGAAAAAACTTATCTATCCTAGAAGTCATCCGCAAAAACGGTCCTATTTCAAGAACCGACATCTCTAAAATTACCGAACTCAACATTGTGACTGTTTCCAACTATGTCGGCCACTACATTAAAAAAGGACTTGTGATTGAAGGCGAGTTAGACGAATCAACCGGCGGCAGAAAACCAGTCTTAGTCGAGCTTAATCCAAAAGCCGGCTACATTGTTGGAGTGGGCTTGAACATGCTCAGCATGGTGGCGGTATTGGTTGATCTCGAAATCAATGTGATTGCGGAAATTAAGCGTGAACGGACCCCAGAGAACTCTGAAACAACGATTCATAAGATGGTTGATTTGGCTGTCGAAATTATTGAAAAATCCGACATTGAAAAAGAAAAAATCGTCGGCGTCGGCGTCGGCGTCCCGGGTATTATTGATGAAAAAGGGCGCACGATTCGCTGGCCGCAAAGTTTAGGCGAAAAAGACGTGTCAGTTTGTTTATCCATCAAAGATACTTTTGAAAAAAGATTAAACATTCCGACTTTTGTTGAGAATGACGCCAATGCCGCTGTTTTAGGTGAGAAGTGGCTAGGACTTGATCGGGACGTTCGCCACATGCTTTACATGTTTTCCGGTGTGGGAACGGGTGTCTTGATTAACGGTGAAATTTACAGAGGCTCTACGGGTGCCGCGGGCGAATTGGGCATTTCAAGCAGCCAGGCCAGCAAAGATGCCATTGTGCAAATGGCAAGCGGACTCGGCCGCTGGGAAATGGATTTAGGGATGACAACACGCGCTCGTGCGCTGGTTTCAAAAGGTGAATCATCCGCCATGAAAGGTTATGCCGAGGGTGATGCCGATAAGATTACATTCAGAGAAGTTGTCCGCGGGTGTAAAGAGAAAGACCCTGTTGCATTAAAAGTGGTAGAAGAAGGAGCAACGCTTTTAGGGCGCAAAGTCGCTTTCCTAGTTAATTTGCTTAATCCGGAAATTGTCGTGATCGGCGGCGGTATAGAAGATGCCGGCGCTCCGATGTTAGATGCCATCAAAGCAGCCGTTAAAGAATGGTCGGTGGAAGAAGCATCCAGCCAGGTTAAAATAATTCCGTCTGCATTCGGCGAAAACGCAGTTGCTTTGGGCGTAGTAGGCATTGTTGCGCGTGAGGTATTTGCCCAAGCTTAAGACAAACGAATCAATTCTTGCGTCATTTCAGAAACAACCGTTATAATGAAAAAGCCCTCTTCATGGGGGCTTTTTCATTATTTAAATTCTCATTTTGAGACGTTCGAATGGCCGACGATCAATCAAACAATCCAAGAGCGTCAGATTTTTTCGCGGACCACCTCAATGAATTGAGGAAACGGATTTTTCTGTGTTTAAGCGTTCTGATTGTTTTGGCGGTTGGTTGTTATTTTATTTCAGATCAGATCTATTTCTTCTTAACACAACCCATCAGGGGACTTAGCCAGAAGCTCTATTTTTTAGAACCTTATGGGGCTTTTGCCGTTAAATTGCAAATTACGTTGTTAAGCGCTCTATTTTTTGCCGCGCCTTTGTTGCTTACCGAAATTTGGCTTTTTGTAGCACCCGGCCTTTATACCAAAGAAAAAAAAGCCGTTTCTTTGCTGATGGCCGTCTCTATTTTCTTATTTGTGGCCGGCTGCGCACTTGCTTTCTTTGCAGTGGTACCATTTGCTATTCGCTTTTTCCTTGGATTTTCAACGCCAGATCTTCAACCGATTATCTCGATCCAACAATACATGGAATTTGTGGCGTGGCTGTCATTGGGATTTGGCGCGGCGTTTCAAGCCCCCATTTTCTTGATCGGCTTGGTGTGGCTGGGAGTTGTCAAAACCGCGCAAATTAACATGATGCGTCCTTATGTCATTGTAGGACTCTTTGTTTTTGCGGCACTTCTCACACCGCCGGATCCGCTGACACAATGTCTTTTAGCGATTCCGTTATGGGGACTTTTTGAGGTGAGTTATTGGATCACGAAAGTGATAGGTACCAGAAAGAAAAGAAGTGACTAATCAATCTAAGTTGACCGGAAACAATTTGTTATTGGGCTGTTACAACGGAACTGCCAAAATTACCGGCCGCACTAATATTTGTTTTGTTGCTGGCTGCGTAAGATTTTAATTGAACCGTCAAAATAGAAGCGCTCGCTAAGGCAGCCCCTTTTAGAAGTTTCTTCAAAAATTGACGCCGTTCAGCAGATAATTGTTGGAATTCATCCTTCTCTTTTTTCATGTTTTTTCCCTTCATTAAAGCATAACACGTTTTAAGTAGTTTCTCAAACAAAAGCCTTTTTTAGAAAATGATATAACTCCTTACTATCAAATCAGTTGTGACAATTTAGAACCTTTTTTAACCGATAACTCTTCCGCTGAAACAGCTACCGGTCTTTTGGCTAGCTGCTTAAACAAATCTAAAAACCTGCGTTGATAGTTTTGAGCCAAATGCGCTTTTGGGTGATGCCTGAGAACGTACACATAACTGTTATCGGCCAAATGTTGAATGATCTCGACGGTAGTAAGAGCGCGCCTCTTCGAGACCTTTGCTTGCCGGCTCTTTAAGTAGTAAATCCGAAAAAGAGGCGCACCATTTAAAAGACAACGATTCTGAAATTCTGAAATAGGAAAATAGTGATTTGTTAACTTTTGGCGGGTGGCAACACGCGTTGCCTCGAAAGTAATGTGAACGAGATTTCGTAAGGCATTAGGCAATGGGCTTTTTAAATTCCAGTGTCTCAAATAAGGTGCGAGCCGGAACGTTCTAAGATTGAGAAAATTTAGTTCATCGGATAGTCCCGTATAACCTTTACCGACCAGATCAAGCAAAGTTCTGGATTTTCCGGCACCGCTTTCACCCAATAAAAGGACAGAGCGGTTATTTTTTTGAACTGCTGCTGAATGAACCGGAAACCATTCGGCAGGTAGATGCCCAGCAATCACCCAACGCGCCTCCGTGTCAATCAGGGGCAAAAGTGAAATGAAGTTAGAAGTACGAATGGTGTGTGAATGTGTTTGAAGGGTAAAATAGCTGCGCTTAAAGTCAGCGGTTATTTTCAAACGAGCGGAAGGCAGGCGGCATTTTTTTAAACGAACGGGGAATAAGAATTGGTGTACCAAAAAATCAACTAAGCGCTCACGCGTTTGAAGTTCTAGCACAACAGAAGGGGCCACTTGATAAAAAGAAGAAACTGTTTTTACGCGTGTCATTCTAAAAGTCCGAGAGAATGTAGTTCAGCGAGTGTTTTGTCGATCTCTTTTTTGGCTTCTTCCGGCGGCAGTTTGGCATGTTTTAGAAATGCTTCTTCAATGTCTTGAATGCTATGCCGGCCGTCGCAAAATGTCCAAATAAAAGCAGCAGCGGCATTCAAAGAATGCATTTGATCGGTTTTCTGATTCAAGAGCAAACAGCCTTCCTGAGCGGGCTGAAAGACGATATGGGATTTTCCTTTAGGTTTAGGCGGCAGCACGTTTTCCTCTCTCAAATATATTTTGCCAAATCATGCGGCAAAAACAAGCAAAACGAAACAACCGCGGAAATTGCTGTGATAACCAGAGCGCTCCCCATACCTCACGAGCGTATTTTTTTTGAGTTGTCCAGGGAGCCAGCGCCCGGTAAAAGAAAAATGGTATAGAAGTAATGTGATCGCGATCGCCCGGTTCAAATAATTTCTTAGAGAAACGGATTAAAGCGTCGGCTTGTTTTGACGGTGAGATTTCGGAAGCCAGGAGCGTGCTCATCCCTTTTTCAGAAGTTGTTTTTTCGAGTTCATATAAATCGACAGCAGCATGCAGCCACCGGACGCTATTAATTTGACCCATGTGGTCGCGCGCCACGTTCCAGAAGAAGTGCCGGAACATATCTTCTTCGGATAAAACAGCAATCGGTTGATTTTGCCAATGAACGGTTTTTTTATACTGCCAAAAATGATCCAAAATCTGCCGGCCCGCTTTTTCAAACACCGGAAAATTCTCTTGCCGCCTCATGCGCCCTATCGGAATCGACCAATGCAAGCCAAGTTCCGAACGTAATTCACCGGCGGTTTTTGAAAATGTTTTCTCATAATAACCTGCTATCAGGGTGTCTTTATCCGGATAGGATGGGTCGATTCCTTCCGCGGCAGCATATTGCATCGTGGAAAGCACTTTTTCAGCCCCGGCTAAGTCATTTTCATGAATCAGAAGATCAATGTCAGAAGACAAGCGTGCTTGAAAATAGCTTTCCGGAAAACAAAAGAAGTAAGACATACCCTTTAATAGAAGAGAAGGAATCTGATTGGCGTGGAACGTTCGGATGATGGAAGCGGTTTCGTTGGCCAAGAAAAAATGATGGATTTCGAGTTCCCGTTTTAGTTGTGAAGAACGGGCGCGGATATCATCGGGCATCAGTTCCTGCGTCAAATGATGCTTGTCAATCAGATAAAAGAGAACGTATACACCATGGTATAGATGTTTGTCCAATTGGGACCAAAAAGATTGTTCAAGAGGCCATTTCTTAAAAAAAGACCCGACTTTTCCGGGGTTCCAAAAGCGGGGAGTCAGTGCCAAAATGGCATAAACCAAGTCGCATTGGAATTCGTACCTTCTAATCTTAGCCTTGATGGCGGGAGCTGACATAGTTGACATTTGTATGCTTGAATACTATTATAACATCTTTATCGTTTCGTCCGATTTTTCCTAAATCTTTATCAAACAAATAGTTAGGATAAGGACGGCCCTGATAGGGGCTGTCTATCTATTTTTAAGGAGGCTCTTCGATGTCAAAAGGAGTAACAATTTGGTTTACAGGCTTATCAGGGTCCGGCAAATCAACGGTTGCGCTGATTCTGGTTAAAAAGTTAAAAAATGCAGGCCGGAACGTTGAAATTTTAGACGGCGACGTGGTTCGCACCAACCTCAGCAAAGGCCTCGGTTTCTCAAAAGAAGACCGCGACACCAACATCAAACGCATCGGTTTTGTCTGCCATTTACTGACGCGCAACGGCGTGATGGCCATTTCAGCGGCTATTTCACCTTACCGTGAAGTGCGCGATTATAACCGGAGTCTGATCGGTGATTTTGTCGAAGTCTACGCCAAATGCCCGCTTGAAAAATGTGCGGAACGTGACGTCAAAGGCCTTTATAAAAAAGCCATGGCCGGCGAAATTAAAGGATTTACCGGAGTAGATGATCCTTATGAAGAACCGCTTCACCCTGAAGTTGTCTGTGAAACGGACAAAGAAACGCCGGAACAATCGGCAGATAAAGTCCTCAAGAAACTCGAAGAACTTGGCTACGTGACGACTGAGGACTTAAGCCGCGCGGCTTAAGTCCGATTTAAATTATTAACATGGAACAGGGTTTGGCAGTGGCAAAAAAAATTAACACCGAAGAACTGAACGCTCGTTTTGAAAAAGAACAGCCGGAAACCATCATTCGATGGGCGGTTGAAACTTTTCGTTCGAAGATTGCGATGACATCGTCTTTTCAATCTGAAAGCGTTGCATTACTTCATATGGCATCTTTGATTGATGTTAATCTGCCTGTTTTATTTCTGGAAACAGGGTTTCATTTCAAAGAGACGCTGGCTTTCAAAAACGAAGTGATCCGGCGGTTTGGGCTTAAAAATGTCATCGAGCTCAAAGCCGATCCTAAACGCCGTGAAGAGCTCATGAAAGAATATCACAATGAGCCTTACCGCCATAACCCGGATCTCTGCTGCCAAATTAATAAAGTTGAACCGCTTGATCGCGCGCTCAAAGGTTATGACGCGTGGATTTCCGGCATTCGACGGTCCCAATCTAAAACACGCCGTGACATTCAAATTGTCGAGGAATATGAAGAAAAAGGCCGCAACATGTTTAAAATTAATCCGCTGGCCAACTCAACCTCAGGCGATATTCGGTGGTACATTGAACAACATCAGCTGCCCAAGCACGAATTGGCCGGGATGGGGTATTTGAGCATCGGCTGCTGGCCTTGTACCAAACCGGTTCAGCCCGGCGATGATGAACGGTCGGGACGGTGGGCGGGGCGTGATAAAACAGAATGCGGCATTCACACTTTTAAGGCAAAAAAAGAAAAACCGAAAGAAAAAGAAATCAAGGAAGAAGGAAGTGGCATATGAGTTTATTACCACATGGCGGGAAGTTAATTAATCGATTAACGGAAGGCAAGGAAGCGCAAGCTGCCAGGCAGCAGGCAGAAAAATTACCGGCAGTTATACTTTCCGAACGTGAAACGTGTGATCTGGAAATGCTCGCAACGGGGGCTTTAAGTCCTCTCGAAGGATTTATGGTTGAGGCGGATTATGAAACCTGTCTTCAGAAAAAGCGTTTGGCTAATCAGTTGCCCTGGACCATTCCGATTACCAAGTCAATCAGTGACGAAGAAAAAAACAAGATTAAGAAAGGCGATACCGTTGCTTTGCAAGATGCGGACGGAACAAAGCTTGCACTGTTATCTGTCGAATCTATTTTTAAGCACGACAAGAAAAAAGAGTCGGAAGCCGTTTATGGCACAAGCGATGAGGCGCATCCAGGCGTCAAGCATGTGCTGAAGATGGGCGGTTGGTTAGTGGGTGGCAAAGTTACCGTTTTTGAAAAACCAAACCATACCGATTTTGCCGGCTATCGTTTAGACCCCAAACAAACACGGGCGCTTTTTGAAGAAAAAGGATGGAATACCGTTGTGGCTTTTCAAACCAGAAACCCCATTCACCGCGCGCATGAATACTTAACGAAAGTGGCGCTGGAATGTGTAGATGGGCTTTTGATTCATCCCCTGGTAGGGCAAACGAAAGGCGACGACATTTCTGCGGAAGTGCGTATGAAATGCTACCAAGTTCTTTTGGATAATTATTACCCGAAAGACAGAACCGCACTGACCGTATTTCCTGCCGCCATGCGTTACGCCGGCCCGCGCGAGGCCGTGTGGCACGCCATCGTGCGCAAGAATTACGGCTGCACGCATTTTATCGTCGGACGAGACCATGCAGGCGCCAACCGCTCGGACGGCAAATCTTATTACGGCACTTACGACGCGCAACTTATTTTTAATGAGTTCAAGCCCGAAGAAATCGGTATCGAAATTTTCAAGTTTGAGCACACTTTTTTCGACAAAAAAACCGGCGGCATGGTGAGCTTTAAAACAGCACCGCCTAACGCAGAAGCATTCTCGGTTTCAGGGACAAAATTGCGTGAAATGTTGCGTCATGGTGAACTGCCGCCATCTGAAATTACACGGCCGGAAGTAGCTAAAATTTTGATTGAGGCCATGCGGGCAGAGGCAAAAAGCTCTGCTTAACAGCTTATTTTGACGTTTGACAGACTTTGGCGGGATCGCTAAAATACCGCCTTGTACTCGTTCTTTATAGTTTAGCTCGATAAATCTTCTTATTGAGAGCGGTGACCCCAAAAGGGGCTCATTATGCAGCCTTTTGATGAATGAAAAAGGTAAATCATGATGCGAGGGACAGGCCCTATGATACCGCGGCAACCACCCGGCAAAAAGCGTGGCGGGTTAGGTGCCAATTCCTGCAAAATAAGAGGAGAGGAAACATGCAAACGACCTCTTCTTGACGCTTCAAGGAGAGGTCGTTTTTTTTATATGGAGGAGGCGCTGTCATTGCGGGCGGAGCGAAGCAATGACAATGAAAAAATAATGAGTTTCATGAAAGGCTTGAAGTGCCGGGAATGCGGCAAGACATATCCCAAAGAGGCGATTTATGTCTGCGAATACTGTTTTGGCTCGCTTGAAGTAGATTATGATTACGATGCGATCAAAAAGAATATTTCGCGTGAACAAATCGAAGACGGCCCTCAATCCATTTGGCGTTACCGCGCACTGCTGCCGATTGACGGAGAACCGACTGCGGGACTTTATACGGGATTCACACCGCTTGTAAAAGCTGCCACGCTTGCCAAAACCTTGGGTGTCAAAGAACTCTACATTAAAGACGATACCGTTTGTCATCCGACATTTTCATTTAAAGACCGGGTGGTCTCCGTGGCGCTTTCACGGGCTAAAGAACTTGGGTTTGACACCGTGGCTTGCGCATCAACCGGGAACCTGGCTAATTCGGTTGCGGCTCACGCCGCAAAAAACGGTTTTCAGCGCTACATTTTTATTCCGCACGATTTAGAATACGCTAAAATATTAGCCTCGCTTGTTTATAACCCTAATTTAATTGCCGTCAAAGGCAATTATGACGATGTCAACCGTTTGTGCAGCGAGATTGCCGGTAAATATAGATGGGCTTTTGTAAATGTTAATATCCGGCCTTACTACGCAGAAGGCTCCAAAACATTTGGTTATGAAGTGGCTGAACAGCTTGGTTGGCAGACGCCGCAGCATTTAGTTTGTCCGGCTGCAAGCGGTTCGCTTCTCACTAAGATATGGAAAGCCTTTAAAGAGTTTTATCAATTGGGATTAATTAAAGAAGTCAAATCCAAACTTTATTGTGCGCAGGCCGAAGGCTGCTCGCCGATTGCGGAAGCCATTCAAAACAAAAGCGATGCTATTCGTCCCGTCAAACCAAAAACCATTGCCAAATCTTTAGCCATTGGAAACCCCGCTGACGGCTATTATGCCAAAGACGCTGTTTTTGAAAGCGGCGGCACGGCTGCGAAAGCGGCCGATGATGAAATCCGGGAAGCCATTAAGCTTTTGGCCAGAACAGAAGGTATTTTTACGGAAACTGCCGGCGGTGTGACGCTGGCGTGTACGATTAAATTAATCGAATCAGGCGTTATCCCTAAAGACGAATCCGTTGTGGTCGCGATTACAGGAAACGGCCTTAAAACACAAGGCGCTATTCGGGATTCCGTTGGAGAGCCGGTGATGATTGAACCAAGCATCAAATCATTTGAATCGATTTTAAAAGAAAAAGAGAGTAAAATGACACCTGCCAAATGATTTTGGCAGGTGTCATCCCCGTCAGCCAAAGGACTGATTCGTCCTCCCGCCAAAGGCGAGGCTCGCCACAGGCGGCTGGCGAAAAGTGTTCGGGATGAGCTTAATGCTCATCTCCGAAGGTGTCGGCACCTGCTCTCAATAGACATTTTATTGAAAGCGAGTGCCGCCCAAAGCAAACGGGAATGACAAACCGGTCGGAACCGGTAGTGTATTGAGTTACTAGAGGAGAAAAACATGTCGGTACAGGTCAGAATTCCAACCCCGCTTCAAAAATTAACCAACCATCAAGAAGAAGTTTTGGTTCAGGCTGACACGATCAACGGACTCATCGAAGCATTGGAAAAAAATCATCCGGGCATCAAAGAACGTATTTGCGACGAAAAAGGCCAAGTCAGACGGTTTGTGAACATTTTCTTGAATGACGAAGACATTCGTTTTCTCGAAAAAGAAAAGACAACCGTTAAAGATGGTGATGTTGTTTCAATCATTCCAGCAATAGCCGGAGGTTCATTTTCCGGTACCGCTTCTCCCTCGGAGGGGCTGCTTCGCCGTATTGCGGGACAAAGTTAACATGTCGAACGAAAAACCTGTCCCGGCTAGAACCGGCACCGTGTTAACCGAAGCATTGATTTCGGATCTCAAAGACCGTATTTTATTGGGCGAGGAGATTTCATTCGATGAAGCCATGGCGCTCATCGAAATTGAAGACGACGCATTGTTTGAGAAATTAATGACGTCTGCCCGCGAAATCACACTTTTTTACCATTCCAATTTTGCCCACCTGTGTTCACTGATCAACGCTAAAAGTAATCTGTGTGCCGAAGATTGTCATTTTTGTACTCAATCCGTCCATTTTAAAACTGACGCGGATCGCTACCATTTACTGCCTCCTAACACCATCTTAGAAGCTGCTAAGATTAATGAATCGCAAGGAATCAACACATTTTGTTTAGTGACAAGCGGAGGTTCGCTCAACGATCAGGAATTTGAACAAATTCTAGACACTGTCAGACTCCTGAAAAAACACACCCAACTGCATATTGACGGCTCTTTGGGGTTCCTGACACCTGAGCGAGCAAGACGCTTGAAAGAAGCAGGCCTGAGGCGGTTTAACAATAATCTTCAATCGTCCCGTGAATTTTACAAAAAAATTGTGACAACGCACACCTATGACACGCGTCTTGAAACATTGGATTTCCTCAAACAAGAAGGCATGGATCTTTGTTCAGGCGGTATCTTGGGCATGGGGGAATCGCGTGAAGATCGGATGAAGCTTGCCTTCGAGTTAAAGCCTTATAAACCGGAATGTCTGCCCATCAACATTTTAAGTCCACGAAAAGGCACCCCGCTTGAAGCAGCACCAAAAATCGATCCGAAAGAAATTATTAAAACCATCGCTGTTTATCGGTTTATTCTACCCAAGTCTAATATTAAATTAGCGGGCGGCCGGGAAGCAGGTTTGGGGGGTTATCAAGCATTGGCTTTGCGTGCGGGTGCAAACGGCATGATTACGGGAGGCTATTTGACGACCAGTGGCAATTCATTTGAGCAGGATCAAGCCTTACTCAAAGAAGCCGGCCTTGAGATGGCAGCCGGCTGATTTGAGACCTATCAACCCACCATATCTACTATGGAAGTAAGCCTAACCGGTAAACACATTTTAATTACAGGCGGCACCAGTGCATTGGGACGCGCTTTTGTTGAGAAAGCACTTCAAGCGGGGGCGCATGTTTACTTCACGTTTTACCGAAATCAAACCGTTGCCGATCAATTAATCAACCGGGGCAGCGTTGGGTTTCAAGTTGATTTATCCCGCACAGGCGCCGTCACGTCACTTAAAGCCATGGTTGAATCCAGAACCAAAACATTGGACGGCCTCATTCTTAATGCTGCGGCTGTGAGTGATCATACCATTCAAAACATGACCGAAGAGGAATGGGATTATGTTTTAAACGTTAATTTGAAATCCGTTTATTTAACCGTGAAAAGTTTGCTTCGCTTTTTCCTCAAGAATGAGCGGAGTAAAATATTAACGGTCATCAGTCAAGTGGGAATTCGTGGCGGATTTGGGCAAGCCAATTATGCAGCCGCAAAGGGCGGGCTGATTGCATTTACAAAAAGCATCGCCAAGGAACTGGGGAAACGTAAAATATTGGTCAACGCTTTCAATCCTGGATTTATGGTTTCGCAAATGACCGAATCGCTTTCTTCTGATATACGCAAACGCAATGAAGAGCGGAGCACGCTGGGTGAGATTTCTGATCCTCATGAGGTGGCAGATTTTATGGTTTATTTGATGTCTGAACGAATGAATCACGTGAGCGGGCAAGTGTTTCATTTTGACTCGAGGAGTTTATGAAGCAAGTGGTTGTGACGGGCATTGGCTGCCTTTCGCCTTTTGGCAGGGGGCGTGAGATTTTTGCA
>PCVY01000061.1:482-1396 GCA_002787155.1 Candidatus Abzuiibacterium crystallinum | reverse complement strand
AGGGCTGCAAACAGGCCTCGACACCGCGCGTCCGTTACGTAAATTCGACACGCAAAAATTTAGAGTCAAAATTGCCTGTGAAATTCCCGATTTTAAACCCTCTGCTGCTTTTCAGGTATTAGATCCTTTCATTCAATATGGCCTCACGGCAACCGAAGAAGCCATTCAGGACAGCGGGCTGGCCATTCGTGACATGGATCCTTACCGGGTATCCGTTACCGTTAGTTCTAGCAAAGGCGGTATCACCACTTTGGAGAAATTTAAAGAACGATTCGTTAAAAAACCGAGCGCTATTTTGGGAGCGCGGGTTTATGCCAATCTCATTCCCAATATTCTGTCTCAATGGATTGCGCGTAAATGGAAATTAAAAGGTCCCGCCAAACCCGTGGTCGCGGCTTGTGCGACCGGGACTTTTGCGTTAATGGAAGGCGTTCGCATTATCGAAGATGATGAGGCGGACGTTTGTATTGCAGGGGCGAGCGATGCCTCTCTCACGCCGCTTTTATTTGCCGGTTACCAACAGTTAGGTGTTTTATCGCCAACCGGCATTCGGCCGTTTGATCAAAGGAGAAACGGCTTTGTCATTGGGGAAGGAGCAGCGGTCGTGCTTTTAGAAGATGAGGCTCACGCCAAAGCGAGAGGCGCTAAAATTTACGGGAAAATCCGGGGGTATGTATATGGCAATGAATCCAAGGATATTATTTCATTTCCTCCCGAAAGCGACGGCCTCGCGCGCGCTCTTACACAATGGATGAAGAACTGCGGAATAGAAGTCAAAGATATCGACCATTTACAACTTCATGGTACCGGGACAAAAACAGGCGATCTTTATGAAAGCGTTCAGATCAAAAAGGCTTTTGGAAGAGCGGCCGAACAGATTGCCATGAGTTCCATTAAATCCATGATCGGGCACA
>PCVY01000061.1:0-464 GCA_002787155.1 Candidatus Abzuiibacterium crystallinum | reverse complement strand
GACTCTGTTGTCTTTGCGAGACCAAATTGTGCCACCGACGATCCATTTGGATAAACCGGATTCCGGATGTGATCTTGATTTCACACCGAATCAAGCCAAGAAAAAAACCATTAAAACCGCAGGATCTCTTTCGATGGGATTCGGCGGGCACATTGCTGCCATTATGGTGAGTTTGTGAATCGCGGAACAAGGGGTCATGCCCAAGAGGGTCTGACCCCGCGCATCCAAAGTAATCCCGGTTCTGAGATTACTCTGGCGTCATTTGGCACGTTACCTCGCAATGACACAAGTAAAAAGACATCGAGGGAGAACCGGCACTTAGCTTGGAGCTACTTATCTCAAGAACTTGAAGAGTTGAAAGACAATTCGCTTTACCGCGAACCAAAATATCTTGATTCTATTGATGGTGTACACGGTAAAGTTGACGGCAAGGATATTTTACTTTTTTGCAGTAATGATTATTT
>PCVY01000074.1:7423-11577 GCA_002787155.1 Candidatus Abzuiibacterium crystallinum | reverse complement strand
GATCAGCAATCATATTATTGACCAATGTGTGGCCCAAGGGGTTCCTTTTGGGAGAGAATACAGCGGGTATCTCGCGAACCGTTCCTTTGGAGGAGCCCAGGTATCCCGTACTTTTTACTGCCGTGGACAGACGGGACAACAGCTCCTTCTCGGGGCCTATCAGGCTTTGGCGCGGCAGATCCACGCCGGAAAAGTCAAATCTCATTCAAGAACAGAAATGCTGGATGTGGTGACTGTTGGCGGAAAGGCCAAAGGTATTGTTGTCCGGGATCTTGTGAACGGAAAAATTGAAATCCATGGCGCAGACGCCGTCATTCTTGCCACGGGCGGCTATTCTAATGTTTTTTATCTGTCCACCAATGCCAAAGGCTGCAATGTAACGGCGATCTACCGCGCCTATAAGAAAGGCGCCCTCTTTGCGAATCCGTGCTACACGCAGATTCATCCGACCTGTATTCCGGTGAGCGGTCATTATCAGTCAAAGCTTACCCTGATGTCAGAATCCCTGCGTAACGATGGGAGAATATGGGTTCCCAAAAAAAAGGCGGACCATCGCCCTCCCGCGGAAATTCCGGAACAGGAGCGGGATTACTATCTGGAGCGCAAGTATCCAAGCTATGGGAATCTTGCCCCACGAGACATCTCTTCCAGAAACGCAAAAGAAGTCTGCGATGAAGGGCGCGGGGTCGGGTCCACCGGAGCCGGCGTGTATTTGGATTTTTCCGAAGCCATGAAAGGGCTGGGAAGGAAAATGATTGAAGAACGGTACGGAAATCTTTTTGAGATGTATGAAAGGATCACGGGGGAAAATCCTTATCAAACGCCGATGCGGATTTATCCTGCCGCCCATTACGCGATGGGCGGGCTATGGGTTGATTATCATTTGATGAGCAATATTGAAGGCCTGTTTGTTCTCGGTGAGGCGAATTTTGCCGACCACGGTGCCAACCGGCTTGGCGCAAGTGCCTTAATGCAAGGATTGGCCGACGGATACTTTATTATCCCCAACACCGTCAGCCATTATTTGGCCCAAGTGAAGCCGGGCCGGGGAAATACCAGCGAACCGGAATTTCAACAAGCCAAAGAGGAAAGCGAGCAGCGGATTAAGAAACTTCTCTCCATTAAAGGCAAAAAGACAGCCGGCGAATTCCATCGGCAGCTTGGAAAGATCATGTGGGATGATTGCGGGATGTCGCGAAGCGAAGGCGGGCTCAAGAAAGCACTGGCATCTATCCTATTACTCCGGGAGGAATTTTGGAAGAATGTCAATATCCTTGGGGAGGGAAATGATTTGAACCAGTCCTTGGAGCATGCCGGAAGAGTTGCGGATTATTTGGAGTTTGCCGAACTGATTTGCCAGGATGCATTGGACCGCCGGGAGTCTTGCGGCGCTCATTTTCGCGTTGAAAGCCAAACCCCTGAAGGAGAGGCGCTCCGCGATGACAAAAACTTTTGTTATGTCGCCGCTTGGGAATTTAAGGGCAGCGGGAAAAGCCCGACTTTGCATAAAGAGCCTTTGAATTTTGAGACGGTCAAGCTAACGCAAAGGAGTTATCAATAATGAAGTTCACACTTTACGTTTGGCGGCAAAAAAATCAGAAAGACAAAGGGAAGATCGAAAAATATCAGGCGGAGAATATTACTTCGGATATGTCTTTTTTGGAAATGCTCGATGTCGTGAATGAGGATCTGATCCAGAAGGGGATTGAACCCATTGCGTTTGACCACGATTGCCGGGAAGGAATCTGCGGGACGTGTTCCTTGACGATCAACGGTATCCCGCATGGG
Organism: Candidatus Abzuiibacterium crystallinum; assembly: GCA_002787155.1. Taxonomy (GTDB): domain Bacteria; phylum Omnitrophota; class Omnitrophia; order Omnitrophales; family Abzuiibacteriaceae; genus Abzuiibacterium; species Abzuiibacterium crystallinum. The sequence continues at coordinate 9,789 of PCVY01000074.1, read as the reverse complement.
CCGGACAAAGGGACGACGGTTTGCCAGCTTCACATGAGGCGGTTTCAGGATGGCGATGTGATTTATATCGAACCGTGGAGAGCTAAAGCATTTCCGGTTGTTAAAGATTTGATTGTCGACCGGAGCGCTTTTGACCGGATTATCCAAGCCGGAGGATATGTCTCGGTAAGTACGGGGGGCGCTCCCGATGGTAATACCCTCTTGGTGCCAAAGGATGATGCTGAAGAAGCCATGGATGCCGCGGCGTGCATTGGCTGCGGGGCTTGCGTGGCCGCGTGCCCCAATGCTTCGGCAATGCTTTTTGTCGCAGCAAAAGTTTCTCACTTGGGGAAATTGCCGCAGGGCCGCGCGGAACAAAAACAGCGTGTCTTAAGTATGGTTCAAGCGATGGATGGAGAAGGCTTTGGAAATTGCACCAACCATTTCGAATGCATGAAAGCGTGCCCCAAAAATATCCACGTCAAATTTATCGCAAAATTAAACAGGGAATATTTAAAAACCTCGATTCTGTCGGAGAAATCATGAATCCGGGATATGAGGTGCTACGATGATTATGGAAATTGGATTTGCAGCGGGTGATATTTGGCATTTTTTGGATGAGCAGCCTAACCACACGGTGCGATTCTCAACGCTGGTATCCAAGATTGGAAAATCAAAGGATCTTTTGCTGATGAGTGCGGGCTGGCTCGCCCGGGAAGGCCATGTGATTTTAAAGCCGGAAGGAGATGATTATCAGATTTCTTTGGGAAAAAAATCCCGGGAAGACGGATAACGGATAAGGTGTTTCCATGGGAAACGGGGCGAAAAATTCCGGCAGAACAACTGAGGCCTCATAACTTTTCATCTGCGCCCCCCGCTGAAGCACATCATCCCATCAAAGCTGTTAATTAAAGACCGAATCAAAAATATCGAACTTATACATTGCTGAGGAGAAACATGAGACTAAAACCGAAATTGATTACGACCCTGAAAAGTTATTCTGTGGAAACGTTTGTGTCAGACCTTATTGCCGGTGTCATCGTTGGCGTTGTGGCGATCCCTCTTGCGATTGCCTTTGCCATTGCTTCGGGAGTTTCCCCTGAAAAAGGACTCTTTACCGCGATCGTGGCCGGGCTCCTTGTTTCAGCTTTCGGCGGAAGCCACGTTCAAATTGGCGGCCCCACCGGGGCCTTTGTGGTGATCGTTTATGGGATTGTGCACAAATACGGGATCGACGGACTTGTCATCTCGACCTTTATGGCAGGCATTCTTCTTTTGATTATGGGTTTTGCGAAATTCGGCATCGTTATCAAATTTATTCCACGCACCGTCATTGTGGGGTTCACAAGCGGCATTGCCGTGGTTATTTTTTCATCTCAAGTCAAAGATTTCCTGGGTTTGAACGTGGATAAAGTCCCGGCTGAATTTTTTGAGAAATGGCGCGTTTTTTATGAACATATGGGGACTGTGAATTATTACGCTCTTCTACTGGCTCTTTTGACCCTTTTGATTATTGCGCTATGGCCCAGGGTTTCCCACAAGATTCCGGGTTCTCTCGTCGCCATTGTTTTTACCTCCATCCTCGCTCGGCTTTTTCATATGCCCATTGAAACCATCGGAAGCCGGTTTGGAGAACTTCCTCACATGCTACCAGTCCCACAGATTCCCAAATTGGATTTTGTGACGATTCAACACCTCTTTCAACCTGCATTTACGATTGCGCTTCTGGGCGCCATCGAGTCCCTTCTTTCGGCTGTGGTCTCGGATGGTATGATTGGCGGGCGGCACCGCTCCAACATGGAACTGATCGGCCAAGGAATAGCCAATATTGGATCCGCTCTCTTCGGCGGGATGCCCGCCACCGGCGCGATCGCACGGACCGTGACCAATATCAAAAACGGCGGCAGAACGCCTGTCGCCGGGATCGTTCACGCTATCACCGTTCTTCTGATCATGCTGTTCTTTGGGCAGTGGATTAAGCTTGTTCCTTTGGCGTGCTTGGCCGGGATTCTAGTGGTGGTGGCTTATCACATGAGCGAATGGCACTCCTTTCTTGAACTCTGCAAAAGCGGAAGAGGGGGGATCGCGGTTCTTTTGGCAACTTTCCTTGTGACGGTGATTGTGGATCTGACTGTGGCGATTCAACTGGGAATCGTGCTCGCCGCCTTTCTTTTTATCAAGCGGATGGCGACGGTCACGAATATCAAGGTTCTGACCAGGGAAATTGAAGAGGAGGAGAGCGAAGAAGAGCGTCCCATCAATACATTCGCGGTTCCTGCCGGCGTTGAAGTCTACGAAGTGGACGGCCCGCTTTTTTTTGGCGCGGCAAACCAGCTCGACGAAGTGGATCGGGCCATCCGTGAAAAACCCAAGGTGCGGATACTAAG
>PCVY01000074.1:3216-7409 GCA_002787155.1 Candidatus Abzuiibacterium crystallinum | reverse complement strand
ATATCCCGCTTATTGTTACCGGCCTGCATGTCCAGCCTCTCAATGAAATGGTGAAAACAAATCTTTATGATCTGATCGGCGAAGAAAATGTATTTCAAAGTATGAAAGACGCCCTGAATCGCGCCGAGGATTTAATTCGGAATGGAAAATCTTAATGCAGATTTTAGTACGTGACCTCATCAAGATTTTTCAGGTCGAAGAAAAAAAGATTCGCGCCTGGATTTCGAAAAAGAGCATGCCGTGCATGAAAGTCAACGACCAGTACCGGTTTAATTACGTCGAGCTTTTGGAATGGGCGCTTGAAAACAGAATTACCCTGACCCCTGAGATTCTGGCATTGGGCGAGCATAAACCGAACGGCTCATGCCTCTTCGCGGATGCCTTGAAAGCGGGAGGCGTTTATTATGATGTTCCGGGCGGGAGCAGGGAAGAGGTTCTGAAAAATGTGATCGAATTTTTGCCGTTTCCGGCTGAGATGAACAAAAGTTCACTGCTGGAAATGTTTCTGGCAAGAGAATCCCTGGAGTCGACGGCGATCGGAAACGGCATTGCGTTGCCGCACTTGCGCAGTCCCGTGGTACTGAATGTTGATGCACCGTGGGTGAGTCTATGCTTTTTAAAGAACGCGGTTGATTTTAAAGCATTGGACCGGAAGACCGTATCCGTTCTTTTTGTGCTGGTAAGCCCATCCACCAAGGCGCATCTCTTGATTTTATCGCGGCTTTCTTATTGTCTGCAGGATTCTGGATTTCAGAAATATTTAAAGACGAAAGCCTCGAAGGAACAAATGGTGGCCGAGGCAATCGTGGTCGAATCGCGGCTCGCTTTGCATCGTAAGGCAAGCGGCAAAGCATCCCATAAACAGGGCCCCTAGCATGAGACTTTTTTTGTTGAGTTTGGAGATTCTTGCGTTTTCAGCCGTTTTGGTCCTCTTTTTGGACCGTTTTAGAAAGCTCTGCCATTTTGTTTTTGTTGCCTCGCTGGTAGCTGCCTGCAGTTTGAATTTTTTTGTTTCCTTTCCTTTTCTGCGCGGAGGCGAAACTTCCATTTTTCGTATCCCGTGGTCCGTCCCTTTCGGAGAATTTACTATTGGACTCGATCCCCTGAGCGCTTTTTTTCTCATGACAATCGGCTGTGTCGCCCTGGCATCCGGGATTTACGGCTGCGGGTATTTGCAGGAACATCACGAAAAAAAGAATCTCGGTGTCCATTATTTTTTCTATCTTTTATTGATTACCTTGCTTTTAGTCGTCGTGACGGCCAGGAATGCCGTTCTTTTTCTAACGGCCTGGGAGCTTATGACCATCATCGGTTATTTTTTGGTGACGTTCTATGATGAAAAAAAATCCGTCAGAGAAGCCGGCTATCTTTATCTCATTGTGACTCATTGCGGCACCTTTTGCCTGCTTGTCATGTTTGCTTTGATGGGGCAGGCTGCAAGCTCGATGGATTTTGATCAAATGGCTCTTGCTCATTATGCGCCGGGGCTGACGGGTCTTCTTTTCATATTAGGCTTGGTCGGCTTTGGGGCAAAGGCGGGTTTTTTCCCAATCCATATTTGGCTGCCCCATGCGCATCCTGCGGCGCCGAGCCATGTCTCAGCACTCTTTTCAGGATTCGTGATCAAGACCGGCATTTACGGCCTGTTGCGGCTTATTTTCATTATTAAAGATTTGCCCGCCTGGAGCGGCCCTGTCGTGCTTGCGATCGGCGGAGTTTCGGGCGTCTTTGGCGTTTTATACGCGCTTGGGCAGCACGAGATCAAGAAATTGCTCGCTTACCACAGCATTGAAAATATCGGCATTATTGCTTTGGGAATCGGAATCGGGCTTTTGGGAAACGCTTCCGGTCATGAATCCATCGCACTCATTGGATATGCAGGAGGGCTTTTGCATGTCCTCAATCACGCGGTCTTCAAGAGCCTGCTTTTCCTAAGCGCCGGCTCCGTGATCCGTTCGACCGGCACAGGCGAAATCGATGCGATGGGAGGGCTTCTTAAATTCCTTCCCTTTACAGGGCATTTATTTTTGATCGGTTCTTTGTCCATATGCGGCTTGCCGCTCTTCAACGGATTTATCAGTGAGTGGCTGGTTTATCGGGCGCTTTTTGACGGCGTAATCCATCTGGACAAGTTTGGAATTATTATGGCGGTGATGGCCGCAGTCTCTTTGGCGCTTATCGGCGGTCTGGCCGCCATCTGTTTTGCAAAGGCATTCAGCGTTATTTTTTTGGGTCAAAACAGATCCCACCGACAGGACATCTATAAAGAAAACCCCTGCATGATGTGGGGACCCATGATGTTTCTCGCCGCGATTTGCGTATGGATCGGTCTTTTTCCAAAAACGATTGTTTCGTTTGCATTTGCCAGCGCCCATTTTCTCATTGCCGCAAAACCCGTAGCGGCTCAAACTGAATTTTTGCTTCAGCCGATTTTATCCACAACGAAAGTTCTTTATATCTTTTTGCTGGTCTTGGGCCTGCTGGTATTGTGCCGGGCACTTCTTGCCAGGCGGTATCCCGAGCGGCGGGTGGGGACATGGGCCTGCGGGTATCCGTCGCTCACGACACGTATTCAATACACCGCCTCTTCTTTTGCCGAACCCGTTCTGCGCCTTTTCAAGTGGATGGTATGTTTCCAGGTTCAGCGCTCGGAAAAGTCCAGGATCAATTTGCCTGAGGAGCTTGAACTTTCTTCAAAAGTGGTGGACATGCCGGAACATTTTGTGTTCCGGCCGATTCTTGCTATGTTGCGAAGATTCTCCGGAATGCTGCTCAAACTGCAAAGCGGTCATATCCCGCAATATCTTTTTTATATGTTACTCGGGCTGATTGCATTATTGCTTTGGAAATTCCCATGGAGGGCTTAAGAAAGTGATTCCATTCATTTCTGTTCTTTCGCGGCTTGCCGCATGTCTTTTGTTTTCTCCATTCCTCCTGGGAGTGATCGGGAAAACCAAGGCCTTTTTTGCTGGAAGAAAGGGGCCTCCGCTTTTACAACCCTATTACGATATTTTGAAGCTGATTCAAAAAGGGAGCGTATATAGTGTGACGACAACCTGGATTTTCCGCGCGGCTCCCTTGATCTTTTTTGCGACCACTTTGATAGCCTCTTTTTTAATTCCCTTTGGCGGCTTGAAAGCCCCCGTCCAGTTTTGGGGCGACGCCCTTCTTTTTACTTATCTTTTTGGTCTCGGCCGGTTCTTTATCATTCTCGCCGCCATGGATACGGGTTCGAGTTTCGAAGGGATGGGGGCAAGCCGTGAAGCTATATTTTCCTGCCTATCAGAAATTGTCCTTTTCTTAAATTTTGCGGCTTTGGCGGTTTTGTCAAAAAGTTTCTCGCTATCTCAAATGATCGGCGAAAGCTGGTGGGCTTCATGGACGGTATCCGGACCTTCTTTAATCCTTGTGGGCGCCAGTTATTTTATGATTTTGCTTGTCGAGAATTCGCGTATTCCTATTGATGACCCCGCGACCCATCTGGAACTTACGATGATTCATGAAGTCATGGTTCTGGATCATAGCGGGCCCGACCTTGCTTTTATTTTGCACGGGGCAGCGATCAAGCTTTTTGTGCAGGGGAGTTTTTTTGTTACGCTTCTTATCCCGTTTCAATCCCATAACCGGATCATCGATGCGACGGTTTTTCTGGCTGCCATGATAGGGTTGGCCGTCATCATTGGGATTGTTGAATCGGTCATGGCGCGCCTCCGTCTGAACCGGATTCCGTCTTTTATTACGGGAGCTTTTGTTTTAGCTCTTTTTGGTTTAATCATCGCGATTATGAGGGTTTTATGAATACTGTTTGGATAGACATGGCACTGGCGGTTGTTGTGATTTTGGCGATTGGTCTTTTGGGAACCAGCCGGTTAGGCTCGATCGTCCGCCTTTTTGCGCTTCAATCCTTCATTTTGGCATTTCTTCCATTTTTGCTTGAGGGCGGGATTGGGATTCACAAGGTTGTGATTGCAACCGGGACTCTGATCGTTAAAGTGATTGCGATCCCAGCGATACTTTTCTGGGCGGTCCGGCACGTCTCCATCCGCCGTGATACTCCGGCAATTTTTGGCGGCAGTGCCAGTTTACTGGTGGGCGGATTTTTGATTGGCCTTTCCTTTTTTCTGTCCTCCCGTCTTGTCTTGTCCGGGAAGCCTTTTTCAGATTTATTGATTCCTTCGGCTTTCTCGACGCTT
>PCVY01000074.1:0-3203 GCA_002787155.1 Candidatus Abzuiibacterium crystallinum | reverse complement strand
TGTTATTTGAGACGACGCCGCTTCTTGTGGAACTGGGGATTTTTTTAGATATTTTTGTGGGTGTTTTTGTCATGGGCATCATTATCAACCATATCCAGAACGAATTTGATCATATGGATATATCGCAGCTTACATCGCTGAAAGAATAATCATGATTTTTCTTATCTTAGGTTTGCCTTTTGCGGGTGGCGGGTTGGATCTCATCCTTCCTACAAACAGGCTTCGCAATTGGATCCTTTTTTTAATTGCACTGGCTCATTTGGGTTGTGTGGTCAGTTTCTGGCTGATCCCGCCCCCGGCCGTTATCAACGGTTTTCTGGCACTTGATTCGTTTAGCATTATTATTCTTTCGGTCATCAGCATCCTGTTTTTTGCGGTTTCGCTTTATGCGGCGGGTTACGTCCAGAATGAAAAAGGACGTTCCAACCGTATTTTCACGGCGTGCCTCTTGTTTCTTCTTTTTTCCATGACACTTGTGACCATGAGCCAGCATCTCGGACTTTTTTGGATAGCGATGGAAGCGACAACCTTAATGTGTGCGCCTTTGATTTATTTTCATCATCGCCCACAAGCACTCGAAGCGACTTGGAAATACCTTGTGATCGGCTCGGTCGGGATCGCGCTTGCACTTTTAGGCACTTTTTTTCTTGCGATATCCGCTCTGGAAATCAAAAGCCTGCTTTTAAGTGACCTCATCAGTCAGGCAGCTTCACTTTCGGTCCCGTGGCTGAAACTGGCAATTGTTTTTCTTACGGTTGGATATGGTACAAAAATGGGTCTTGTGCCTATGCACAGCTGGAAGCCGGATGCGTACGGAGAAGCTCCGGGGCCTGTAGGGGCGCTTTTGGCGGGCGCCGTGACGAACTGTGCCTTTCTAGCGTTCCTGAGGATGAGCCAAATATGTCATGCGGCGGATCAGGCTGAGTTTTTAAAGCCGATCTTGCTGGCGATCGGCATCGCATCCATGGCTTTGGCTTCTTTTTTTATGCTGGGGCAAATTGATTTCAACCGGCTCTTGGCCTATTCCAGCATCGAGCATATGGGGATTTTAATTCTGGGTCTTGGCCTTGGAGGGCTGGGAATTTATGGAAGCCTGTTCCATGCGGTCAATAATGCTTTCTCAAAAGGACTGATTTTTCTGGTCTCGGGAAATCTTTATCAACAATACCGCACGAAGCGCATCGGAAATATTCAGGGGGTTCTGAAATCTTTCCCGTTCACAGGCGGGCTTTTGGTGGTTGCCCTTTTGGCCGTCACGGGAATACCGCCTTTCGGCACTTTTTTCAGTGAATTTATGATTTTAAATGCGGCTCTTGCGACCGCCCATTATTCCCTCGCATTCTTTTACCTCTTGTTTCTGTCGATTGTTTTTGTCGCCATGTCCTCGGTTGTTTTGAAAATGGCAAGAGGGCTTCCTGAAAATAGGGAGGTTGAACTAAACCCAAACCAAAAAGAATCCTGGATTACAACGGTTTCCCCTTTGTTTTTGGCGGGGATAGCGCTTCTTCTGGGGCTTTGCGTTCCCTCATTCCTGAACCAGGCGCTTCAAAAATCAAGCGCCTTTCTTGGAGGTTGACCCATGCCGACACGCAGATTGACTGTTCGAAATAAACAGAGGTGGGAGCTGGGGCGGGTCCCCATTCTTGAGGAAGCGCTCTTTAGGAAAAGAATTCTCGAAGAAGTCGCGTCGGGCGCGCGGCTCGCAAATTTTTTCGGTTTGCTGGAAGAGAACGGCCAGTTGCGGCTTTTCGCTTTGTTAGGGGAGGAGGAAGCATCCAACCTTCATTTTTATTCATTCAGGATGCCTAAAGGCGCTCTCTCTTTTCAGTCCTTGACACCGGAACTGCCGCAGGCTTACGGGTTTGAACGGGAAATTGCGGAACAATTTTCAATGAAACCGGAAGGACATCCGTGGCTCAAACCGCTCCGGAAACCTATTTCGGGAGACACCGGCTTTTTTCAAGCAAAGGGCGAAGAAATCCATGAGGTGGCGGTAGGGCCGGTCCATGCCGGGATTATCGAGCCCGGGCATTTCCGTTTTTCGTGTCACGGGGAGGAAATTTTGAATCTTGAAATTCATCTGGGCTATCAGCACCGCGGCATTGAAAAAATGATGCCGGAGGTTACACCCGAACGAAGGGTTTTATTGGCGGAATCGATTGCAGGCGATACTGTCCTGGGTCACGCGATCGCATACTGCAGTGCGATTGAATCTTTAACAACCTGCCATATTTCACCCCGGGCTGAGGCATTACGCGCCGTTGCGCTTGAACTTGAGAGACTTTCCAATCATACAGGCGATTTGGGGGCTTTGGGTGCTGATATTGGGTTCTTGTCGGCATCCGCCTATTTCGGAAGAGTGAGAGGGAAATTTTTGAATTTACTGATGGAACTTACCGGGAACCGTTATGGACGGAGCTTTTGCAGGCCAGGTGGCGTGTTCTTCGATATGGATTCAAAAATGATTGATAATTTTAAACGCCGGTTGGAAATAGCGAAAAAGGATATTCAGGAGATTTCAGATTTATTTTTCATGCGGCCGTCTGTACTTTCAAGATTGGAAAATACCGGAGTCGTTTCCGCGGAAATGGTGAAACAGTGGGGATTTGTCGGTCCCGCGGCCCGCGCTGCTGGTTACGCTCATGACGTCAGAATGGATTATCCACACGGCATGTATCGCTTTCACCAGATCCCCATCTCTTTAGGGAATAACGGCGATGTTTATTCGAGAGCCATGGTCCGGTGGCTTGAATCGAGGCGGTCGATTGATTTCTTATTGGAACTTCTGGAACGGATGCCCAAAGGAGAGATTTTGACGCCGATAGGCCGTCTGAAAGAGCAGCACATGGCCCTTTCAATGGTTGAAGGATGGCGGGGCGAGATTATCCATATGGCGGTCACGGGCCGCGACTCGCAAATTACGCGATACAAGATCAAAGACCCTTCCTTTCACAATTGGAGGGCGTTGGAATTGGCGGTCCGGGGCGAGCAAATCTCGGATTTTCCGCTTTGCAATAAGAGTTTTAATTTGTCTTACGCCGGTCATGATCTCTAACGCCAACGCCCATGTGTTGGCACAGCCGATCACGGCTAAGGAAGCCGTGTAGCGGCTAAAGGAAAATTTTATGTGGCAGATTCTAAAAAACAGATTCAAACAAGGCTATAAAACATGCCGGTATCCTGAGGAAGAGCCTGTTTTTCCG
>PCVY01000043.1:57184-59710 GCA_002787155.1 Candidatus Abzuiibacterium crystallinum | reverse complement strand
AACATGCCTTTACCCGCTTTTTAAGCCCTATCTCCTTGATGTCAAAGAACTTAAATTTTCAAAACCTTTTTTCAGTGGACCCTATTTAATCGGTGGCTTAGTGCTGCCCCTGAGCCATTCATTAAAACAACGCTTTTTATCATCGTGAAGCTCAGGGGGCTGGAGGCTCGAACGGGCACGGCGGCGGTAAGCCGAGCGAAGTCACGCCTCGCAGGGGCGTGAGGAGCGTCGGCTGAGCCGATGGCCTGAGCAAAGTTAAAATGTACAATTGCTAGGAATTAGTGCAGGTATGGGAGAGAACGAGGAGTGTCATTGTATAACATGGAAACCTAAAAGAGAGTTACTGCAGTCAATGACTCGGTATTATCCATCTCGGATTTACAACCAGGGTCTTTGGGGAAATCAATTAAACCGTCATTGTCATTATCGAGACCGTCTAAGCAAGCCACGGGGGTTAAATCGAGGTGTGTGACATCCGTCCTGCCAACAATTGAACCTGACAAAAGAACCGTATAACCCCAGTGAGTTAAGTTTTGCACTTTTTGGTAATCAATCTGCTCAGAACTCCAGTAATACGCCCATATTTCCGAACCCGGATTCAAGTAGTTGCTTAACATATCGGGCGCTTCAAGCGGCGGCCGACCGTTAATATTTTCATTATAGAAGTTAGCGAACATTCCCGCAGTCATATCCGGCCCCGATCCTTCATGTGCAAAAGTAACGTTAGGCATGAACTGTCTCATTTCTTTCACCCAATAATACCGATCGGAAGTTTTCATGCGGCCAAACATATCCAAACCAATTAAACTTGCCCACCGGTCACGGGCGAGTTCTAATTGGTGATGTAAAAATGCCATGTCGTCCGGATTATGATAATCGGCATTATGGATTCCGGGAGGATCCCATTGGCATTGGGCAGGATCATTTTGATTGCAATACTGACGGTCCGGTACTTGCGCACTCCTGCCCGCCCAAAAACCAAGTTCTATTTGATTCTGTGGAAAATCAAAAAAAGCATCTGCCGTTTCCTCCTGCAGCGTATCAAAATCCATGAATTGAGATGGATAGTTATTAACGACGTTTCGGTAAAGACCGCTGGGTTGCCACAACATCGTGCGGGCATATCCCAACTCTTTCGACTCATTAATGAATGATGTGACAAATTCATACCAGCCTCTGTCATGAATGTGAAGGATTGGACTATAACCCCTTGGGTTATTACTAAAATAATTGCTATCCGCCAATGTTTTACCGCGGATGGGTCTCAGATCTTTTGGTTTAGCCTCACCGTTGGCATCATGATAAAGATTCTGAAAGTAATCACGGTAAGCATGCAGGGTTGTAATCCAGTTTCTGGGTTTACTCAAACGCACGGTAACGGTATATGACCAAGTTTGATTGGGCGGTATCATCTTAAGAGGCTGCTCAGTACCGGGATAACCTTCTTCTCTAAACAAACGGAATCGAAATCTATAAGTACCGTTTTGAGCGCCGCCGGAGACATCTTGATAAAGTTCATTGTAAGTGCTGTGTTGGTATTCGAGATATGGGTACAAAAAGGCAACTCCAACTGCTATTTTAGAATCGACGCCAACCAAAACCGGCGCATAGCTATCGGGATAATAACCATCACTCCATTTTGTCTTCGTTTCATCCGCTTTCACTAAGTTCCCATAATCGTTGGTAACCAACCGTTTTAAGTTTTTAACGTCCGGATCTAAACGAAAACCATCCACCCGGATCTCGGGCAACAATTGCGGAACTGAGGTAGGATTGTAAACCGAGTATTCAATGTTCACCCCACCGCACGGCTGCTCTACCACATGATGGTTAATGGAAAGCGCTCCGTTGCTTTGATCGATAAATATTTTTCGTTGGAAAAACTTGATCTAATTTCTTGTTCGTTCAAAATTACCTTAAATGACTTTTTATCCGGCGTTACTTCAATGGAAAAACCGTCTTCCTTTTTTAATAGATATGATTTGTCATCCTGCGGATCATGACAAGGATCCGTTACTTCTATATGCACTTCAATATCATCGGTTGCCATCAACTCCGTATCGGTCGCTATCAATTGAAGGGTATAAAGTCCTGATTTTTCGAAGATGGCTGAGGTGCTTAATGCATTCGCATCTGAAAAACGGACCGAACCGGGACCGTTTTTTTTACGCCATTGCGTGTAAAGACGCCCAGGCGGATCCGGATTGCCGTCATCGGTGGCACTGCCTTGTAAGTATACGGTACTGCCATGAGAAAGATGAGATAGACGTTCCCCGCCTGCATTTACCAGAGGCGCACTATTTTTGGCGTCGCTTACATTCGTGCGTTCAGCTAGTCCCTGAGCATTAAAAACCAGCACAAAAAACATCAGCATGGTTAACAAACTGATGGGTTGGTTTCCAGACTGTTTTGTTAGTTTTGCTGCTTGGGTGAGTTTAGAATACCGAATAGGCCGTTTCATTTTGATTAATAAAAACTTTTTACTGTTCACTCCTAGGCTAATATTACCAGCCAACCATTTGAAAG
>PCVY01000043.1:55917-57165 GCA_002787155.1 Candidatus Abzuiibacterium crystallinum | reverse complement strand
CTATTTAGCCGATTGAAGCGATTCTGAGGATTGGGAAAGAATAACCCTGACGATGTTTAAGGTAAGCCTTTTTGAGAAAGGTCAGCGGGTTTTTATTCTGGAGCTGTGCAGTATGGAGCAGGCTCATTAAGGTTTGATGAGCCGCTGCCCCTTTTTGAGAGCGATTCTGAAAGCTCCGGTTGCGCAGGATGACGTGGCGGCGAATCATTCGTTCCGCCAGGTTATTGTTGAAAGAGATTTCCGGATGTTCCAGGAAGGTCAAAAGATGAAGCCAGTGAGTGAGGAATCGCCCGGCAAGCCGCTTCAAGTGTTTGTTCCGATACTCACGGCAAGACCAAAGAAAGAGCCGGGTCTTTAAGCGTTTGATGCGTCGTTCGTAAACCAGCAACGCCATTTGAGACCGGGCTTCTTTGAGACGCAGGGCATCGGCGATAATGCGTTTTAAAGTTTTGTGATGTTCGAGGAAACTATCGGATTGATCTTTGAGATAAAGCTGATGCATTTCTCTCATCAAATGCACCAGGCATTTTTGCTTCCTCCCCGGCAGTCGGTTGTAGGCAGAGTAGAAGTCCGTGACCAGAATACCGGAATAATCTTTCGGGAGAATCGACTTAGGAATCTTGGCTCCCCGGCTTTGGGCAATCTGGTAGTAAGCGAGCCTTTCATTCACACAGGCCCACAGCCAGTGATTCGTACCCGAGACTTTCCAGCCGGTCTCATCCATATGAAGATGAGGGCTTGCGCGGACCGCCTTAAGGATTTGGGCTTGCTCCACTTGAAGCCATTCACTGATTCTCTGAAGCGCTTGGGCTAAAGCTCCCTGAGAGACTTGGAAATGACAAAGGCTTTCAAAGAGCTCTTTGATTTTATTAAAGGGAAGACCGTGATGGTATTTCAAGATCACGGCTTGAATCAAAACGTTAGGGCCCAGATTGCCGTGAGGAATTTCTTCACAGGCATAAGGAGCTGTCAGGAGTTTTTGACAGTGAGTGCAATAGCGGCGTTCTTTCTTAAAACAAGTCACTTGAGGTTGGGCCGGAATAATATCTTCTTGGATATGTTCGACAATTTCTTGCACAGCGCTTAGGCGGTGATGACAATCCGGGCAATGCGTGAAGGTCTGCTCAACGATCCGGTCCACCATTTTAGGTTTGATACGAGTGAAGCCCGGGTGTCCGGCTTTCTGGCCCGGGACGTTAGGCCGTTTCTTCATCTTGGCAAGTTTAAGGGCCTTGAATTCCTGGAGAC
>PCVY01000043.1:35349-55889 GCA_002787155.1 Candidatus Abzuiibacterium crystallinum | reverse complement strand
GCAAGATGCCGTCTCTCATACTATTTATGACGGCTTTTAGAGGATTTTTTTAATACCTTACTTCAGAAAGCTAAACAGACACACACGAATAATTATAACATTAAGCGGTTCATTACTGATGTTTAGCCGTTATGAAAAGAAATACCAATATCTATGATGCGGCATCATTGGTTTTTGGAGGAAATATTGGCTCCGACGGTCGTCCTTGAGTTGGCTCGCCCTGTTTATAGCGCATTTTACGGCGTTTGCTCATTTCTTCCATCATTTGTCTGAATGAATCTTCCATGTCAGTGCTAAGCTCTACTTTGACATGCTTGATTTCATTTAACTCCTGGTCATATTTAATCAACTCACTCCCTGCCAAAACCACCACACCGCCATCTGATGTAGCGGCAATGGACTTAGGGATCATCATAGAACTCATGTGAAAATTTGGACGGGCTTCGGTCTGTTCATCTCTTACAGGCATGGTTGGTTCTTTCACCTGTATTTCTCTCTCCGCCATCGCATTGACATTAAGCATGATTAAAAAAACACTCAAAAGCATTATGATTCGTTTCATCTATTTCTCCTTCAATTTCGTAACTGCTGCTATATCTCGTTGCCACGCGAATAGTGTACTATAAATTGCAAGATTGTAAATATGAGGTCTAAAATACGGGGTCTGACCCCAGAATTTTACGCTGACTTAGCGTTGCGGAGTTCGGAGCGCCACTGATTACCTAGGGACTCTATTAGGTCTGAAACCGTAAAACCAAAAACAGACCCTGCTTCATTTGCTGTTGAAACCATATCCAATTGAAATTGTTTGCGCAGCTGATCTGAATTCAAGCCGTAAACACGCTCAAGATCATTCACAAGTTTTTCATCGTGAGTCCCTCGAAGGCCGACAACCTGGAGATGCGGAACTTGGAGAACTTGTTTTGCACCCAGGATAGCAACCAGTTCATCCCAAGAAGTGATAAATTTAACGTTCTCAGCTCCGGGAATACCTTTGATCAACTTTTGAAGTTGTTCGCGCTCAACCTGACCATCTACCCAAAACACGGTTTTCCGGTTATAACGAATGCGGTTGATAATTTCGGGCGATAAATAGCCAAAATTAGCATTAAATTTCTCGAGGATAAGTGTCACCGGTAATGTTTGATTTGTGTGAACACGACTTGATATTGGATTTTGCGAACTGTCAATCCGCCAAGCGTTTTGAACATTTGCTGTAACCGTATTCAGTGCAGTCAGCTCAGCCGTTCCAATCGCTAAGGTTGCATCCAATGTTTTAAGCATAAGATTTGTTTTTGACGTCGGTTGCCGTAATTCAGCACGAGTTGCGCCCGCTCGTAATGCTTGCTCGATTATTTGAAAGAGTTTGTCGACGGACTGAAAACCGCCTCCATCTTCTAAACTGCGGTGTAAATTAACGGCAAGGAGTCCGTTATCAAGCGGCCAAACTGGCATATCCGTCGGTATTGAACGCTTTCGCCCATCATCGGCAATCCATTCATGCCGAAAAGCATCCGTATCAAATTCATAAAAGAAAACAAACCCTGTTAGCGGAAGGGGTTTTGAAGCATCATCAAATTGAACCTCGCGACCTGACAAAGCGCCATAAAAATGGCGAACAAGCGCTCCCGGTGATTCAGCGCCCCCTTTAACAGAAGGAAGCGTGAGATCGCCGTAAGATTCTTTCAAACGTCTTAAAAGATTAATCAGTTCATCCCCACGCTTTAGAATTTTTTCCTTTTTTTCATGAAAACGTTGAAACTCACTCATACCGTAAAAACTGAACCGCAAGACAAAATCACGGCCAACCGCCGCTTGTATTTTTTGCTCAAACTCGGGTGTTTGTTCAACAATTTCAAAAGGCACGAGTTGATAATGAGTTTCTATGGCCAGTTCAACAAAATCTTTTTCGGTAGGCGCTCCCAATTCATCGTAACCAACATCATCAAGTTTAAGTTCCCGTAATTGTCTCAAGCCGTGGGAATACCATCCGCGTAGCATCTCAAAAACAGGATCAGAAAAAGGCAGGCGATGTAATCTGGACTCAATCAAACGGACGATGCTTTTTAAATAGCGAGTTCTGATGACCATTCTTTCTCTTGCCGGCGTATTGAGATTGAGCACACCATAAATGACTTTGAGCGCAAGATTGATCTCGCCATCCGTAATCTGATCCGGATCTTTTTCAATGAGATTAAGCGCCTCTTCCACACTTAAGTCCCTTAATTCGGAACGTTTCACAACACGGAATGCAGTTGTCACAATAGTTCTATCGGAAGCTTTTTGGCGCCGCTCACCCCCCACTTCTTGCACCGTTACTTGATCAAGCAGGTTATGCGAAACTTTTGCATGCAAATTTTGAAGGGCAAGATCCTGAAGTCCTTCATCTAAGCTCATACCTTTTTCGCGAAGGCCATTCAAATCGACTTGCACATTAAATTCCATACCGATTAAATCGTCGAGATTTGAAATTTGATTTGCCAAGTCCTTTGCTTGATTGTTGGTTTGCCGAGAAACCTTCAAACGCTGTTTGTCATCCTTATCGAGCATTTCTTGTAAAATTTGATAAGGCTTTGAACCAGGTGCGTAAACTCTTTTTAATTCCGTTACAATATCCGAAAGCACTTGCTCGCCCCATTTTTTTCTAATGTCATCTAACATATAAAATGCTTTAAGATCAACACTTCTTTCTCTCACACGAAAAGCAATGGTCAACTCAGGCATGCCGGTTTTGATGCGCTGAAGTTCTGTATAACCAAATCCCGGATAAGGGGAACTTGAGTCACCATTAGGCAAGTTGTGAATAAAAGCTAATTGCCTCCGAAAATGAAGTTCGATCAGATAAAGAATCACTTCAAGTAAAGAGGGTATTCCGTCGGCTAATGCTATAAAGCTTGCATCAAAATTATCATCGGCAACCCAATTCTTGATAAATAATCGTTCGTAATCGTTTTCATCCCCTTCGACTAACTGACTGCTGGTTTGAAGCTTAACGGGTTCTAAATCGATATCAAAATCGCTCTCTTCAAGCGCGGGCACAAAGGCATCAAAAACAAATCTTCGAAACATGGCTTCCGCTCTTGAGTTTTCAGAAAGTTTCTCTAAGAAACTAGCAAAATCGAATTTCATGGGCGCCTGTAGGAAGCGATTATCGCCTACTTGCGCCACGTGGAGTTTGGCACTCATCAAATCGTCCAATTCAAATTGATCCATAAAATGCTGCCATATTTTATTGTCAGAGAATTGCTCAACCAATTTTCTAATTATTTTTCCTTTTTCTGAATGTATTCGCGATATTTCTGGTTCATTTACGGTGGAATGTAGTAGTGCCAACCGATAGGCTAAATATTCATTCCATAGATTTTGAACGTCTTTCATATTAAGCAGTTCTTCTGAGGTTGGTTTTGCAATCTCACCACTTAAACCATTCCAATCTGGCTCTGCGCGCAATTCAGAGCGGGGCTTCAACTGAGACCGCCAGTATTTGGCAAAAGCAGAGTGCTCAAGATATTGAGACCAAGATGTTTGATAGAAGTCAAAACTCAACCGTTCTCGCTCATTCAGATCGTTCTTGGCTTCCGGGCTGAGTGTCAGCCGAATCACCGATTCAAAAAGTGAACGCACATCAGGTAAAACTTCCGGTGAGATAATTTTTCGGTACCGGCGTAATACGATGGTCAGGATGCCGGCTAATTCTGCTTTTTCAAATTCACTAAGAAGGCTCCGATAAACAAAATAAACAAAAGCATCGCGCATCCGCGCCCTTTCCTGCGGATTCGTATCAGTGTCTGAATAAGTCGTGATAAAACGGCGCAAAAGTTCAAATAAACCAATCTTGTCCGGTTCTGTTTGATTCCAATCAAACATGATTCTGATGTTTTCAATGCTTGAAAAAGCAGTTTTAAATGCATCCATTCCCTTTTGAGCCGGCAATTGACTTAATTGATCATCGAGTGCTTTTGATGCGCGGTTTTGCGCCGCGGTTAACCGCTTGTCCACTAAACCGGAGAGAATCAACTGCAGCAAAGGATGTTTTGAGAGAAGAAAAACGGCATCTGCTTTTGAGATGGCGTAAACTTCGGTATCTTCCGGCTTTTCAGATTCAGCCCTGACCGTTGCTGTGCGCTCGCCTTTTTCCGTAAAAAAAGCAATTTCTCCATAAACATTTGGAACCGCCGACACCAAAATAGGTCGTTTACCTTTGCGTTCAACCCGAATGACGCCACGTGTTACTACAAAAATAGCTGGTTGGAAATCCTTCAGTGATTTGACGGTCTCTCCTTCACGTAAAAAAGGCTTTTGGTAAGCAGTGGAAGGAATCCGGAATGTACGCGCGGCAATGTCCCTTAATATGTCATCAGATAACCCAAAGAAAACCGAGTTTGGATCGTCGCCCAGTGCCAACATAACCTCGGGATTGATTTGCTCTGCTTTCTTTAATTCATAATGTCCTGCTACTAGGGTTTGGACACTAAAACCAGCTTCAGCAAAAGCTTGAAGAATTGGCGGAGGTAATTCTTTTTCACTGATTAAATGAAGCAGACCATCTGGTTTCATGATACGTGCTAACTGATGAATTTCCGGTAAAGCTTGGCTATAATCATCTTTCAAATTGAACCGTAAAATGGCCAAGCTAATATCACCGGCTGGCGTCACATTGAAGTGGTCAACAGCACCGCCAAAGGGAGAAATTTTAATATCAGAAATAACGCCGCCCGAACTGGAAAAACCAAAACCAATTCCGATCAGTTGCGGTTGAATACTTTTATCGAGAATCTCCACGTAATCAGCGGTCTCGATTAACAGATGATGAACATCAGACATGGACATTTCGGACGCCATCCGTTCAACAATTAAACGAAAATCAGGCTCAGTTGGAATTACCTTTTGAATTAATGACTGATGCTGCCAAAAACGATCAACGGTTGCCCGCATCATTGCTTCAATAGACTTTTCAAAGCTCAGTTTGATCAATGGATAATGTTTAAGAATTTCCTGGAATGGTTTTGGTTTAAATACCAAAGCACGAACCAAGGTTTCAGCTTGAACAGTGGCAGTTCTGGGCACTTGCCGTAAAATTGAAATTTCACCAAAGCTGTCAGCCGCTGTTTTCCGTCCGAGAACAGTTTCATCTTCTCCCTGTTTAGATGTAATCACGACCGTTCCTTCTTTAATAATAAAAAATTCTTTTCCCGGTTCTCCTTGCTGAATAATGGTCTCGCCTGGTTGATAAACTCTTTCTTCGGCACTGCCCGCTAAAACATCTAAGGCAAAATTATTCAAATCGTGGAAAACATGGCTGGTAGTTTTCTGAACCCATTGACTCAAGAGTACGCTATTGGCTTTCAGCCAGGCAATTCGTTGACGAATTTTCCGATCACCAAATAAGGCTAGATAATCCTCGGGCGTCAAACTATAGACGGTTAAATCATCAATGGCTTGGACAGTTGCCGTCCGTCTTTGGTGCGAATTTAAAACAGCCCAATCACCGAAATGCATGCCCGGACCTAGTGTCGCCACTTGTTTACCGCCCACCCAGACAGCTGCTCGACCGCCCACAATGAAATACACCCGATTCCGATCGCTTGGTTCAACAGGTCCTTCGGTATAGACCGTTGATATGCCGTCGGTAGCCGCTATCCGAACTATTTCGCCTTCCACCGTTAACTGCGATCCTTTCTTAAAAGCCTGTTGATGAGCCCTTTGAAGAAAAAGTTCTCTCGTGTCCGGATCATGCAGTAACGCATTGCGCGCCAAAATGGAAACTAAATGCAGGTCTCTGCGGTCTTCGTCCGAAGGAACGAAAACATCGGTATCAAACATTCTGGCTTTTCTGATCCTGAGCCTGGGATCTGACTGTGCTTGATTAAATGCGTCGACTTTTGCATCGGGCACATGATACACAGCCATCTTAGCAAGAACTTCCGGATACTGATTCCCCAATGTTGTTAATTTAACATGGGTAATGATATCGCCTGCTTCATGGTCAATAAAATCAAATTTTGGCTGCCCGTCCTTGGTCCAATATCGGTAACGATAGTTGGGTAGGAGTCTTGAATTCTTGTCTAATAACTTCTCTCCAAATATTTTGGCTGCTTCATGATAGTCGTCCGTATCTCCCGAATGTGCATAACGAAATCCGGCGTAGGTCACGCTAAAGCCATTGGTCGGAATGGTGTGCAAATTCCACCAACTTCTAAACTTTGCTGCCCGCCCGCTTGGCAGTTTCATTTTCCAGCCTTTCGTACCCGGATTAAGCCTTTGCCATTTGACTAACTTTTTTGGGTCAAGTTCGCTTGACATGAGTTTCAAGAAAAGTTCTGCTTTTTTCATAAACTCTTCATAGACTACCCGTGAAGCAATGAGTGTGATAGATTTGCCCATTAAAATTCTTTGCAACACACCCCCGTCGTGATCTTGGTGAATATGCGTCAATAAAACATAAGGTACGTCAGCCGTGTCCAGATGAAGTTTATCCATATATTCTAATGCTTCATGCGAAGGATCCACCCAAATGCCGGTCCCTTCCAGCCAAAGTATCATGCTGGTCGTGTCTCCCGCCGGATCAAATCCGTTACTTGTCCCAATCCAAGTTCGCGCAAAACCATAACGACCTCTTTCAATTTCACTGCGAATGTCTTCCCATGTACGAGGACTGGGCGGGTCGTACAAAACAGGTCCGGGGTGATCATAGCGGACGGGAAATGTTTGAAGCGGTTTTCGGTCATGGGAAGTGATTTTGGTCAATTGATAACTAACTACTTCTCTTTCCTTGCTATCTTTTTGCTGCTCAACCAAAATTTGTCCTTTGAATTGCTTGTTCTCATCGCGAACATCAACGGTTGCCTGTCCTTTTTCGTTAAATACGATAAAATCAACATAATCACTTAAAGGCCGTACCGTACCATCCGATCGTTTGGGCGGATAGTATTGCGCCAGTCGCTTAAAAAGCGCACGCTCTGTGTCAGTCACCCACGGATATACCTTTGGATCATTCCAATCGGGTCCAAAAATTGTATGACCGATGTATTCCTGCAAAGCTTTGGTTTGAGCTTTTGTGCCCACCACCGTCACTTTATCACCATCCGCTTTGAAGATGTTGCCACGCACATAAGCATTGTAATAAATCATGAACTCTAATTCCCCAAACGAACGTTTCCCATCAAAAAGGTGGGGCGGAAGAATCACAATTTGAGTTTTATCTTTCTGAAGATTACCGCGCTCACGGAAAATATCTTTTAAAGTATTGGAAGCGGCTCCAAGCAAGATTTGCACACCAAGATTTTCATCGGTCACAACCGGATAATTAACGCTTGGTTTAAGCCGCAGTTCGGAACGGTCTGAGGCTAATGACAATCCGCGTTCAGCCAGTGCTTGCTTAAGTATTTGTAAAAGAATGGGTCCAAAGCTTTGCCAAGATAAAAGCGTGTTTTCATCCAGCTGAATGAGTTGTTCGATGGTCATGATGCCATGAAAAATTAAACCTCTTTGGACACGAGACTTTGCTTTAGCATCTGCTTTTAAATGAAGATGCATCACAGAAGTTTCATCCTCTACGTCATGCTTCCACATCTCACTATGGAAGAAAGCGAACGAACGGTCTTCTATTTGTGACCAAGCGACGGATTTAGAGAAAAACTTACCTTCAGCCTCCAGCCATTTTTGAGAGATCACCACTGGATCGGTCTCTCCCTGCAGGATCAGTTTTTCTGCATCGTTAAGAGGTGAAGCGGAACTGATTAGCAATTGCTCGTTGAATCGTAAGTTATCTGCCGCATCGTCAGCTAAGATAAATAAAATCCTTTTTCCGGTAAAAAACTCCGGTGACTGGGGTAAACGTCTGCGAGGTCGCTGGCCATTCTGAACCCAATCCCGCCAATCCTGACGAGTCTTCTTTTTAACATTAGCTGAAAGCCTGATCAGTGCCCGAAAAGCTTCGGCCCGCTTCGATTCGACTGCAGAATGGTTGATCGCATGCACCACATCCGCCTCTAGCTGTTTTTCCGTAAACAAAATAGGAATTCTTTCAAATTTTGTCTGTTCACCCGGCACCACAAAAATAGCGGCTGTGGGAAAATCACGTTTATTCTCAACTGCTGCTTTTACTTTTTCACGTAATTCAGAGCGCTGGCCTGACTTGCTGCCAGAAACAACCGCGTGCGCTCTTAATTCTGAACGGGTACTCTCTGCCCATTCGCGGGCCATGGTTTCAATTTGCTGAATACCATTTTGATGTTTAGCCGCAATCTCAAACACATTAAAAGCAAGATGATTTTCTATCACTTCAATATCCTCTGCAGATGTTCCACTCACTTTTACGCGCAATGTAGGTCCATCGACGTAAAAATAACCAGTCGATAAAAGAAACTGCTGGACATCAGAGGGATCAAGATCATGCGCCGCAGCCATTTGAGCATAGTCGATCAACCGCCAAGGATTCTTAGCCATGTCATCAGGATTGCGGGTTTGATCCTTCAACTGACCAAGCAGCTTGCCTACAAACCCTTTCACATCCCTCAGTTCTGAGTGCAGTGGATTTACCAGTTCTACATTTTGTGCCTGTTTCGCAGTATGAAGCAATGAAGCCACGAGCGGTTCTTGATCAATGGCATAGGATTCAGCCGGTGGACGTAAATGGCCAGTTGTATTGGCGGAGAGGCTGATGTCTGCAAGCGGAATTTGGGCGTGACCTGCTGTGTCCACAAAAGTGAAAGCAAAGGTAATGACAAACGCTATAATTCTGAGTAGTGGTTTTTGGCGATGCAAGAGAGTTTTATCCGCCTTTTCAAGATAAAAGAGTTGCTATAGGATAACCTGTCAACTGCTGTTTTTCAAGTAAGCGGTCGAAAAAATATAATAAAAGGACTATTTTAAGGTGATAAACCTTGCTTTAATCTATTGTCTAGAAAATAAGGAGATTATTAGGAGGCAGACATTTTCGGAAGAGGAACGTCAGTCGGTTGATGAGCGCCTTTTTCTTTAGGTGCATCAATCCCTACATAAGTACTGAGTGAACTCATAAGACTTCTCACATTAAGCCCTAAATGTTGCGGCTGATATGGTTCTAAATATTGAATGGCAGTTTGACATACCTTACGCGCACCATTTTGGTTATCGTGCTGGAGATGATGAAGCGCTACCGCCGCCTGAATAAGACCTTTCAGAAAGGACTTTATTTCCTCATCCGTGGTCTCTAACCAAACCTTTTCTAATGCTTCATGCGCTTCAAAATAAGCTTGTTGATTAAAAAGTTGGACACCAATTTCGAGCCTGGGATCAATGGACATGTTTTACTCCGTGAGCGAAGATCTAAAGAAGGGTTCCGCGCAAAATCAATGCTGAAGCGCTAAAATAAATCATAATACCGGACACATCAACCAAAGTGGCCACAAAAGGCGCGGAAGCACTCGCCGGATCAAATCCAAGACGACGCAAAATTAACGGAAGCATCGACCCTGCTAAGGTCCCCCACATGACAACACCTGCCAAGCTAAGCGAAACGGCCAAGGCCACTAACAAATAGTGCTCTCCGTACAAATGAAAAAACATTTGCCAGGCGACAATACGAAAAAATCCGATCACACTCAAAATACATCCCAAACCAAGACCGATTCCCATTTCACGGCCGGCAATACGCAACCAATCCCGAAGCTTTACTTCCCCTAACGCCATCGCACGAATAATCAAAGTAGTTGCTTGCGAGCCCGAGTTGCCCCCGCTTGAAATGATTAATGGAACAAATAAGGCCAGAACAACCGCACGGGCGATTTCTTCTTCAAAATAAGCCATCGCGCTCGCGGTTAACATTTCACCAAAAAACAAAACAACTAACCAACCTGCCCGTTTCCTGAGCATATGCCAAAAACCAATTTGCATGTAAGGCCGTTTCAAAGCCTCCATACCGCCTAACTTATGAATATCCTCCGTCACCTCCTGCTGCATCACATGCATAATGTCATCCGCGGTAATAATCCCTCTCATCTTCCGATCCCGATCAACCACCGGCAGCGCCAAAAACTTATGTTGAGAAAAAATACGGCTCACGACTTCTTGATCCTGATTTTCAGTAACCGTGATGACATCGTCCTGCATGATATCGCTGATCAATTTATGAGGCGGTGCTTTGAAAATATCCCGGAAAGAAACAACCCCTAAGAGTTTTTGCGACTCATCCAAAACATAAACGTAATAAATGTTTTCTTGCTTGTCAGAAATCTGCAAGCGTAAATAGCGAATCGCTTCGTCTACCGTGAGATGCGGGCGAACGCGCGCAAAACGCGGATTCATTAAGCCGCCGGCCACGTCTTCCTTGTATAAAAGCAGCGCCCGCACTTCTTGGCGCGATTGGTCATCCAACAAACTCAGAAGAGTTTCTCTTTTTTTAGGATGTGATACCTGAATCACATCCGCTGCATCATCCAATGGCAAAAGCCGCATCCAAAGCGTCCGGTCGGTTTCTGTCATCTGTGAAATCAGAGAAGCTTTGGCGCGTGCCAAAAGCGGCATAAAGAATTCTTGAGCGCTTTCCCGGTCTAAAAGTGAAAAAGCTTCAAACCGTTCCTCTGCCGATAAAACCGGCCAGGCTTCACGGATTTCATTAATGGTTAAATCTGCTGTCGATGCTGAGGCGTTCATATGAATATTTTACCTTCATGGCAGTTATGGGTGGAAAGGACTACAGTCAGGAGAGCGGAAAAAATCATGAAAAACGCTACTCGTCTTCGTCATCCTCAAAATCATCCCGGTCATCATCTCCGTAAATCGGTTCGCCGCACTCATGGCAAACACCTTCTAAATCCAAATCTGTTTCTATTTCTGCGCCGCAACTCGGGCATTGCTTAGGTTTTGTCATTTGTTGTACCAATGCCTCCTTATCTAAAAATAACAATGAACCTTTTAAAACTGATAAAGTTAAAATCCGTATTCCTTCCAGCGCTGACTAACCATTTTCTGAATATTCTCGTCCATCACCATGTCCTCGGGCCATTCGCGCTGCATGCCTTCACGCTCATCTTTTCGGGTACAATCAAACCCAACTTTAGAACCGACAAAATCCTTACTGGCAGAATGATCAAGTTCATCCACCGGCCCTTCGGCAAAAATCATATCCCGCTTTGGATCCACATTACCAAAAGCACGCCAGGCGACTTCTTTTAGATCTTGAACGTTACAATCTTCATCAAACACAAAAATTGATTTGGTGAGCGACATCATCCCCAGACCCCAAATGGCGCTCATCACTTTCTGAGCATGCCCGGGGTAACTCTTCCGAATCGAAACAATCAAACAATTGTGAAAGACACCTTCCCACGGGAGGTTCATGTCCACAATCTCAGGCAGTGTTTTTTTCAAGATCGGCAGGAAAATGCGTTCAATGGCTTTCCCCATGTAGCAATCTTCTTGCGGCGGCCGTCCCACCACCGTTGTGAGGTAAGTGGGATTTCGGCGCATCGTCATGGTTTTCACATGAAAAACAGGAAAGTTTTTGGCACGCGAGTAAAATCCGGTATGATCGCCAAACGGGCCTTCCAAACGCTCTTCTCCTTTGACCACATAACCTTCCAAAATAATTTCGGCTTCTGCGGGCACTTCTAAATCGATGGTCTTACACTTCACAAGTTCAACGGGACTTTTACGCAGAAAACCTGCCAACATAAATTCATCTACCCCGAAAGGCAGCGGACAGGCCGCCGAAAACAAAAGAATGGGATCGCAACCTAACACAACAGCAACTTCCAGTTTTTCGCCTGGTTTCAGGCGCCTGTAATGCTCGGCACCGTCTTTGTGAATTTGCCAATGCATGCCGGTTGTCTGATTGTCATACACATGCATCCGGTAAAGCCCGACATTACGCCGCTTCGTTTCGGGATCGCGGGTAATGACCATCGGGAATGTAATAAATTTACCGCCGTCTTTCGGCCAACATTGAATCACCGGCAGCCGATCAATCATAGGCCCGTCAGTCAGTACTGTTTCTTGGCAGGCACCCGCCCTGACCGTTTTGGGGGCAAGTGCTGAGAGCTCTCCAAGCTTGGGAATCATTTTAACTTTGTCGAGAAGTGATTCCGGCGCTTTCATATCGAGGAAACTATGAATGCGCTCGGCGATTTCTTCAGTCGAATTGACGCCCAAAAGTAAATTCATACGTTTGGTCGAGCCAAATAAATTAATGACCAAAGGCATCTGAGAACCTTTCACATTTTTAAAAAGAAGCGCAGGCCCCTCTTGTTTAATCACACGATCATAAATTTCGGTGATTTCAAGCACAGGGTCGACCGGCGCTTCGATTTCACGAAGTTCCCCGTGGTTTTTAAGTAAGCGAATAAAATCAATCAGATTTTTATGTGCCATAAGAAAGGGGTTATTATAGCAGGCTTTCCTACACTAAAAAAAGCGAGAAATTAAAGGGTCTTGGCCGTTTGAAGTGCGCGTAAGAGGTTTTTCATATCTTCCGGCAGTTCAGATTCAATTTTCATTCGTTTTTGTGTACTGGGATGCAAGAAAGCAATCTCCTTAGCATGCAAAGCTTGCCGTGCAATGAAATGCGTCTGAATCCCGTATTCTTTATCTCCCAAAATGGGATAGCCTAAATGACGTAAATGGACGCGAATTTGGTGCGTACGTCCTGTTTTTGGTTTTGCTTCAACCAGTGTGGCAATCGGAAACCGTTCGAGTACTTTAAAATTGGTCAACGAAGCCTTCCCGATTTCATCCATTCGGACAATGACTTTTTTCCGATTGGTAGGTGAACGCCCCAACGGCTCTTCTGAGCGCATCTCATCATGCGCCACAACACCTCGCACCACTGTCCAATAAGTTTTTTCAACTGTATGACGTTCAAATTGACGGGCCAATATTTCGTGAGCCCTGTCATTTTTGGCTACCAGCATTAATCCGGTCGTATCTTTATCCAGCCGGTGAATAATGCCTGCTCTTAACTCACCACCCACTTTGGAAAGCTTTTTGATGTGATGAAGAAGCGCGTTGACCAATGTCCCGGAATCATGTCCGGCTGCAGGATGAACAACCATCCCGACCGGCTTATCCACGACTACCAAATCATCATCCTCATAAACAATATTGAGGTCAATGTCTTCTGGAATGGCCTGTTCCA
Organism: Candidatus Abzuiibacterium crystallinum; assembly: GCA_002787155.1. Classification (GTDB taxonomy): domain Bacteria; phylum Omnitrophota; class Omnitrophia; order Omnitrophales; family Abzuiibacteriaceae; genus Abzuiibacterium; species Abzuiibacterium crystallinum. Next base: position 42,775 of record PCVY01000043.1, on the reverse strand, counting down.
CAACAGGCACCAGCAAATCGGCTACAATGCTTTGGCCTGGCGAAATTTGAAAATGAGGCTTCACGTTCACACCATCCACACTCACACGGCCCGCTAAAATCATTTCTTTCAATTTCGTTCGGGAATATTGATTACCGAACTGATCGGCTAAAAATTGGTCTAGCCGCTTTCCGGCGGCTTCAGGCGGGACAATACGTTTTTCAGTCGGCATGACTTTAAACCTGCATTTCCTTCTGCTGTGTACGGCCCTTCGGTTTGATCAACATTTCTAAAATGAGGAGGCCCACGCCAATAGAGATAAAAGTATCGGCTAGGTTAAAAACCGGCCAGACGCGAAAATCAATAAAATCAACGACGTGGCCCGCGTAAAGCCGGTCCGATAGGTTGCCAATGGCACCCCCTAAAATCAATCCATAGGCAGCGAAATGCAGGTTGGTTTTCGGCGGAAATGTCCACATATAGACGACAAATAAAAACACGCAAACGCCAATGACCGCCAAAAGCAGACGTCCATGTTCTTGAAAAATACCAAATGCAATCCCATGATTCTGAACCAGCGTGAAATGCAGAATATTCGGAATGATTGGGAGGCTTTGACCAACGGTCAGTGCTTGTTGGGCAAAATACTTGGCCGATTGATCAATGAAAACAATGGTTAAAACAATCAATATAAAACGATGACGAGACAAAGTTTGAACAGTCGTTGATCAGAGATTAATGTTTCAATTGGACGGATGCTGCTTTTAATTGGACTTTCTTTTTCTTAGCTTCTTCGTTTTGAAGTGCGCGCACAAAAGCTTCAACCACTTTTGCATCAAATTGGGTGTCGGCACCTTTCTGAAGCTCATTGATCGCTACTTCAACCGAACGGCCTTTACGATAACAACGTGTCGAAACAATCGCATGATAAGCATCCACGACCGAAATGATACGTGATTCAATCGGTATTTCCTCCCCTTTAAGGCCCGAGGGATACCCCTTCCCGTCATATCGTTCGTGATGGTAAAGCACAATCTGCGCGACTTCTTTAAACTCAGTGAGAGGCTCCAAAATCTTAGCACCTTTGACCGGGTGCTGACGCATGATTTTCCATTCATCATCCGTGAGCGGTCCGGGTTTCTTGAGGATCGCGTCCGGAATCCCAATCTTACCGACATCGTGTAAATGTAAACTTGCGGTCAGAATGTCTTTTCGGCGCTGGTTTTGCAGGTCATAACCAAGTTCTTCGGCCGTCATTAATCCCAGCCGCTCTACATGGGCCAAATGGCCAGAGGTATAAGGATCTTTGGCATACACTTCACGTGCCAATGAGGAGACAATTTGGTAATAAGTCATTTGCTCTTTAAAACGAAGGGATTCTATTTCGTGTAATTTCTCTTTCAATTCCTTTTGCTTCAGTTCGAGTTCTAAATTACGCTCTAACAAATCTTCCCTGAGACGTGCCGTTTTAATGGTCATGGAAGCATCATTCGCCAATGTTTGGAAAAAAGAAATTTCCTCATCGGTAAAGGCTTGTTTATTGATTTTCTCGCCTAAGACAAGAACTCCCAAAAGCTCACCTTTAAAAGACCCGGGGACACAAATAGAAGCCTTGAGCGTATCCATGGCTTCTCTCAAGCGTTTTAGACGCGACATGTATTCGCCATTCACGCCATCCCGATTGGCATGATTAATCCATTGCTCGAGATCAGCGTAACCCAAAAAATCATCCTTAGGACGTAATTTGGAATTTCGACGTGAAAACCAATCAATCAGAGGATGATCGTGATCAAGACGAACAAGACTCGTGGGAATCTTAAAATTTCCTTTGGAATCGACGAAAATATAGCGGTTGTACGTCGGATCGTGAACTAAAATAGAAGTATGCGTGAGCCCCACTTCACGCACCACGAAGCGGGTGATCATTTTGAGTAACCGGCGCGGGTTTTTCACCCTCACCATGGTCCTCGCGGCATTCCACAAGGCTTCTTGATAGGCCTGACTGGTCATAATGTGGGCACCTTTTTTATAATAGCACTCAAAACTTGAGAAAGCAAACGACAAAATTAGTACTTTTTAGGCCTGAGAAATGGCGTATTTGACGGGAGTTTTCGGAGATTTAGGACTAGATAGTCTAATTTCCCTTGGCAGCGCTTTCTATCTTTTCCTTAACGTCATTTTCGAGGTATTCCAAGCTAAGCGGCTTGGTAATGTAATTATCTGCCCCTAGGCGCAAACATTCTTCTATCTTATCCCGTGTTTCAATCGCAGTCACCATAATGACTTTTGATTTAGGATTTTTGCTTTTAATCTCACGAAGTGTTTGAATGCCATCCATACCGGGCATTTTGATGTCCAGCAAGACCACCTGTGGTTTTTCTTTCTTCAACTGTTCAATCGCCTGTTCGCCTGAATTTGCGATTGCAACGGTATAATTTCTTTCCTCAAAGAAACTTTTTAAAAATTCACAAATTTCGGTTTCATCATCTACGATGAGTAGTTTCAACATTGAAGCTTCCTCCTTTTTCTCCCTAATAAACTGTCGGCAATTTTATCTGAAACATGAAGTCTAAAAAAAGAGCCTCATTAATGCGGTTCGCGCGTCTCCAACGACTCAAGTTTTGGATCCGTTTCCTGGTTTTGCCTGTTCTTTTGTTCTCTCCCCTCATCAATCGGCAACTGAACGACAACGGTTGTGCCCTCACCCGAATTGCTTTCCACACGGATACTCCCATTATAGCGATGGACGATTTGCTGAGTCACAAAAAGACCCAAACCAACACCTTCTTTACGTGTCGTGAAGAAAGGGTTAAACAACTGATTGACATCTTCCTGCGGAATACCAATACCCGTGTCGGAAACTCGAATTTCAAGCAAGCGGTCAATTGATTTATAGCGAACACTGATTTGGATAGCGCCTGACTTTTCAACCGCCTGAACGGCATTAAGAAACAAATTAAGAAAAATCTCACGGAAAGCGGCGGGATTACCATAATACTCCGGCAAATGGTGATCAATTTGCTTCACAATGCGAATGTCATCTAAAGCCGCTTGATACGAAACCAGCGCCACCGTGTCATTGACCATGGTTTCAAAATTAATTTTCTCCCGAATTGAGCCTTTTCCCTGCGAAAACATTAGTAGTTTTCGCGTAATATCTGCTGCTCGTTTGGTTTGTTTGACAATAGTCTTCAACACATCCTCCACCTGCTGGTCATAACCTTTTTTATCCTTTTTCAGCAATAACACCTGTGCTTTTCCTGAAATAATGGTAAGAGGGTTGTGAATTTCATGCGCCAAGCCTGTGGCCAGTTGTTCAATGGCCGTTAAGCGTGTTGATTGAATCAAATCGCTTTGCACCTGAGCCAATTCCTCGTTATTCTTTCTTAAATCTTCCACCAAAATAGCATTGTGAACTATCGGCGCTATTTCTTTTGCAAAATCATGGAAAAACCGGATATCCACATCACGAAATGCTTTGGCGGCATAACGCTGACCCAAATTTAATGACCCCAGCAGCAAATCTTCATGGATAATGGGAATAATACAAGACGCCTCCAGAATTTCAAAATCGGTCATAATTTGATTGGCTGCTTTCCATGGGAAAGACTGATTCACCTGATCACGCACCAAAGGTTTGGCATAGTTTCTCAGCGTGTCAATCGCCGGCCGGTCAACGGCAAATTTAATTTTTTCATATTCGGCAGGCTGAATCCCGTAAGCCGCCACTACTTCGTAAACATTTTCTTGCTGATTGAAGATCATGAAAGAAGCGGTTTTTAATTTAACCAAATCACCAAAAGTGTTCACAACCAGTTCTGCTAATTCATGCAGATCTAAAACGCCGGTCAAGTCGCGCGCTAATTTGGTTAATGTGAAAAGATTTTGTTCGGAATGGTGGAAGAAGAAACGCTTAAATAAAATAAAAATATAGTGATCCACCATTTTATAGCAAGAAACAGCTACCAAAATAGAAAAGGACATTAAAATGGCGGGCTCTCTAAGCCATTCGGAATGAAAGAAATAAAAAGTGAAGACATCAAAAACGGTATAGCTGAGGTAGGTAATTAAAAAAAGGACCGAGAAATCGATCACGCGCTTCATGAAGCGCTTGCGTTTTCTAAGCGGCGGTGTCATTCGTTCGCTTCGCACTATGATTCCTCATCTTGATGCATTTTATCACATGAATCGTGATTTTGACTATCGTTTGTATGCGCTACATTGCTTTAATGAGTGATTCAATGAGTTGAATCAACTTAGGGCCCGCTTCATTTGCGACTTGGATAATTTCTTGGATATCAACCGCTTTGAGATGGTCGGGATCGCAAATATCAGTAATCACGCTAATCCCCAGAATCCGAAACCCGGCGTGTACTCCCACAATCACTTCAGGCACCGTAGACATACCTACCACATCCGCCCATCGGCTAAAAGCTCTGTATTCAGCTTTGGTTTCCAAATTGGGGCCTGAGACCCCCATGTAAACTCCTTTTTGATAGCGAATATCCTTCGATTTGGCTATTTTTTCCGCCAAATCAATTAAGGCTTTTGAAAACGGTTCGGACATGTCGGGAAAACGAATCCCTAAGCGGTTGTCGTTTGGCCCTACCAAAGGATTGACTCCCATCATATTGATTTGGTCGGTGATCAGAACCAAATCCCCTTTTGCATAAGACAGATTCATACCGCCGGCCGCATTCGAAACAATCAGCGTTTCAGCACCTAATTTTCTTAAAACACGTACCGGAAAAGTAACTTGCTCGAGCGAATAGCCTTCGTAAAAATGAAAGCGTCCTTCCATGACTGCCACGGTCTTCTCCCCAATTTTACCGAAAGCAAGTTGTCCGGCGTGAGACTCGACCGTTGATTGCGGAAAATGCGGAATTGATTCATAAGGAACCGCTTCTTTGTCTTTCAAGCGTTTGGCCAAATCACCCAATCCGGTTCCTAAAATAATGGCAATCTCGGGCTTCTGGCTGGTGTGAGACTGGATGTAAGCGCAAGCTTCTTCAATGCGGGTATAAAGATCTTTTTGAGTTTCAATCATGGCAGAACCTCGATCACTTTTCGGCGGCTGGTTTGACCGCGCAGAATTCGGACTCGATTTTTGGATGTTTGATATTTTTGAGCAATGAGTTCGCAAATGCGTTGATTGGCTTTACCTTTTTCCGGCACTGTTTTGACATAAATCTTAAGTTCACCATCACCGCTGTCTAAAACAGCTTCCCGCGACGAACGTGTGAGAACGCGAACGTTCAATCTCATCAATAACCAGCTCCAAATTGGACAGCCAAAGTCGTCAACACACGGACCACAAAAGTTTCTAGGAATTGCAAAATCAAAAAGGCCACAATGGGTGAAAAATCAATCATCCCGACTTGGAGCGGGAGCCGTTGAAACGGCATCAAAATGGGATCCGTAATTCGATAAAGCGTCGTAATTAACTCGCTGTAAGAATCGCGGACGAACCAAGAAAGAACAATGCGAATCACAAGCAAAAAATAAATGATATTAAAGAGCATATGAAAAAGCACGGCTAAACTGGCAAATAACTGACCAACAATAAACATTGTCCCTCCTTCAATTCGGCGCTGTTTTGGTTACAACCGGCTAAGTTCTTTGGCGCGTTTGAGCGCATGAGTAAAAGCGGCTTGGAACAAAGCGCCCGCTTTTCTGCGCGTTAATACACGAAAGGCTGCTTCTGTTGTACCGCCTTTCGAAGTCACTTTCATTCGCCAACGCACGGGTGTCTCACTCGAAGCTGCCGCTAACTTTCCCGCTGCCAAAGCAGTTTGTTTTGCCAACAACTGGGCATCTTTGACGGACAAACCTTTTTGAACCGCAAATGCTGCCAACCATTCCATGAGTGCAAAAAAATAAGCAGGCCCGCTTCCGCTCACAGCTGTTACCACATCCAAGAATCTCTCCGAAAGTTCAAGCACTTGACCGCAGCCGGAAAAAATGATTCTGCCTTTTCTGGTGTCTTGGCGCCGGCCGCAAATGACTGTGATCGATTCTCCGACCGTCGCACCCAAATTGGGCATCGCCCGCACCAAACGCACATGGCTGCCTAGCAGATTGCGCAATTTTGCAAGCGGCGTTCCTGCCAAAATACTAATCAAGAGCCTTCGATCCAGCCATGGCCTGAGCTCATGAGCCAATCCGGGAAGTGTTTGAGGTTTAATAGCAAGAACCACAATATCAGTCTTGGTAATGAGGTCCCGGGCATCTTTTCTGAGGTGAATGCCGAAACGTTTCCTGAGTTGCCTGGACTTTGAACGGTCGGGTTCATAAATGCTGATTTGAGAACTCTTAACAATCCGTTTCTTAATCAGTCCTTCCAAGATACCGCTTCCCATGTGGCCGCAGCCAATAAAACCGATTCGCTCTTTCATCTTCTTCATACAACCCTTTCTCCAAATACGGCAGTCCCAATCCGTAAACAATTGGAACCTTCTTCAAGCGCCCATTCAAAATCTTGGCTCATTCCCATTGACAGGTAATTCCATTTTAATGCGGGAAAGCGGTTTTGCATACGAGTTTGTAAGCTTTTTAATGTTTTAAAAGAGGCGCGAATGGCTGCTTCCTCTTTGGTTAATGGTCCGATCGTCATCAAGCCTTTAAGTCGGATATGCGAATGATTTAAGACAGAATGAATTAAAGATTCAAGCGCTTCCGGAGGAACGCCGAACTTGGAAGCTTCGCCCGAGGTATTGACTTGAACCAAACAATCAATCGTGAGGTTCTTTTTCCCCGCTTGTTTTTCGATCTCATCTGCTAATTTCAACGAATCAAGCGAATGAATCATCGTGACATATTTGATGCAATCTTTCACTTTGTTTGTTTGAAGATGTCCGATCAAATGCCATTTCACATCCGGCGGCAGCAAGTCTTTCTTTGAGAGAAGTTCCTGCACGCGATTCTCCCCAAATGCGCGCATCCCGGCATCATAAGCTAAGCGGATGGTTTCGGCAGATACTTGTTTGGTAACCAATACCAACAACACCTCTTCCGCGTCACGTCCGAGACGCTTGCAAATTGTCGTAATGCGTGCCTTCAATTCAGCAATTTTTTCCGCTACCATTGCGATATTCTAACAAAACCGTCATGGCAAACAAACTGCTTCTTTCAAAACGGGTGTATCCCACTGTAGACGATAGTCAAAAGGGTAATCCAGAACGCTTTTTATCATCATGAAGCTCAGGGGGCTGGAGGCTGCCCGAGCACGGTGGCAAGAATGGGTTTCTCCTCCGGCACCGGCACTTCAGCCGTTCCAGCGACGGCCGAGTGCCTTGGCACTCGCCGGCTGAACTCCCCGCCATAGGCGGGGAGACCAAGCTTCAGCCGGCTCCGTGACATGCCTCCGCAGAAACCCATTCTTGCCGAGGGCGGCCGAAAGCCTCCGCCAAAGGACGGATCAGTCCTCTGGCTGAGAGCGAAGAAATCC
>PCVY01000043.1:0-35340 GCA_002787155.1 Candidatus Abzuiibacterium crystallinum | reverse complement strand
ACAGATAATTTATTGAGGTTTAGTGCTGGGGATTTCGAGTGTCGAGCGAACCGGACTGGATTGCCCAAAATAACCATCTGAAGTGGGATAGACCCATCAAAACCGTTAAATGAGTTTACGAAACAATAATTCGGAACAAAGCGTAAAAATCTCATCTACTTTATCTTTGGAAATTTGAGCAGCGTAAGGCAATTTTTCAAACCTGGCTTGATACGCAAAAAGTCCCGGTACGTCTTTCCCGAAATAAATGGTTTCGTGCGAACCGTCCGCAAAAGTTAACCGGATGAAAACCGGCTCTGAGGCGTCAAAACCAAACGCGGGGTCATGCCAATCACTGTTAAATTCAAATTCTCGGATATATAAATTGTTAAGTAAGTTCAAAAGTTTATCCACACTGCCGGCATCAATCTTTTTCTCAATCGGCACCGTCACTTGCCACAGATCGCCCACCTTTTTTAATTCCATTTGCAATTCAGCCCGCTGCACCGTCACACCAACCCCTTCCCGTAATGCATAAGGGAAGATTTGTTTGCGCAAAAGAGCGTATCGTGATTGGTTTTGAAAAGTATCGCGAAAAGAATCCGGAATCAGAAAAATATCCTGCTCATCTTCGAAGTGTGCATAAGATGTGTAATTCAGCGGGTTGTGATCACCGACCAAAAGACATTTCTCGACAGCTTGATGCCCTGTTTTGGTGCAAATGCGCAATGCCGGATCGTCAAACCCGTAATTATTTAAAAAATGGTCTTTAGAAATCTTGAACGGTTTGATTCTTTCTGTGGCGGTTAACAAATTTACCAGACCCGCGACCGTGCTGGAGACTGCCGGATGCTCAACCGGAAAAATCATCCACCAGCCACCGCTCTTTTTCTCAAAACGAAATTCTTCTTTTTGGTTAAACACTTGAAATGTCAAATGATCAAATACTTGGCCTTCGGTGTTGGTAATTAAAAACTGAGGTTGCTTAGATTGATTTGTTTCTTCTGGAGTTGGCTTAGCCATTTTTGGCTCATGAGGAACCGGCGTTTCTTGTTGATAATGCCGATAGAGAAAAAACAAGGTTAGAAAAACTAAAAATAAAATAATAATCCGGCGCCATTTTGTATTCATTGATACCGCCTGCGCCACATCGTCACAATGGTACCTGCCACAATGAAAGTCAACGGAATTACTATCAAGGCTGAGAACATGAAAATATGTTCTTCGGCAGGCGTGAGAAATAAAAGATATTGCGGGGCTTCTTTCGGTTTAATGTTGACCAAGGAACTATCCTCCAACAGCCAACTCACCAGTTGCATAAAAAAATAACGGTTGCCCGCTAAATTAATATTGGCATTCGAGAGAAAATCGCTATCCCCGATCACCACCATTTTTTGAGTCCCTTTTTTGCTTTCCACCATAGCAATCATCGAAACCGGGCCGGGTAAGTCAATCCCTTCATCGTAATTCACTTCTCCATTTTCCAAATCTGCTAAGTCCGTTTCTGCCCAGCTGCCCAAACTGGTTGTGGCCAGTTGTGTGACGACTAAATCCGGCGGTACTTCTCTGGCTGCGCGGATGGAACGCGCCACGGGCAGAAAAACTGCTGCTTGAAAATTCTTAAGCGCCGGATGATGGGTAAACTCTGTCAGCATGGCTACCAAATAATCCGCCCCCACTTCTTTGCTCAGATGATCAACAATCACGTCTTCTCCCAGATCAACACCAAAACCGGACAAATATTTTTTTAGATGAGTGCCTTCCCCCGGCTGAACCGGATCAACTGCCAAAATAATTTTGCCCCCATGATTAAAATATTGTGTCAGAACTGCCAATTCTTCATCCGTTAAATCCACATGCGGGCCGCTCATCATCACCAGGTCTGCCCCGGCTGGAATCCCATTTTGTAGCAAATTTATTTCGTGGACTTGATAACGTTCACCTTCCAAACGTGTTAACAAACCTCTATAACCCGTTCCATCTTCCCTTTTCAGATTCGGCTCCGTATGCCCAGTGACATAATAAATATGCTTGGCATTGCTGCTCAAAATCTTAGCCAAAGCGTTTGTCACTGCTTGCTCGGTTGCCAATTCCGTACGAGCTTCACGTCCTCTGGCCATGATAACAATGATGCCGTAATTATCGATCATCAACCGTCTCGAAACGCTGGGCTCACGGTCCGGGTCATGGAAAAAAAGTTTTACATTAGCATCTAGATAGCGGTATTCCTCTAAAAGATCTTCCACATGATGACGAAACGGATGGTCATGCGGATAAAAGGCATGAATTTCGATTGGATCTTTTCCAAATTCCGACAAAATTTGTTTCGTTTCCCTGGATAAAGAATTAACTTCTTCTTTTGTCAAATCAATACGCCATTCATAATGAGACGCAATCAAATAGACCAGCGCGGCAATGGCAAAAGCAAGCAGTAAAAGCAAGACCGCGTGCAGATTAGACAGGATAGAACGAATCTTCATTTATTTCTTCCAGGTTCTTGATTCCAGAGAAACGATCGTCATAAAAAAGAAAAAGCAAGTCGTCACCACAAAAAATGCGATATGCTTTGTATCTAAAACACCGCGTGTTAGATCACGCATGTTTTCTACTACCCACAGTTCCTTGATCCAACGCGATAGACCGGGGTGAATCCAATCACTGATCCATCCGATCACCCAAAAAACCATTAAAATGAGAAAGGTTGCTACGGCACTCACCACTTGGCTATCCGTCAAAGACGACATGAGCATGCCTAAACTAATCATCATAAAACCAAATAAAAATACACCCACGTAGGCCACCAAAAAGACGGCAACATCGACACCGCCTTTCACATGAAAGAAAACGGTAAACAAAATACCCGGGGGCAACAACATCAAGCATAAGATGATGGCTAAATTTAAAAACTTTGCCGCTACAATCTGAAAATCGGACACAGGATAAGTCAGCAACAACTCAAAAGTTCCTAATTTTCTCTCTTCTGAAAAAGATTTCATGGTAATCAGCGGAATCATCAGAAGCAGAATCAATGAGAGATTCATAAAGAAAGGCGTGATGACGGCTTGTGTAAAATTCATGGGTAGACTGACCATGTCACTGGAATGGTCGAGAAATTGATTCGATACGGCATGAAAATCAACCAAATTAGCAAAAAAGAAAAACCCTGAGATAAGCGCAAAAAATCCTAAAATTAAATAAATAGAGAAAACATGAAAGGTAGAATTGATTTCTTTCCTCAAAATAGCGATGAGGGCGTTCATACGTCCGCCTTCATGTCTGCTTCTTCCTGAACCACAATTCTCAGAAAAATATCTTCAAGCGTCATAGACACTTGCTGCATGCCCAACAACTCAAGACCAGACGCCACCACAGAGCGGGAAACAAGAGGTCTCACATCCTGATTTTTCTTGTAAATGATCCGATAATCATATTCTTGACCTTTGCTGGATTCGATTCGGATAGCCAAAATGCCGGGCACTTGCCGTACACTTTGCTCAAAACCCTCAGCCGTTCCCCTCACTTGGACCGCCAGTTCGCTGGAATGCCTAAGCTGCTGCTCAAGTTCACCAGGCGTTCCGCTCGCAATGACACTTCCCTCATGAATAATAAGAACACGAGAACAGATCATGCTAACTTCCGGCAAAATATGCGTTGAGAGAATAACGGTGCGGTTGGCAGATAAAGTCTTAATCAATTGTCTGATTTCAATGATCTGTTTAGGGTCTAAACCGCTGGTAGGTTCGTCTAAAATTAAAAGAGACGGATTCCCGATCAAAGCCTGGGCCAGTCCGATGCGTTGCCTGTAACCTTTCGATAATTTTCCGATAATCCGTTCACGCACACTGCCTAACCCGCACTGTTCAATCACGTCCCCAAGACATTTTTTTCTTTCTCTTCTTGATACACCTTTCAAAGTAGCAACATAATTTAAGAAGTCGATCGTGACCAAGTCTCGGTAAAGCGGTACATTTTCGGGGAGGTAACCAATTCGTCGGCGGATGGTAACGGGAGATTCGTGCAGATCTTTTTCATCTACCAAAACGTGGCCGGCGCTGGGCGGAAAAAAACCGGCCAGCATGCGCATGGTAGTCGTTTTGCCGGCGCCGTTAGGGCCTAACAACCCCAAAATTTCTCCGGGCTTGACATCGAAAGATATATCTTGAACGGCACGGATTTTGGAAAATGACTTGCTGAGATGCTTAACTTGTATCATCGTTCAGAGGAAGATTGAACCCGCGCAAACTTTCGTTTCCCGCATTGGACAATCACCGGTTGTTTCAGCGAAATAAAGGCATTGGCTGCTTCAATCTTTTTTTGGTCTACTTTGACGCCGCCCTGTTCGACCAAACGACGTGCCTCACCTTTGCTGGAAGCCAGCCCTGCTTCCACCAGAAGCGATGTGATGGCTATTTCACCATTTTCCAATTTTGACTTTGGGATGGCTCGGTTGGGTATTTCATCCGGCAGCTCTTTCTTTTTAAAAACACGGTCAAATTGCTCCGAACTCTTTTGAGCAGCCACATCATCGTAATAAGAACTCACAATTGTTTTGGCAAGTCTTGCTTTCACATCGCGGGGATTAACGGCGGCATTTTTTAAATCCTGTTCAATCTGCGCCAATTCTCCCTCTTTCACTGAAGTCAGATAACGAAGATAACGAACAATCAACTGGTCGGAAATCGACATCACTTTTCCGAACATCTGATCAGGCGCATCCTGCAAGGCAATGTGATTGCCGAGCGATTTTGACATTTTTTGTTTGCCATCCAGACCTTCGATAATCGGCATGGTCATTACAACTTGAGGCTCTTGACCATAATCACGCTGAAGTTCGCGGCCCACCAAAAGATTGAACTTTTGATCCGTTCCGCCCAGTTCAACATCAGACTGAAGAGCCACAGAATCATACCCCTGCAATAAAGGATAAAGAAACTCTAAAATGGTGATGGGTTGTTTTTGTTCATACCGTTTTTTAAAATCATCCCGTTCTAAAATACGTGCGACGGTATATTTGCCCGTCAGTTCAAGAAATTGGCTGGGTTTTAATTGGTTTAGCCAGGTCGAATTATAAACCACCTCAACATTCTTTGCTTTGTCGAGAATTCTAAATACTTGCTTCTGATAGGTTTCTGAATTTTTCTTTACCTCTGCTTCGCTTAACACCTTACGCGTCTCTGAACGGAAAGAAGGATCGCCGATCCGAGCTGTAAAATCGCCGATTAGGAAAATGATGGTATGGCCTAACTCTTGGAGTGCTTTTAATTTACGCAAGGGTACCGTATGCCCCAGATGCAGGTCTGGAGCGGAAGGATCAGCGCCGTATTTAATCCGAAGCGGCTTTCCCTTTTTTAATTTACGAAGCAAATCTTCTTCGGCAATTAAATCGATGGTGTCTCTTTTGAAAATCTCAAGCTGGTCTTTAGGATTCATGATTTAATGAAGCATTCTAACAAGGGCCGGTAAACACGTCAATCAAGGGAAAAAGCTTTCAACTCCTTAAATCAATCAATGTTTTCGCACGTTTGATCCGCTGTAGTAAGGTTAAAAAAACGAGTCCGTTCGCAATCATCAGCGTCCAATAGAAAAGATTGTGTCCGGCAATTTGCACCTGGAAAATATGCGCCAATAAGAGCCCTAAAATAAATAAAACACATCTTTCAGTTCTTTCCATCAAATCGGGCCATTCAGTATTCGAAACCGACACTTCCATCGCAGCCCGTGCTTTGGCATAACTCACCATGAGCGATCCTAATAAAAAAAATCCAAGCAGCACCCATTCGCCGGTGACCACACCGACTGCCAGAATCACGAAACCTTCCAAAAGACGGTCGCAAATGGCATCCAAATAAGCTCCAAACCGGGTTTCTTTTCCGCCTGCGCGTGCCACGGCACCATCTAACATATCAAACAAACCAAAAATCGTGATCAGAATTACAAAACGAACGACATTTTGCGAACGCGCAAAATCCACACAGGCTAAAATACCAAATATCAATCCGGATAGCGTGATTAGATTAGGACTAACACCCAGGCGAACGAAACAGCGCGCAACAGGCGCTGTCAATCGATTGAAAAATTCTTTAAATTGTGTCGTGACCATGGTGTTGATTTAATTGGGTTGTGAAATAAAAAAATAAAACAAGGGCTGTGAAACTGCCGACTCCAAGAAACTTTGCATACGAAAAACCTTGTAAGAGATAAAACGCCGCACTGCTTAAAAAAATAAACTGCGCTTTCCTTTTTTGAGACCCTGAGATAACCTGAGTGACAAGTACAGCCCAAGGCAAGAGTAAGAATACGAAAAAATGGCTCCTGGTTTTCGGGGCTAATAATATCATTGAAATAAGCGTCAAACAACTGACCATTAATCGCCTGTTTTTCGTTTGATCACGTGTGCGCATGATGCAAAAAACGTAATAAAAGAACATCAGGAGAACAACCGCTTGTGAAAGGTAACTGGCCTGCCGCTCGCTCAACCGGATCGGTGGACGATAATGAAATTCTTTTCCATGTTTACCGCCCGTTCTTTCTCTAAATTCCCAATCAATCACCCATCGAAAGAAAGCGGCTTGCAGATTTTGATGACTGGGGTTGAGCTGGGTCGAATAAAACGGTAACGTTAGCGGCGTTGCTTGATCTTTCAATGTTTCTTCATACCATTGATGATGATACCGCCATGCCTGAGAGGGTCCGACTAATAAACAAGGGAAAGCAATAAAGCAAAATAAAAATCCCCCCAGGCCTCCTGCGAGCGCTCGCCATTTTCGCTTGACAGCAAAATAAACAAAAAAAATAATAGGAATTAATTTAATCGCTGCCGCCGCGAAAATCCAGAAACCTGCCCTGCCCCATCGGTTTTGTTCCATGGCGTTCAAACCCAACAATACGAGAAAAAACACTAAAATATTAACCTGCGCCATCGCAATGTTGTCAAAAAGAATGAAAACCGTCAAGGCACCAAATAATAAATACCAGCCCAAATTGTGTTTTGATGGATAGCGCTGACCCGGCAAATGAACCAAATGTTTGATGAGAAATAAACACCAGCCAAACCAAAACAAATTGAGGAGATTCCAAAGGCCGGCACTGATGCCAATGGGTAAAAGTGTGAAAGGTGCAATGAAACAAGCAAAAAAAGGCGGATAAACAAAAGGGCTTTTTGATTGATTAACCGCGCGGCGGTCAATCGTGTAAATCGGTTTTGAATCTAATGCTGCCCGGCCGGCATAGTAATAAACATCAAAATCGCTTGATCCGCTGAGCGCCCGGTGATGCGAGATGCCAACGGTGGCCCCCATTAACGCCAGCATCAAAATAACTAAAATAACTTGCCAGCTGCGATGTTTCAAAAAAAATAAATTCATGCCAGAAGAAATTGGACGCGGAAGAAAGAAAATAGGGAGAAAAGAAGAAGTGCTCCTACAACCAACCAAGCAAGCCTAAAAGTCGCTTTCTGCCAATCATGTTCATTCAAAGCTGAACTAACGATTTTAACAATACTTAAAAAAACAGTCAACGCTAGAACAATCGTGAAAATAAAAGTACCCATGTGCTCCCTTTGATTAGCACTTGCTTTATTGTGTATTCAACCATTCTTTCCAATCTAGTGTCAACATTAAGGGTTCTAGTATTCTAAGGCCGATTAATGCCCATAAAGACACAACAATGAGCACACCCCAAGCAATGTAGAAAATGGGGCGTCGCTTACCAGTATTCCCCATGACGGAACCTTGGGCGATAATCACCGTTGCTGCCCACACCATGAGACATACAATTGATAACCCTGTGAAGAAATCCATAACACCCTTTCCGTTTAAGATTGCATGATTTCGATACGGTCTTACCTTCATTTTCGGGCTTATTTGACCTTAACTTAAAGAATGAAAAGAGCTTATACCTGTAAATATTTTATGCTAGAATACCCCAGATGAAACCGTCTATTCAATCTGAAACCATCGATATTCGTGAAACGGGCGGGCCTAAACAAGGTGAACCCCAAAAAAGCAATAGGCGTCTCTTTTGCCTGTTCCAAGCCTTTAGCGGCTGTTTGGACAGCACGGCTTTGATTGCATCAATCAAAACCTTGGGTCTTGATTCTGTTTTATATGAAGAAGTAAACGATCCGCACGGAATTGGTTTATTAGTCATGCATGAAAATCCCGCTGTCTTTGTTGATCGACTCAGACCTCTTTTAAACAAACCGCCTTTTGCTGATTGCAAGTTAAAACCGGCATTGACCATGCTTGGGCGGACTTATGCGTTGGGCCGTGAACAAAATTTGGAAGATTGGCTCATTGAAAAGCCAAAACGAACAACGCTCAACCCTGAGTGGCCTTGGGCGATTTGGTATCCTTTGAGGCGCAAACCTGAGTTTGAATTATTACCCCGTGAAGAACAAAGTAAAATTCTCTACGAGCATGCCAAAATCGGCATTGCATTTGGTGAAGCTGATTTTGCGCACGACGTGAGACTGGCCTGTCATGGACTTGATCAAAATGATAACGATTTTGTGATCGGATTAATCGGAAAGGAATTATACCCGCTTTCGCGCGTCGTGCAGGAGATGCGTAAAACACAGCAAACCGCTAAATACTTGCAGTCACTCGGACCTTTTTTTATCGGTCGAGTGAAGTGGCAAAGCCCTTCTTCGACTCAGTCAGCTTGATCAAGCAGCGTTTCATTTTGACCGTCAATGCTTTGAAATATGTCATTCTTCCCTGCTTTAAACTCTGAAACCGTAAAAATCAGGATTCGGCTAAAAGCTTTAAAACACTCATCTGTAATTTCAAGATCGTCTGAAGCACGAGGCAGCACAAACCAGGCATCAGAGCGCTCCATGCCTTCTAACATGTGGTAGACACCCCCTTCACACGCCTCATGGACTCAAGATTGGTTTTCTGAGCCGCGAGCTGCCAAAAACTCATTTCCTGTTTATAGAGGTCTAGATAAATAACGCGTTCGACAAAACCTTGCATGGGTGACGCTAAGATCACTTGTTGATCAACCCATAAGGCGCAGGCTGGAATGGGGTCAGATAATCGCGGAAGGGAACAAACTAATTTCTGTGAAAGCGGTACTGACAGGTCAAAGTTAAATTTTTCAAAGTAATCTGATATCGCGTGTTGGATTGTTAATAAATCGTGTTTTTCGCTCATACATATGAACCTCTCCTTCTTTTTCTAGTGCGCTTTGACACTTGAAATCGGCAGTGCTAAGTTTCAATTTCAAGTGAGCACTCCTGCCGCCTTCCCATCAAATCAATTGTCAGGCGGTACTAGAATTATCACAACGGATCCAGGCAGCCGCAACAGCAAATGGCTATCTTTTGCGCGAAACCTATTGTGAATAGATAAAACCCTATTCACAATTGATAATAGTTTTAAAAAGATTAAAAAAAATACCACCTAAAATAAGGTGAAAATTTGAAAAAGCATTTCCGCGCGATATTTCAATCTTTGAGGGGAAAAATCGGTATGTTACAATCCTACCCATGTCAAATCAGATTCATGACCGTGCCATCATCGGTAAACAAGTTGAACTGGGTAACGACAACGTCATTGGTCCTTATGTGGTGATTGAAGACGGCGTCAAAATCGGCTCCAACAATGAAATCATGGCCAACGCTTATATTTGTCGGGGTACCACCTTAGGAGATCATAATCAGATTCACATGGGCGCCTGTATCGGCCATGCGCCTCAGGATATTGCTTACAAAGGGCAGCCTAGCTTTACCGTCATTGGCAGTTATAATATCATCCGTGAATTCGTCACCCTCCACCGCGGTACCCAGGAAGGGTCGCAAACCGTTTTAGGTAGCCATAATTTTCTCATGGCTAACGTGCATGTGGCACACAACTGTCATATTGGCGATCACGTGACACTTGTCAATTTAGCATCGCTAACAGGTCATTGCATCGTGGAAAATCAAGCGTTTATTTCAGGCATGACCGGCTTTCATCAATTCACGCGCATTGGTCAGTTGGCAATGGTCAGCGCACTCTCAGCCATTAATAAAGATATTCCTCCGTTTATGATTTGCGGAGGCCGGCCGGGTGTCATTCAAGGCATTAATGTGGTTGGCTTAAGGCGTGCCGGGATTTCGCAACCGGTCAGAACCGAGATTAAGGAAGCTTATCGTCTGCTCTACCGTGCCGGACTCAATGTCAAACAAGCACTTGAGAAGATCGAGGCAGAATATGCTTCGGCAGAGATTAAACATTTGGTCGATTTTATTAAGGCATCGAAGCGCGGGATTTGCGCCGGACAAGGCGAAATGGCAGAGACGCTGCTCTCAAAGAAAACTTCTAAACTGGCAGGAATTTCAGAAACACCCGCCGAAGAGTTTTAAACTTTCCGGACAATCAAAATCGAATTCTTACCGCCGAATCCAAAAGAATTTTTCATGGCTGTTTTAATTTTGACGGATCTTGCCTCATTCGGTACGTAGTCCAAATCACATTCGGGATCCGGCGTTTCGTAATTAATGGTGGGCGGAAGTAAATCGTTCTCCATGGCCAACAAAGTGGCTACCAACTCAACGCTCCCCGCAGCGCCGATAAGATGTCCGATCATCGATTTGGTAGCGCTAACGGGAATTTGATGAGCACGCTCACCAAAAACCTGTTTGATAATTGAAGTTTCCGTTTTGTCATTCAGCACAGTGGATGTTCCGTGCGCATTAATGTAATCAATCTCGCTGGAATTCACTTTTGCTTCCGCAAGCGCCATTTTCATGGCTCTCACGGCTTCTTTGCCGGAAGGTTCTGGACTTGTCATGTGATAAGCATCGCAAGTCATGCCGCATCCTAAGACCTCCGCATAAATGCGGGCTCCCCGTTGTCTGGCATGCTCATACTCTTCTAAAATGAAAATGCCTGCACCTTCCCCTAACACAAAACCGTCACGGTCAAGACTAAAGGGCCGGCTTGCTTTTGCGGGCGCGTCGTTTCGCTGCGACAAAGCACGGGCAACACAAAAGGCAGCCAAAATACCAGGGTAAATAGAGGCTTCTGCACCGCCCATCACCATGAAATCGACCACATTGCTACGAATAGCTTCACAGGCATAGCTTGCTGCATCTGAAGCCGATGAACACGCGGTTGAAATGGAAAAACTGGGGCCGGTAACGCCAAGTTCGATGGAAACTTGGCTGGCACAAGCATCGGGAAATGAGGCCAACGCCGTATAAGGACTAATCCGCATGGGGCCTTTATCACGAAGTGTGACATGCTGATTGAGAATATAACCATGCCCTGCCATGGCCGTCCCAATAATCACACCGGCGCGATCTTTACCATTGGAAGACAGATCAAACCCGGCATCTTTAACAGCCATTTTGGCGCACGCCACGGCTAACTGAGACGTACGGTCCATACGCTTGGTATTTTTCTTATCGATAAACTGACTGGGATCAAAATCTTTGATTTCGCCGGCAAAGTGAACAGGGAAATTGGAAGTGTCAAAACTGGAGATATGAGAGACACCGGATCGGCCGTTTGAAATTGCCTGCCAAAAAGCATCTTTACCGACACCGTTGGAAGCAATGACGCCTAAACCGGTAATGACAACGCGCCTGCGCTCACTCATGACTTGCCCTTGTTGTAAACTGACTTAGCAAGCTGACGCTGCTCACGCGCTGACTCAAGAATGAACTAAATGTAACAATAATGGTCAATCTTACGACTGATTTCTGAGGGAAAGCGCGATTCTGCGCGCATCATGATCAACGCTCAGCACAGCTACATCAATTGTGCTGCCGACGCTGAATGATTTTTCAAGAGTGCCAGCCAAGTTTTGTGGAATTTCCGAAATATGGATAAGACCTTCGAGGCCGTTATCCAATTCGACAAATAAACCAAAATTGACAATTTTAATGATTTTTCCCTGCGTTTGCGTTCCCGTTACAAGACTATTGGAAAGCTCCGTCCAAGGATCGTCGGAAAGCTGTTTGTGTCCCAAAGCAATTTTATGACTCTCTTTGTCAATGCCTAACAAAACTGCTTTAATCGCATCGCCTTTTTTCACCATTTCGTTAGGTGAGGCATACTTACGAGTCCATGATAGATCAGAAGCGTGAATCAACCCATCAATGCCGGGCTCCAATTCCACAAAAATACCATAGTCGGTAATGTTGCGGACTTTCCCTTCAACCACATCACCCACTTTAAAACGTGTTTCGATGGAGTCCCACGGGTTGTCTTCTAATTGTTTAAGGCCGAGCGAAAGTTTGCGTGATTCTTTATCAACGCTCAAAATCATCACTTCAACACGATCACCCGTTTTCACCACTTCAGAAGGATGATTGATCCGTTTGGTCCATGAAAACTCACTAATATGAATCAAACCTTCAATCCCTTTTTCAAGTTCAACAAAAGCACCGTAAGGAAGCACGTTGGTCACCACCCCTTGAACGCGGTTACCAATCGAATATTTTTCTTCTGCCTTTTCCCATGGGCTTGCTGTAATTTGTTTGAGACCAAGCGAAACTTTGCCGTTATCGCGGTCGATGCCGATGACCACCACTTGGATTTCATCACCCAAGCTAAGAATTTCGGAAGGATGTGAAACGCGGCCCCAACTAATATCGGTAATATGAAGCAACCCATCCACACCGCCTAGATCAATGAAGGCGCCAAAATCGGTAATATTCTTCACGCGGCCTTTGACAACTTGATTTTCGGTAAGATTGCCCAAAAATTTCGATTTCACTTCTTCGCGTTCTTTTTCTAGGAAATCCTTGCGCGAAACCACCACATTTTTACGCTTATGATTGATCTTCACAATCATAAACTTAAATGTTTGACCCAAAAAGGCATCCAAATTCTTGACGGGCTTCACATCAACCAAAGAAGCCGGTAAGAAAGCTTCCGTGCCGATATCTACCATGAAACCGCCGCGTACTTTTTTGAAAATGCGGCCTTCCACCAAACTACCTTCGTTGGAATTATTAAGCAATTCATCCCAAATTTTCTGGTGATCTGCCTTGCGTTTCGACAACACCACCATGCCGTTTTCACCTTCAAGCGATTCCAACATCACATCAATTTCATCTCCCACATGCAGAGAGGCAGGATCGGAAAACTCTTCGAGGTTTAAAATACCTTCGGATTTAAAATTAATATCGATGAGAGCTTCGTTGCGACGGATCGCTAGAATTTTCCCTTTGACGATCTCGCCTTCTATAAAGGTTTTGATTGAGTCCTCGTAAAGATCGGCAAATGAAGATGTGGCTTGGTTTTCGTTACTTTCGTGCGTTATCATTGATTGTAAATCCCCTTTCAGGACAATATAGATTGTAAAACAGAGAGCAGTATTATAGCAAAGGCGGTATAGATTGGAAAGCGGTTATTTCACCTTATTTTAAGGCGATTTTTTGCCTCTTTTTAACCGCTTTTTTAAGGAAAGCCGAAAGCCTTCCGGTGTTTCCCCGGCGGAGATAGTCCTCCAACGCTTGAACACGCTTTCGAAACCGGCTGAGTAAACGTACCAAATTGTTCCGATTCGTCATGAGAATGGGCAGCCAAAGCGCAGAGTCCCCCTGTGCTACCCGTGTGGTGTCTCTAAAACCCGTACTGGCATATTTCAAAGAAGTGCTTGAGGCAATTTCCGCTAAAAGTGACGCGATGACATGGGGTAGATGACTAATTTCGCTGACGATTTTATCGTGTTGTTCTGGCGTGAGAATAATAACTCGGCCGCAAATTCGTTTCCATAAAGCGATCACTTGTCTAAAAGCCTTCGAGTTCATCTTTGGGTGCTTGGTAACAAAAACAAAGCTGTGGTCATAAAGATGGCTGTCCGCATGAGAAATGCCTGTCAAATGAGAACCGGCCATCGGATGAGAGCCAATAAAGTGAATGTGTTTAAAAGCGCCTCTTTTTTGCACCGATCGAAGAATTTGGGATTTGGTGCTGCCAACATCTGTCACCGGCGTTCCGGGTTTCGCATATTGATCTATTTTCTTAAGAAGCGGGATAATTGTATCAACGGGTGTGCAAACAAAAACCATATCGGCTTTTTTCAAAGCAGGCTGAAAAGACGTGAATCCTGAGGTGATGCACTTTTTATGTCTGGCGAGACGAATTTTTATCTTGGAACGGCTCACGCCGATGATGCGGGCTTTCGGAAATTTCTCACGAAGCGCACCGCCTAGCGAACCGCCTAGCAAACCCAACCCAACGATCACAAAAGTTTGTGACCGCATAAACTTTAGATCTCACGCCCGACTGCTTGGGCGATTGGCTTCAGTTCTTTCATCAGTTGGTCAAATCGTTCAGGTAGTAATGATTGATCACCGTCAGATTTGGCTTCTTCAGGATTATCATGCACTTCCATCATCAGCCCATCTGCGCCGGCAGCAACAGCTGCCTTAGCAATCGAACCGACATAAGCCCATTTCCCTGTCCCGTGCGAAGGATCAATGAGGACCGGTAAATGCGTTTCATTCTTAACAACCGGAACGGCATTAATATCGATGGTATTTCGTGTCGCTGTTTCAAATGTCCGAATACCACGTTCGCAAAGCATCACTTTAAAATTTCCTTTTGAAAGTAAGTATTCTGCGGATAATAGCAATTCTTTAATCGTCGAACTGAGACCTCGTTTGAGAAGCGTTGGCTTCTTGGTAGCACCCACTTCTTTTAGCAAATCAAAGTTCTGCATGTTGCGCGCACCAATTTGCAACATATCCGTATACCGCGATACCAATTCAACTTGCCTAGGATCCATGACTTCCGTGACAACGAGAAGCCCCGTTTGATCGGCTGCTTCACGCAGATACTTTAGTCCTTCTTCTCCTAATCCTTGAAAACTGTAAGGCGACGTTCTGGGTTTGAAAGCACCGCCGCGAAGAAAAGTGGCCCCCGCCGCTTTGACGCGCTTGGCAATCCTCACCAACATATCCAGGTTTTCAACCGAACAAGGCCCTGCCATCACGACAATTTTCTTTCCCCCTACTTTAACACCATTTCCCATATCAAAAATGGTGGGTTCTGGTTTAAATTCACGGCTCGCGAGTTTAAAAGGTCTTTGGATTTGAACAACAGAATCGACGCCGGGAAAAGTGGAGAGCGGCTTCACGCGAAGCTTGTCTTCTTCCCCAATCACACCAATAATGGTTCGTTCTACACCTTTGGAGACTTGAGGCGTTAATCCTAACTCTTTGACTTTATCACAAATGTGATTAATTTGTTCGGGTGTTGCATTTGTTTTTAAAACAATGATCATAAATCAAACTCTCCTTTACCAAAATGGATCACAACTCCAAAAAACAAGGCGCGTATTATAGCACCTCTTGCAAGGCCTTGATGAACATTTTATTTTCGACGGGCGTCCCGATGGTAACCCTAAGATAAGTACGCAAACCATAAGCGGCCATACTCCGCACAATGATCCCCTTTTTTAGGAGATCTTGAAAAACCCGATTGGCGTCTTTTTTAACATCCATGAGGATGAAATTGGCCTGACTGGGTGTGCCTGAGATCCCCATTTGAGTGAGCGCTTTTTTAAGAAACGTGCGTCCTTGGATAATCGTTTGCTTGGTTTTCATTAAGAAAGTCCGATCGCCTAAAGCAGCCGTCGCTGCCACTTGCGCTAATTGATTCACATTAAACGGCTGCCTGACTTTATTCAAATAATCGATCAAACCGGGCGTGCCGATCCCGTAACCAATGCGTAAAGCAGCCAGACCGTAAGATTTTGAAAAAGTCCGGAGAATCATGACGTTTTCTCGCCCTTTTTTAATGACCGATAATATATCCGGAAAATCTTTCGCATCTACAAAATCAAAGTAAGCTTCATCAAAACAAACCAAGGTATGAGGCGGCACCTGTTTTAGAAATGCATCAACTTCTTTCTGCGTGACATAGGTGCCGGTCGGATTATTCGGATTCGCAATAAAAACCAACTTGGTTTTTTCGTCAATCAACTCAAGAAGCGCCGGAAGGCTGTAACGAAAATCTATCATGCGCGCCATCCGAAGTTCTGATCCGCACACTTTGGTAATTAAAGGATATACTAGAAACGAAAGTTCGGAAGTCACCACATGATCGCCCGAACTCAAGAAACCGCGCGCCAAAAGTTCAATAATTTCGTTTGAACCGTTGCCAATCACGAGCTGTTCTGCCGTCACCCCCAGCGATTGAGCCAGTTTTTCTTTGAGGTAAAAACAGCTGCCGTCCGGATAGAGCTGCATGCGGTCAATGGCACGACGAACCGCTTGCTGCGCTTTTTTGGAAGATCCCAAAGGATTCTCATTGGAAGCCAGTTTGATGACGCGCGCTAAACCCAGTTCGCGCTCCACTTCTTCGATCGGTTTACCCGGTTCATAGGGATGAATGCCGTTAATGTGTTTTTTGAATGGTAGATTCATGACGTGAAATACTTAAACAATGGACGGGTAGGACCCAAGTACTTTCAAGTATCGGACTTGCGCTTCGATTTCGTCCAGCGTTTTTTTCACTTTCTGGTCTTTGATATGCCCTTCAAGATCGATGAAGAAGAAATAATCCCAGGCTTTTTTCTTGGAAGGCCGTGATTCGATTTTGGTCATGTTCAATTTGTTTTTCCTGATGGGATCTAAAATCTCGTACAGAGCCCCTACTTTGTCTTTAATGGAAACCAAAATAGATGTTTTATCTTGACCGGAAGGCGGCGGAATCTGCCGGCCAATCACGATGAAGCGCGTGACATTATGCGACAAATCTTCGATGCCTTCGGCCAACACATTTAAATTATAGATCGTGGCAGCCAGTTTAGAGGCAATCGCTGCCGAACCGCTTTCTTGAGCGGCCTTTTGGGCGGCGGCTGTCGTGCTCGCGGTTTCAATTAATTCCGCTTTCGGTAAATGGGTTTCAAGCCAAATACGGCATTGGCCGAATACTTGCGGATTCGAATAAATGCGCTTAATTTCCTTCATGCCGACATTGGCCATTAAGTGATGTGAAATTTCAAATCGAATTTCAGAATTAATCTTGAGTTCCGAATCAATCAGCATATCAAGTGAATGACTGACAGCACCTTCAATTGAGTTCTCAACCGGTACCACGCCATAATCCGCCCGTTTACGGTCTACTTCCTGAAAAACATCCGTGATGTTGCCGCACGGCACATAACTGACGCTGGAACCAAACTTGGAAACCGATGCCAAATGCGTAAAAGTAGCTTCCGGCCCTAAATAAGCGACCGACAGCGGCTTTTCAAGGGAAAGGCCGGCTGACATGACTTCCCGATAAATGGCTTTGATCGAATCAGTCGGCATCGGGCCTTTAGCTAACTCGTCTATTTTTCGGTAAACTTCACTTTCACGGGAAGGCGAGTAAACCTCATCCCCTTTTGCCTTCTTGAGCTTACCCGTTTCAATGGCTAATTGAACACGCTCGTTCAAGAGACTGATAATTTTCTTATCAATGTCATCAATTTTCTTGCGAATATCATTCAGATTCATGATTGTTTTTCTTCCTCTGTATCAATCTGTTCTTCTGAGTCAGTAGTTGACTCAACAGATTCACTTTCACTCGCCTCAGATGCGGGAAGCATTTCTCCCTCGGCTGACGATGACTCGTCCTGCGAAACCGGAATGGTTTGATCTTGCCTCAGAAGGTCGTCTTTTTTAATTGAATTTTCAATCAACGTCTTGATTTCAGAAATATCCGGTAAATCCTGAATGGATTTTAAACCAAAATGTTCCAAAAACTTTTCGGTGGTGCCATACAAAAAGGGGCGCCCCGGCACCTCTTTACGGCCCACAATTTTGACCAGCTGCCGTTCCATAAGTGTTGAAATAACGCCTGACACATCAACCCCTCGCAAATCTTCAATTTCAGCGCGTGTCATTGGCTGCTTATAGGCTAAAATTGCCAAGGTCTCCAGCGCGGATTGAGAAGCTTGGCGCGCTTTCTTTTGAAGCTCTAACTTGAGAATCCACGGCGCATATTTGGGTTCGGTTGAAATTTCAAATCCTTTGGCAATCTCAATGATACGGAAACTTCTTTCGGTGGCGACATATTCCGCTTGAAGCTCACGGATCAGTCCTTCAATCTGAGAAGCGCTATAACCTTTCAAGACACGCTTAAATTCCACAATTGCAAGCGGTTTGGATGAGGAAAACAGAATGGCCTCGATGACCCGCTTGGCCTCATCGCTGGTCTCAGGCTCCCTCATCTCCATAGGCTCTTTACTTCTGTCTGCGTCGGATTCGGCAGGTAACTGCTCGGCCAGTTTTTCTTCAATCTCTTGCCTCAGCTGTTTCATGGCTAATTCTTTTGCCTTTTCTTTTTCTTTATTGGCCGGACTCATGATGATGTCACCCTTTCAATATTGATTTCTCCAAAACTTTCGCTCTGTTTGACCCGTGCAAATTTGCTCCTCACAATTTCCAGCAAAGCCAGAAACGTCGCAATGACTTCATTACGCGTAAACTTTTCGCCAAACAGCTGCCGAAAAGAAACAACGGCCTCGGTGTTTAAACGCTGTTTAATGTAGTCAATTTTTTCTTCGATCGAAATAATTTCTTCATACACTTCATGAAACTTGATTTTCGGAACCTGACTCAAAACCGAGTGAAAAGCCTGCAATAAATCGTAAAGGTCGGCACTAAAGGTATCAATACCCGCGTCTTCCGGCGACAAATTCTTTAAGTAATAGTCTGATAACTGACGCGTAAAAATCCTGCTTCGCTCGGATTCCATACTTTCTAAACTCTTGGCCGCTTCTTTAAAAGCCTGATACTCCAAGAGTTTCCGCACCAACTCTTCTCTTGGATCTGTGCCTTCCTCATCATCTTCCAGAGTTTCATTCGGAAGCAGCATTTTGGACTTAATATAGATGAGTGTGGCTGCCATCACCAGAAACTCACCGGCAATCTCTAAATTAAGCGCTTTCATTTGAGCCAGATGCTCCAGGTATTGTTTGGTAATTAAAGAAATTTCAATGTGATAGATGTCCATCTCATTTTTCTTAATGAGATCGAGCAATAACTCAAGCGGTCCTTCGTAAGCCGCTATTTTGACTTGAAGCGGATCGTAGGCTTGAGGAACCCGGGTATTGTCTGGTTGATTTTGATCTAAATTATCCATATTACATTCCGGCTGCTTGCTTTGCCCGCTCAAGCGTTTCTTGAGCAACTGCTGCGGCCTTTTTTGAGCCAGCTTTTAATATATCGACCACTTCTTGCTTATTTTTCTTTAATTTAGAACGAGTCTCATACATGGGTGTCATAAACACTTGCAACGTCTGACACATCTCGCGTTTACATTCCACACATCCCCGCTCAGCCGCCCTGCATTCTTTGGCAACCGTTGTTTCATTTTTTGCATTAAAAATCTGGTGATACGTATAAACCGGACATACCTCCGGGTGGCCTTTGTCTGAGCGGCGTTTTCGCGCCGGATCAGTCACCATTTGCATCACCTTTTGTTCAACTTCTTTGGGCGAATCCGATAAATAAATGGCATTGCCGTATGATTTGCTCATTTTCCTGCCATCTAAACCGGGAAGCTTGGGCACTTTTGACAAAACTGCTTTCGGCTCCTTAAAAACATTCTTTTGGTAGAGATGATTAAAACGTCTCGCAATCTCGCGGCATAACTCCAAATGAGGCAGTTGGTCTTCGCCGACCGGCACAACATCCGCTTGGTAAAGCAAAATGTCAGCTGCTTGTAAAACCGGATAACCCAAGAACCCATGCGTTTTAATGTCTTTATCAGCTAATTCACGAATTTGATCTTTGTAAGTCGGATTACGTTCCAACCAGGACAAAGGCGTAATCATGGAAAGTAAGAGAGCTAATTCAGCATGCTGCGGTACCCAGCTCTGCACAAAGATAGTCGCTTTCTTGGGGTCCAGACCGCTTGCTAAATAATCCAAAGCCACTTCGAACACCTGATCAGCTAACGATAAATGCGATTCGTATTCGGTGGTAAGGGCATGCCAATCGGCAATCATAAAAAAGGCGTCTTCTTTTTGGTATTTCTTCCAGTTATCAAGCGCACCCAGTAAATTACCTAAATGAAGTTGGCTTGTCGGTCTGGTTCCACTTAATACTCTTAAGGCGGCCATCAGATTTTTACTTTACTTATTTTCTCTACTTTTCGTAAATAGTTTTCAGATCAGAGTTTACGTAATAGATTATACTACCTAAAACGTTTAAGAAAGTCAATCACGGCAGTTTGCCTGACATTGTAAAACGCTTAAGAATCAGCTAATCTTTAATTGTATTAAATGTCAAATGACTTTTTAAGGGAAAAAACATGATGATTAGAAAGCATCTTAAGAGACACACAAGACAACGCGGTTGGACAGCCATCGATTTGGTTGCCACGGCTGCTGTGGCCAGTTTGGTGGCGGTGCTTTCTCTGCCTATGTACCAACAAGTAAGGATCTCATCGGATTTACAAGCACTAGCAATTTCAATGAATCAAATTCACAAAATTATGCAGGATATTTACATGGATCAAAATCCGAATGAATATCCGCCTACCAACCTTTGGCCTGATCGCTTGGAAGATTGGGCGGCGCCTGCTAATCTTCAGAATGTTCAGGAACTAATAGATGTTTTACGGCAATTATGCCGTGAAGAAGATGTCCCCGGGGGCCGGGGAAACTATGCCTGTTTCTACGAGCAAAAAGAAAACGGCCAAAACTACGATTTCGTTGCTCAAGACGGTTCAAAAGTGGGCGGTAGTAATGCGAAAGCTCTTTCAGCTTTTACTCATGCAAACCCCTACTGGACAATCGAGCCTTACGATGAATGGACTAACCACATGAGCAGGATGAGCGGTCTTTAAAGTCCCAACCTATGCTTAGACCGATATCCGTATTATGAGACTTCCATCAATCTCCCATAACCAATTTCTGATGTCGCTAAAGGGCATGACTTATTAAGACGCTAAATAAAGTAATCATTTAAGCTGGGCGGTTTGAAAAAAACCGTATAAGCAGGTATTATTTATCAGCGAAAGTGCAAAGTGCTAGGGAAAAGGAATAAGGTTAAGGCGACCTCAATGAAAAAAGTGTGTCAATTAAAAAAGAAGAAAATGGGGGGCTGGACTGCTACGGATGTCATGATGACCATGGCAATAGCGGGCGTTATCATTTTGCTTTCATATCCTTTTTATCAACGCACTCAATTAAATGCTCAGAAAGATTCACTTTCTGTCGCCATTTCACAAATCCATAAAATTATGAAAGATATTTATATGGACCAGAACCCAAACCAATATCCGCCTGATTACGCGTGGCCGAATGGTTTGACGGGTTGGGCAACTCCTACTAACTTGCAAAATATTGAAGATCTTCAGGACCTTTTGAAAACACTTTGCCATGGCAGCGGGAGCGGCGGTTTTCCGGGAGGTGCCGGAACTTATGAATGTTATTACAAGCAACGTGGCAGCGGACAAGATTACGACCTCTTAATCACAAAAGCAGACATTGTTGCGGGCGCGAATAAAGGCTTTAAACTTGCTTATACGAATACCCGTGAATCTGGGACCCCAAACTTAAGTAACTGGGAAGACTTGGGAGGCTTTGGCGAGCTTACCGGAGATCCCATTTAATTGATTGAGTTAATGCCATGGGGGAGTCCTTTGGCAAGCTCAGGATGCTTTGAAAGATGCTGAGCCTGCCGAAGCATTTCCCCGACCCATCAGTTAATTTGAGATGAATGCCTTAGGTTAAATCACGCGGCACAAAAGACTCTTCAGGTACTCCCCTTCCGGATGATAAATACTAATGGGATGATCAATAGCATGATGGGTCGCTTTGATGATTTGCACTTCCCTCTTGGCATCTTTGGCTGCTCCAAAGACAATCTTTTGAAATAAATCGGCTGTGATAAACGACGAACAAGACGAAGTAAAGAGTAAACCGTTCGGATTTAGGCGTTTGAAGGCGTGAAGATTAATATCTTTGTAACCCTTAGCAGCTTCTTGAATCTGGTTCTTATGTTTACAAAAAGCAGGCGGATCTAAAATAATAAAATCAAACGGTTGCTTGCTCTCTCTGAGATAATCAAACGCATCTTGCACAATCACTTCATGTTGACACAAGCGGCTTAAACCCTGCTTTTCAAAATTGACTCGACACCAGTCAGCAGCTTTCTCAGAGATTTCAACTGAAGTAACGGCATGCGCACCGCCTTTGGCCGCATAAACTGAAAAACCGCCTGAATAGGCAAAACAATTTAAAACCTGCTTGCCTTTGGCAATCGCCCCCACCAAAGCTCGGTTTTCGCGCTGATCTAAGAAAAAACCCGTTTTCTGACCTGTCTTTAAATCAACATCAAAAGCAATACCATTTTCCTGAATGGTTAAACAATCGGGCGGTTCTTCACCTCGTAACACACCTTTACGTTTTTCCATTCCTTCCCGTTCGCGCGTCGTTAAATCATTCCGTTCATAAACACCTTTAACTTGCACACAGTTTGAAAGCGCATTCAAAATTTGATCCCTGCACTTTTCAATGCCAAGCGTTTGGAATTGAACCACCGCATAATCACCATAGCGGTCAATCATTAACCCGGGCAGTCCATCTCCTTCCGCATTGACCCAACGATAAGCATTGGTAGATGAGGAAATAAAATTCTGCCTTAAAAGAAGTGCCGCCTTCAGCCGACGCACCCAAAAAGCGTCATCGATCGGCTCATCAATAAAGGTAAGCATCCGAACAGCAATTTGAGACTGAGGATTTAAATAACCAATTCCGAGAAAACTTTGATCACTTGCGCAAACGCGCACCAAATCACCCGCCTGATGAAAATCATCCACTTCCGAAATAGCACCCGAAAACACCCATGGATGAAAACTCTTCACGGGTTTATCTTTCCCTGCTTTTAGAATGACTCTGGCTGATTGGGTGCGGAGAGCAGACATATTAAACCAAAATGAAGAAACCTAAAATACTCATGCATACGCAGTAAACGGCAAACCAATGCAATTTGTATTTCTGAATAATGGATACCAGCCCCCGAATAGAAGCAAGCCCGGTGAGAAAAGAAACGATAACCCCTATGAGAACGCTCCACCAATGAAAATGGGAAATCGCGACGGCATGCAGCAGTTCGTATGCGCTCGCTGCTAAAATACTGAGGACGGATAAGAAAAAAGAGAATTTAATGGCTTTTTGAGCACTTAAACCGCACCAAAGCGCCGCCACAATGGTCACGCCCGAGCGCGATAAACCGGGCATAATGGCACAGCCTTGCGCCAAACCGATCAAGAATGCAATTCGGTAGTTTAACGGTTGATTTGCTGTACCCCTTTTGATCCATTTGGTTGACCATAAAATAATACCTGTGAGGAGTAAGGCAAATAAAACACCTTTCTCAGATCCAAACATGGATTCAAAGAAATCATTCAGCAAAAGCCCCATGGCAACCGTGGGAACCATCGCAACGCAAAGATAAACAAATTCCTCGAATCCTGGATAAGTTTGAAGGCATTCAGGCCAGGTGATTTTCTGGGTCAACGCTTTCAAACCCTTAAGGGTTTGATCAAGCAAAATAAGCAGCTCCTTCCAAAAATAAACTACCACAGCACCCAGTGTTCCGAGATGCAATAAAATATTGAAAAGTACTTCGGGCTCTTGTAAACCAAAAGCGCGCTGACACAACACCAAGTGACCGGAACTGGAAATTGGAAAAAACTCCGTTAAACCCTGAATAAATCCCAAGAGGGCAGCATGATAAAAATCAGGTGTGAAAAAGGATTGCATTGTCATATGGTTTATTTGATATCGATAAGCGCCGCAGTCAGATTTTCAGCTTCAAGGTATCGGTAAGCTGTTTCACCTGTTCGGCATGATGTTTGGTTGTAATCAAAACGGAATCATCCGTATCAATGACAATCAAATCATTGACCCCGAGCAAACAAGTTAACCGTTGAGAGGACCGTACCAGATTATGTTTAGCCTCTAAGAAAACCGCGGAACCGTGTACGGCATTTCCGTTTTGATCACGCTGCCACACAGACGACAGGGCATTCCAGCTGCCCACATCGTTCCAATCAAAACGGGCAGGAATCATTTCAATGTTACGGCTCTTTTCCATCACGCCAAAATCCACCGAAATATTGCTAAGTTGTTTGAACAAGTGCGCCTTGGGCATTTTAGAAGCTTTGCCTTTTGGCCAATGCGCGGTGATTTGCTGAATCTGCCGAGCATGTCGGGGAAGTGTTTTTTGGAGTGATGTGATAAATGTATTAATGTGAAACGTAAAAATACCTGCTTGCCAATACATTTTCTTATTTTGAAAAAGCTGCTTTGCTTTCTTGAGATGAGGCTTCTCAATAAATCGACTCACCTGAAAAACCTGTCGAGCAGTTTGTTTAGAGGTGCGTTCAATATAGCCATAAGCGGTTGCCGGATATGTCGGTACGACTCCAAACAAGACATGACTAACACCGTGTGCGGCGCGTTTCATGGCTTTTAAAACTGCTTGAGCAAATAACCGTTTATTTAAAATAATATGGTCCGCCGGAAAAACGGTTACGACTGCATTTGGATCCCGTTTTTGAATTAAGTAAACACCTAATCCGATGGTCGCTGCTGTATTTCTGGCTTCCGGCTCTCCGATGATTTGAGCTGCGGGCACTGATTTTAAGAGTTTGCGCGTACGCGCAACATAATCTTGATGTGTGATGACCCAGATCCGGTGAGCCGGTACAATGGGTTTGATGCGGTCAATGGTGTGTTCGATTAAAGATTTCCCGCCAAAAAGAGTTAAAAACTGTTTGGGGTTATTTTGGCGACTTAAGGGCCACAAGCGTTTGCCTTGCCCTCCTGCCATCACGATGGCCCATTTCATAAATTTATTTAGAAAACTCCTTCACTTTTGCTTCAATGAGCTGACGAATTTCATTCAACCTCTTCTCGTTTTGCGCTTCAAAGCGCATCACCAAAACGGGTTGTGTATTGGACGCACGTAAAAGACCCCAACCGTCTTTAAATTCAACGCGCACCCCATCAATGTCCACCACCTGATACTTTTCGGTTTTGAATGATTCTACAACACGCCTGACTATGTTGAACTTTTTATCATCGGGGCAAGACACCCGGATTTCGGGTGTGGCAACGGTTTTGGGAACACCGCTTAGAAGTGATGGAATGGTTTTTTGAGTTTCGTCTAGAATTTCCAAAACACGGCAAGCGCCGTAAATGCCGCTGTCAAAACCAAACCATCGGTCGGCGAAAAACATATGGCCGCTCATCTCGCCTGCCAAAACAGCCTTTTCTTCTTTCATTTTTGCTTTAATCAAGGAATGGCCGGTTTTCCACATGATAGCACGGCCACCGTGGGTTTCAATATCTTGAAACAACAAATTAGAACACTTCACATCGGCAATAAAAGTGCCGCCTTTTTTCTTTGCTAAAATGGCACGGGAATAAAGAATCAGCAAAATATCGCCGGGAATGATGTTCCCCTCATGATCTACCACGCCCACCCGATCACCATCTCCGTCAAAAGCAAGTCCGACGTGCGCTTTGGTGACTTTCACTTGTTCAATCAATTCTTTTAAATTCTTAGGTTCGCTCGGATCTGCCGGGTGATTCGGGAAAGTACCGTCCACTTTTGTGTAAAGCTCAATCACCTCATGGCCAAAGGATTTAAAAACTTCGGGCGCAATCATTCCAGTCATGCCATTACCGCAATCCACAACCACTTTGAGCCGGTTTTGAGATTTAAACAGGCCTTTAATGTAATCCGTGTAGATTTTAAGGACTGGTTTTTCAGTGACTTTCCCTTGGCCTGTTTCAAAGTCTGATTTCTCGATTAACCCTTTTAGTTCCTGAATTTGTGATCCAAACAAACTGGCCGTATCAATACACATCTTGAGACCATTTTGGTCAGGCGGATTATGAGAACCGGTGATCATGACACCACCTTGTGTTTTGAGGTGAAAAATCGAAAAATAAAGACAAGGGGTGGTCGTCAGACCGATGTCATAAACATTCACACCGGTTGAAAGAACGCCCTTCAGAAAAGCTTCGTGAATACGCGGTGAACTGACACGGCAATCTCTGGATAAAGAAATAACTGTTTTCTTCTGACGTTTCAGGAAAGTCCCGTAGGCCTTCCCTATTAATTCGACGGTTGAGCTCGTCAAGTCCCTATCAGCGACACCCCGGATGTCGTACTCACGAAAGATTTGTGTATTCATTTTAGTTTCACTTTCGATTTTATTTTTCATGATGTTCATATGATAGTTACTGAACATGCTCTACTTCGCCATGTCTTTAACAGCATGGCTTCGTAGCAGCATTCTGCTTCGGGAAACATTGCTGCGAAGCTCAAGATATGAAAATACTTGAGCGAAGCAGAATGCGCGGGACAGGATTTGAACCTGCACTCCTTGCGGAACCAGCCCCTCAAGCTGGCGTGTCTGCCAATTTCACCACCCGCGCTTAATAAAACAATTAATCAAGAAAAGAACTTTCAGTCTAGTCGAAAAACCTGCAAGCCTTGCGGCACCGGCACATCAAGCTGACGTGTCTTCACCTGAGTTTCATTAAATTTATTTTATATTCTTAACGAAAGTCAGTACTGCCCCAGTGCCACTCTGAAACGAAAACGACACCTCAATAAAAGCGCTGGGACTGTACTAACTCCCATATCCAATTTATCTTATAATTTTAATGAAAGTCAGTACTGGGGGACTAGGGGTCGAACCTAGAGTCTTCTGGTCCAGAGCCAGACGTGTTGCCAGTTACACCATCCCCCAATAAATAAGCCACCATTCTAGCGACTTCGGGAATGTTTTCAAGTCACCTTATCTGGAACACGCCTAAGGCATGGAGTGTGCTAAATCTTCTATCTGTATCATTGAAGCCAGTGGCTTTTTCCCTTCCATACGATAAAGCACAACAATATTGTCTCCGCCAGTTACATCACCAATTTTCTGCACTTCAGGTCCGCGTTTCACAAGGGTAAGAACAGCATTAACATAATATTTTTGCTCTTTCCCAAGCGGATCTTTCAATAAAACATAAGAAGCCCAGTCTCCTGACCGTTCTTCATAGTAACGAAGCACCTTGCCGCGCCCTATTTCATACGGCGCAGCGGCTTTCTCAGCTGCCCAGCATAATTGCGCACAACCGATCACGATCATTGAATAAATCAAAAATCGAAGAAGTTTGGATCTCATGACGGAACATCCTTTCATGATGCTAGCTTGATAGCAGATTCTATACGATTAAACACTTTTTCTTTTCCAAGCAACCTGGCCACAGCAAAAAGGCTGGGGCTAACGGACCTGCCTGTCAAAGCAACCCGCGCAGGATGAATTAAGTCGCGTGCCTCAATCCGCAGATGGCCGGCAGCTTCTCTTAAAAGCACTTCAACCTCTTTTTCATCATGAAATGTTTTTAAAGAAGCCCATCGTTCCTTGAGTGTCGTTAATTTATCTTTGGTCCCAGGCTGCTTTTGCAAATGTGCCGTCACTGCTTCAGGATCAAAGTCTACTTTTTCTTTCCAGAAAAAACTAGCTTGCCACATAAGATCTCCCCAGATTTTAATCCGTGATTTAAAAAGGAGCAACACATCTTCTAAACTCTCTTTTGACAATGCATTCACTGCTTCTTTGGCATACACCCCCAGATAGGCCATACCTTCCCGCAGATAGACTGCGTCATTCAGCCGTTTCAGATGCTCTCCATTTAGCCATCTCAATTTTTCGGGGTCAAATGTAGCATTGGTTTTATTAATGCGTTTAATAGAAAAATGATCGATCAATTGCTCCCGCGTTAGAAACTCTTGATTTCCACCCGGCGACCATCCGAGTAATGCCAGGTAATTTAAAAGACCATCCGGCAAAAAGCCTTTTTCGCGGTAGTCGGTTAAACTGACGTGTCCATGCCGTTTGGATAAAGGAGCGCCGTCTTGGCCTAAAACCAAAGGCAAATGGGCAAATTTGGGGGCTGACCAGCCTAACGCCTGATACAACATTAAGTGTTTCGGGGTATTGGGCAAATGATCATCGCCGCGAATCACATGGGTAACGCCCTGTTCGTGATCATCCACGACCGATGCAAAATGATAGGTGGGATACTGATTGGATTTCATGATCACAAAATCATCAATCGCTTGTCCGTCAAAATCAACACGGCCGTGCACCAAATCAAAAAAATGAAGCGGCTCACGCGGTACCTTTAATTTAACCGCACCCTCCCATTCGTAAGCCAATTCCTTGGCAAGCAATTCCCGGGAAAAGCGCTGATATAAATCTAGGCGTTCACTCTGACGGATGATGTGACTGTCCCATTCAAGTCCCAGCCACTTCATTGACTGTTTAATTTCTTCCTCAAACTTTGTTTCAGAACGCTCGTGATCGGTATCTTCGATACGTAAAATAAATTGCCCATGATTTTTTCGCGCGAAAAGAAAATTAAAGAGGGCTGTACGGACACCGCCGATATGGAGGGGGCCTGTCGGTGAAGGAGCAAAACGTACCACTATGTTATCAGCCATCGCAACACTGGAAAGTCAATTTAGGGCGTGAAAATTTTAATCGAATGATGCAGGTCTTATGATTTCGATTTCTTTTTCTCTTGGACCACTTGGGTTAAGATATCTTTGATTTCTTTGATCTTAAACGGTTTTTTTAAACACAAATAAGCACCCGCGTTCAAGACCTGCTTCTGAACATCTTCTCCCATATAAGCTGACATGACAACGACAGGCGTATCTGTCACTTTCTTAATTTCGATCAGGGCTTCCGAGCCTTCAATTTTGGGCATTAAAACGTCCAGGAAAATGACGTCATATTCGTTTGTCTTTACTTTTTCGAACGCCTCGACGGCATTTTCAGCGCAATGAACCAGATGGTCATCTTCTTCCAAGAGTTCGGCTAATTCGGAACAAACATCAACTTCATCATCGACTACCAATAACTTTGCCATTACCACTCCTATGCTTTAGGATTCATTAAATTGGAAATTTGAATTTTTCGCGAAGCGTACCAAAATAACTTCGTTTTGAACTCTTAATCAAGGGAAACTTATTTTGCGCGGCTGTAATTTCAATCGTATAATGTTTATCGATTTCCAAATTATCCTGCCCGTCCGCCGTTAAAAGTGCCTTGTCCTGCTCTTGATCGCATTCGATCTTAATTTCTATCTTTTTATCGGCAGGGACTAACACGGACCGAAGCGCTGATGCATGCGGACAAATTGGGGTTACAATGATGTCATCCAGTTCAGGATGAACAATGGGTCCCCCGGCCGATAAAGAATAAGCCGTTGAACCGGTGGGTGTCGCAACAATCAATCCGTCTCCCGAAAAGCGCGTCACCGTCTCGTTGTTTAATTTAAATTCCACCTGCATATAACGTGTTAAGCCTTCTCGATTGATCACCAGATCATTTAATGCTTGAAAACGTCGAGGCTGCCCGCCTTGACTGCTTTTGGCGGCACAACTCAACATTAAACGTTCTTCAATTTCATATCGGCCCAGCAAAATGGATTTCAATTCATCAAGAAATTCATCTACTTTTACTTCGGTGAGAAATCCCAAACTGCCCAAATTCACACCCAAAACCGGCACCAAACGGTCAATCATTTTACCAGCCAAACGCAAAATAGCCCCGTCCCCGCCCAAGGACACAATCAAATCGGCCTCGCTAATCACTTTTTCAACCGACAATTCCGTCCCGTCCAGAATCTGGATGTCCCGTTTTTCAAGCCAAACACGCAAGTTTTGTCTGCAGGATTCGACCGCTGGTTTCTTTGAGAAGGTCGTAATAATGCCTATTTTTTTGAAATGCGAATTCATGTGTGGAGAGGAAAACCTTCTTTGACATCAGACATCCGGAGTGTATTTAAAATGGTTTGCGTGATCCGTTCGGGTGACAACCCGTAATGGTCAAACAAACCGTCTCGAGAACCTTGTTCGATAAACTCATTCGGCAACGCGATGCGGCGAATGCGAAGGTTTGTCAAACCGCGTTCTTCATAAAACTCCAACACCTTGGATCCGAAACCCCCGCATAACACATGTTCTTCAGTGGTGACAATCAATTTAAATTTAGAAGCCGCTTGCACCAAAACATTCTCATCAAGCGGTTTGGCAAATCGCATGTTATAAACAGCTGCTGAAATGCCTTCTTGCTGAAGACGTTCGGCCGCCTCCAAGCTAGGCAAAACCATGCTGCCCAAGGCCAAAATACCGACATCGTGACCTTCGCGCAGAAGTTCAGATTCCCCTATTTTGAAATCACCGCACTCTTTTCTTAAACTTTCCGGCACGCTTGATCGCGGATAACGCAAAGCAAATAAATGAGGGTAGACAATGCCCAATTCGATCATCCGTTTCATTTCAGCATCATTGACCGGCGCTGCAATCACCGCCCTGGGGATATGGCCTAAATAGCTAATATCAAAAACGCCGTTATGCGTCGCGCCATCCGCCCCTACCAAGCCTGCGCGGTCTAGACAAAGCGTGACATTCAATCGCTGCAGCGCCACATCATGGATTAACTGATCATGCGAACGCTGAAGGAAGGTCGAATAAATGGCGCAAACAGGTTTTAATCCTCCTTTTGCCAAAGCGCCGGCAAAAGTAACTGCATGCTGTTCGGCGATACCGACGTCAAAAAAACGTTCCGGAAATTCTGAAGCAAACTTTGAAAGCCCTGTTCCCGAAGGCATGGCAGCGGTGATGGCCACCACGTCTTGGTGTTCGCGCGCCACTTCTAAAATGGCATTGGTAAATGCTTGCGTGTAAGTCATGGACGGCTTTTCTTTGGCCTCGACAGAACTTTTAATCTTTTGCCCCGTTTTGGTGTCAAATGGCGTGACACCGTGCAAACGTTCCGGATCTTTATCCGCAAATTCACAGCCCATGCCTTTTTTAGTCACAATGTGAAGGAGCGTCGGTTCATCCAGCGGTACTATTTTACGAATCATTTCGACCAATGCCACGACATCATGACCATCCACAGGACCAAAATAACGTAATCCCAGTTCTTCAAAAAGCATCCCGGGTACGAATAAGTGTTTAAATGAATCAAGGGCATAATTCGAGAGTTGCCGTAAACGAGGAAATTTTCTAAGCCCTTTTTCAACTTGTGTGCGAATTCGATTATAGATGGGATTGGTAATCACTTTATTGAGATACTTGCTGATGGCGCCGACGTTCTTAGAAATAGACCAT
Organism: Candidatus Abzuiibacterium crystallinum; assembly: GCA_002787155.1. Classification (GTDB taxonomy): domain Bacteria; phylum Omnitrophota; class Omnitrophia; order Omnitrophales; family Abzuiibacteriaceae; genus Abzuiibacterium; species Abzuiibacterium crystallinum. The sequence goes on along the minus strand of PCVY01000043.1, from coordinate 4,223 downwards.
TCATTATCATTCAGGACAATCATCATGCGCGTTTCGGAGTGCCCCACGTTATTGAGTGCTTCATATGACAACCCGCCTGTCAGCGCCCCATCACCTACCACCGCTACAATGTTTTCATGGCCGCCTTTTAGATCACGAGCCACGGCAAGCCCGTACGCTTGCGAAACGCCGGTACAAGCGTGACCGACGATGAATTGATCGTGGGGATTTTCAAAAGGACTCGGGAAACCACTGATACCGCGCTCTTGGCGAAGCGTTAAAAATTGATCACGCCTGCCGGTAATCAATTTGTGCACATAAGCCTGATGACCCACATCCCAGCAAATTTTATCTTGAGGAGATTGCAGAACGTAGTGAAGTGCAATGTTAAGCTCAAGCGCACCTAACGAAGCGCCCAAATGACCGCCTGTTTTTGAAACACTTTGAATCAGAAAATCTCTGTATTCCTGAGCAACTTTAGGTAAATCAGCTAAAGGGATTTTCTTGAGGTCTTCTGGGGAATCAATTTTTGAAATATATGAATACATGAATATTTGGCTTGCTAGATCAGCTAGGCTGTCCGGTTTAGAACCGCATCCGCCAGCAGGCAAAGTTTCTCATTTTTTGCCTGAAAACAGCTGATCTCCTCCTTTGCTTGCTTAATAAGCGCCTCCGCTTTCTGTTTTGCTTGCTTTGCGCTCATGAAGCGTAGATAGCCATCGCCATCTATTATATCATCGACGATTTGGAAGGCAAATCCCAAATGACGTCCAAAAGAGCTAATGCGTTCTTCTTCGTCAAAACCGGCATGTGCCGTGATCGCACCAGCCAAACAACTCATTTGAATCAAAGCGCCTGTTTTGCGTTGATTCATATCATCTAACTTGGCGAGATCTTGATCGGTCTTATTTAATTGCATATCAAGCACCTGCCCGCCAATCATACCGCGTGTACCGGCGGCTTGCGCGAGTTCGCGAACAAGACGCAGACTCATCGCCTGCTCATCAAGAGAGGCCAGAATTTGGAAAGCATGGGTCAGTAACGCATCGCCTGTCAATAAAGCGGCCGCTTCACCATATTTTTGGTGACATGATTCTTTGCCGCGCCTGGTATCGGCATTATCCATACAAGGTAAATCATCATGTATCAGCGAGTAAGTGTGGATGAGTTCAATCGCGCACGCCGCCGCCAAAGCATCTTTTTCTTGGCCGCCGAACATATCACACACAGCCAACGTCAGAACGGGCCGAATACGTTTCCCTCCGTTTAAGACGGTATACCGCATCGCTTCATGAATCATAGGCGGTACTTCTTCAATGCTTGGCAGATAAGCATCCAGGGCTTTTTCGATCACTTTACTTTTTTCTTTTAGGTAGGATACCAGGATTTCTGTCATCATTATGCCAATAAATCTAAATCGTCAGCGCTTGTTTCACTGCTTTTGGACGATTTTTTCTTTGATTTCTTTGGTTTGATATTACCTTCTTCATCTAAGCTGTTGAGTGTTTGGTTGAGAATTTCTATTTTCTTCTCGGCTTCGGCTAATTTTTTAGTGCAAGCGCGCGATAACTTCACACCTTCTTCGTAACGCTTCAGCGCTTGATCAAGGTCAAGCTCTCCACTTTCTAACTCTTCTACAATTTTCTCCAGGTTGGCTACTGCCTTTTCAAATTTAATTTCCTCCGTCATCACCAATCTCCTTCTTGGTCACTTGTGTCACTTTTGACTTGATCCAACCGTCCGAAAAACGTGTCTGTATTATCTCTTCTGTTTTGGCTTGTGCTGCTCGGCGAATCAGATTGCCTTTCTGATTGAGCGTCATGCTGAATCCGCGATTTAAAACGGCCAACGGACTTAACGCTTCAAGCTGCGCAGCCAAAGACCGAAAACCGTCTTTTTTATTCCGGACCAATTGCATACCGTAATTTTCCATTTGTCTGACATATTCATCTACCCGTTGAGCAATGTTTCGAATAGCAGTCATCGGTTGTTTGAACGCATGACTGTCCTGTAAATTCCGGAGTTGTTCTTTTTTTTCGCCTAACATCACCCGCATCGCATGTTTCAAACGATCTTCGCGGTCCAAAAGAAAAGTCTCCAATTCTTCCCACGAACGTATCACCAGTTCAGCAGCAGCCGTCGGTGTGTGAGCTCTTAAATCAGCCGCCAGATCACTAATGGTCCAATCAATTTCATGTCCAACTGCGGAGATAACAGGTATTGCCGAGCGATGGATCGCGCGCGCCACTATTTCCTCATTAAAAGCCCATAAATCTTCCAGGCTGCCGCCGCCTCTTCCGACAATCAAAAGTTCGATGCCTTGCATAGACTGAAAAAGATCAATCGCACGTGCAATGTCATCTCCGGCCCCTTCACCTTGCACACGCACCGCCATGAGATAAACATGCGGACCGTGTTTAGCTCGCTTAAAAACTTTCAGCATGTCTTGAATAGCAGCGCCTGTTGGCGATGTGATAATACCGATGCTTTTTGGGTAAGCCGGAATTTCTTTTTTTATACCCTCATCAAAAAGACCTTCTCTTTCTAATTTTTCTTTGAGCTGCAAAAAAGCCAATTGCAACGCCCCCACCCCTTTGGGATCTAACCGCTCAACATAGAGTTGATAATTACCGCGTGCGTCATAAACTGAAATGCGCCCAAAAGCAACCAACTTCATACCGTCCTCTACCTGAAACTTGAGAAATTGATTGTATCCTTTGAAAAAGACACACGCGAGCTGCGCATTGGCATCTTTCAAAGTAAAATACATGTGGCCGGAAGAATGATGTTTAAAATTAGAGACTTCACCTTCAATCCAGATTGCCGTGAATCGATCTTCCAATAGCAAACGGATTTCCCGGGTCAGTTCGCTGACTTTGTAAATGCGTTTTTGGCTTGTATCAAGCGTTTGAATTAATTCTTTTTGAGGCATGATTCGACTTTCAACTTTTCGTGAATTCGTTTAACCGCCAAAGCGCGGCCTGTCTTTTCATCAATATCAAAGATAGCACCAGAAATGCGCGCATCATCCGTTGCCACATCCAAGTAAGCGTGCAAAGGACTTAAAAAGTGCCGGATGACCACGTCTTTTTTTCTGCCAATGACGGAATCATAAGGACCGCACATGCCCAATTCTGTGATGTAAGCGGTGCCCATCGGTAGAATTGTTTCATCGGCGGTTTGAACGTGTGTGTGCGTCCCAAAAACAGCTGAAACCTTTCCGTCTAAAAACCAGCCTAACGCCACTTTTTCTGAAGTCGCTTCGGCATGGACGTCCACCAAGATAACCGATGTTTTTTTGGCTATCCGATTCAATTCCGCTTCAACGGTCTTAAACGGGCATTCAACCGCTTTCATAAAAACACGTCCCAACACGTTAATCACACCAACTTTAATCCCGTTTTTTGATTCAACGACAATCGAGCCCTTACCGGGCGTACCAGTCGGGTAATTGAGCGGCCTTAAGATACGCGGGTTAGCCTCGACCAAATCTTTGGCTTCTTTTTTCTTAAAAATATGGTCCCCGGTTGTGACAACGTCAGCACCTGCTTGAAACAACTCATCAACGGTTTCTTTGGTAATGCTTGAACCGCCCGCAATGTTTTCTCCGTTAATGATGATAAAATCAATCTGCTCTTCTTGACACAAGCGCGGAATGATTTCAAGGCACGCTTGCCTGCCGGGTTTACCAACGGTATCACCTACTGCCAAAATCCTAATCACTTCAACTCCTTTCTAATAGTTAAGAACAATTTCATCAGTCATCCTGAGACCGATAGGCCGAAGGACGTAGGGACGTAGATTCTTCCCGCCAGAGGCGAGGCTAGCCAAAGGCGGCGCTTCGCTCAGAATGACAAGATGGACGAAATCACTCTTAATCATTTTTAATCACACGTGTCAGCGGAATATCCAATTCGGTCACGGGCAATGCGTCAACCATCTGAAAATCATAAGCCAAACCGTAAGTATAAACTTCTTGCGGTAATTTGGCCAAGAACCTGTCATAAAAAGCTTTCCCTCGTCCCAAACGGCAATTCGCTTGATCAAACGCTAACCCAGGCACCAATACCAATTCCAATTGTTCTTGGTCGTACGCAGTGCGAATGGACGGTTTCGGTTCCAAAATACCGTAAGAGCCTTCGATTAAATCGGTTTGAGGATTCAGAATCGGTGTCAACCTCAAATCTTCTCCGTCAACGTAAGGCAAAAGCACTTGTTTGCCCTGCGCAAGGCATTCTGAAATT
>PCVY01000068.1 GCA_002787155.1 Candidatus Abzuiibacterium crystallinum | reverse complement strand
ATCTAAAAATTGATGAATAACATCGACCGTTTTATCGGTGGAGCCGTCATCGATGATGATGAGTTCAAAATCTTGATATATTTGATTCAGCAAACTTTGAATCGACTCACGAATGTGTGCGGCCATATTATGGACAGCCATGACAATACTAACGGTTGGATTTCCTTTGGACATTTACACACCTAAGGGATGTTAAAGTTTTTTGGCAACGACAAAATATCCGGTCGTAAAACTACTCAGAAATTCTGATTTTGCCACTGCCGACAATTGATCAACCATCGCGAGCAAAAGGACCAACGGTAATAAAAACAACGCGACAAGATATCGAATCGGCTTGGAAGAAATCTGAGCTATTGCCATTTTGATGAAGTCAGCCAAAACTGTAAAATAGTAACCCTGAGATTCTATAGTCATATCGCCAAATCCTGCCTGGGTAAGTACGCTTTTCAATTTTGTTTCTGTTAATCTTTGCAAATCATGGTCATGCCCATGAATTCTAAACAAAAAAGGTGCGGTCAGAACCAAGCGTCCTCCGTGATTTAAAACCCGATACACTTCATTCATCAATCGAGTCGGGTTGTCTACATATTCAAGCACTTCTGTACAAATGACCCAGTTAAAACTAGCGTTAGGGAATGCCAGTTTCTCTCCATCCAAAACAACATGAGGCTCCTCGTTGGTATCTTTGTTGGCATAAACCCATTGAGAAATTTGAGGACCGCTGGGCGGTCTAAACCTACCTCTTTTTTTGTTTTTCTTGCCACCCAAGTCAAGGATGACCCCGTTGAGTGCCGGCTTTATTTTCTCAAGCGCTTGGTCAACTAAAAATCGGCGAAAGCTATAATGTAATTTATAATTAATTTTCATTATTTAGAATGCAATTGGTTTTGAATTAATCGCATAATACGCTCCCCTGCCAAACCAAGCGGCTGGGCAATGTAATGTGCAATAAATTTTCGCCCCGCATCTAGACGCTGCTGGCGAAACGCTTGGTCGTCTAGCAGCCGCTCAAACAAGGGGCGAAGATCACTTTTTTCAGTAATGCCAAGCACGCCATCCTGTTCAATGTATTTAAAAAGTTTATCAGTATTTTTAGTCGATAGCGAGAAAGAAACAACGGGAATATCTAATAACATAGCCTCAAGCGGTGTCATAGATGAGACAAGCGTGATAACAAATTGAGAATATAACAGCATTGGGTAAAGCGGATATTGTTTAACCACCATGACATTTTGAATGCCCCATGTTTGCAATTGCTTTCTCAGGAGATTTTCGTCTTCATTGGGATGTGCTTTCACAATGACGGTCATATTTTTGAAAGCTTGCAAAGCCTGACAAATTTTTACAAAAAAAATTTTTTTTTCGGAGACGGGGTGCCAGCTGGTGGTGTAATAGGAAGTAATTGTGACGATGTCATGTCCTTCCGGCGCATGTAAGTCATTCCGAATTTTGGTTGATGAATATTCTTTCTTAGCATTGTCTAAGTTATCAAAACGCAAATCTCCAACAATGCTCAATTTTGACACAGGCATATGTCCTCTTTCAATTAACCGTGCGTGGATATGCTCGCCGACGACCGTCACCTGGTCACAAGTATCATAACGGTTGATGGCATCAGCCGACATAACGGGATTGGGCGACAACAAAATACTCTTCTTACACCTTTGGTGTGCAACGGCCGGTAGGCTGGTTTCCCAAAAGCGCGCATCACTAAATGAGATAATTAATTGGGGATTGTGTCGATCGAAAACCATGTTTGCAATCTCAATATAATACGCAGCCTCCAGTAAACTAATATTTGCAAATGCGGCAAGTTTATGGCGATTTAACTTAAAAAAATCAACTCCTTCAATTGTCATGGCTTGCTTGAGCGCAGCATGTGGCCACAGATTCTCTTGCCATATTTTTTGAAAACGTGGTGTAAGTTCGCTTGATACTTGTTTAAATCGATTGTTATCTAAGAATTGATTAACAACTTTCCATGGAATTCGGTGTGTATCAAGTACGGTTTTTTCGTCTGTTGACAATTCAGTTGCTATCAATAAACATGAGAGGTTATTTTTCTTTAAGAGGTTGGCTAACGGTATGGCAGTCCGCAATTGAAGTGAATGGCAAACCGCAAGCACGATATCATATTTTTGATTCTGATTTTGACCGTGGCAGGTGCCAACGGATTTAAGACGATCAAGACGTTTTAATCGGTCGCGACGGTATAAAAAGTTAAAAAGACAATTGCGCAAACCTGCCAGTCCGTTACGTTTCGTTACTACTTTGAGTTGCGGTAAATCACGACGAATAACTGATAAAACGCATTGCTCCAATTCACTCTCACCGTTCGTTAACCAAACCGCCTTAATCTGATATTGTTTCAGAATCTTTTGACATAATTCAACGTACAAAATGGAGTAAAACAGATACAAAAAACCAAATTGGACAAAACAAGTTTTTGCAAGTCCAATCGAACGGTGCTCAAGTTTAACGCTTGAAGTCTTCATTAGCTGCTCATCGTCCCAAAGCGCTGCTAGCTGACTAGCTGTTTTTCCTGCTTTCTCAAAATCCAAATCTTCCATATGAGCATCAATGGCAATTCGATGCAAACTTGGCGAAATTGGAATTTGATCTAGCATATCGCTGGTAGCAAACAAGAGAACGGATTGTCCGTTTTTGAGCGCTTCTTTGCATAGACGTTGAATTTTTTGGATATGTTTTGTTTGATACCAGGATCCTGTTCGGCGGCCTAAAACGCTTCGGAAGGTCGTGATTTGTGAATTATCTTCGGCAACAATCAGAATATCCACAGGAACTGGCTGATTCGTGCGGTTATTCATCATCATTGATTCCACGCAACGCAAGTAGTTAATGCATTCACTTTTTGTAAAGCAGCAAAAAGCATCAAGTATTTACTTAGCTGCAATGATGTGACTTTGCAGCTGCCTTAACTGAAATATGCCACTAAGAATGGTGAGTAAGATTTTATCAAATTCATCTTGCTGAGTTGTCGGAACACAAATTAAGCGGTTTTTTTCACCGTTAATCGTACTGAGATCTTTTTCAGCACCAACCACAAACAAGTCGCCATTCGCTTTTTTAATCTGATCTATGAACACTTCTAGAGGTTTTAAAGTATCAATTATGAGGATAACCGGTGTCTTTTGTTTAAAGTTTGGTACAGATTGTTCAAGGGAGTAAAACTCGGATGTGATACGCTGAAAACTACTCAGACTCTTTAATACTTTTAAAATAGAATCTTTAGCGATCCAAACCGGTGCAACGTTTTTTTCACCTGCTTCTCTGATTGCATGCGCCAGTGCGGTCAAACTGTTTAGATTCTGTGAAACAGTATCGCGTTCGAGATTAATTGATTTCCGGAGAATAGCCGAAACCGTCTCCTCTGCCGTATTTTGACCGCCTGCAAGTTTACGCGCATAAAAACTCATGACGTTCCCGTAAAAAGGCGGCGACATTTTTGTGACGTCAAAAAGTCGGAGTAAATTTTCGGATGTAAAATGAGGCGTTTCAAAATATGGATATTCGATACGGTCAACTTTGAAAAAATGATCTTCCAGTAAAAGCCGAAGCCCATAATCACTAATTAAATTGATATGAGTTTTATCATTCAACATTCGGTATTTTTCGCCAAATCGCCTAGCGCAACCGCTATCAAAATTTGGCATTTGGATGACAAGATGCCCGTTGTCTTTTAAAATGCGGTAAATTTCTTTTACCATGCCAACCATATCTTCAACATGCTCTAATACATGGAAAGCGCTTACCACATCAAAATAATTATCGGGATATTTGGCCTCATCCAATTTTCCGAAGAAAACCTTACAATATTTTTCAGCAATTTTACCGGCATAGCTTGATAATTCAGTGCCATGTTTTTCCCACTTTTCATTTACCCATGAGAGTGAGTACCCAAACCCGCACCCCACATCTAAAATTCTTCCTGCCGGCAATTGGTTGATGAAATCGATTTCATCTTTATAATCTTGATAACGTTTTTCACGTTCATCAATTAAATTTCGCAGTTTACCATCGGGATCTTTCACCATACCCCAATACTCTTCTTCAAATTTAAATTGTGGAGGTTCTACTGTTTTTCGTTTTTTGAAGTATTTAAAATGATTCATCGTGATTAAACTTTCCTTGTGAATTTTGTTTTAAATTTTTCGATAATTTCCCGTACCGCACCGTTTCCGCCATCACGCGTAGTCACCAGGCGAGCAACAGCTTTAACTTGTTTGGGTGCATTCCGCACGGCGACACCGATACCAACCATTCGAATAGCCGGGATATCGTTAATGTCATCCCCTATGTAAATGGTGTTTTTTGCTGATATCTGATATTTCTTTAATATGGACTTCAACACGCCGGCTTTATTTCGACACTGCGATTTAACGATAGGTGCATGCCTCACCCTTTTTTCTTGTTTTCTCAAATCAAGTTTTTTTACAATACTTTTTGATACCTTTTCCCCGCTTATAATAGCCACCAACACACCGCTTCGCTGTGCCATATTTAATCCCATAATATCTTGGAACGAGTAGCACTTGAAGCTTTGCTGCAGATTTTCGGAGAACCACACCTTGCCGTCCGTCAAGACACCGTCACAATCAACAACAATCAGGGCGATTTTCATCTTTTGAGATCAAACACGGCGAAGTTTCTTGAGGATAGGAATTTCACTCTCGTAGACAATTTTATTTCCATCGCCCATCATTTCAGGAATTAGCCGTATATCGCGTACCAATCTTGCAAACCCATGAATCTCGACACTGGCCGCCTGATCCGACCCCCACATGGCACGATCTAACGTAATGTGACGCTCAATCACGCAAGCCCCTTCGGCGCAAGCAATCACACTCGGCACTAAACCTGTTTCATGACCGCTGTAACCTATGGGGACGCCGTACCGGTCTTTCAGCTTGGTAACAGCATTTAAATTTAACTCGGCAGTTTTCGACGGGTAAGTTGAAGTGCAGTGCAAAATAATTAAATTATCTTTCCCCAAAACACTCACGGCATGATCGATTTGATCCAGCGTGCTCATCCCGGTTGAGAGAATAATCGGTTTCCCTTTTGATTTGGTGTACTGGAGAAGGGTATCATCCGTTAATGATGCAGAGGCAATTTTATAACATGGAACATTGTAGGTATCGATAAAATCGATGCTTTGCTTATCCCAACAAGAAGCAAACCACATAATATCGCGTTCTTGACAGTAAGCATTGATAATGTCGTATTCTTTCTTGCCAAATTCTAGACCTCGTTTTAAATCCCCATTAGTGGGACCAAATGGATTTTCCCTTGGTTTGGCTAATTCTTCAGCCGAATAAACAACTTCAACAGTCCTCTTCTGGAATTTGACCGCATCACATCCGATGGCTGTGCTAGCTTCAATTAGCTTTTTCGCGAGGTTAATATCGCCGTTGTGATTAATACCTATTTCAGCAATGACAAAGGTTGGATGACCGTCTCCTACCCATTTGTTTCCTATTTTTACCTGTGAATTCCTCATTCGTTATCGCCTCCTTACGCAAACCCTGTTTATTTTTACCAGCATGTCCATCCACCGTCAACTATTAAATTAGAACCGGTCATATAGCTAGATGCCTCTGAGGCTAAGTAGACAATCGCACATTTATACTCATCTCGATTGGCCATTCGTCCCATTGGAACACGGTAGGAATAATTGGCAACAAATTTATCATCGTGATTATCATAAACACCGCCCGGCGATAAGGCGTTAACACGAATATTATTCTCTGCCCAATAAGTTGCTAAATAGCGCGTCATACCGATGATAGCAGATTTGATGGCCGAATATGCAATGGGTGTGTTAAAAGCCCCGCCGCCATATTGATTTTTAATACCTTGATAAATCCGCTGATCAGGCCCTACCACGCCTGCCGTCGAGGCTATGTTAATGACCACCCCTTTTTTCCGTCGAAGCATAATTTTTCCGACAGCTTGAGTGACGACAATTAAACCAGTCAATCCGACATTAACCGCTTTTTCCCACAAATCAATTCGGTAATCCTCAAAAGGTGCAAAATAATCACTAAAATTTTCGGATGCGCCCTGAACGGTAACGGAAGCGTTGTTGATTAAAATATCAATCCGTTTATAACGATCCACGGTCTGCTTGACTGCCGATATAACTGCGGCGGCATCAGTGACATCGGTGCAAAATGTTAGCAATTTTGCATGATATTTTTTCTTAAAATGAGCAGTTAATTTTTTTAAATTTATCGGGTTATGATCAAATACCACCGGAAAACCACCTGCTTCAAAAATAGCCTCTGTGTGCTGGGTGCCTAAAAGTCCGGCACCGCCTGTGATAATAGCAACCTGTCCTGATAGGTCGAATTTTTTATGAACGTGATTAGGACTTAATGTTTTTTTCTTCATTTCAGCATAACCGCTTGATGGGTTTTCATTGAATTCTTAGCTGCCAAAACCATTTTAAGGCTATTCGTGGCATCTTGCAAGTTGATCAATGGACTTTTCCTTGTTTTAACACAAGATAAAAAATGGTCGATTTCCGAACGATACATCTCTATTCTTTCAAATGCATCAAATTGCTGAACGGAAGTTTGCTTGCTTTCCTGATCCCAAATTTTGAGGCAATTATCTTCTTGCCGCCATATGACACTTCCTTTTGTCCCCTGAATTTCACATCCGCGGGATGGAACTGTTTGCATCATGCAAAGTTCCAGATGAACGTGGAAAGCACGATCTGTGGTTTTTGCGTAATACTCCAGCACGACACTGGCCGTATCTTCCACTTCAAGGGGCTCCGGACCTAAATTACCGCCTGTTGCATAAATCCGTTTTGGCACGCCAAACAACCAATAGGCATAGTCAAACTCGTGACTTTCTGTCAACAAAACACCTCCGCCCAGATTTTGCCGTGCGGCGTATAGGTCCTTATAAGATTCATACGGATGCCAAGCGGGCAAAAAAGATCCGGCGTACAATTTGGCAAACATGATCTGCCCTAGTTTTCCGCTTGAGACCAATGCTTGGATCTTCTGAATGGCGGGGTGAAACCGCATCTGATATCCCGTGAAAACGATCAATTGCTTTTTTTTGACAATTTGTGCCAATTTTTCAAGACCATCCAAGGTGTGCGAAATGGGTTTTTCAATAAATAAATCTGAACCAGTACTTGCTGCTTTAATAGCTGTTTCAAGGTGGTGGCTGGTCGGATTGGTAACCACGGTGACATCTGGACAAACGGCTAATGCCTGATCTAAATCATTAAGTACAGTGATGCGATACTTCTGTTCAATGTTCTCAGATTGATTGACACTAAAATTAGGATTGATCGCAAACAGCCGCCTCTTAACGCGATAAGCGTAGAATTGCTTATCCGGAACCTTCTCGGAGAAAATACGGAGCAATCTCTGTCCGCTACCACCCAAACCAACCATCAAGATTTTCATGCCACACCCGCTTGCCGCTTGATACCATCCTGCACAAATTGAAGATGTTGTTTGGCTGTCGCTATCGGATCATTACCACGTACGGTCTCTAAAATCATAGGACCGTCATAACCGATCGTACGTAATGCACGGAAAGCATCTTTAAAATCAGTACCACCCGTTCCCAGGAAAACATTTGGACCACCGTTTTTTTGCCGATCCTTGATGTGCACGTGGACAATGTATGAGGATAAAAGTTGAATGTCCGAACCAACTTGATGACCAAAGGCAGTTGTGTTACCCGTATCATAACATATACCGCTTGGCACGTTCTCTAAGCGCTCCATCAAACTTTTCATGGCTTTGCCTGGCAAAGAAGTTTCGAGCACAATCTTGACATTTGCACATTCAATTTCTTTTTGTATTGCCACAAGATTTTGGACCAAATATTTGATGTGCGTTTCAGATGTGATTTCCCCGGATTCAAAAAAAGGGATAACAAGACTCTTAACGTTTAAAGCCTCACATTGCTTAAGCAGAAAACTTAAAACCACAAGCGTGTCGGAATTTCTTTCCAGTCGACTAACGGTAAGCGGGTTTGACATGAAATAATCCGCACAAACAGATGGGATGATAATGTGATGTTTATCGGACAAGCGTTTTAGTTCATCAATTCCTTTACTAGTCCATAGGGGATTTCCTGTATTTTTTTGTTTCTCGAAAATTAATTCAATGGCATGGAAACCGCAATTTTCTGCAAGCTCAAATTCTTTTTGCCAATGATCCGCCGGAAAACATTGAAGTTCTCCTGTATGCGGCAAAGTAAGTCTTCCTTGAATAATCCCAATGGTATTCATTTATGGCCAATACCGCTTTCGGTGCTTGCGAATAATCCATTCGACAAGTTCAAAATCTTCGTTTAAGTCAATTTGAAAAGAACTCCAATGGTCCATCACATAAATGGCTATCTTACCCCCTAAACGATTTTTACCTTTAGTCAGAACGGATGTTTTTAAAATATAAATGGATCCATTTTCTTTGAATTCTTCCGGGAAATCCTGTTCACGCGGGCGGCGGCGGAAATCATAATTAAGCGGAAAAGCCGTTTGTCGATTCCGCCGCCAAATAAATTTATTATGTGCTTCCACCGACAGCAAAGAGTCGGCGCCTGATTTTAAAAATTTCCGGATGGCGGCGTCGATATCATTTCGGCGTCTGATGGGCGAGGTGCATTGCAAAAAAACAATATAATCAGGAACATAGTTTTCTTTCCGTTTAAGTTCATCAATCACATGCAGCAATGCCGATTCTGACGATGCCTTATCTCCAGACAGTTTATTCGGTCGCCAAATCACTTCGGCGCCATATTTTCTTGCCACCAAACCAATTGCACGATTATCGGTTGATACAAAAATGCGGTCAATAAAGCGTGATTGCAGCGCTTGAATAATGCTATGCGCAATTAGTGGTCTACCCGCTAGTTTTCTAATATTTTTCTTTCGAACTCTTTTCGAGTTGCCCCTCGCTGGAATGATGACAATAATTTTCTTCTGTGTTAGTTTTTTTCTCATATGATTAATCCTGTATCAAAAACAGATTAGCACACGCAAGCACTAACCGCCAGTCTCCTAAAACCGCGTGCGGTTTGAGTATTGCATTTTATTCTTTGATCAAAGTAATTATTTCAATTCTTTTATAATGTCACTTTTTAATTTGGATGGATTTAAGAGTGTTTGCAAATAGTTGTAGTCTTCCCGATTTAATTCTCCCAAAATGATTAATAAAAACCCATAGGTTAGGAGACCTAATGTGCTCAATGCAATAATTAGTATCAAATTCGATAAGAAATTATCAAAGACGAAAAATGATTTGCAAAAGTAAATAGCTGTAAACATTCCAAGGCCAGCCAGATAATGTTTAACAAGAATCCCGCTAAAGGAAACTTTAAGTTCCTTGAAAGAAAAATATGAAAATAAACAACTTGAAACAACCCACGCCAATAATTGAGCTAATCCTGCTCCAGCAGCACCAAGGCCAAGTGTGCGCAAAGAAAAAAAGTGTTCCGGGACGAAAAGTGTACAACCTGCAACAATAATGAGTAGTGAAATCACATTAATAATGGCGTTTCGATGGTGCTTTCCTATTCCAAGCTGAAAATTTATATAAGGCCTGGTTACTGCAATAATCACCATCGTGATAGAGAGAAAAAGAAACGTTAAGTTTGCATACATAGAATCAAAAGCATAAGCAACCTTGAGTATGGATGCGCTTAAGGTAATAAAGATGACAGCAATCGGTGTGATTCCCATTGATAAATAACGTGTTACTTTTCGGATGGAAGTAATCATTTGTTGATGATTTTTCTTTGTGTGGTCAGCGGAAATTTTCGGAAAAAAGACGGTCATTGCCGAGCTGGAGATGGCATTGGGAATGGCGATTAGACTCTGGATGGCAAAATAAAAGCCGACTTGTTCGACATTTGAAAAATGCCCAATCAGCACCGGAACGATGTTAGATGAAAAAGTGGAAACTGGGATAATGACTAAAAGTGGAATTGTATAATAAAAATAACTGAAGAGTATAGGACGACTTGGTTTATGCACGGGAATATTTGTTTTTTTGAAAAGAAATATGGCATACGCGCATGAAATGCAAGACTCTGCCAAATAAGCTACTGCCAGCGCTCTTGCTTTCCACCCCATCAGACCTAATAGTATGACTGTAATTAATTTCACAATGCGACCTATCAGAGTTGGTGCAGATAACTTTACAAATTCTCCTCTCCCAATAAATGTTGTGGTCAAAATAGCTGTAAGATGATCAAGCACATAGTAGGAAAACAACATCATTAGAATAGAAGGATCTTTCATGAGCGCTGTGTGAGAAAAAGCATTATGATTTATGAAAGCAAAATAAAGAAAAATTAAAAGTGAAAAAATGGCAAGCATAGAAAATTTGATTGCCAAATAAGCACCAACGCACTCCCCTGGATTTCTGTTTTCTGATACATGCTTAATATGTGTGGTTGAAATACCTAAATCTAGACAAATTGAAAAAAGGCCCAAAAAACCAAGATGGTAACTGACCACACCAATCGCTTCAGCGCCCATCAACCGGGTGACAAAAAATAGCGTAATAAAACCTATTCCAGATTTAGCGTAGTTGCTAAGGAAAATAATTAGGGATTGACGGCTATGCATGTATGTGATCTTGAAAGATTTGTATTTCTATGTGAGGTATTCACTGGTTCAAATGCGCATAAACTAGGCAATTTTAAGTCAAATACTTCTTGTTGATCGCGACACCTAAACCAAAAAGAGAGTCGAAAATTTGCACCCTGTACTGATCGGTCTCGGAAAAATCCTCATCTAAAAGGTTCTGCCCAAAAAATTCTGCCATAACATGTCGTTCCCAGGGGCCATATTCTGCTAAATTGATCAAGTTTCGTTCATTTACAGGCAAAAAGTACGCTTCTCGCTTAAAAGGACTCCTCGGATGGTTTTTTCCGACATCGTGAAAGGTAATGATAGGTGATTGCGCCTCAAGCGAAGCTGAAACGCTTATTTTTGTTAAATCATACGGATGAGCATCGTTAAAAATAAGATCAATTTTGTTTTTCTTTAAAATATCAGGAAATAATAATTTAGCATCACCCTGAATAAATTCAAAGTCATCATCATTGACGTATCGATATTCGCGGTTCAAATCGCAACTATAAATTTTTGAATCGTCTAAACCAAACATAAATAAATGCGCAACCCTAAAAAAGCGCGCCGAAACGCCAAAACGGGTTCCGAGCTCCAATATTCGTTTTGCCTTACATTTCTTGATGACGCACCAGAGTGCAAACGCTTCATGCGGATCCAGGCTTTTACCGCCGTGATCCGTTGCCCTGCGTGAACTTCTGACAGCTGGTAATAATGGCTCAAAGTTTGCCTTTGCCAAGCAATATTCATAATAGGTTTGAATCAGCCAATCCTCTTGAACGCTCAACAATTTGGCAATTTCTGAACGAAAAGGAATTTCTTCGATCGATATTCGAGGGTTGTTTGATTTTTCTAAGTGATGAAAACCTGCCTGCTTTGCTTTTTTAAAAAACGCATTAGATTTTCCAATTAGAATTTCTTGTTTTTTTCTTAAAATCAAATCTACAACTTTATGATACATCATATTATTTGCTCCTCATACTTATGTGAGTCATTTTAGCACTATCCATAAAATGGATTCAATGCAAACGTCATCACCTAATCGCTTCTTTCAGCATTTTTTCTAAATGATCAATTGAAAAATGTTTCTCCGCAGTCTTCCGAGCGTTCATTCCCACCTGCCTTGCCATATTTGGATTTTTAAAGCATTCGATAATTTTATTTTTTATAGCTTCAGATGAATTGGGGGGCACAAAAAATGCATTTTCTTCATGAATTAAAAATTTATTTTTTTCACCACCCGGGGATGTGATGATTGGACGCGCCATTGCCATCGCTTGAATTAATGTAGAGCCGAACGAACGCTCGCCCCTTTCATGAACACGAAAACCACTTACCCAAAGATCAGCGGTTTGAATATAATGAGGTAAAGTTTGCCATGAATAATGTTCATGCTCACTTAATTGAAGGACGTTTTTCTTTTGACTGGAATTCAATTTTTCCGGGAGAATTAAGAATGTAATCTGAGGGTGAGTATTTTCTAATAATGCCGCCGCTTCCAAGATCAAATCAAGTGCATGCCAGGGGTGATGAAGGCCGTGATAAAATACAATATAATGACCCGTAATATTTAATTTTTTCTTGATCTCCTCACTTTCTTTATGGTACTTTGCTGAAAAGTGCTCAAGGTCAAGGGCGCAGTAAGAAACCAGTATTTTTTCATGCGGTATGTGATAGCGTTTTTCCAGTGCCATCGACACACTTTGCGTGTGCGTTAAAATATAGCGGGCAGAACGATAAACAAATTGATCAACTAATACTGGAAATTTTGGGAAAATATCTTGGTGCGATATATATGAAACAATATGTTCGATGATAATTTTTTTTCGAAAGAGTTTCGCCCATAAAACGTAAACCCCCATCATTGGCGAAGGAAAAACAAAGACAACCGTCGACGTGGCCATGTTCCAAAGAAATTTAGGAAATTGACAGAAAAGAAACCAGATTTTTGAAATTGTCTGTTTAAACCCAAGCCTTTCCTGCATTGTTGATCCGTCAGGTGCCGGATAAAGTACGCACACATCCCACCCCTTGGATTTGAGATAATCCATATATTGAGAAATTCTGAAATAAAAAGCGCCTGCACGTATCACGGGTTTTACGAAGAAAGCTTTCTTTTTCATTTTATGTTTTTGCAAACCGCAAAAAGTTTATGAAAAAACCAAGAGACCGATTTGCGTCTACTCTTCCAATTCCGAATGAACTTCAATTTGTCCTCAGTCTGAATGTGGGTGGGGCGAATTGATACGTGTAAAAAATGCGTTTCAAAAATTTCTTTAAAGTGTTAGGAGTTAACTTTATACAATGTGTCGGAATGCTGACTGACAATTAAGGGCAAAGAGTAAAAATAGAATACCTATTCTTAAGGTTTTCACCGAATCTCCCCGTTTTGAAGTTGGTTGATTTAGCGATACATCTTATTACATTCTAATTATTTATCAAACATATATCTACAGCTGAAAACAAGTCCAACAAAAAAGTGCATAATGTTTAGCGAACTGACCAAGCTCGCTTTGAATATTTCACTTTAAATTCGTGAGATCGAACAGTCGCATGACAATTGCAAATTTTTTAGCGTGCATTTATTGTCTCCGGCACACGGCAAGCAACTTGTGGGCCGCCCACATGACACTTCGTCTTCGGGTTTTCCATTCTTGAATAAAACGTAGCCGACCCTCCCCATAAATGAAAGTCGGATAAATGTCAACCCGGGAAAAATGATTCGAAAGCAATCGATGCAACTGAAGATGATTAAGTTTGGTGCAATGGGTGGGGTCATCAAGCCATTTGTGCCACTTTTGATGCCGCACCATATTAATCCAGTCATAAATACGTTTCGCAGGATAATTGGGGACCAGTATCAAGCAGCACCCTTGCGGAGCCAAAACGCGCTCGCATTCGGCGATCACACATTCAGGATTTGAGACATGCTCCAAGACCTGCATTAGAAATACCCAATCGACCGATTGGTTTCGGAGGGGTAGAGTTTCCGCTGATCCGACAAAACCGGCATATCCATGCGCTTTAACGCGTTGCACGCGTTTGAGACTAATGTCACAAGCATAAATGCCGGCATTTTCGGTAATCTGATGAAAGTAAGAGATGTATTTCCCATCACCGCAACCAATATCCACGATGTTGCCCTTTAAGCCTTGGAGATATTTTTGATAAAATTCCCGTTCAAAGTCTGATACAGGTCCGCCCATCGGGTGAGTCTCTGCGTAGTGCTCAAATTTTGATTTAGCCCTATCAATATTCATCGCAGCATATTCCTTCCTCGTCTGCGCAAACAAAATAAGGCATTCCCCACTGCGTTGACTCTTTTAAGTTCCACGGTTTTAAACCACTTTTCAACCGAAATCGAATTCCCCACAAACCTCCATAAACCAAGAGGGCGGCTCCGGCACCTGAATCTGCTACTTTTTGCACCCTGGCGGGTTTAAAAATGCCTTCTTCATGCACGCCAACAACGTCAGCCCACACTTCTTTTCCTTCACGTTCAATTAAAATAGAGAAAACCGTCTTTGGCTGATCTAAGTCTTCAAACACCATCAACGGATGCGCCTTGCTATTCGGATTCTCCTGCACCTCTAAAAACATAAGGTCACTTCTTCGAGCGCAAAATTAATAACTCACTGTTCGAATGAATATGAGGCGCTCGGTCTGCGGTCACAATTTTTAAAGTTGTCTTATTTTCAATTACAAATAGAATCAGCGCCTCCTTTCCATAAGTATTTTCAAAGTCATCTAGGCTAAATGAATCTAAGACCTGCACTTTTTCCACGGATCCCTGCTCTAAGAATAATTTATTTAATTTCGTGTAGGTTGCTTCGGATTTAAACAAAACACGTCCATACGTTCTTGATGAGAGATTGTGATCGCCGGCCCCTGGTTTTTGCATCACTGGCAAACGAAATATTTCCGAACGTCCAAAGAAATCAAGAAAATGTAGTGCAGCCAGTGAATTCGTTGAATCATTAGGGGTGAGCGCCAACAAATGTCCGATACCGTCCAAATTGAGCTGGTCAATAATTTGATCGCTCAGGAAATCTCCGCAATAAGCATTCAGACCATCTTGATGTGCTGATAAAACGTTTCCCGGATTAGAATCGACCAACAAAACAGGAAAGCCCTCTTGCTTAATGGCAACGCCAATTTTTCTAGCCCACTTATGTGCCCCTAAAATAATGACGCCTTGTGGATTCGGGCTCGCAATCCCAAGATATCGAGCCAAAAACGGTGCTATTAACCCATAAAAAATAACGGTTACAATCACTACCAAAAAAGTGAGTCCCGCAATTCGTTCAGCCCCATACGCACCTGCGCTGACTAATTCCAATGCTAAAACAGAACTAACGGCAGCCGCTACAATTCCGCGCGGCGCCATAAACGCAAGAAATGTTTTTTCCCGCCCCGAGATACCAACTCGCCAGGTCGATAATAGAATCGCTACCGGGCGCACAAAAAAGATGATAAACAAAATAAAGAGAACTTCTCGCCAGCCAATCGGAAAAATAACTGAGAGTTCCAAGTGAGCAGCTAAAACAATGAATAAGCTCGAGATCAGTAAAACCCGTAAATTTTCTTTGAAAGAAATGATATGACCGACATCAATCGTTCTTTGATTGGCAAGGAGTAAACCCATCAAAGTCACTGCCAGCAGCCCCGACTCGTGCTGAATCATGTTTGAAATGCCAAAAACAACAAGTGCTAGCATAAGCGAAATAGCGCTTTGCAAATAATCGGGTATCCAATAACGTTTTAACGAGATCGTAAGCAGCCACGCCCCTACCGAGCCCAGCAACGAGCCAAATAAAATCGTTTTAATGATGCCTAAAATCGTCAGTGATGCCGCTTGATGGAACCCACCCATGGTAATAGCCTCGTAAACCAAAATGGCCAAAACAGCACCGATGGGATCGTTGAGCATGGCTTCCCATTTAAGGATCGATCCGATCCTGTTCGATAAGCGAAGCGATCGTATCAAAGGTCCAATCACCGTTGGACCCGTGACAACAAGAATGGCCCCTAGCAATAAAGCCCAATTGAGTGAAAAACCGAGAAAAAAGACCGCGGCTAGAGCGATCATCGTCCACGTCAAGAAAACAGTGAATGTGGTGAGTCGCCACACAACGGACTGAATTTTCTTAAGTTCAGAAAATTTTAAACTCAAGCCTCCTTCGTAAAGAATAATAGCAACCGACACCGAAACCGCTGGAAAAAATAAGTGCCCAAACAG
The DNA here is from genome assembly GCA_002787155.1 of Candidatus Abzuiibacterium crystallinum. GTDB lineage: Bacteria > Omnitrophota > Omnitrophia > Omnitrophales > Abzuiibacteriaceae > Abzuiibacterium > Abzuiibacterium crystallinum. Next base: position 55,255 of record PCVY01000068.1, on the reverse strand, counting down.
CAATTGAGGGCGAAGAATGCCCATGATTGGCCCGACCACAATACCCGTCATGATTAGAAGCAAGATAGCCGGTAGTCTGAGTCGCCACGAAAGCCACTGTGCGCCGATTCCTAATGCAATGATTAAGATAACTTCAATGAGTGACTGCGCCATAGCACGATTCCAAACATTCGACTTCTTTTTTTAGGGTCATTGAAATATCGTATTTTTCTAAAATGGTTTTTCTTGCCTGTTCACCTAACTGTTGACGCCGTGCAGAATCATGGCTCAAAGCCAATAATGCATTCACCCATTTTTCTTGATCATCAATTGCCAAGCACAACCCATTCACCTCATGTTTGATGAGGCTCGAATTACCCGGACAATTGGACACCACGCACGCCAATCCCGATGACATTGCCTCGATTAATGCTTTTGGATGGCCCTCAGCATGAGATGTGGAGATAAGGCAATCGGCTGCCTGGTGATACTCACCAATGGATTCGTAAGGCACGCGGCTAATAAAATGAACCGGTAAGCGCTCCCCGTGAACTTCCTGTTCTAATTTTGCAGAAAGTGACCCATTGCCGATCATTGTTATTTGATATTGGCAATGCTTTTTTAATTCTTTTAAGACATTGAGCATAAAGAATAAATTCTTTTGCTTTTCTAAACGACCAATAAATAACAGTTTAAAATCTGCCGATTCCATTTTTTGTTTTTTAGGCTTAAAGAAAGTCGTGTCAACGCCATTAGGCACCAAATCTACCTTGTTGGTTTTGCCGATCCAACCTTTTACTTCCTGAGCAAGCTCTTCAGTCGTGACAATAACGCGATCAGCTCGTTGTAATAAAAAAGGAATAAATTTTTTAAGCAAACATGCGCGTAAATGGTGTCCTTGTATGACTGCAAAATTAACATAGTTATATCCGTAAGTAACCACGTAAGGAATGCCATATAATTTCTTTGCCATATACGCCGATAAAGCGCCATTTAAATGCATGACACGGATTACCTGACATTTTCTTAGGCGGTAAAAATAAAAAAGAGGCATAAGCAGTCCATACAGGTAGCGATGAAGCCTTAAGCGATTAGGAAGCAGAACAACTCCCTCGGGCAATTTAGGCTGTTCATGGGCGTACGAGAAATAGAAAACTTGGCCAAAATTCTTCAAATATTTCGGAAGATAATAATTGAGAAACAATCCCTCCCTGCGATCGCGTTGCTGGGATTGGATGCTCCCACCCAAGGAAGGAAAAATTCCTAAAATTAATTCTTTCTTCTGATTTGCCATATTTCTTCTTTTGTTTGATCAATAAAGTAATGTTCTGCTTCGGTTGATTCGCGATACTCATAAACTGCTACTAAATCATATTGAGTATGAAGCTGCTCAAACATTTTCTTGAAATCATCTTGGCCCATCGTTTCACTTGAATTATAGAAATTGATTGCCCGCAGCGCATAGGGTGACGGGATAAAATTGTATACGAAAACACGATGTTTTTCGCTTAGTTCCTTTTCAATCGTGTATAACAATTTTTGCCACGCTTCTTCTCTTGGCAGTTTTTTGAATTCATCTTTAATCGAAAAATACCGCCACCGAGGGCGGAAAATCATGTCCAAGCTTGATTCCGTAGAAACAAAGAAATCGTGTTTTCTAAAATAAAATTGTGCAAATTCACGGTAAGACTGTACATGTTCCCCATAAGTCTTCCAAGGTAATATCGACGCTTTTAAATTAACACTGAGAGTTGATAAAGCCCCGCAAAAGAACATGGTTAGAACCAACCGGCGCCATCGGCGGACTTCAACCCCGGCAAGTAACAAAAGCAACCAAGGCGCTGTTGAAACCAAATGGTATTCGGGTGCTTCAGGAGCAAGGCGCAAATTAACGATTATTTTATAAACCATCAACCACACCAAGGTGCCGGCGAAAAGAATCTGCTTAGAGCGAGGCAGTTTTTTCGATCCCATCATGGCCAATAACGATAAACAAAACAATGCCGTGATTGTGATGATGGTCCCCATGAGATACCAACCTACGTACGGTAATGTCCTAATAAACGGGTAACGTATGGCATCGACCAAAACTTGTGCGCCATAATTAACGCTCATCAACGTCCCTTTGATCAATCTCAACCAGGGCCAATTTTGCGCACTTAACATAGGATGGCCGCCCTGTCCGTTATATAAGAAAGTTAACGCCCATTGAATAAAATTAGATTCTCTCGTTGCATAAATCGACTCATACACAATCCCATAAGCCAAGCCGGTGAGTACCATTACACCGATGAGGTATATGCCGGCATGTCGCGCTTTAACCTTTTCCGTCAATTTTGGTGTTGTCAGCAAAAGATATAAAACTGGAACAATCATCAAGATATGTTCTTGGTGCATAAGATTGGCAAGAACACACGTACAGGTTATCCCGCCAATAAGTTTTTCGCTTGGCTTTTCGTGGTATTGCATACCCAACAAAAAAGCAGCCATGATGAGCACAAGGCCCTGGTGATGAATCTCTCCGTTGGCAAAGTACCATAAACTGTAAGTGATTGACCACCAAACGGTCCCCAGCATTAAAATGGTTTTATCTTTAGTTAAGTAAGAACCAATTCGAATAAAAAGACAAATTGCTATCACGCTTAAAAGAATATTAAATCCTTGAATTACATGAAGCGTGTCAATGTGTAGAAACCCGAATGAAACGAAAGATGACTTCAATAAAACTATTAGAAATTCGGCAAGCAAATGGTTAGGTAAAAATATTTTTTCCCACTCATGCTGATTAATTTGCTGGACCCATGCATAGCCATCACTGGTCGGAAGTTTGGAAAAAGTCACGCCATAGAGCACGCTGACGCTTATCAGCCAAACGATAAAAAACCAACCTGATAATTGAGTTTTAGTTTTTGTTGGATGAGTCATAGATCATGGGTTACTTTGATTTAAATAATGAGGACCGGATTAATCCCATTCGATGCAACCGATATTCGACGGCAGTCTTTAGCACGCCCAGTCCGTACGCCACACTCCTGCGGAAATTGATGGACGACGCCTCAGGAAAATATTTTGTTGGACAAGTAATTTCACCAATTGGAAATCCTGCGTAAATCACTTGAGCCAAAATCTGGTTATCAAAAACAAAGTCGTCTGAATTTTTTTCAAACGGGATAGATTCAAGCACTTGTCTTGAATAAGCCCGATAGCCGGTGTGGTATTCAGACAATTTGTGCGACAATAAAATATTCTCCACAAAAGTCAGTGCACGGTTTGAGATATATTTGTAAAGCGGCATACCGCCCTTCAGAGCCCCAATGCCCAAAATTCGAGATCCAAGCACGACGTCGAATTGACGCGATGCTATCAGTGAAATCATCGGAATGATGAGTTTAGGTGTATATTGATAATCCGGATGAAGCATTAAAATGATATCGGCGCCGATTTCCAAGGCTTTCCGATAGCATGTTTTCTGGTTACCGCCATACCCAAGATTTTTTTGATGTTTGATCACATGATGAATCCCAATTTTTTTTGCCACCTCAACGGTTCGGTCCTTGCTCTGATCATCCACCAAAATTACCTCATCGACAATTGGCATTGGAATCTCGGCATAGGTTTGCCGTAGCGTTTTTTCTGCATTGTAAGCAGGCATCACAACTGCCACTTTTTGGTTTTCAAACATAGAGACTCCCTTCACTCACCCAAACATGTTTGATATAACGCTTCTATCTTTTCGATCTGAAGTTCTTGATTAAATCTTTCTCGCACAAGTTCTTTTGAGCGCTCACCCATTTTTTCCCGCAAAGCATCATTCACAACTAATTTGGTAATCGCTTCACTTAACGCCTCAACATCGCCGCGCTCCACCACAAAACCATTCTCACCATCTAACACCGCTTCGGGCGTCCCCCCAACACGTGTTCCTACAATTGGCTTACCTGCACTCATCGCCTCTAAAACAACGCGGCTGAGCGACTCCTGGCAAACGCTCGGCACCACCACCACATGTGCAAGTTGATACATTTGAAGTGTTTGATAATGATCTAAATCGCGGATGAGCTTAACATTACTCGGCAATTGAAATGATTTGCCCGATCCAATCATGACAAACAGGGTATTGTCGGTTCGATTCTCGAACCGTCGCGCCACATCAATAAAATCTTGCGTTCCCTTTCCTTTTGAGAAACCACCAACATATAACACTATTCTCATTCCCCGTAATTGATATTGATCTGCCAACTTCGTTTTATCCAGAGAGTCAGCGTTATCATTCACATCCACAAAGTTATAAATTGCATATTTGGCTTGTCTGCTGTTGGTAAAAACGCGAGATTTTTCATGCACATTTAGAATGCCCTGACTAACACCGATAACTGTATCTACGCGGTTTAACGCAATACGACGCAAATGCACATCCATCCAGTGATAAACTTGAAATACCTTATCCCGCAAATGTGCACGTAAAGACTTGACCGGGTAATATTGTTCGTAATATTCTTCTGAGCACTCTTCGAGCAGTTTTCCGATACCGCAATCCTGGGGCACGGATTCAAAATGATGTAAGCAAACAGCAATGCGGCAAATGTGACTTGTATCGCGAATGCTAGCCAAAATCGGTATTCCAGTTAAACGTGCTGCTATCCACGCGCCCACGAGTGTATATTTATTTTGAACATGAATAAGTTCCAGTTGTTCTTTCCGGATAATTTTAATCATGAATATAGCTGACATGACATAATGAATCGGATTCGCCAACCAAATAAAGCCAGGCAATCTCCTTCCTTCTTTCATTCGTTTGACAAACGCATAACGATAGATACGGCCAGATTCATTCTCTTCAAACGACTTTGTGCCGTAGTTCGGTGTTATGATTACCACGTCATGACCTTTTGTCCTCAGCCCTTTGGCCAGTTCGTACATACTCCATTCGGCGCCGCCCGGCGCAAAAGGAGGATAAAATTCATTAACAAGGCCGATTCTCATGTTGTTTTAACCGCAACGATACGAAAACCCGTTGCTTCCTCCGGTTGTTTGAGCGCTTGATTCCGTTTCCATTGCGCAAATTTTTCATACAGGCGAAGCGAAATGCCGCCCACCACGTCGATCAAACCAACCCATGGCGTGTCATAAACCGTTGGATCGCACATAAACACTCGAAAGCCGTGCCGTTCGAGCACCTCTTTGATCTCGTCCTGCTGATATTCGTGTTTATGATCAAGATCCGAGTAATAAAATAAATCATATTTCCTTAACTCCTTCTTCCAAGATGTTTCACTGTTCGGTACAGACAAAATTAACTTGCCGCCCGGAATCAAAATGCGAAATATTTCGTCTAAAAACTCATCGCGACGATGTAAATGCTCTAAAATATCTAGAGCTAACACAGCTGAAAATAAACTATCCACACAAGGCAGCGGTTCTTCCAAGTTGCAAAATTGGAATTCAACACGAGTTAAATTCTTTTCACTTACCAATCGCTTAGCAATCGACAGATTATTTGCGTTACCATCAAAACCAATGACCTTGCTAGCCCTCGATGCTGCTTGAATCGTGTGCGATCCGCTCCCACACCCCAAGTCCGCCACTAAATCATCAGACGATAGTTGCGGCATATACCAGTAGTGCGATTCGTCAATTAAAAGATGTTTGGGGTGAATATATTCGCGGTGTTTGCCCGTCCATTTTACCAAGCGGATAGCAAGGTTCTTTGCTTTACGGTTAAACCAGGAAACGAATATTAAAATATATTTCATGATAGCGCTGTAGACGAGATGTCTTTTCCTATTTGTTTAATAAACACAAACTCACAGGGCTGCCGCTGTTGACATTGATCTTCCAGCCACTGAATGCCAAGTTCTTGTACTTCTTTATCATGAAAAGCAAAAACGTTTTGATCTGGGATCGGGATTAAAGTCGTATCAGTGTCAGATTTTAATCTCTGACAAGAAACATACTTCAGCCCGTACTCACTAGCCGCTTTGAGAGTCTCGTTTGTAAAGACATTGCCGGGAGGGATAAAAGTGACCACTTCATCTTCGAAATAATCTTGAAGAATGGTTTGAGCCATTTCGATGTGACTGCGTTGAACCTCCAAAGGGACCCACTCCCAGAATTCGCGGTGCCATTGACGGTTGCTTGAAAAATACTTTGGGCGAAAGTCACAGTTATTCAAAACACAGTGTGTGTAACCATGATTGGCAACTTCAAAACAACCCATTTTGAGACCTGTTTTAATCATTTTAGCTTGCTCAGGATAACGGGTTGGGAATGCTGTCACTGAGCCGTTTTTTTCGACCCACCCTGCTGTAATGCCAATTGTTAATTTTAATTGGATCCTCTCACAAAGCGCCAGAAGTTTGCCCCATTGATCAACAGACAATTCGGCATAAGGTCCCCATTGACGAAAAGGCTTTAGGTATTTAACCCACAGGAAGTTACCAGGAAACGGGATCCGCCAATTTCCCAATTGCACACGTGTTTTTCCATAAACTTCATGTTGTTTCGAGGCAGCGCCCACATCATCCATGCGAAATGCTATTTGTTTAACTGACATTCTTCACGACCTCTTCATAAACCGATAACGTCTTCTTAGCGGTAATTTCCCATTGAAACAAAAATTTGGCACGTTTCAAGCCTGCTTCTCCCATTCGCTTGGACTCTTCTGGGTGCGAAAGGAGCCATAGAATTTTCTCCGAAAAAGCTCGAACATCATTCTCAAGCACAAATCCTGTTTTGCCGTCTTCCACAATTTCGGGTAATGAGCCTACGTTGGAAAGAATAACTGGTTTTGCGCACGCTGAGGCCTCAGCCGGACTAAATCCAAACCCTTCCATTTCTGAAGGGAAAACAAAAATATCCGCTAAATTATGAAATACAGTCTTCTCTTGTTCGGGAATATAACCAGTCAAAATAACTCTTTCGCTTAACCCTTTTTGTTGAATATAATTTGTTAATGAATTTTTGAGCGGGCCCGATCCTGCCATGACCAGCTTAACCGGATATTTGACGTGCTTAAGAACCTCGTCAAAAACATCGATTAGAAAGAAAATTTTCTTCCTTTTTTTAAATCCGCCTAAGAACAATAAAACTTTTTCATGACTTAAATTGAATTGTTTTAAAAGCGCCCTGTCTCGGTTCATTGGCTTAAAACTCTCATCCACACCATAAGGGACAACCTTGATTTTTTCTGATTTAATGCTGAAATCAGCGATCAATTGTTTTTTTGAGAATTCACTTCCAGTAATCAGTAAGTCTGAGGCATTGATGACTCTTTTCTCAATTAAGTAATTCAGCGGATCAGGGTCAATGTGATGATGGTGACAAACCACCGGATATCTTCGTTTCGCATGTTTGTTAAACCAAAGGACCCCAGGACCTGTATATCGAAGCGAATGAATGCGTAAGAGATCGAACGGTATTTGTGATTCTATTTTCTTCAGGTAATGAGGCCAAATAAAGTTTGAAACATACCATCTTAACCCCTTTCGAATCGGGACTCTGTGGATATGAAATTGCGGAAAACCTTGTGGATAAGGCTTCCCTTCTGCTAAAATGATTTCAAATTCAACACCTAATTTTGCAAGGTGTTTAAGCACTTCACGCTCATAGGTTTCGCCCCCGGAATTTGATTCGGGCGAAAAGCCGCAATGTGGTAATGCGATTTTCATGTAAGTTATTGACGTTGAAAGAGTTAGGATTTAAAATTTGTGACTATTCTAAAGTAATTTTATGATTTGTCAATTTGTCAAATAAGCTGCTGCATGCACATTCTTCACCTCACACGCTCCATTGATCCCTTGGGCGGCTGCGAAATCTATCTAAAGAACTTGATCAGCACATTTCTCTCTTATGGGCACCGGCAAAGCGTCATTACAGCAGTCAAACCAGCTGAAAGCATTCCCAATGACACCACAGTCCATACCATCAATTATCTGGCAAATTTAGATTATCGCGAAGCGCGATTAGCCGTTAATCCGTTGGCAGCTCGAGTGGATGAAATAAAACCCGATTTGATTCACATTCACGATCTAAACAATCCGTTCATCATTGAAGCGGCACGTCAAAGCAAACCAACCATTAAAACGACATTAAATGCGGATGCGTATTGCGGCGGGATTGACAAATATTTAAACCGCTCTGAAAAAGAATGTTGTTTTAAAATGGGTCTTGGCTGCATTTTAGTTGCCTATGCAGAAAAATGCATGAGCAGACATCCCCGGCGTAATATAGAAATCATTAAGTTGAAGAAAAAATCGTTAGAACTAATGAATCATATTGCAAAAGTAATCGTGCCAAGCGAATCGTCTAAACAAATTATGATTCAAAACGGGGTTAAGAGCTCTCAGATTGCCGCCATCCCCTTGTTTGCCGGTTTTGCACACCAGCCAATTTTAAAGGTAAAAGAACCATCGCCGCCTGAAATTCTTTTTCTAGGACGACTACGACGCTACAAAGGTGTTCATTTCCTGCTTCAAGCAACGGCTGCGTTGAAACAGCCTTATCGTTTGATTGTTCTTGGTGACGGCGAAGAGAAATCAAAACTGATGGCTCAAGCCGAAAAATTGGGCATTAGGCACTGTTGCCGGTTCTTGGGTAATTTGCCGCACGATGAAGTGCTTCCCTATCTTGATCGGTGCCGGGTTGTCGTCGTTCCTTCGATTTATCCCGATTCATTTCCAACGGCAGGACTTGAGGCCATGTCACGCAAAAAACCTGTGATTGGCTTTGACGTCGGCGGCATTTCAGGCTGGCTAAAAGATGGTCTAACAGGTTATCTTGTACCGACACAAAATGTAGGCATTTTAACAACAAACCTCGATTACTTGCTCGCCAATCATGAGCAAGCATGTATTTTAGGTGAGAATGGATATCGTTTTTTCCAAGATCACTTTACAGCTAAACGTCATTATCAAACACTTTTAGCCTTATACGATGACGCGCTGACAAATTCCTCCAAAATTTCGACTGGTGTTTGAACCAACTTTTTCATGCGCCGCAACTTCAGCTGCATTTGCGGCGTATCAGTTAAAATATGACTGATAGGCTTTTTTTTACGACCCCGCCATGTTTTAAAAAGCAAGAACCATTCGGCAGCCCACGCAGGCACAACTTGGACACGAAAACTATCATGAATGTTTTGGAATGATTCGAGAGCCGCTGGGGGTATAAAAATATGGATAATCGCAATATGACTTCGTGCTACCTGAAGCAAGTGTTGAATCACCGATTTGCGCAATACCTCATCATTAACCAAAGCGTCCGATCCAAGAAAGGCAAACCATTTCGTTCCGCCCCATTTCTTGATAAATAGTGCTTTATTTTTATCCCAAGCAGCTTGTTTTTCTTTGGGTAAAAAGGTTTTGGTCCCGAAATGATGGACGTAGGCACCGCGAGCAACGACGCATAAAAATCCATGTTGTTTAGCACGTTCCGCAAAATCCATATCCTCGTAATAAGCCGGACTGAAATCTAAATCAATTCCCTTAATCTGATCGAGTACTTTTCGCTTTACCAAAACACAAAATCCTGACGTGTGGCACCGCTCAATCCATGTTCCCTGCCATCGCTTCAATTGCTCCCCATCATATTTTTTTAGGCCAAATTCATTTGAATTTGGATTCACCAACCCGATCATCTCCTGCGCAGATGCAACAGATATCATTTCGGTCACTGCATTCGGATAAAACTCGATGTCATTGTTACATAGAAAAACGTATGCTGAATGTGAAGACGCAAGGCCTTGATTGAGCGCGTGAGCATAGCCCAGATTTCGATCATTTTCTATGATTTCAATTTTCTTTGCGGCATGCAGCTGGCGAGACAGTTTTCTTAAATAATCAAGCGTCATGATGTCGCTATTATTATCAACAATGATGAGCTTGCTGTTTTGGAAAATATTTTTTAAAATGCTATCCAAACACCGTTTGGTGTATTCTAATTGATTACGTGTCACAATAATGAAATCAATTTCAAACATGACTGCGATGCCAATTGAGGACGTCTTGGAAAACCTGCTTTAACGAATGAGTTTCGCGCCATCCGGTGAGTCGTCTAAATTTTTGACTTGAAACCCGAAGTTTTGGTATTTCAATTAAATTGAGACGTGTTTTTTCCTGAATGACTTTGATTTTCTTTGTACTCATTTTCAATAAAAGATCCAACCAGTGCGCCATAGGTTCAACTTGTTGAGCTGAAATGTTATACAATTGGCCCGCCTTGCCCTTCCGAAGTACCAACCAATAAGCCCGAATCATGTCATCTACGGGAATAAAACCTCGCTCCGTTTTCAAATTTCCAACACGAATCACCGGCGCCTGATATCCTTTTTCAATTTTAGCAATCTGCAAAGCAAAATTTGAAATCGCAAAAACGGATGGCTGTCCCACCCCAACATGGGCCGTGGCTCGAATAACAATGAAAGGAATGTGAAACTGTTGCCTATATTGCCGCAAAAATTCCTCCGCATAGATTTTGGCTGCTCCATATGGATCCATGGGAGTCGGAAAATCGCTTTCTGTCGGTATCCGCCGTCGGTAACAAATACTGCCATAAACATGTGCGGACGAACTTAATATGATAAGTGGTTTCAAATGTGCTTGACGACACGCTTCGGCCAAATGCAAAGTGGAAAGTGCGTTATCTACAAATGTATCAAATGGTTTCTTCCAGGATAATGAGGGTGAACTTTGTCCCACCAAATGGAAGATGTGCGTTGGCCGAACACGCTTAATCAGCCGCAGCACTTCGCCAAAGGATGAAAAATCACAATGGTACGTCTTTTTAAATAGGTGTTTGGGAGGCCGGTGCGTACGGTAACTTCCGATGCAAACTCTTTTTTTCTGGCCGATATACTGTGCCAGATGCTGTCCAACGAAACCGGAGGCACCTGTGATCAGAATCTTCATTTTGAAGCGGTAACAGTTTTAAAGTAGTCAATCGTGTCTTTTAATCCCTTTTCAAGCGGCACACTTGGTTCCCAATTTAATAATTTTCTTGCTCTGGTAATGTCTGGCTGCCTAACTTTTGGGTCATCTTGAGGAAGCGGTTTAAATTCAACCGAACTATGGCTTCCCGTGAGTTTGATAATGGTCTTGGCGAGCTCCAAAATAGTCATCTCATTAGGATTGCCTATGTTCACAGGGCCATGATGAACCGAATTGAGCAAACTGACAATTCCTCGAACTAAATCACTAATATAGCAAAAACTCCTGGTTTGCGAACCATCCCCATAAGTTGTCAGAGGCTCTCTTTTGAGTGCCTGGCTAATAAAATTCGGAATGGCACGGCCATCTTCAAGGCGCATCCGCGGTCCATAGGTATTGAAGATTCTCACGATTTTCACATCCATCTTGTGTGTTCTTTGATAAGCCAGCGTAATCGCCTCTGCGAATCGCTTTGCTTCATCATAGACACCCCGAGGCCCAATCGGATTCACATTGCCCCAATAATCCTCTTTTTGAGGATGTATTAACGGATCTCCATAAACTTCTGAGGTTGATGCAAGCAAAAAAGTCGCTTTTTTTGCCTTAGCAAATCCCAAAGCATTGTGAGTCCCCAAAGCACCCACTTTTAATGTCTGAATCGGAAACTTTAAGTAATCAACCGGACTCGCCGGTGACGCAAAATGTAAAACGGAATCAACCGAACCGGGAATATCGATATGATCACATACGTTATGCTGAACAAATTCAAATTGCGGATGACTTTTGAAATTTTCTATATTTCTTGTATCGCCGGTTAGAAGATTGTCAACACACACCACTTGATGGCCTTCGGATAAAAAATGCTCGGTTAAATGTGACCCAATAAAACCGGCTCCACCCGTAATAACAACCTTTTCCTTTTTCATTTCAATCCACGTGTTGACAAAAACCACGCAACCGTTTTTCGCATGCCGGGCTTAAAACGGGTTTTCACTTTAAAATTTAATAAGCGTTTGGCTTTTTGAATATCCGCATAAGTCCGGCGGACATCTCCTTTGCGTTTGGGTGTAAATTTTGCTCGCATGTGCGGCTTTTTCAATAAAAATTTGATTTCATTAAAGATATCTAAAACACTATATTCATCATGACAAGCAATGTTAAATACCTCGCCCGCTACTTTTGAGGATGCCGTCATTGATTTTAAGTTACCCTCAACCACATTGTCGACATATGAAAAATCCCTTGACTGCTTGCCGTCCCAGTGAATTTCGGGAGATTTATTTTTTAGAACACAATCAATAAAAATTGGAATGACAGCTGAATATTTCGACTCGGGATTCTGGCGCGGTCCAAATACATTAAAATACCTGAGGGAAACGGTCTCAAGACCATACAAGCAATAGAAAAGCTTTGCGTAATATTCCCCCATGAGTTTTTGTGCTGCATAAGGCGACTCAGGCATTGGTTTAAAAGCTTCATTCAATGGAAACTTTTTGTTATCCCCGTAAACCGAAGAAGAGGATGTGTAAACTACTCGTTTAACGCCATAATCACGGGCAGCCACTAAAACATTCAAGGTTCCCGTCACATTGTTTTCATTGGTTTCCAAAGGGTTATCGACCGATCTTAAAACGGCACGATTGGCAGCCAAATGAAAAACATAGTCAACATCCTTTGTTGCGTTTTTTACTACCCTTAAATTTCTGATATCTCCGCGAACAATTTTTATTTTAGACCGAACCGCTTCTAAATTTAACATACTGCCTGTAGAAAAATTATCCAAAACAACAACGCGCATTTTACGCTTTACTAGTGCATCAACAATATGTGAGCCAATAAATCCTGCTCCGCCAGTTACCAAACAACGCTTCATATGCTTTCCTTCCCTTTTTCGTCTGCTATAACCGTACTACTTTTGCCGATTGAAACGACCTAAGCACATTTCGAGTGTCCAGGACGACCTTCGAGTGTTTAATAACCATGCCATAATCAATATCTGAGTGATCTGTTACTATCACCGCTATGTCATGTTTCTTAATTTCATTCTCAGTTAAAGGTTTTGATTTTAAGTTAACGTGTTTAAAGCGAAGAGACGGCACAAATTTATCGAAGTACGTTACTTGAAATTTCTTTCCTAGAAGCTGTTCAATGATCTCAATCGCCGGCGATTCTCTTGTATCTGCCACATTTCGCTTATAGGTAACGCCAACAATTAAAACACTTGTTTTTTTCGTATCCTTTTTAAGCCTTTTACTCACCACCTCGGTAATTCGCCGCACAACATAGGCGGGCATATTCGTATTAATTTCTCTGGCAAGCTCTATAAATCGTACATCAAACCCATGACGTTTTGCCTTCCAAGATAAATAGATCGGGTCAATGCCAATACAGTGCCCGCCGACGCCGGGCCCGGGATAAAACGGCATAAATCCAAACGGTTTGGTCTTGGCTGCGTCAATAGCTTCCCAAATATCCACTCCTAAACGTTCAGCAATCATTGCCAATTCATTAATCAATCCAATATTAACAATTCGAAATGTGTTCTCAAGCAACTTAGCCATTTCAGCCGTTCTGGAGGATGACACTGGAACAACCCGATAAAACACCTGACCATATAATGCCGTCGCCACTTTTACACATTGAGGCGTGATGCCGCCGACTACTTTTGGAATGACGGGCATGGGAAACTTTTGATTGCCCGGATCTATTCGCTCCGGTGAAAAACATAAGAAAAAGTCCTCACCCACGCGATACCCTTTTCTTGTTAGCTTGGGTAAAATTACTTCTTCGGTTGTGCCCGGGTAAGTAGTGCTTTCTAGAATAATAATTTGACCCCGCGTTAAATATTTTCGGATGCCGTCAGTGGCATGCAAAATGAACGACAAATCGGGTTCTTTGACGCGGTTGAGGGGAGTGGGTACGCAAATAATAATGGCTTGAACTGATTTGACCGATTCAAATTTTGTCGTAACAATCAATTTCTTATTCTTGACGATATCCGCAATGTCTTTATCCGGGACATCTTGAACGTGTGATTTTCCCGCCCTTAGCCCTTTGATTTTAGCCGGATTGATATCAATCCCGATAACAGCAATTCCGTTTCGGGCAAACTCAACTGCGAGGGGCAACCCAACATAACCGAGCCCCACAACTGCAATTTTAATGTTCCTACTTTTGATTTTTCGAATTAAATCGTCAGGTGTTATGGAATGTTTTGGCATGCTTATATCCGAGCCTAATCACATACTCTTGCAAAGCTTCCTGCCACGATCTGAACGCGAGTCGGAAAGTTTGCTCGAATCGGGAATTGTTCAATGCGGAATTCTGTGGTCTTTTAGCTAAGTTAGTTAATTCAGTTGAATCAATTGGCTGAATTTCAACTTGTGTCAAATCACACATTTTTAACAATGTTTTTGCAATATCATATCGGGAAGCTGTACCGCGGTTGGTCGCATGGTAAACCGCATTCAACCCTTCCTTTTTATCACCATCCTGGTTATAAGTAAGCACGTGCTTGATAGCGCCGGCTAAATCAGAGGCATATGTGGGGGTGCCGACTTGATCATGCACAATAAATAATTTCTCACCTCTCTTTGCGCGTTCCAGTACTTTTACCATAAAATTATTTCCATTTTCACCAAATAACCAGGACGTCCTTAAAATGAGATGCTTGGTACTTTGGTCCCGCACATAAAACTCGCCCATTAATTTAGATTCCCCATAAACATTAATCGGATGCGGGATACTAGATTCGCGGTATGCTTCGCGACTTTCTCCGTTAAAAACAAAATCGGTGCTAATATAAATCATCAAAGCATTGACGTGCCGGCTGCCGTCAACCACATTTTTTGTTCCCTCAAAATTAACCTGCAATGCTCTTTGCCGGTCATGTTCGCACGCATCCACATCCGTCATAGCCGCGCAATGGATAACCGCTTGCGGATTCACGCGTTCGATGTGCTTAATGGTTTCCGAGCGCTGCGTGATATCGCATTGAAAATAATGCGACCTTCGATCATCGCTCCGTACCATCCCGTATGGATCAAATTCTTTTTGCAAAGCAGTGATAACAGCAGAACCAAGCATGCCACTTGATCCTGTTACCAGTATTTTTGGTTTCTTATTTGATCGTGTAAACATCTTTTTTAAGTGATCCCCACCATGACTTCTGGGCTAAATACCAATCGACCGTCTCCCTTAAATGAACGTCAAATTTGCCGGAAACCTCAAATCCTAAATTTCGCAATTTATTTGAGTTTAATTTGTAGCGCCAGTCATGCCCCAGCCTGTCTTTCACAAAGGCAATGCTGGTCTCGTCTTTCTTGAGCAGGCTAAGAAGTTTTCGTGCCAAATCTATATTTCGTATTTCATCCCCTGACCCAACGTTATAAACCTGCCCAATTTGCCCTTTATCACAAACGAATAATATAGCACGGCAAGTTTCTTCTACATACATCCATTCCCGGCTATTTTCACCATTGCCATAAACAGGTATTTTTTTATTTTCGATTAAATTGGTAATAAAAAGCGGTATTACTTTCTCTGGATATTGGTATGGACCAAAATTATTACAGCCTCGCAAAATAATAGCTGGTGTGCGGTGAGTTTTAACATACGCCTGCACCAAAAGATCTCCGGCAGCTTTCGAGGCCGCATAAGGACTGCTTGGATTAAAACGGGATGTTTCACTGAACTCTCCTGAGACAGTAGACCCATAGACCTCATCCGTTGAAAAATGAATGAAGCGGTGAATGTGGCACTGCTCTCGGGCTGCATCAAGCAAAACCTGAGTGCCGCGTATGTTCGTTTCAATAAAGTCTTCGGCACTATCAATGGAACGATCAACGTGTGTTTCTGAGGCAAAATGAACAACCCAGTCAACCTGCCCCATCAACCTTCTAACCAAGGAGGTATCGCAGACATCGCCGCGAACAAATTGATAACGAGGATTTTGACTAACACTCTCTAGATTCGCCAAATTGCCTGCATAGGTGAGTTTATCGAGGTTAATGACGAAGCAGTCCGGATCTTTGGCAAGAAGGTGCCGGATAAAGTTAGAACCGATAAAACCGGCACCGCCGGTAACAAGAAACCTGCTCATGAACGTTTTGCCTGACTAGGATAAGACAGTGCTCGTGCTAACTGATTAGCGCGATATAGAGATTCAAACGTTCCGGCATCCGTCCAGCTTTTCCTTAAAACATCAAATTCTAAAGCACCTTGTTTAATATAACTGTTGTTAACATCCGTGATTTCTAATTCACCGCGCCCGGAAGGTCTGAGATTTCGAGTAATTTTGTATACTTGATTATCAAAAAAATAAATACCAGTTACCGCAAAACGGCTTTTAGGATTCTTTGGTTTTTCTACAATCCGGATAATTTTCTTCCCCCTAATTTCTGCAACGCCAAATCTTTGCGCATCATCAACTTCTTTAAGCAGTAATCGTGCCCCCTTTTTTTGTTTTCTGAACTTTGAAACAAACGGTTTTATATTTTCTTCAATAATGTTGTCACCTAAAATAACAGCTACCTTGCTATCGCCTGCAAACTCCCGTGTCAATGATAAAGCATGCGCAATACCGCCTTCCCCTTCTTGATAAGCATAACTGAGACTTCTTAAACCATAGGCATGCCCGTTGCCTAAAAGCCGCATAAAATCACCTGCCGAGTTTCCGCCAGTCACGAGCATGACATCATGAATACCTGCTTGCACCAGCGCTTCCAACGGATAAAAAATCATTGGCTTGTTATAAACGGGGAGCAAATGCTTGTTGGTGACTTTGGTAAGCGGATACAGACGCGATCCTAAACCGCCTGCCAAAATAATACCTTTAATTGATTCGGTCATTTTACCTCTTAATGGACTTGAATCCTTTTCCAATACCCTGATATTTGAACCCATTTTTCCGCATCACTTGAGGATCGTACATATTGCGCCCATCAATAATAACGGGTTTTTTGACAATTTTTCTTATCCGATTCAAATCCATCTCTTGAAATTCCCGCCATTCAGTCAAAATAAGAATGCCATCAACTTTTCGGCAAGCTTCATAAACAGAAGAGGTGAATTTAACTTGCTTAAAATAAGTGCGTGATTCAGCGATGGCAACCGGATCATATGCTGAGATCTGCGCACCTCTTTTCTGTAGCGCCGGGATGATATCGAGCGAAGGTGCAAACCGCATATCATCCGTGTTGGGCTTAAATGACAATCCTAGCACCGCCAGCTTCTTCCCTTTTAAGGAACCCAGCATTTTCTCGACCAATCGGACAAAATACATTTTCTGCTCATGATTAATTGTTAAAACATCTTTTAACAAGTTAAACTCAACCCCATTCTTTTCAGCGATATGAATAAAAGCCGCTAAATCTTTAGGGAAACAAAAACCCCCAAAACCGAGCCCTGCGTTCAAGAAACTGCGGTTAATCCGAGGATCAAGACCCATTCCTTCCGCCACCTTGCCGACATCAGCTCCAACCGCATCACAAAGGCGCGCGATGGCATTAATAAATGAAATCTTAGTCGATAAAAATGAATTAGAAGCATGTTTAATAATTTCGGAGCTTTTTGGATCAGTCACTAAGATAGGCGCTCTAAACGGCCTGTAGACAATCCGCAGCAACTCTTCTGCCTTTTTGCTATCGACCCCGATCACGATCCGATCCGGGACAAAAAAATCTTGGACCGCACTGCCTTCCCGTAGGAATTCGGGATTTGAAGCAACGTCAAAAGCAATTTTCCGTTTGAGCTTTTTTTGAATAACCTTTTTAATATGCAGACAAGTTTCAACAGGGACCGTACTTTTTTCAACAATTAACGTATATTTCTTCATGTGGTGCGCAATCTGCTCAGCCACTTGCGTCACCGCGGATAAATCAGTCTCGCCCGTTTCTTTCGTGGGTGTTCCAACGCAAATAAACAAAATATCACAATTCTCGACCGCGTCCCGAATTCGATGGCTAAAGCGAAGTCTTTTTTGCAGAACACTGCGTTTAATGAGGTCGTGAAGCTCCGGTTCATAGATGGGACAGCCGCCTTTTTTGAGCAATCGAATTTTCTTTTCATCCGAGTCAATGCAGTGCACATCATGACCTAAATCGGCAAAGCAAGCACCTGTTACGAGCCCTACATGTCCAGAACCAATAATACCTATTTGCATAATGAATATTCCTTTTCTAACCCGTTCATGTTTGATCAGTCATGGAGAGGTATTAAAGCAACGAATTTGGAGGAGGCGCTACATTGGCACCGGAAACACTTTCTCCAATGCGGGCATCCGGAAATTCTGCCCGTTCTCCAGAATTAAACGGGGTGCTGGGAAACGCTTTTAATGTTAATTCAAAAAAGAATTCGTTGTCCAACCAGTTGATTGCCGAATGTTTAAAATTCTGCCCAAATGTCAGCATCCAATCGTGCAGATCACGTGTGACGCGCCATTCATATTCTCTAAACGACATTCGTTTCACTTCCCACCGAACATAAGTTCCAAAAGTCCAGCGATCGTTAAACCGGCCCACAGCATCAAGCGTGATTGTGTTGGTTTCCCGTTGAAAAAATAAATCAGAGGCTAATGAATCTTTTGGTGCAAAAACAGCCCTGTGATTCAGTTGAAGATCCACATATTTGGTATGTAAAACCAAATCCGTCGTGGTGGCTGTTGTTCGATGTTTCTTTAAATCAACCGTCCATTCTGACTTATACTGGAGCCATGAATACGGCCTCAAAATAAGTTGTATGGTGCCTGTGGTCCATCGTGAATCGCGGTTCCCGTCGTTAAAAGTATAATAGACGTAGGTGTTTAAACTAACAATGTCAACACGTCTCTTGCCGGACTTGGTTTGAATGCGATTTTCAATTCCAAATTTGACAACATCTGATACGGGCGAATTAGTACCCAATGGATGAATATTGGCCGGACGGGTCGTGCTTTGGCGAATTGCCGAATATTCAACAATCGGTCGAGCGACATGCCTTACACGATCCGCTTGAATACCGCCTAAAAACGAACCTTTTGGCACATCCCAATAACGATAAAATCGCGTACTCGCTTCTGCACCCATGCCAATGATGTTGCGCATGACATGACGCTTCCCGAGATGGTTGCGATTGTCATAAATCCATTGCGAACTAATGTGCGGTGTAAAATCATAGTACCGGAATAACCGCATCGGTCGACTAATTTGATGACTGGTTTGCGCCTCGGATAATGACTGCCTTATTTCCGACACCAGCCGGCGCTTTCCTTCTCCATCCGATGGATCTCTGCTTTGCGAATGGGTGATTTGATGCAAATTCTGATAGCTAATGCTGTTGTCATAGTAAAACCCGGTCTCTCCAATCTCGGTACTATTTAAATTAAAACGGATTTCCGGCAACCGCTCCAAAACGTTATCAAAATTATTTGCCTGAATTTGCATATCTACCAAAAGTCCGTAATTTTTAGCATTCCGAGTAAATGTGACAAATGATTGCGGGATTGGCTCTTCATCAAATTCTTCATCAAAGAAATTGCTAAGCACATGCGGATCGCTAAATTGGTTCCATTGCGCAATTAAATTGGTACGCTCGTCAAAATCAGTCCGATGCTTCCAAGTGACACGGTATCTTTTTTTCTTTCGCCACCCCTCGTCTTCTTCAAAGAAAAACGGATCGGGAGCCCGCGCATCTTTGATGTTGTATAATTTTATATTACCATCTCCGATTTTATCCAGGTGATACCAAGTTTCGTTCCCAACAGCTGTACCGCGCTTGTGGTAATGGTCCACGTGAAACTTGGTTTTTATTTCGCGTCCGTCAACCGGCGGTACAACCGAAAATGTTTTTCCTAGCAAAACATAATTTCCAAAAGACTTTGATTGTCCAAAACTAATCTCAAAAGGTCCCGTTTCTTCATTGAGCGGAATCACGAGATATGGCCACCAAAAAACTGGAACATTCAGGATTCTAAATTTGACGTTGCGCGCAATCATCTTATCTCCGGGATAAACGACAACGCGGTCTGCTTTTAAATCATAATGGGGATGCGGCAACGCGCATGTGGTAATAATTGCTTGGTAAACATCTACTTGCTGTTTTGAAACCTGCTCGATTTGTTCACCGCTGATATAAAAAGGTGCATATGAAACATTTCCGTTTGGAAATGACCCTTGATTAGTCGAAAAATTATAAAATGCCTGCTCGCCATAAATTCGCGCCTTATTCTGAAGTAATGAGACATGGCCTTCTGCGTACGTTTTTTTTGTTTCAGTAAAAACTTCCGCATAATCAGCAAGCAGCCGAATATCTTCCTGCGTTACCACCACGTTGCCTTTTCCTATGATTTTTTTCTCATCTTTCACATATTCTAAGTTATCGGCAACTGCTTCAACTTTCGCTTCTTCTTTTTCAGGTGCAATTTCCGCATTTTGCCTTTCAGCCGCTTGCTCGCTTTGCTGCTCAGCAGCCAAGATGACTTCCGGACAAATCAAGCCGCTAACAAATAAAATAAATAAGGTGAGACGGAATAGGAAATGACATTTCCAAACTTGGGAGGTAAGCAAATTGCTATGGTGATTCAAGTTAGTATCCCTAAAACCCATTCAATTTTTACTTAAGCTGGTTGGTTTTCTTGCGTCTTTCGCCAATCACTTAAAAACTTTTCAAGGCCAATATCAGTTAAGGGGTGCTTTGCTAATTGCATCATCACCTTAAAGGGCATTGTCACAACATCAGAACCAATTTTGGCTGCTTCCAATATATGGAGAGGGCCTCTCGCGCTCGCAGTCAAAATCTGTGTTTGATACTGGTAATTGTTATAAATAAGCCTGATGTCGCGGATCAAATCCATTCCATTTGCCGAGATGTCATCCAATCTTCCCACAAACGGACTAATATAGGTAGCGCCCGCTTTTGCAGCTAAGAGAGCCTGCGTCGCTGAAAAGCACAGTGTAACATTGGTTTTGATTCCCTCTTTGGTTAATAACTTTACCGTTTTTAAACCTTCGGGTATCAATGGAATCTTTACCACCACATTTGTATGAATATCAGCCAAAATATGCGCTTCTCGATACATGTCCTGATAAATTGTTCCGACAACTTCGGCACTGACAGGACCATCAACTAAGTGGCAAATTTGAGAAATCAGATCATGAAAACTGATATTTTCCTTGCTAACTAACGAGGGGTTTGTGGTAACCCCATCGACAAGACCCCAAGACGACGCTTCTTTTATTTCGTCAAGATTGGCTGTATCAATGAAGAATTTCATTCTGTTCCCCCTTTATCAATCTGCTGATAACTACAAACACGGTTTCGCCCGTCTTCTTTTGCACGATACATGGCTTTGTCAGCTTTGCGTATTAATTCCACAATCAGATCACTCTGAAATTTTTTTGTATGAGACCGGTCTAAATCATCCGGAAAAGAAGCAGCTCCGATACTAACGGTTACTTGCGTATGTTCATCATACAAACGAAACCGTTTCCGAGCAATCGCAGAGCGAATTCTTTCAGCAATTTCAATGCTCAAATTCCTGCTAATTCCAGGCATGGCGATAACAAATTCTTCACCGCCATAACGCGAAACTAAATCTACTTTTCGAACACATTCACGAATGACCGCCGCTACTTCGCGGAGCGTTCCATCACCCACTAAGTGTCCGAATTGGTCATTATATCTTTTGAAATGATCGATGTCTAACATTAAAACGCTCACGGTGCTCTTTCGTTTGATCGCGCGCCTCAACTCTTCTTCGAACCGTTCCAAGAAATGCCGACGCACGTAAACTTTTGTCAACCCATCCACGATCGACAGCTCTTTGACGGTTTCATACAAACTAACCTTCTTCACTTGCAAAGCTAGTTGTGATGCTAATAATTCGAATTTGGGGAAATCGTCAATGGCAGCACCTTCAACTGAAATGACTGCGATCACGCGGTCTTCTACTTGAAGCGGAAACACCCACATCGGATAAGCGATGCGGTGATCGTGCGGTTTTAATTGAAGCGCGGGACGTGGCGCATCAAATCGGTAAGCCTTCCCCATCTTCTTTATTTTAATAGCAAACTGATTTTCTTCCGCGCTAACCGTTTCAAGAAGTTCAGGCTGAAGCTTGCCTTTTCCGATGCGAATGATTTTCGTTACCGCATTTTCATTGTCAGGATTTTGAGAAAATAAATATAATTCAAAAGCGCTGAAAGGTAATTGCTCTCTGACCCGTTTTGATAGAATATTCATCAGCTGGTCAAAATAAAGACATTCGTTAAAATCTTTTGCCACTTCAAAGAGTTCTAGCAATCCACCGACTTGATGTTCTAAGTGATTAAGACTTTCCACGCGAGATTTGTATTTCTTATTTAGGATGTTCATGTCACTCGCGTCTTGTTCTTTTTGAGTCAAACGTGATCTTAAATATTCTTGTCGTGATCTAAAGTAGTAAAACCAAATTAAAATGGTGCTTATGAAAACTAAAAGGAGACCCGCGCAAGACTCAGCTGTTAAAACAGTCCAATGCCGCAGCACATTCAAAAGAAATAAAATTCCGATGGAAACCGTTAACGGTAGATCGCGATTGCTAACGGCATAAATCAAGCCGATTAAGAATCCTGCAGAGAGAATCACCAGCTGAAACCCCTGCATCGAATCAAAATATAACTGCGGAAGAGAAAAGAAGATAAACACCAATATGATGAAAATACGTTTCAGCATACCCGGTTCCTGCCTGCGTCCTTAGCCTGGTAAAGTCGTTCGTCTGCAATTCGTATTAACTCTTCCTGGTCAAGCGTGTCATCCGGCAATGTGGCGACCCCGATTGAAGTGGTAACAGGGATAACATCACGACGGATCTCAACACGTTCTTTGGCAACTTGTTGGCGAATTCGCTCTGCCAACTGTTTGGCTTCTGTTTTAGTCGATTGCGGAAGTAAAATAGTGAACTCCTCCCCGCCATATCTCGCAACAATTCCGTGATCGCATAATCGACGAAAAACCTGCGCAGTTTGCGCCAAAACGATATCGCCAATCGCATGACCGTACTTATCGTTAATCTGCTTAAAGAAATCAAGGTCGCATATTAAAAGCGACAAAGGCTGATTGGTCAGTAATGCCCGGCGATGTTCCTGTTTGAGCCTCTGTTTAAAATAACGCTGCACATACAGCTGTGTCAGCGAATCTCGAATCGCTAGCTCTTCTGTTTTCTGATAAAGCATCGCGTTTGATAAGGCTGAGGAAGCCAAAGTTGAAATGGCGTCAAGCAATCGAAGATGATCTGTGCTAAAGATCTCAGGCAATCTTGCATTAATTCGCAAAGTTCCGACAACGCGGCCTTCGTGAAGCAAAGGAGATATGATCACGCTCCGCATATGATCGATTTGCTGCATTTTTTTCAGATCAAACCTGAAATCCTTTTGATTATCCGAAACAAGTAAATGCTGACGGTTACGTAAAACCCAAAAATCAAAGACATCCCCTAATTTCTTTTTGGTGTGAAAAGAAGGATCAGTGCTGTGAGATGCCACCAGTGAAATCGTGTCTCTCTCGAGGTCAGCTAAGGATAAAAGACAAACATCGCCTTTTTGAACAAACTCGAGGGAACGCTCGGCAATGATATCACCCAATCGTGCTAAATCTAAACTGGTAGCAAATTCGTCAGCCAAACGCCTCAAGTTGTAGTAGGTCGAATATTTTTCAAAGAAAACACTAATGCTTTTACCTTTTTCCTTATACAAGATCTCTAGATCATTCTTATCTGAATTCTGTTTTTCAATTTCAATTTCTCGTATAACGAGCTCATCTGTAATGATTTTCTCAATCCAATTCACATAGAGAAAATAAATAAAGTAAGCCGCAACAAAAAATAGAAATAGAAACTGCCCCGCCACAATCGAATGAACGACTGCGCCAATGCTGTCAAGAATAGCAAAAATTCCCATCCCGACTTTGTTATAAGCCACCCAAGCAAGTGTCAGCGGAATAAAACAGGCCATCCCATAAATGGCTAGGCTGCTATAGGCTCGAAGAGGATTGGACTGGATCTGACGTAATGCCAGGAAAGATAAAATGATTAATAAAACGGTGATGCTGGCCGCCGCAACGATGCAGGTGGTTCTTTTGGATTGGTCGCGATCAACAGTTATGGTCGCCATCTACCTCGATGCCTGTCAGATGAAAAACTACCATCGGTTGACACATCCAAACATCACATGTTAAATAATTGAGCCAGCGGGGATTGATAAGATTAACTCCCCGACCTCTCAAATAATTGTGTTGCCTGATTTTGCGTCAAAAAAATGTGCCTTTGACATATCAAATACAACTTGCACATCTTGGTTAGCCACCGCCGTATCCTGATTACTCACGCGAGCAATGAAGTTATTCCGCCCAATCGTGAAATAAATAAAAATTTCAGCACCCATTGGCTCAACCAATTCTACGGTTGCGGTTACCATGAACTCTTCCGACGCATCCTGCGCAAAAAGTTTATCATAAATATCTTCCGGCCGAATCCCAAAAGTAATATTCTGATCAACAAAACGTTTCAATGCAGGCTGATGCTGTTTGAGCGTTTTCAGCATGATACCTTTGTCGCGGAAAAATAAATCACCGTTACGCGCGACAATGCTGCCGGTGAAGAAATTCATGGGCGGTGATCCGATAAAACCTGCTACGAATTTATTTTTTGGGGTTGAATACAAGCTAATCGGGCTGTCCACTTGCTGCACCAGACCATCCTTCATGACCACAATACGATCGCCTAAAGTTAACGCTTCCACTTGATCATGTGTCACATAAATCATGGTAGATTGAAGCCGATTGTGTAATTTTTTAATTTCGGCACGCATTTGAACCCTTAGCTTGGCATCTAAATTGCTCAGCGGTTCATCAAACAAGAATACTTTTGGTTTCCGGACAATCGCCCGGCCTACCGCCACGCGTTGACGCTCTCCGCCGGATAGTTCTTTAGGTTTTCGTTTAATTCGATCAGACAAACCTAAAATCTCTGCTGCCTCATGAACACGCCGGTCAATTTCTTTTTTTGGAAACCGCCTTAACTTTAAACCAAATGCCATATTTTCATAAATATTCATGTGCGGGTAAAGCGCGTAGTTTTGAAACACCATCGCAATATCACGATTTTTCGCAGGTGTGTGGTTGACAAATTCATCATCAATAAATATTTTTCCTTTTGAAATCTCTTCAAGACCCGCCACCATTCGCAGCGTAGTTGATTTTCCGCAGCCGGAGGGACCGACCAGTACCATAAACTCTTTGTCGTTAATTTCTAAATTAACTTGGTTTACTGCGACAATGGAATCGCTAAAAATTTTAGTGACGTCCTGCAAAGTTACTCGTGCCATATTTATTTTGTCCCTGTGCAATATTCTAAGAGTTTCGAAATCTTGTTTTTAAGTTCGTTTCGCTCAACCACGCAGTCAATTAAGCCATGTTCGAGAAGAAACTCTGAGGTTTGGAAATTGTGCGGAAGTTTTTGCCGGATGGTTTGTTCAATCACACGCGGGCCTGCAAATCCTATCAGGGCTTTTGGTTCGGCCAAAATAAAATCACCTAGTGACGCAAAGCTTGCCATCACGCCGCCCATCGTGGGATTGGTGAGCACTGAAATAAACGGCAGGGACGTTTTATTATAACGAGCTAACGCGCCGGATGTTTTCGCCATCTGCATCAAACTGAGCGCCCCTTCATACATACGTGCACCGCCGCCTGAGCCCGAAACAATAATAAGCGGCATTTTCTTTTGAGCGGCAAATTCAACTAATCGGGTAATTTTCTCGCCTACCACCGAACCCATCGAGCCCATGATAAAACGTGAATCGGTTACTGCGATAGCCGCTTTTACTCCGTTTATTTCTCCTTGACCAACAATTACTGCTTCCTTTAGATCGGTTTTCTTCTGATCCTGTGTCACTTTCTCAGCGTAAGATTTTGGACCTTTAAAACGAAGCGGATCAAGACTGGTTAAATTTGCAAATTTTTCATTAAAAGTTCCGGCATCAATCAACTGTCCAATTCTTTCCTTGGCACCAATCACAAAGTGATGCCGGCATTTAGGGCAAACGGAAAGATTTTCGGCAAGCGTTTTCGAAAAGATAACTTGTGTGCATTGGGGACATTTTGTCCACAAGCCTTCCGGCACGCTTTTCTTTTTTGCAGGCACATTAACGGATTTCTCTTGCTCGCCTGACTGTCGTTCGATATCCTGCTCTGCATGCATGATCATATGGGATGAGACCCCTCACCACAAAAATCCCCGCACGTCGTAGTGGTGCGGGGTTGAAGAGTTTATAAAGTGTTTATTTTAGCAGATCGTTTTTACCTGTCAACCATAACCTAACTGTTTATCAAAAAGAGAGTTACAAAAAATCATCGGTCAGATGAATTTTTGACAACACCTTATCAAAGTGATACTATCATGATAAGGCAGATATGCCAATCAAACGTATCCTCATTTAGCCATGGAACATAAGTTAATTCAAAATCAATCACAGCAATTAATATTAAGCCCCCAGTTGAAGCAATATCTTAAATTACTTCAGCTCCCTTTAATTGACCTTCAGCAATCCATTGAAGAAGAACTTTCTCAAAATCCGGTTTTAGAAGAAACACTTTCCGAACCGGAAGAGGCAAGCGAGCTAAGCGTCGATGATTCGATTGACGATGGCGAATCAAAAGATTCAGCCCAAAGTTCAGATGGCGAATTAGACCGCACCCTAAATGAACTGAACGACTTAGATAATGACTACCGTTCCAATTTCAATTCCCAGAATGATTTCTCAGGCGAATCAACCGCACAGCTTGATAAGAAAAAACGCTACATGGAAAGCCTGTTGACGAACCAGAACACCCTTGCGCAATATCTGGAATGGCAACTCAACCTACACTCGCTCACAGAACAAGAGAGAGTGATTGCGCAAGAAATTATTGGGAATATCAACGACGACGGTTATTTTGCTTCCAGTGTCGAAGAGATCTCGGAAACCACTAAAACAAAAGTTGAGGAAGTTGAGAAAGTGTTAAAACGGTTACAGACCATGGATCCGCCGGGCGTCGGCGGTAGAAATTTGTCGGAAGTTTTACTGATTCAATTGAAACGTCAAAATAGCACACCGCTCGCACAAAAGA
Organism: Candidatus Abzuiibacterium crystallinum; assembly: GCA_002787155.1. Classification (GTDB taxonomy): domain Bacteria; phylum Omnitrophota; class Omnitrophia; order Omnitrophales; family Abzuiibacteriaceae; genus Abzuiibacterium; species Abzuiibacterium crystallinum. Next base: position 28,235 of record PCVY01000068.1, on the reverse strand, counting down.
TTGTGACTGATCACTTGGGTTTGCTTCAACGGAAACAAATTGATCAATTAGCACATGCGCTTCTCACCCCCAAAGAAAATGTGATTAATGCATTAAAAGTAATCTCAAAACTTGAGCCGAAGCCCGGCCGCGTTTTCTATCACGATGAACCGATTTCGGTTATCCCGGACATCATTCTCATTCCCAATGAAAACGATGAAGAAGAGGCGTCTTATCATATCGAAATTAATCATGAACGAATCCCTGAATTGAGAATTAATCAAAAATATCGGAAATTGATTCGTCAAAAAGATATCGATGCAAAAACAAAGGCTTTTCTGAAAGAAAAGATTCAGGCTGCCCTTCTTTACATCCGCGCCTTGGGTGAGCGCAAATCCACCCTTCGGCAAATTGCCGAACAATTGGTTGACTATCAAAAAGAGTTTTTAAAACACGGTTTTTCCCATCTCAAGCCGCTCCGATTAAAAGATGTGGCGGAGAAATTAGGCATTCACGAATCCACCATCAGTCGGGCCATCAGCGGTAAATACATGACCTGCCCGCAAGGCACTATCCCCTTGAAGAATTTCTTTTCAAATTCAGTTGCAAGTACTGATGGAGAATCTCAATCACAAAAAAGTATTATGGAAAGAATTAAGCAACTCATTGACGAAGAAGATAAAAAACATCCTTTGAGTGACGCTGCGCTCGTCGAACAACTAAAATCGGAAGGGATTCCGATAGCCAGACGGACTGCAGCCAAGTATCGCGAACTTTTAAAAATCCTACCCACACATCTGAGAAAATTTCGGTAACGCAGGCCTGATCGGAAGACAGCCCACGGTCAGAATCGAACCGACAACCTACGCTTTACGAAAGCGTTGCTCTACCAATTGAGCTACGTGGGCGTGAAGATTAAATTTTGCGCGCTGTCTTTTTGGGTGATTTTGAAAGTTTATAGAGGATAGTCAAATAGTCTCGAATCCCGTCTTCGATTGACCACTTGGCTTTAAAACCAATTTCCTTTTCTGCCAGTTCGGTAGTTGCCTGCGTGTGATTTTGATAAAATCCGTACGGATTCTTAAAATATTCCGGTTCATACTCTGTTCCCAAAACTTCATTAATAATTTCGATTAAACGATTGAAAGATGTTGCAGCACCGGTCCCAACGTTATACACACCGCGTCGATTTGAATGCGAAGCGCACAAATTAGCCGTTACCACATCTTTGACGTAAATGTGGTCACGTTTTTGTTCGCCAAACTCAAAAATCCGAGGCCGCTTGCCAGCCTGCATTTGTTCGGCCAACTGAAAAATCATGCTAGCCGCATGCCCTTTGTAACGCTCATGAGGCCCAAATACGTTAAAATATCTTAAACCTACCAGCGTCGTTTTGGTTTCCGGATACGCTTCTTGAGCAAGCCTGTCCATCTGAAGTTTGGAAAACCCATAAATGTTTTCCGGTACCAGCGACCCGTCTTCCCGATGAGGCGGCGGTTGGTTACCGTACACACCTGCCGAAGATGCATAAACCAAAGGTATTTTATTTTTAACGACGTGTTTTAAAAGTCCTCGGAATGCTTCGGTATTTTGATTCATCATCCATTTCTGATCCATCACGGTTGTATCTGTGATGGCTTGCTGATGGAAAATAATGTCAAACTTGGGAAGCTTACCCCAATCAACCATGGCAGCATCTTCGGGGATAATATCGCATTTAATGTCAGTCAGGTTTTTGAAATGACTGGTAGCAAAGTTATCTAATACCACCACCTCAATTCCGTCTTTAACGAGCGCTTGTGCCACATTTGATCCAACAAATCCTGCGCCACCCGTTACTAATGCTTTAGCCAATTGAGCACCCCTTCCAATAATTTAAACAGACACGTCTATCAACATCAACGAAATCTGTTAATTTTAACTGTTTTCAAGTTTGAAATCAATTAAGAATGAGCCCTTTAATTTAAGGAGGGGTTAAGACAAATACGGCAGGGCGTAATGAAAACCGACAATGGTCTTTGCGTCACGAATCTTTCGTTTTTCAATTAAAGTCTTCAGTTTCTGTTTTGACATGATCACGATTTCTAAGAATTCATCATCATCCGGTTGATGAAAATTTGAGGGCTGAAGATCTGTTGCTAAAAATAAGTGCATTAATTCCGTCGAAACGCCCGGTGCGGGATAAACCTGGCATAATCTATGCAACCTGCCCGCCTTATGGCCAATTTCTTCTTGTAATTCACGCTGCGCACACTGTCTCGGAAGCTCCCCTTTTTCAAGCGTTCCAGCAGGAAATTCTAACAAATAACCGTCCGTCGCCGGTCGATGCTGTCTAACCAAGACAAGCCGTTTGTCTTTTAAAACCGGCACGATCACGGCAGAGCCGCCATGACGGATAATTTCGCGTTTCAGCAGTTGGCCATGCGGGGATTCAATCCACTGAATTTCAAGTTTCACAGCCCGACCCTTATAAATTTGTTTTTGTTTCCGTATTGGGAAGGAATGCCTACGCTTCATCAATCACTACCTTCTCTGATATATTTAAATGGTAGGTTTGAGCGGCCGATCCGTTCGGTACCGCTATTTCCAGCATGTCGGAACTATTCCAAACTGCAATTAGTTTTTCACCTTTCGCCTCAAGGAAATATTGATAAATGAAAGGAATGGTTTTCATTTTAATTTGGACCCGATGCTGACTGGTGTGAGGAAAAGCTTTTTCAAAATGCCTCTTTGAAATGTTGGTAATCACATTTCCAAAATGGTCTATGTATTCAACAGCGCCTTCAATATGCCCCCGTTTCATCTTTAATTTCAAAGGCGCAAGTTGATGAATGCTTCTCAATTTTGGTCCCAAGCGTGCAAAAATATTACCCCGGCTTAAATGTGCGGCGACCGGTGCAAAAATATCTCGTCCATGAAAAGTACGGCTGACAGGATGATGAAAGAATTTTTGATTGACCACTTCCCTGACTTGTGCCTGCTTCAGCATTTGAAAAACCGGAAATAACAGACCGTTATCCGGCGCAATAAAGAAATGGTCATGACTTTTAACGCAAACAGCTTTTCGCTTACTTCCGACACCGGGATCAACCACAGCCACAAAAATAGTCCCTTTGGGGTACAACGAATAAACTTGTTTCAACAAATAACCACCTTCCCGAATATTCTGAGGCTTCACTTGATGACAAATATCAACAACGGCTGCTTGCGGATGGATGGAATAAATAACACCTTTTAACGCAGCGGCATAATGATCTGACAGTCCAAAATCAGTTAAAAGTGCAATCACAGACGACGTCATCTTATTTGACATTCTCTTTCTTCTGCTGCCATTCCCGAATAATTTTCTTCTCGGCGTCTGATAGCGGTGAATTGCCTTTCAGCGCTATCCATTGTAATCCTTTTTCTTTACGAAACCAAATCCATTGCTTTTTTGCCAACTGCCTTGTCCGCTGCTGCGTGCGTTCAATAGCTGATTTGAGTACCAATTGACCTTTCAAATAAGCAAGCATTTCATGGTACCCAATGGCCTGCAATGCTGTCTGTGATAAACGGCCTTTTGACAGACGTTTCACTTCGGCCAGAAATCCTTTTTTCATCATTGCAAGTACTCTTGCATTAATTTTCTCATATAGCTCACCTCTGTCCGGATCTAGCCCAAAAATCACCCATCGATATCCCAAATCTTTTAACGATTCTCTTTTCCGCCGCCATTGGCTGGGTCTTTGTTTGGTCAGATAAAAAATTTCAAGTGCACGCAAAATGCGCCTTTCGTCACCCGGTAAGATTTCATCGGCACGAATAGGATCTATTTTCTGCAGCTGCCCGTACAATTCACCCAAACCTTTCCGCTTTAAATCATCTGACAATTGTTGATGAACCGCTTCTCCGCCTTTCGGTTGCTCCGCTAAGCCATGAATCAACGATCTCACATAAAGACCCGAACCTCCGGCAACAATCGGTACACGTCCACGGTTTGTAATTTCTGTGATCGCTCTTAAAGCCCGCTTTCTGAAATCATTCACCGAAAATGTTTCATGAGGCGAGATGATGCTAATCAAATGATGTTTAACACCCTGTCGTTCTTTCATGGAAAGTTTAGCCGTACCAATATTCATTTGTTTGTAAACCAGCATGGAATCGCAGGAAATGATTTCACCGTTGATTTTTTTAGCCAAACGCACAGCTAATGCAGATTTCCCGGAACCGGTAGGACCAACAAGAAATAAGACAGCAGGTTGCGGCATGTCGTTACATTTTATCCGGATGAGAAATGCCCAAGATTTCAAGTCCGTTCCGAAGTACAATGCGGACACAGTCGGTTAAAAGCAAACGCACTTTTGTTAATTCAGAATCTTCGCTGATCACCCGGCACACACTGTAAAATTTATGAAAGAGAGCAGCCAGCCCCTGCAGGTAATCCACTAGACGGAAGGGTTCAAAAGAACGGGCGGCTTGTTTTAGAACCTCCGGATATTCCGCCAGCTGTTTCATGAGGGCAATCTCTTCATCGGCTGTTAACAATTCGACACGGCAAGATGGCTCAATTGTTCGATCCGCATTTTTTAATATGCCCGCAATTCGTGCATGCGCGTATTGCAAATAATAAACCGGGTTATCTTGTGATTTTGCTTTAGCAAGTTCCAAATCGAAATCCAAATGACTTTCTACTCGGCGCATTAAAAAGAAAAACCGAGCTGCGTCAGCACCCACTTCATCTGTCAATTCTTTCAAAGTGACAAACTGTCCTGCGCGCGTCGACATGCGAACCGGCTCGCCATTTCGATAAAGAGTCGTTAATTGGACCAATAAAATTGTGATGGCTGCCGGCGGGTATCCTAACGCTTGGCAAGCAGCTTTTAGCCTCGCCACATAACCATGGTGATCGGGTCCCCACAAATTGACCAGCTGCTTAAATCCTCTTTCAAACTTTGACAAGTGATACGCAATATCAGCAGTGAGATAGGTTAATTCCCCGTTACTTTTCTTCAAAACACGGTCTTTGTCGTCACCAAAATCCGTGGATTTAAACCAAAGCGCTCCCTCTTCGGTCTTTAAATATCCCTTCTTTTGAAGCGTATTGATCGCGCTTTCAACTTTGCCTTTTTCGTGCAATTGATGCTCTTCATAATAAAAATCGAACACGACACCAATAGCCCTGAGATCTTCTTTGATTTGATTTAAAGTTACTTCAACTGCATATTGGGTGCATTTTTGAATCGCTACATCTACCACTTCATTTACAAGTGTACCTTTAGTTTGCGTATAAAAATCTTTCCCATAAATCTTTATGTACTCGCCATGATAACCATCAGCCGGAATCAGGTCACTCTCTCCTCCTTCATGCTGCATACGATAAGCAGCCCATACGCTTTGACCCAAAAGATTAATTTGTCGCCCGGCATCATTTAAGTAAAATTCTTTTTTAACATCACAGCCGACGGATGACAAAATACGGGCAAGCGTATCTCCGATTGCAGCCTGCCGCCCATGCGCAATGGTTAAAGGGCCTGTGGGGTTGGCGCTCACAAACTCAATTAAAACTTTTTTGCCTTTGCCGTCATCGGAACAACCATAATCCCTATCCGTTGTATGAATCCGGCTTAAAACGTCAGCACGAGAATTTTGGGTTAGGAAAAAGTTCAAAAATCCTGGTCCCTCAACCCTAATTTCTTTTACGATGGACTTCAGCTCTTTCGGAATTGCGGCCTCTTGCTCAATGATTTGTTTGATGGTTCGAGCAATTTCTCGGGGGTTTTGATTGGCCAGCGATTTGAGGCGTAATGCCAAATTTGCCGCAAAATCTCCGTGTGTTTTATTTTTAGGGACATCTAAGTCAAACTGAAAATCATCGGGAATGCGGCAGCCCAATTGACTTTCGAGGCTTTTATAAGTCGCCAGTAAAAGTGAACGAAGTTTATCGCGCATGGTTTCTTGTCTGGTGAAGACCGCCCCAAAGGCGTTCTAAGTTATAAAATGTCCGCGCCTCATAGTGAAAAACGTGAACCACGACATCTCCGTAATCAAGCAAAGCCCACCTGCCTTCCTGCAGCCCTTCCCGATGCCACACCGGTTCACCCGCCTCCCCCAACGCATCAATAACACTTTCAGCGATGGCTTTGACATGCCTGTCTGAAGTTCCGTGCACAATGAGAAAATAAGAAGCCATGGTCGACTCGCCTTTTAAATCAATAATGACGGGATCGCATCCTTTCTTCTCCTCAGCCGCTTGCTTCGCTAGCTGGACCAGTTGTTTAGACGTCAACACTCACCCGGCTTTCCAAACAAGCGTGCTGCGTTGACTGACATAAAAAATTTTTCATTGTGATTAAGTATTCTTGCCCGGAATGAACAAAACCCCGTTATTTTCTAAATCGATTTGTGATGGGCATTCGCCGGCCAAACCATGCTTTTGATGTAACGCGGATAATGGGCGGTGTTTGTCGTCTTTTATATTCGTTATTATCAACTTTCTTGATGATATCCACAATTTCTTTTCGACTCACTCTTTGTTTGGCTAATCGCTTAATAATATCACGTTCATACATATTTTCTTCTATATATAGCTTCAGAACCGCATCCAATTGTTCGTAAGGCGGTAAAGTATCCTGATCCTTTTGGTTTGGCTTCAATTCAGCCGAAGGAGCCTTTTTCAGAATGGCTTCCGGGATAACCGGTGAAATAGAATTGCGATAGTCGCAAATACGATACACATCTGTTTTGTATACATCTCCTAATACAGCCAAACCGCCGCACATATCGCCATAAAGCGTGCAATAACCCATTGCCATTTCTGATTTATTGCCCGTAGAAAGGAGTAAGCGATTTTCATCGTTTGAAATGTACATTAATTGTAAAGCGCGCAACCGAGCCTGGAGGTTTTCTTTGGCTAAACTCATCTTTCGCTTTTGATCTTGAGATCGAGGATTTTCTTTTTCCATTTTCTGCAAAAAGTGCCGGTAGGAATCTTTGATCGCTAAGGTTCGAAATTCAATCCCGAGCCGTTTCGCCAGCGCTTCAGAATCGCGATAACTCCCCACTGATGAAAATTTACTCGGCATCGTAACCCCAAGCACACGTTCCGGTCCGATGGCATCTGCCGCCAAAGTAGCAACCAACGCCGAATCAATACCGCCGCTCAAACCAACCACGACCTTCTGAAAGCCGTTCTTCTCAACATAGTCATGAATACCCAAAACCAAGGCTTGATACATCTCTTTCGTTTCATTAATTTTAGGCAGCGGCAAATCAAATGATCTTTTTTCTCCAACCGCAATTTCAACCGGAACGAGGCACTCAATAAACGGTTCAACGCGGGCAACAATTCTGCCCTGAGGATCGCTTACCATGCTGCGGCCGTCAAACACAAGATCATCTTGTCCGCCCACTTGATTCACATAGATCAGCCAGACGTGGTTTTGTTTTGCTTTCCGGCGGATAAGCGCATCACGGATATGGGCAGCCCGGCGATGATAAGGAGATGCTGAAGCGTTCAGTGCCAACTGAACTCCTTTTTTCTTCAAGACTTGAAGAGGTTTAACGCGATAAGCATCATCCCAGATATCTTCACAAATACTGGCGCCTACCTTAATTTGATTGACCTTAAAGGTGTGATGCTGATCGGCAGGCTCAAAAAATATTTCCTCAAGAAAGACATCGTAATTAGGTAAAAGTGTTTTGTGCTGCATGCATAAAACTTTCCCACTCCGAATAACAGCGAGGGCATTTCGGTTTTTTCCGTTCGGTTTGGCTCCGTAATCAACCATACCAACAACGCTTGTCACGTGCATTTGCTTCGTGGTTTTTGCAATTGCTCTGAGAGCCCTCATTCCCATTTCAACAAACGCCCGTTTATTAGCCAAATCCCATACCGGATAACCGCAAAGCGACATTTCAGGAAAAACAACCAGATCGAGACCCATCCGCTCCGCCTCTTCAATGAAGCTCGTGATCTTACTCTGATTAGCTTGAAAATCGCCCACGCGAGAATTTAACTGCGCCAAACCGATTTTGAGTGCCTTGCTTTGTTTTGACATGCCGCTATTATCATCAAAATATCTATTGGTGTCAATGGAACCGGGGGTGGTTAAAATACGATTTACTGCTTTTTTTTATTGCAGTCGCGACCAACCTTGCTACAATACCATATACGAAAGCAGCGGAAGAAAAAAAGAGTATGTCTATTTCATCAATGGCTCGGCTAGATAAGAAAGCGCAAACTAAATTTATGTCTGGTGTCATCACTTCCAAAGCAATCACGCATTCCGCTGCTCGTATCAAAAAAACCGTTCTCCAGAAAATTCCAACCTCTAACGGCACTAACACATCCATCAATTCTAAAATATTCAGCGCGGCAGGCGTTGAACGGCTGATCCGTGACCAGCTCAAAAAACACAAAACACCGTTCATGCTGATTCGAAAAAACGTCTTACTTTTTCAATTGCAGCGCTTTCGTAAATACCTGCCGAATGTTGACATTTACTATGCGATTAAAGCCAATCCGCATCCTGATGTCATTAAGACTTTTATTCGGTACGGCGCTGGTTTTGACGTCGCCAGCGGTGAAGAAATGCGGCAAGTCCTTGATTTGGGCGCGAAACCAGAGAAAATTATTTTTGCCAATCCCATCAAGTCAAACACCGATTTGCTTGCGGCTCAAAAAAGAAAGGTTAATTTCACGGTTTTTGATAACGAGCCGGAACTTTATAAAATTGCTAAGCATATGCCCGGTGCCCGTGTCTTGCTTCGGATTAAAGTCAAAAATATCGGCAGTGTTGTCGAATTGTCCCTTAAGTTCGGCGCCGACCCCGATCAGGCCATTTTTCTATTAAAAAAAGCGGAACAACTAGGTTTAAAAGCGTTGGGTATCAGCTTTCATGTGGGTTCGCAATGCACAAATCCGGACAATTTTCTACAGGCGCTCGATTTGGCGGCTGATATCTTTGATGAAGCCAACCAAAAGAATTTACCGCTTTCGATCATTGATATTGGCGGCGGTTTCCCTATTAAACACTTTGATGACGAAAAACAACCTCATTTTGAAATCATTGCCAGGCAAATCCGGAAAAAAATGCGAAAACGCTTCTCAAAAAACGTTCAATTTATCGCGGAACCAGGACGGTTTTTGGTGGGGCGGGCTGGTATTCTTGTCACCGAAGTCATTGGGCGCACATTCCGAAACAATAAGAACTATTATTATATTAATAACGGAATTTATCAGGATTTCTCAGGGATTGTCTTTGACCATTGTAAATACGAATTCAAAACTTTAAGACGAGGTCAAAAGTTTCTCAGCACAATTGCCGGTCCGACCTGCGATTCATTTGACACTTTATCGATTGCTGAGGATTTGCCAGAACTGGACGTTGGAAATGTTATTTATGTGAAGTACATTGCAGCGTATTCCTCGGCCAGTGCCGTTCCTGGGTTTAATGGGTTTTCACCAGCCAAGATAATTTTTGTTGATTGAGTCTTAGATTACCTCGCGAGAAAATCAATCCCGCCTGAGAGCATATGAAAACATTGATCAAACAATGTTTGGTCAACTGTCGATAAAATTTCAATGTCTTTCTTATAATCAAGCTGTTTGACGGGAATGTTTAGTGCATTCCGTAACAACTCATCCAGTCCCATTAATTCGGGCCCGTTTCCCGTGACAAACACCCTTTCAGTCCCTGCCCCTTGCGTAACCCGAAACTCATTAACGGTCTCGGAAATTGCTTTGATCAAATCCTCGAAAACGATTTTGTCGGTTTCCTTAACAGCGGCTTCTTTTAAAATTGCCGGAATTTCATCCGTTCCGAACGGAATGGTCTTTAGCGCAACTAAATTTTCCTTTAAATACATACTGAACTCGGTTGTTTTTGCACCCACATCAACCACCATAATCAAATGCCGCTCAGGAAAATCAAACATTTTAGGTATTCGTTTAACACTGAGTGTGGCAAAAAAGGGTTGGAACATGGGTAGATTGACACGCTTCAGCTCTTTCAGGAATGGGGTGACGGTATCCGCTGGTGCGCCAACTAAAATGGCGGCAAAACCACTTTCATGCCCGGGTTGATCCGTTTCAATGAGCCGGTAATCCATCAACAACTGATCTTTTGACCGCCCTACTTCTTCCGCTAATTTACTTTTTAGGTAGTCTTTCAACCGCGATTCTGTAATATGCGTGATGAAATACCGTTTATAGATGCTTTCCGCCGAACTGGATGCCAGGTAGTAATGGTGGTAACGCCGTGGGTTTTCGCCCATGATACGCTTCACCTGATTCCCCAGCGGCTCATTTTCGATTTGAGGGCTGACTTTTAACTTTTCAATGACGTAACGATCACCGCGTACACTCACAACAGCATGCTTGATTTGATTGTGCGTGAGTTCAATCAGACAAGTTTTAATGGCAGGTTCTTGTTCCGGCGTTTTTTTCTTCCGAAAAAATACCATACATCCCTACTTATGATTGAATGAGTTCAGCTATTTTTTTAAGTAAAACTGGTGCATCAAACGGCTTGGTGAGATAAGCATTTGCCTTACAATCTTCAACGGCAATCCTGGCCTCTTCAGCGCCTGCGCGCGCTGTAAACATAAGTACCGGGATTTTGGCATAACGTTCATCTTTTTTCAAAAGCGCGCAGACTTTATAGCCATCCATTTTTGGCAGCATCAGATCTAAAATTACTAAATCAACCTTGTTCTCTCTGGCCATTTTGAGTCCTTCTTCACCATCATGGGCAGCGATGACATCGTAACCGTTTGCTTCCAAGCGCGCCTGTACCGCTAGAATAATTTCTTCTTCGTCATCAACGATTAAAATCTTTTTCTGATTCATTCTGCCCCCTAAACTCCTAAAAGTTCCTTTGCTTTCTTGACAACTTGTTTTGCATCAATCGGTTTTATCATGAAATCCTTTGCACCTTCAAGCCTGAATGCCTCTTCCAGCATGGCGGCTTTACCAGTGACAATGATGACCGGTATTTGCTTTGGCGTGATTTTGTTTATCTCTTTTAAAGTGGTTAATCCATCTAAGTTAGGCATGAGAACATCCATAATGATCAGATCGGGTTCCTTCTCTTTAACCAGCGCAATGGCTTCATCGCCATCTTCAGCGACCTGAATGCTAAAATCAGTTTCTGTTTCAAAACGAATTCTGATTAAGTCACGTATGTCTTTTTCATCGTCTACAATTAAAATATTTTTCATGTATCATCCTTCCTTCCGCTTAGATGCCAATCACCCGATTTAAGAATTCTTGTTCATCAAACTGATTAGTCGATATGATTTCAAATTCTAACTGATTTGCTGCTTCTATTTTCTTCAAAGCTGCTTGAACACGCTGACTTACTTGTTCAGCAGCTTGCCCGTCTCCTTCTAAGATAAGCGCCAGCATCCCTTCATCCAGCCGCATTAATTCATCGCTATTACTTCGCAAAGTGCTTCGTATGATCTCAATAACGGCGTTTGTGTTATCCAGACTTTCTTTTGAAGCTGTTATTTTATCTGATTTTCTGCCATGTGGCCATATTTTGATTACCGAGGTGGAAGCTAATTTTTGCTGGTTTGCTTTGACTCGCTTCTTTAGTTCGTTGGTAAAAATATCGCGCTCATTTTGAATGGGAATCGTGAATGAGAATTTTGTTCCCATGCCAAATTCGCTTTCCACTTTAATACGGCCCCCATGCAATTCAACCAGCCCTTTCGAAATGGCCAAGCCTAAACCTGTTCCTTTGGCGCCCGCTCCGTGTTGCCTGCCAAATTGTTCAAACTTCCCAAACGTCTTTTTCAGATTCTCCTTTGAAATACCCGGCCCCGTGTCAGCGACCGCAAATTCAATGCTCCCATTTTTCAAGACTGCCGTCATCACTACCAAACCGCCCGCTGGGGTGAACTTAGCCGCATTGCCAATGAGGTTAGTAAAAACTTGGATCATTTTGTCCCGGTCCACAAAAAGAAGCGGCAGCTTTTTTTCGATGGCGGTTTGGATGCGAATTTTCTTTTCGGTGAATAGGGTTTTACCGTTTTCCACTATTTCACTACACAGGGCTTCCATATCAACCATGGTTCGGTTGAGAACAATTTTGCCCGCTTCTATTTTTGAAATGTCCAGCAAATCATTGATAATGCGTGCCAACCGATCAATGTTGTTTGTTGCTGTTGATAAAAACTTTTTCTGTTTGTCGTTCACACTGCCTGCCACGCCATCAAAAACCAGTGCCACAAATTCTTTAATGATCGTCAGCGGCGTTCGTAACTCATGACTAACGGTTGAAACAAACTCATTTTTCATGTTTTCAATTTCTTTTTCTTTTGTAATATCGCGCATGATAGCAATGGCGCCTGCAATTTGATCGTCGAGGGCAATGGGAGCAACCGTCATTGTGACGGGAAATCTTGATTCATCCGGGCGGGACAAATAAGCGCTCATCACAGTTCCTTTGCCTTTTTTAATCGTCGTTAGAATGGGATGCTTTTCTTTTGAGATAGTGCCATACCGCTCATCTTCGAAAGCAATCAGCTCATAAACCGATTTCCCGATCACGTCATTTTCACGCCATCCCATCATCGCAGCCGCCTGGTGGTTAATGCGCATAATCTTTCCCTCAGGATCGGTGGCGATCATACCTTCGCCTAAACTGGAAATCAATGCATCGTCCTTAGCTTTCTCCTGCTCCAATTTGATGTTCGCCTCACTCAACCCCTTTGTGCGCTCTTTCACTTTTTCTTCTAAGATGGTGTACGACTCTTCAAGCTTTCGCGTCATCTCATTGAAGGAATTGGCAAGTTCGCCTATTTCGTCCTTTGAACTAACCGGTATCTTATGCTTTAGGTTTCCCTTTCCAATGATAACTGCCCCTTGTTGGAGCATGTGAAGCGGTTTGATAATGGAGCGTGCTACGAGCAAACCAAACAAAAGAGCTAGCGCAACGGAAAAAAGTGAAACATTCATCAATCGGTGCATCGATTGATCTACCAATTCATACGTTTTTTTGACAATCCGATTAACTTGTGTTGTGGTCACTTCAAGTGTTTCGGTATATTTCTTGCCTCGCCGTTCTACATAAGCTTCCAAAGCTCGTTTGTATTCTTCTTTAGACTGCCAATAAGCTGCATCTTCTAAAATGGATAGCGCATAGTTTGTTTCATCACGGTCCGCAGCTTGAATTGCTTGTTTCTCATACTCAGCAAATGACAATTTCGCTTTTTGGACTTCTTGAAAGGTTTTTTGATCATCGGCATCCCCCTTTGCAATGGCTTCTTTAATAATAGCATCCAGCTGGGGTTCAATGGTTTGATAGCGCGTTTTCCAGCGCCGATCACCTGTGCTGGCATAGCTACTTGCTGCATCAGTCAAAACCTGATCAAAATAACGAATGCGTTGCGCAATGCTGTCAAGGCGCGAGGTTGTCTCAATATCTTTTAAACCACGGGGGATGTCTTGTGTGAGCGGATCTTTGACTTGTCCTAATTGCCGAAAAGAAACAAAACTCACTACACCAAGTAGTAGCGAGATAATTAAAAACCCAATAACCAGTCGAGCGCCTATTTTGAGATGAAACATGAGCCCCGCTGTTTTATGGCTGTGTCAACCATTCGTCCAAATCGAGAACTCTTTTTTTGTTCATAACCAAGTACAGCAACGCGATCAACAAACAAGTATCAACGCCAAGCGCCTGAAGCGGTGTTAAATGGATGCTTTCGCCAAAACAGCCGCAATTGCCCAAATCGATGCCGCGCACCACTGCAGACGTCAGCAATCCGATAAATCCAGCACATAAAACGCTTAGTATGCCTGCACTTAATCGACGTAAATACCCAAGAATAAGAAACGCACCCAAAATAAACTCAACCCATGGAACAACATGCGCCATGACCGGGATAACGAAATTAGGAAAAATTTGATAGCTTTCAATCACATACTGAAATTCTTGAACTGGACGGCTCAATTTACTCCATCCGGCAATCACAAAAAGACTTCCGGTCACAAATCGTGTGATCAGCAAAAGTGCACGGGTCATCATTATTTCCCCGTCAGCGAATTAAGTTTTTCTTTGATAAACGCTGTCCCTTGTTCGGATAGCTGCTTAGCACCCACAAAGCGTTCTCCATTGATAAAAAAAGTGGGGGTTGAGTTGACAGATAATAATTCTCCCGAACGCTTATCTTCTTTCACCCGGACTCCCATTTCAGATTTATCCAAGCAACCCACAAACGGCTCAATGGGTATCTGAAGATCATTGGCATACGCCAGCATCAAGCTCATCGCATCCGGATCTTTAGCCCACTCACTTTGCTGTTCAAATAAAAGTTCATGGTAGAGCCAAAACTTGCCAAACGTCCCCGCGCATTCAGCTGCCAGCGCTGCTAAAAAGGAATAACGATGCATCTGCAGCGGAAAAGATTTTGATTCGAGGCGGATCAAGCCCGGAAATTGCTCTAGAATCTTATGGAGCGGTTCTTGAGCTGTGCGGCAGGACGGACATTGGTAATCACTATATTCAACAATGACAATAGGCGCATTATTCGGACCCTTGCTTCTTGTGTTTAGTTTTTCCACTGACGGCTTTAAAACTTCCGCAGGCTTTACCATCGGATACAAATGCCTAAGCGTCATCACCAGCGCTACCAGCACGCCAATGATGATCACGCCTACGATGACATAACGAGCTTGTCTCATGACTTAAATATCCGCATGGTTAGGGATAATGGCATCGCGCGGAATGATGACGATCCCATCGCGAATATAATAGTTTTTGCTGTCAAACTGCTCGATCAATTTCCGATTTCTTATCATCACACCTTTCCCAATCCGTGCATTTTTATCAATGATGGCATTCTCGATGACGCTCCCCTCACCGACTCCGATAGGAATTGGATGTTTCTTGTTTTTCTCCGGCTCATAAAAATCAGCTCCGATAATCACCGAATTGGACACTTTAACATTCTTGCGTATGATCGTCCTAAGCCCCACCACGGAATGATTAATCTCCGCTTGTTCGATCACGCTTCCCTCAGTAATCAGCGAGTTAATGATTTTAGCTTGATTGATACGTGTGGAGGGTAAGAAGCGGGGGTGGGTAAAAATCGGGCCAAAATCTTCTTCGTGAAAACGAAATTTTGGATGCCGGCCCGTGAGTTCTAAGTTAGCTTGATAATAACTTCGGATTGTTCCGATATCACGCCAATAACCTGGAAAATGGTAAGCGTAGCACTTCACGGATTTAATCGCACGCGGAATCAATTCTTTCCCGAAATCAGCTTCAGGGCCGCGTAATAAGTCAATCAAAACACGCGCTTTAAAAACATAGATCCCCATGGAAGCTAAATAAGTGTTTTGTTTATATTCATAACTTTTTTTCGATACGTTCTTACCCGGCTTTTCAAGAAAACTTGTGATCAAGCCGGAGGATTTTGCTTTTAAAATGCCAAATTGCTGAACTTCTTTCTCAGGTATGCCAATCACAGAAAGGGTAACATCTGCTTTCCTATGTTCATGCCATGCGATCAGCTCTCTAAAATTCATCCGGTACAAATGATCGCCCGATAAGATTAAAACCGTATCATCTTCTTCTAAATGGTAATGTGCCAAATGACACCGAACCGCATCTGCTGTTCCTTGAAACCATTGTTCCCCTGACAGCGTTTGTTCGGCAGCTAACAGAGTGACTTTTGAGCGGCTAAAATAATCAAACTTGTAAGTATTTAAAATATGGTTGTTTAGGGAAGATGAATTAAATTGGGTGAGAACAAAAATATCGCGAATCCCGGATTGTAACGAATGGCTGATGGGAATATCAACTAACCGATACTTCCCGCCGATTGGAACGGCTGGTTTTGAACGATCCCGTGTGAGCGGGAACAATCGCTTACCTTGCCCGCCACCCAATACAATAGCAACAACTCTCATAGAACCTATAAAGGATTAATAGAGTTCAAAAATTAGTTTCAATAAAAAAGGGATGAGCTTTGGCAGCCCATCCCTTGTTAGGCACTGCGTTAGATTTAAGAAGCTTTTTTAAGAATCGGTAGACCTGTCTTTGAATTCTCACCAATCGCATACCCTGGGGGCAATGCATCCACAGCCCCCTCTTTGACTGCTGAAGCGAAAAAATAAATTCTTTGCTGGCGGCCGCCCTTTAAAGTAACTTCCTTGGAATGGAGGTAAAAGGTTTTCCCCGTCTTCTTACTTACTGCGCTATATGCCATAGGTCTCTCCTTTTTGTTAATCAGTAACCTGATTATGTAAACCAAACAGCGATGCTAAAAGGTTAAGTTAGTCCTCTTCGCGGCAATTCTTCCAATGAGCACCCTTACTTTCTTCTTAAATCATCGGCATAACCTATTAAAGCATAAGCAAAAAATTAGGGGTTAATTAAGAGGGTAATTTCGGCTTCATTCAGCCCGCTTCACCTTAAATCTTTGGTTCTACAGATAACATTTTGAAAAACGCCTCCACAATTCGAGGGTCCCACCAGCCTTTTGACATCTCTGTTTCAAGGATTTTCTTCGATTCATCCTCAGTAAATGAGCGTTTGTATGGCCTTTTACTTGTGAGAGCATCAAAAACATCGCACACTTGGAACACTCTCGCAACCAAAGGAATTTCTTCGCCCTTAAGGCTGTCCGGGTATCCAGAGCCATCAAATCGTTCATGATGATGCCGAATCAATGGTAAGACAGGATGTAAGAACTTCAGGGGGCGGCAAAGCGACTCACCGATAATCACATGCTGCTTCATAACCATCCATTCTTTATCAGTCAGGGGCCCCTCTTTTAACAACACGCTATCCGGCACACCCACCTTGCCGATATCGTGCAAAATCGATCCTTTCAGCAAAGTATCTTTCATATCATGCCCTAACGCTAACATATCAGCCAATCGGGTCAAACGATAGTAAAGGCGGTCACAATGATTACCTGTTGTCGGGTCCCTTGCCTCAACAGCTAGTGCTAAACTTTTTAGGACCTGCTCAGCCATTTCCAATTCGTATTCAAACTGGCTTAGGTTGAGGAGAGATTTGCAGCGCGAAATGACTTCAAACGGCTGATAGGGTTTACGAAGCACGTCAACGGCTTCAAGATCACTCACGTTAGCAGCATGACCATTGCCGTTCATATTTTCTGTTAGGAAAAGAATAGGAATTAACCCGTTTCGAGATTGTTGACGGATTGTTTGAGCAGTCTGATAACCGCTTACAAGGGGCATGTTGGAATCTAAAAGTATTAAATCTGGAATGAATTCGCGAATTTTCTGAATGGCGTTGGCCCCATTTTCGGCCGTATCGGTCAGACAGTCAAGCGATTGAAGTATAAGGGTAAGGTATTCACGATCTTTTTGATTATCATTAACCACTAATATTCTGGGCTTCCCATTTGGCATGATCTCACCCATAAGCTAAAACAACCTATCTCTCCTTATTTTAGCTAATCATAGGATCACTTAAAAGGATAACATAAAGAGAAAATCAATACAAGGAGTGGTTTTAGATAAAATTCGTCAGAATAATGTCTGCAGTCAATTTTTGTAACTTACTCTAATTAAACAACTTATAAATATAACTTACCTGGGATAGATTTGGCTTATTCCTTCAGCTCATAAAGAAACCACAGCTGGGTTGGATTTGCCTTTAGCATCCGTTTGGCAGAATTCTGAAGCCACGCTTGCGGGAGGACTTTCGGTAGGCTTTCCGGCCGTTCTAAAAACAGCCAAAGGCGTTTATGTGACTGCAGGATTTCCGGCTTAAATTTTTGCTTTTCCAGAGTTGGTATGCCAAATTCATTGGTCAAATAATATTCATCTAGCTTTCCTTGGTGATAAAAAAAAGCAGGTCCAAACGTCCAGCCGTTCTCATGAACAATCACGTCACCCGGCCGATATTCCTTTGCGACTTCTTCATACACCTTTCGAATTTTAGCTTTTTGGGCACAATCATCATAGTAGTCAGCCACAAGACCGCTTAAGAAAAAAATGAAAGTACCGCATACCACAACGTGAAAAATAAATGTACCAACTGAGCGAACAGCAATGGCCGTCAATAAGATCCAAGCCAAATGCGTAAAAATATAGTAGCGAACGTAAAAAAAAGACGGCATGGTTTGAGAAATCAGCAGCGGAACCACGATGGAGATAAAAATCCAACTGATTAAAAATACAACAAACGGTTTTTCTGCATGATCGCTGTGTTTTTCCTTCCAGAAATACTTCACCAAAAAAACGGTGACGATCATGCACGAAATAACAACCAGTGCCGGGGACAGAAAAAAAATGCTTTGCAGCACCAGCTGTAAGTCTGCCCACGCGGCATGAGGACGCGGATAAATGGGGAAAAAATGAAATTTCTTAACTAAGAAAATAGCCAAATAGGTCACCCACACGATCACGGCACTGCCGCCGGTGTAGATGTGCCATGTTTTTAAGCGGTCAATTTTTTTGTAATGCGCATACCGTTGGATCAATAGAAGAATCTGGACTAAAAACAAGAAAACGGTGTAAAAATGCGTCAGCACCATCGTGATCCCAACCGCCCCCCACGCTATTAAATGTTTTTTGTGACGCTTCTGTAAAAAACAAACAAGTTGATCGATTGATAAAAGCGCTAAAAAACAAGCCAGTGAATATGCTCGGATCTGCTGACAGGTGAAAATGTGGTATGAGGAAAACGTCAACAAAACAAGCGCAATGTTCGCTGTGATGCGGTCAAAGACACGGCAAGCAATTTGATACATCAAATAAAGTGACCCAATCCCAAAGATGACTGATACAATTTCAAAGCTGATTTGACTGTCGCCAAAAATCAATATCCAGAGGCGGTAAACCAAGTAAGCGACCGGCGGGTTACTTCCCTGGAAATAATGGGACAGAATATAGGAAAATCCTGATTTGGCTTGAAAAATGGTGATGGCCTCATCATACCAAACAGGCCGAGCTGTTAAATAAGCGGCGCGTAAAGCGGTTCCAATCGCAAGGAGGCCAACCAGCACAACAACATGAATCACGCTGGACTTACGCCCTTCTGTGGGCTCTAATTTCATGACTTTATAATCGGCACATTTGGCCGATATTTAAAGTGATATGAATATATCTTCACTGTCTATTGTTATCCCTGTTTATAATGAAGCGGCAAGTCTGGCAGAATTGCATGCTGAACTCTCTGAAACGCTCCGTGATTTAAATGTCCTATATGAAATTATTTTTGTCGATGACGGCAGTACCGACAACAGTATGGCGCAGTTTAAAAAACTACAGATGCAAGATCCGCATGTGAAGTGGGTAAAATTTCGATCAAGATTTGGCAAATCAGCGGCCTTAGCGGCCGGATTTAAGATGACCAAAGGGTCCGCGGTACTAACACTGGATGGAGACCTGCAGGACAATCCGTCGGAAATTCCGCGTTTTTTAGAACGGCTGCAAGAAGGTTTCGATGTGGTATCAGGCTGGAAACATAAACGAAAAGACCCTCTGAGCAGGCGGATTTTGTCCCGCATTTACAATGGTGTCACTGCTATTATGAGCGGCATTAAGCTGCATGACTTCAATTGCGGCATGAAGGCTTACCGGCGTGAAGTGCTTCAAGAAATTCATCTTTATGGTGAACTGCATCGTTATATCCCCATTTTAGCTGCTTGGCGCGGCTTCCGGATCACCGAACAACGCGTCATCCACCGTCCTCGTAAGTACGGAAAGTCAAAATATGGCGTGAGCCGACTTATGAGCGGCTGCTTGGATTTGTTCACGGTTGTTTTTCTCACTAAATTTACCAAAAAACCATCGCATTTTTTTGGGACCATTGGTATTTTCTTAACTTTAAGCGGCTTTGTCATTGATTGCTACATTCTTTATTTAAGATTATTGCACGGTAACATCCAAAATCGATATCCGCTCTTATTCTTAGGCGTCCTGCTGACCATCGTTGGGATTCAATTCTTTTCGACAGGGCTGATTGCTGAAATGATTACTTTTGGTCAAAATAAATCAGATCTCGAATATTCGATTCACGAGCAGTCTTCCTAAGTCATGCGTGTGTGTTTTTTTGGTACGTTCGAAGAAGATTATCCCCGCAATCAAATTCTCTTAAAAGCACTTCAAATCGCCGGCTACGAAACCGTTCTGATTCATCATGACATTTGGCGAAACAAAATTCATAAAACGCACATCATAAGACGAGTTTGGGGACTTATATTGATAGCACTAAAACTGCTTCTCATCTATCCTTGGCTCATTATTCGATACCTTTGTGCACCGAAGCACGCCGTCGTTTTAGTGGGCTATCCCGGACACCTTGACACAGTGATTATCAAATGGTTTGCCGCACTAAAACGCACGCCTGTTTTGTGGGACGCTTTTATCTCGTTATATGACTCAGCGATTGATGACCGTAAACTTGTCCGTACAAAAAGCCTGACTTCTCACGCGCTGTTTGCGCTTGACCGCCTCGCTTGTCAATCAGCCGATAAAATTATATTGGATACCGACGGGCATATACGGTATTTTTCTTCCGCTCACCGGATTCCTTTGTCGAAATTTGTTAGAATTTATGCCGGTGCCGAAGATGATTTATTCCTTCCATCAAAGGCAGGGTCAGCGGCAAACGATAAGCCTTATTTTCGAATCCTGTTTGTCGGAAAATTTACGCCCTTGCATGGTATCCAAACCATTATAGCGGCTGCCGAGATTTTGAAATCCGATCGTGACATGATGTTTGATTTGGTTGGAACCGGTCAGCTTTTTTCGGAAATTCAAAACATGGTGAACGAAAAAAAAATGGAAAACGTATCCTTGCCCGGCTGGGTCCCCTACCGCGCGCTGCCGGACCTTATCCAAAACTGCGATGTCTGTCTCGGAATTTTTTCCGACTCACCCAAACTGAACCGTGTGATTCCGAATAAAATATTCCAGGCGCTCGCAACAAAAAAACCGGTTGTGACTGCCGAAACCGATGCCGTCAAAGAGCTGCTCCGGCCCGGTAAAGATGTTTTGACGGTACCGCCTCAAAATCCCGAGGCTTTGGCACAACTACTAACAGAACTTAAGAAGCATAAAAAGCTCAGAGACCAAACGGCTGAATCCGGATATAATACGTTTCATCAACATGCTGACTTGCTTAAAATATCTGAAGAGCTGCAGCGCACCATCAGAGAAATGGTGTTTTTATGATCCGCTATTTGGCTGATTTCATTCGTTACCGTGAATTAATTGAGCTTTTAACGGCACGTGAAATTAAGGCCCGCTATAAACAATCAGCGCTTGGCATCCTCTGGGCACTTTTCCAGCCGGCGATTATGCTCATACTTTTTAGTGCTATCTTTACCAAGATCGTCCGAATGCCGACTGGTGATACCCCTTATCCGGTTTTCTTATTATCGGGATTAATACCATGGCTGTTTTTCTCAAATGCGTTGAATGCGGCCATCCCTAGTCTTGTTTCTAATGCAGATCTGATCAAAAAAATCTATTTCCCCCGCGTCATCTTTCCGCTAGCTTCCATTATGGCAGCTGCCTTTGATTTCTTGATTGCCTGCAGTTTGCTTGTCGTACTTTTAATCTACTTTAAAATCAAACTAACCTTCTGGCTTCTTTTATTACCGCTCTTTATTTTCCTTGAATTTATGTTGATTGTGAGCATTGCCTTGCTTCTCTCAGCTCTAAATGTTTTTTATCGCGATGTGAAAAATGCCCTCGCTAACCTGATTCAAATTGCTATGTTTGCCACCCCTGTCATCTACCCGTTGAGCGTCATACGTCCTAATTTACAAAAATTACTACTCCTAAATCCTATGACGGGGATCGTGGAATGCTTTCGAAACGTATTGGTAATGGGAACAGCCCCTAATTGGAATTTCTTTTTTATTTCAGCCATCTTGACCATTGCATTATTCACAACAGCTCATCATTTATTTAAAAAACTTGAACCTAACTTTGCGGATTCTATTTAATGACGAGTATTCAATTTGCTAATGTAACAAAAACATACCATTTGAAACGCGAAGTGTATCGATCGTTAGCATCCCAATGCAACGAAGCATTTTTACGGATTCTGAAACCACATTCCGACACGAAAGATTATATTCATGCGCTTGATAACGTGAGTTTTGAAATTACGCAAGGCGAATCAGTGGGGATTATTGGTGCCAATGGCGCCGGGAAATCAACTTTATTACGCCTGATTGCAAATATTTCAAAACCAACCAGCGGAACTATTACTGTTCATGGACAAATTGCGCCTTTATTAGAAGTCGGTGCGGGTTTTCATCCTGAATTGACTGGCAGGGAAAATATATTTTTAAACGGTGTAATTTTAGGGATGTCAAAGCATGATATTCGGAAATGCTTTGATCAAATTGTGACATTCGCCGAACTCGACAAGTTCATTGACTCTCCCGTCAAATTGTACTCTTCTGGGATGTATATACGTCTCGGATTTTCAGTTGCAGTCCATTCAAATTTTGATATTCTTTTGGCAGATGAGATTTTTGCGGTTGGTGATTACCGATTCCGTATGAAATGTTTAGACAAATTCGGTCTTTTGAAAAAACAGGGAAAAACGATTGTTTTAATATCGCATTCTTTAGAACAGCTTCAGAAGCACTGTCAGCGTGGTATCCTTATTCGTCGGGGAAAAATTGTTATAGATGCTGAAATAGAACAGGTTTGTAATCAATACCAAAACATGGAACAGATGTAAACCTTTAAAATAATTCGATTTCACATCTTTATCTTTGTTGATAGTAACATAGCGGTAATAAGGCGTGCACACATTAATGTTTGGTAACTTGAAAGTATTTTTTGCTAATGATACTTCCTCAGAACATCATGCGGGTTGTATTGCGGTTAGTTTTGCGCATCGGGCAATGCTTCGAAAGAAACGGGTCAACGTGATTGGGACACACTACGTACATGAAGCGGCTGATATGTATGCAGAAAACGCTGAAAAATCCATTGAGAAAGTGCTTGCGAGCCATTGGGGTAAACTTATTCGCCGCTGTGATGCGCTGGTCGTGAATGGTGAGGGGACTATTCATCACGGGAAAGGAATGCATCTACTGGCTATGATAGCGGCTGCGCAAAAGTTAAATAAAAAAACTTTCCTTATTAATTGTGTCCTTCAAGAGGTGCCTCCCTTTATAAATATTTTTAGTCGATTAACTGACCTCACCGTCAGAGAACCTTTTAGTGCTGCAGTCGCTAAACGTCTTGGCGGAAAACCTCGGATTGTACCTGATTCGATACTTGAAGCACCTTTCCAAGATAAAATATATGAAAATTTAAGGAATGAAATTGTTATTGGAGACGGTCATGAGCATCAAAGTGATGTTTGCAATATTCTTGAGTCACTGCGCCGCCATCACCGAACATGGCGGGTTAAAGAAAAAAACAGACAACATGACTGGATGTTTGCCATCGCTTCACTTCGCACAGCAAGGCTTTATGTTACAGGACGATTCCATGGTATATATCTCTGCGCTTTAGCGGGCATCCCATTTGTCGCATTGCCTTCCAACTCACATAAAATTGAAGCGCTTATTGCTTGGAGCAAGTGCCGAATTCCTATCTGTTATAATTTAGCTGAAACTGAAAAAGCAATCAAGTATGCACTGAATTCACCGAACGAATTCGATAAATTTAGAACTTTCCTTCTAACACAAAAACCTCTTACAACTTTTGAATATTTAAATTGAAGTTGGGTTAGTTAGGGTGTTATGTTATGAAATGTCTGATTCAAACGTGTAACTCAACAAGTATACTTGGGTTACTGATTGATTTTTGTCATGCAATCAGGCAGTCAAATCGAAAATTTGAACCAATATTATTTGCAACAGACTCGGGTATTATTCAAATACTACTTGAGAAAAAAATACCTTTTGTAACGCCCTTTGATTTAATGGAACTCGTCCCCCGCCAGCCGCCGCCAAACGCACTCATGCATTGGGATTTCGTGAGTCATATTTCATATGAGACAATTTCTATTCCGGATCTATTTTACAATGATCTCCAGTATGACCGATCGTCATTTATATCACATTATCATGATCATGTCCGTGACGCTATCGCACATTTACACGCAATCAAAAAGCTGCTTAGTTCGCTCCGACCAGGTCTCTGCTTTCTTTGGAATGGTAATCTTTATTGGCAGAATAGAGCTTTGCGACTAGCTGCTGAAGCATTAACGTTTCCCTGTGTCCACCTCGAGCGCGGTTGTTTCCCAGACACCCTCGTTGTTGATCCGGACGGTGTGCTGGGACAAAGTCGCTACGCTGACGGTAAATGGTTGGATTTTCAAAAAACTGCCAGCGAACACGATGAACGAAAGCGTGTGTATTCTTTTACGCAAGAATTGATGAAGAATAAGAAAAGCACTTTGACCCCCTCTTTAGAAAACGAATCAGGAGGAATAGATGTTGAATCTTCGTCATCCGTAAGGACAAAAATTATTATGGTGCCTCTTCAAGACCCTATAGTTTTCCAAAACGCTCGACTCTTTAAAGCTTTTGAAGAAATCATAACATTTCTCCTTGAAATCACTTTTAACACACCGCATCCACCGATCATTTTGGTGCGCCTTCATCCGGAATGGTCAAAAACAAAACTTGCTGAAAAATTGAACTTGTTTTTGTCGGCGTATCAACAAGAGAACCCCCGCCTTAAACTCTCAAGCACAGAAAATATCCATACTTTAATTGAACGAGTTGATCTTGTCGTTACTGTTAATTCAAACGTAGGGCTGGAGGCTCTGCTCCACAAAAAACCCGTTGTATGTCTTGGTCCTTCAATTTATTCTAATTGCGGTTTAACTACCGATCCTCAAACAATGCAAGATTTTGAGAGATGTACCAAACGAATACTCGAAACCACATATGAACGAATAAGTGAATCAGAGCGGCTCAATTTATTAATTTTATTTCTAAAGCGACATTATCTTTTTCAACGAACTGAACTCTTTGAAGGCTCTAATACCAATCTGCTTGATCGTATTTTTCAAGAAAAACTATTATCGACAGATACAAAAACCGTTTCTTCTTTTGTCAGCGCGAACCCTCAGGCTGAACATTTGATAGAGCAATTGAAAAACTTAGTAATGAAAAGTGATAAAATTGGGATTATCACAAAATCAAGAGGTTGCGACCTGACGTCGATCGCTTTTAAAATACGACGGTTTCATCAGGAAGCAAAATTATTCGTTTTTATTCGTCATGACCATACAATTAACATATCGTATGATTTTTTATGGTCACATCTCACGGTGTTTTATCATAATATTTTCAATTTAATTAAAACGCTCTTACCTTTGCGAAATTTTGATTTGCTGATTGTGCATGATCCAAATAAAACATTGCGTCCCGGTAAATTAGCTCTTTTAAAGAAAATCTTGACGCCATTTACGCGATCATTATTCGTCATAACCCATGACTCGACGACCATGAACACATGGGCAGGTCCTGATGAACAATCTTAATAATATCATTGACCAATTCAGAATGGCGCAATCTACAAACAGTCGTTCGCTGATGATTCAATGCTTGTGCCAGATGTTCATTTTAAGAAAGCTCTTAGTGCTTAGTATGCGATATTGGTTTTTGTGGGCATCCCTTATTCATCCACATGCATGGCAAAAAACCAAGCTACCAAGTCATTGGGTTGACTATTTCGAATCGATTCAAGTTTATCGTTTAAAGAAACGTATTATCGTTGTCCAGCCCCAAACTTTCTTTGTAAAAGGAGGGGCTGAATCTCTTTCGACGGATATCATCTTGGCGCTGAGACAATCTGGGTATGACGCAGATCTTTGCACACTTCCTTTCCTATCCTTTGGCCCTAAGTTTCTTGCCATGTTTTTTGAATTTTTTTTATGGCATTTCTTAAAATTGAGAGATATGAACGCCAGGCCGGTGGATATTGTCATTGCTACTAAGTTCCCTGCTTATTACGTTAACCATCCAAATAAACTCGTTTGGCTGGCTCATCAATCCCGGAGCGTCTATGATTTGAAAGGAACAAAATATACAACCATCCGAAACAATTTCATTGGTAATCTAAAACAATACATAGTCCGTCATATTGATAACCGCGCCTTTACACAGGCGAAAAAGGTGTTCACAATTTCACAAAACGTCGCAAAACGGCTAAAACAATTTAATAATATTGAAGCAGAAGTGCTCTATCCTCCTCTGAGAAACCGAGAAATATTCTATACAGACAATTATGGAGATTATGTCTTTTATTGCGGCCGATTACACCCGGCAAAGCGCATTGATTTAGCCATTATGGCATTGGCACGATGTAAAACTTCGGTTCGTCTTTTAATCGCAGGCGACGGCGATCCGATTACAGTCAACCGATTGAAGAAATTAGTATTAAATAACGAACTTAGTAAGAAAGTTGAGTTTAAGGGTTACGTTACAAATCAAGAGCGTGCAAAACTTTATGCCAATTGTCTTGCTGCATTATTACCGCTCTATGACGAGGATTATGGATATGTGACTTTAGAAGCTTTCCAGTCAAAGAAACCTGTTATTGCCTGCAATGATTCCGGTGGGTTATTAGAATTCCTTCATCATAATCAAAATGGATATATTTGTGAGCCAAAAGCTGATAAACTTGCTGATAAAATTGATTATCTTTACGATAATCGCGAGATTGCAAAACAGTTCGGTGAAAACGGGTATCAAGCCATACAACATCTATCATGGAGTGTTGCCATTAAGAAATTAATTGAGCACATTGAGCGATGAAGTTATAAAGAATGACGAGAATTGGCTAAAATCTTAAAATTAATTATTAATATTTTGAAATTGTTTGGCTTGCCACACCGCAGCCCGGTATTATTTTATCCTGTTCTTAACAACTCTCTCAGAACCTTTTTTGATAAACAGTTTAACAAACAGATAACACCGCTCAGCCATTCAATTGATAAAAAGCTTCCCTTCAAGATCAATTATTACACCGATATGTCGGTCCATTCTTCGGGCGGCACAGGCACTGGCTCCAATCAACTAGCGCGGGTCTTAATCAATTTAAACATTCCCATTCACAACTGCTTTGTGCAAACCCATGCATCAATTCCGACAAACCTTACACAGAAAGCATCATCTTTTGACGGGATCATAAATATCTTTCACATTAATCTTCGCCAACTAATTTACTTTTATCATCTTATTGGGAGAAAAACCTTTCAAAACCACTACAACATTGCCTACGTTTACTGGGAACTGGAAAGTTTGCCTAAATTATGGAATAATATATTCCTGCTTCTAGATGAAATCTGGACACCCTCCGAATTTAGCCGACGCGCAATTGCATCACAATCTACGATTCCTGTTTTTACCATTCCGCCTGTAATTGAATCGCTTCAGCATGATAGCGAAAGACGCCGCTTTGATTTACCCGACGACAAATTTATTTTCCTTTTTACATTTGATTTTCAAAGTTATTTTGATCGAAAAAATTCAACGGCAGTTGTTGCGGCATTTTGCAAAGCATTTGGTAACAATTCAAACCTTTTACTCGTAATTAAATGCGCGAATTCTGCTCGATATCCAATTGAAAAAAAGGCTTTATTAAGGGCAGTCCGTCAGACAAATATTCGCGTGCTTGACACTACTTACTCGCACGAAGAATCAAAACGATTAATTAATGTGTGCGATTGCTATACTTCGCTGCACCGGGCTGAGGGATTCGGCTTCACAATCGCAGAGGCAATGGCAGCCAAGAAGCCAGTAATTGTAACTGGCTATTCTGGTAATATGGATTTTACACATGATGATAATGCTTATTTGGTTAAATATAAGTTGGTTCCATTAAAGAAAAACATTGGTCCCTATCCTGAAGGGTTTTTATGGGCAGACCCGGATCTTAGACATGCAGCAGAGTTAATGCGGTTTGTTTATGATCATTACGATAAAGCAAAGGAAAAAGCCTCCTATGGAGCAAAATTCATCGAAACCTATTACAATTCATCGCGAGTCGGCATGCTCATTAAAGAACGTCTAAACGCCATCTATCAATCAATCCAGCCATGACAAAGATACTATTCGTCACCTATCAAACAGAGTCCACCGCCTCATGCCGGCTTAGGACTTACCAACCAGCTCGCTCCATCGCTGACATTAGAATCTCTACAAAAGTAAAATTAATCTATTTTCTATCAGAGAAGGATATTGATTGGGCTAACATTGTTATTTTCCAACGAATTCCGCAAGCTTTATGGTATTTAAAGAAACTCCATCTACCGACAGGATTTTTTCAGAAAAAAATCGAAAACTTATTC
>PCVY01000008.1 GCA_002787155.1 Candidatus Abzuiibacterium crystallinum | reverse complement strand
ATGCGTGTCCTCCTTTTGTTTTTATTCCCACCACAGTTTAGTTACTGTGGCAGGAGGACACAACGTTTTCATTTTAACTGAGCGAGCGAAGCGAGTCGAAGGATTACCTTAAGAAGGTTCCTGAAAAACCGGTGGGATTACTTTTGAAGACCTAACCCGCTTTCTTTGGCATGTCCGGTACGAGCACGGACCAGGGTCGACTTGAAATCGTTTAAATAGAGGAAAAAATTAGGTATAACAAACAGCGTAAGTAACGTTGAGCTGATGATGCCTCCAATCACCGTCACCGCCAATGGCGCCCAAAGCGCGCTCGATTCATCCATCGGCAATGTCATGGGTAAGAAACCGAGGACAGTGGCAACGGTCGTAATTAAAATAGGGCGCAGACGGTCTTTCCCTGCCTGAATTAATTGCTCAACGGTATCGTGAATTTCCGATTTCAGGTGATTAATACGGTCAATCAGAATAATGGAGTTGTTGACCACATAACCTGCTAACAAAATCATTCCAAGAAACACGTTTTGGCTCAATGGCTTTTGCGTCATGGCCAATGCCATCCAAATACCGATGCTTGCCAAAGGAATGGCAATCATAATCATCAGCGGCTGTGAATAAGATTGAAAAAAACACGCCAAAACCATGTAAATAAAAATGATGGTTACCAAAAGCGCGATGTACGATTGCGAGCGTCCCTTGATGAGAGATTGATAAGTTCCCCCAAAGCGCCAGAAATAATCCTTCGGAAATTGAATATCTTTAATGGCTCGCTTCACTTCTTTCGCCACCGTCTCAAGCGGGCGTGAAACATCTGCTTTTAGGAAAACATAGCGGTATTTATTAAGGCGGTCAATTGTTTGCGGCCCGGTGCTCGGATAAAAACTGGCAATTTGCTCAAGCGGAATCTGATCGCCCCGCTTAGAAATAAGATAAATTTGTCTTAGGTCGTCAATTTTCTGCCGGTACATGGGCTGCAGCCTTGTAATCACCTCGATTTCTTTCCCTTCTGTTAATTCATGATATTTCGTGGGCCGCATGCCGCGCACCAAAGCATGTACGGAGTTGGCAACATCTTTGACGGTAAAGCCGTAGTAAGCCGCGCGCGCTTTGTCCACCACCAAACTGTATTCCGGCCGTTTTCTCAAATCGGTCATGACCAAATTAGTCAGCCCCGGAACTTGCTGCACCCGTGATGCTATTTCCTTGGCCAACCGTTCCAGCTCCGAATTCTCCAAGCCAAAAATATTAAGAACCAATTTCTTTGCTTCTTCGCTTGAGGAGCCTTCGTCTACGATCAGCGAGTATTCTTCGTGCACTTGTTTAATGGCTTCATTTCCTTTCTCCCGGACGGTAGTCATGATGGCATCTTTTGAATTTTTTCGCCGGTGCCGGGACACTAGCTTCGTGAAGATATTAATTTGATCCTTGCGCACCATCGAAGAAATTAAATTAACTTCGGGGTAGGCATGAAGCATTTCTTCGATTTTTTTCACCACCTCATCATTGGCTTCAAGTTTGGCCCCGGCCAAAGGAAAAATAGTAATCTTGAACTCATTTTCATTCAAGGTAGTCGGCAAATCCAAATCGCGATGGGCAAGCCCCCACGTCGCAGCGACAAAGAGTGCTAAAATCAGCACCAGCAGGCTGTAGCGGTTTTGAAATGAAAAACGAAGCGCTTTTTCATACCAGCCGTAAAATTGATTAAGGGTTTTCTCAACCGTGCGTGTTTTCTGGCCGCTTTCGGATTTGTGAACGTCAAATTGAACGCGTGAGAGAAGCATCGGAATTAATGAAATCGCCACCAACAGTGACAGGATTTGCGTGGCGCAAACCGTAAATGCAAAACCGCCGTATTGAAGCTGTATCTCCTTGTCAATAAAGAGAATAGGAAGAAATACAATTAAGTTAGTGACGAGCGACGCCACCAGCGCCAACCACATTTCCTCTGCCCCGGCCACCACCGCTTCGTTCGCCGCCAAACCTTCCTCACGTTTTTTAAACACGTTCTCCGTCACCACCACCGTACTGTCCACCAGAATGCCAATCGAAATCGCCATGCCGCTGAGCGTCATGACGTTGATGCTTTGACCGAACATGCCCATAAACAAAAAGGCGGAAATGACTGAAACCGGAATCGCCGCAAACACAATGGCAGCTAAGACACCGCTGCGCAAAACGACATAAATAATGAGGGTTACCAGCAAAACACCGATTAAAAGCGCCGTCACCACCCCCCGAATGGCTTGTTGAATGGACTCTGCCCTGTCAGCCACAATCACCGTTCTCACGTCATCCATTTGATTTTGTTTCAGCGCGTTGTAATCATTAAGTATCACCAAACATCCCTTCACAACCCGAATGGTATTGGCCGTGCTGATTTTCCGGACATAAACTGAAACATTTTGGTTCAAATTGAGACGGGAAAAATCATTGGGTTCCAAATAAGAGTCTTTGATCGTTGCAATTTCTTTTAAAGGAATAACGGTTCCCTGCCGCGACACTTTGACGCCGATGTCGCCGATTTCATCAATCGATGTGAAGGAACCCATGGTCCGAATCGCAAATTGATAATCGCCGCGATGATAATCACCCGCCAGCAGGTTGAGATTGCTGGCACCGATGATGTCCATGACTTCTTCAATAGAAATTTGATAGGCCACCATTTTGTCCCGGTCGAGCTCCACCAGAATTTTGCGCTCCCGTCCTCCATAGATTTCAACACTGGCAACGCCGTTAAGACGCTCCAGAACGGGTTTTAACTCGTTATCCACCACTTCCCGAAGTTCCTCGGGAGTTTTGGTGTCCGAAATCACGGCAAAAATGAGAATGGCGTTGTCGGTATCGGAATAATTGGCAATGACGGGTTTTTCGATTTCGGGGGGTAATCTTGATTTAACACGCGAGAATTTCTCGCGAACCTCAAGTGAAGCAAAATCCATGTCTTCACCGGGTTCAAATTCTAAAGTCACCCGGCTTTGCGCTTCCCGTGAATTGGAATACATCACTTTAAGGCCGCTTGTTGTCGACACGGCCTCTTCGACGGGTTTGGTGATCATTTCTTCCACTTCGCGGGGCGCCAACCCGCCGCGCGCGTTAATCATGACACTGATGATGCCGTTGGAAAGTCCTTGATACAATTCAACCGGCAGGCGGACTAACGTGAGGACGCCAAGAAGCACCAGCGTGATAAAGACGACGCTTGCAAAAACAGGTCTGTTAACGGATCGTCTGGGAATACCCATAGTTTTTTAGTATAGAATTCAAAACGTAAAATGAGGAATTAATTACCAGTGTCATTGCGAGTCCCGCCGGTAGGCGGGGCGCGGCAATCTCAGATCTTAGATTGCCGCGCCTCACTGCGTGAGGCTCGTAATGACACGTAATAATTCTTAACTCTTCATTTTTCTAAAAACTCTCCACATCCGGCATACCAATCATGGCATCCGAAATACGAACCATCAGAATATAGACGGTCGGGATCACGTAAAGTGTAAAGATGGTGGCAGTAATCAAGCCTCCGATGACTGAAATCGCAAGGGGCGCTTGAAGTTCGGCGCCTTCACCGATGCCAAGCGCAAGCGGAATAAGTCCTACCATGGTCGTGATGGCAGTCATCATGATCGGACGAAAACGAATGAAGGCAGACTCAATGGCTGCCTGAACTGTATCAATACCTTCTATTCGCCTTTGATTAATAAAATCAATCAAAACAATGGCATTGTTCACCACGGTCCCGGCAAGAATTAAAACACCCAAAAGCGAAATAATGCTGACCGCTGTCTGTGTGATTAAAAGGGCAAGCGCCACCCCAATCATGGCAAGCGGCACGGTAAACATCACAATGAAAGGTTGTATGAATGATTCAAATTGCGCCGCCATAATCATGTAATTTAAAATTAAGGCCAAAATGATGGCAAATAAAACCCGCCGGAACGACTCTTTCACTTCCTGCGCTTTACCGACCAATTTAATTTCGTATGTGTTTGGGTACTCAATCGCACTCAAAACAGCTGCGGCATCACGAAGTACTTCTTTTTCCTGAAACCCTTTTCGAATGGCAGCGGTCACCACCACCGTTCGTATTTGATCCTTGCGTTTAATTTCACTGGGACCAAAACCGGGTTTCAGCGCCGCAATGGCTTTCATGGGAATGCTGATTCTTAACGTGTCGCTGTAAAGAAGGAGGTTGCTCAATTTGTCCAAATCCTCCCTGTCGGATTCTTTGAGTCTGACCCGTACATCAAATTCACGCCCCGCCTCTTTGTAATCGGTGGCAATGGCTCCATCAATCGCAGCTTTTGCCGTGAGCGAAACATCCCGGGCCGAAATGGCATAAAGCGCGGCTTTCTTTTTATCAATTTCGATTTTGGTTTCAGGCGTCGGGTCGCCGATGTCATCCAAAATTTCACTCACGCCGCTGATGTCTTTCAGTTTTTCCTCGACTTCGCGCGCATAAGATTGCAGCAAGTCCAAATCATAACCTTTGATTTCTACCACGATGGGCTTACCGCCCGTTGCGGCAAACTCAAATTCGTTTTCCTGCAGAATGTATTCTAAATCCGTGTTTTTAAGATCCTCCAGCGATAACTTCTCCTGCAAATCACGCAAAACAGCATGAGACGGCCGCTTGCGGTCTTTCTTGAGGGTCACGAGCACAATCGCCTGTGACCGCCGTAAAGGATCAACCGACACTTCGCCTACCCGTCCGCCAGGCGCTGACCCGATGGTCACGGCGACGTTTTCCACTTCATCAATTTTAGTCAGTTCGGACTCAATTTTCTTAACAACCGCTTCCGTCGCTTCAATGGTAGACCCGACAGGCAAATTTACCCGAATCATCATCTGGCCTTGGTCTACTTTAGGAATGACTTCGGTGTCTAACAAATTAAAAATCAGAATGCTGAGTAAAAAAGCCCCTAAGCCGGCCAGCACAATGGTGCCGCAGAATATATTTTGTTTCCGGGGAGACATGGCTTGAAAGTAAGCCGTTGTTTTTTGTAAGCGCTCATGCTGCCGGCCCTTTTTAGTCCTGGGTTTCACATAAAGCGCTGCCATTGGAATTAACCAAATAGATATCAAAAATGAAATATTGAGACAGTGAATCACTGCCCAAGATAAATCACGGAAAAGCTGGCCGGCAATACCGGGTACAAAAATGATGAGCGGCAAGAAAACAGCTTCAGTGGTAAGTGTGGATGAAACAATGGGCCAGAAAACCTCGTTGGCGCCCCGCACAGATGCCTCTTCGCTCGCCACGCCTTCTTCCCGCAATCGAAATATGTTTTCGATGACTACGATGCTGTTATCGACAATCATGCCAGCGCCAAGCGCCAACCCTCCCAGCGACATGGTGTTCATCGTAATGCCCTGCATTTTCATGAGAAAGAAAGAACCCACGATGGAAATGGGAATCGAAAACGCCACAATGGCCGCGCTGCCCCATTCGCGGAAAAAGAAAATTAAAATCAATCCTGCTAAAAGCGCGCCAAAAAGCGCTGCGTCCCGCGTATTGTTGACCGCTTTTTTAATGAACTCTGAATGATCATAAACAATTTCGGCATGAGCGCCGAGCCCCTCGACTTCGCCGCTTAAGAACCACAATTCACGCCTAATTTGTTCGACCAAATCCACGGCATTTGCCGACGCTTGTTTCTGGATAGCCAGCGAAACGTTTTCTTTACCGTTGTATTTTGAAACGGTATTGCGTTCACCGAACGTGTCATAGATATCAGCAATATCACGCAAAAGGACGAGACGTTTTTCGGTGATTCCTTTCTCGGCGTCTTGGCGTTTACTGTCAAGGGAGGCTCTCATTTCCTCAGCGCTCGATTCGATAAAGCCTCGTTCAACATTGGCAAGCTTACGCCGTGATTCGGTATTCACCACTGTATAACCAATTTCCTCTACCGAACGAAATGATCCCACGGTACGAATCAAATACTCATACAAACCCTTTTTAATGCTGCCGGCAGGATAAGAAATGTTGGCTTTATCAATGGCATCAATGGCCTCTAAAATGGAAACACCTGCCGCCTGCATGCGTCCTTGGTCCAGTTCCACCATGATTTCACGGTCCAATCCGCCGGAAATGCTGACGGAGGCAACCCCGGGCACTTTCTCCAAGTTATCCTGCAAAACATACTGGGCAATCCGTTTCAGTTCCACCGGCGCCAGATTGCCGGTAAGCGACAAAATCATGATCGGTCTTGAAAGAGGGTCGAACTTTAAAACAACGGGATCTTCGGATTCTTTGGGAAGTCTTTCTTTGACGAGATCAATTTTTTCACGCACGGCCAATGCGGCAAAATCAAGGTTTTGGTTCCAGTTAAATGAAACGGTGATGATGCTCTTGCCCTCGCGCGAAATAGACTCAACCCGCCTTAAGCCGCCGACCGAACTGATGGCCTCTTCCAAAGGACGTGTGATCAGGGTTTCAATTTCTTCGGGCGCTGCGTTGACATAATCAGTGACAACCGTAATTTGAGGAAAATTAATGCGCGGAAACAACTCTTGCGGATAACCAATGAGCGCGACGGCCCCCAGGAAAAAGATGCCGGCGAATACCATGACCGTTGTGACACGGCGTTTGATCGCGTAATAAGGTAAGTTCATGATTGCGTACTTCGTACATCATACTTCGTACTTCGTTTAACATTTGAAATATCGTGCATAATTGATATGGTTTCGCGCGGCAACTGAGTGGTCAATTGTCTTTACTTTTTTCATTAATATAGGTGCCTTCAATTTTTTAAAATATTGTCCTGCCCTTTATTTTTCAACGCACCGATGTACGATGTTCGAAGTACGAAGTACGCCTTAAAGCTCTGCTTCCTGCGTCTCGATAATGCGTACTTCACGGCCATCTTTAACGCGGTCAAGCCCCGTAATCACAATTAAATCGCCCTCACGCACACCGGAATCAATTTGCGCATAATCGGTGCGCTGATATCCCACCACCACTGGTTGCGATCTGACTGTTTTGCGGTCGGGATCAATCACCATGACCGAATAATCATTTTCTTTCCCCATAAGCGCATCCGTAGGAACGACCAGCGTATTTTTCTTCTGGTAAAGCAAAATTTTGATCCGTGCAAACATGCCGGGCACCAAAAGATTCTCGGGGTTTTCAATCCGTACTTTAACATTGGCCGTCCGGCTTTGTCCGACCACGACACTGCCCACGCCGTCGATCGTCCCATCAAACGTTTTTTCCGGATAAGCGTCGACAAAAACGCGCGCCCGCTGACCTAAAGACAATTTGTTTAAGTCGCGTTCGGTCACACCAAACTCTGCCAAAACATAGTTGGTGGAAAGATGCGTTCCCACCAATGTATTTTGGGTGACCGCTTCACCTTCTTCGATATTTAATTCACCGATCGTACCGGCCGTGGGTGCATACAAATTTGATTTTTCAAGCATAATTTCATTGGCCTTCGCCTCCAAAGAAGCGGCTTGTAAATCGTAACGGGCGCTTTCGGCCTCTAAGCGGACTTTTTCAACTGCCGTCTTGGCAATGGCACCGATGTCAAAAAGCTTTTCGTGATCCGCCAGCTTGTCCTCCGCAATTTTAAGCTGGGCTTCGGATTTACTGCGTTCAGCCTGCGCCCGTTTCAAACGAAGCAGGATATCATCTTGCCGAAGCGAAATCAAAAGCGCACCTTCTTCATACCGTTCGCCTTCCCGGTAATTAACGGCACTTACCACGCCGGGAATTTCAAAACTGAGTTTAAACTCCACACCGCCCTTAATGGTCCCCAGCGCATTCAGCGAATCCTCATAGTTATACCGGCCTACCTTGTAGGCTTTCACAGCCAGCGGCTTACTGTCATCGTCCGGTTGTGATTCCGAAATGGCCGTGACGGAAGTCTTGCTCATAATCATTTGATATCCGACATACCCCAAAATAGAAACGGCAATCACGCCTACCCAAATCCTCAAACTGCCCGGCTGGAAGATAAAACCCAAAAAACGCATCCAAAACTTGGCAAAGGGATTCTCACGGGCGGCGCTTTTTAATTTCTCATCCGGCACAGGCAGCTGCGCGGGATCAGGCCCGCCCGGAATAGGCGTGGGCTCAGACCCGCCTGGGTCTGAGCCCTTGTTTAGTTCATCTGGTAATTTTGGTTCCAGGTTCATGCATACTCTCTACTTTCATGGGGTCAGACCCAGGTGGGTCTGACCCCAGAATGAGTTAGGTGGTTCGATTTTCAAAAACATGCGGTTCAATCTTCACATAATCGCGAATACCGACCGCATAATTTAAATTAACCTTCGCCAAATAAAAATCAGAGAATGCTTTATGCACGGCGTTCCGTTCTTCAGTATAATCCTTCCTAGCCTGCAAATATTCGGAAATTTCAATTTCATTGTTATCCAACCGATGCTTTGCCAATGTCATGAGCCGCTCCCGATACTGAAGGCGTTGGCGGCTCGCCTGCAGCTGAATGAGCGCCTTATTGTAATTGAAATAAGCTTCTTTCACTTCTTTAATCGCAGCGTGTTCTTTCTTTTCCAATTCCACCAGTTGTTCCAGCATTGCAATTTTAGTTTCGCGTAACTCGGCAAATTTGTTCAAATCGCTCAAAATTGATGCCGTGAATGAATAGGTGTCCGTAATTGGTCCTTGCGAACCTAAAAATTGCGACACGCTAGGAGCGCGCTGATCGTGGTCGTAAGCATACTCAACATTATTCCCTAAAACGCTCCACGACATTTCGAGCGCAATGCGCCACTCTTTGTGAAGCGGCGGTTTGCCGGTTCCCAAATGAAAATCATCCGTTGGATCGGTAATAAAAGCTTCGCCCAACTTACCGAATTCAATAATTAAATCAGCTTTGGGGAGCATATTACCCGCCGCAATTTTATGTTCGATCCGGGAAGCGCGCAATTTAGTCGCTTCCACCTGCAAATCAGGCCGATAGGTGTATGCGATATCAATGTAATGATCCAAGTCTTTTCCCTCCACCTGAAGACCGGGCGCGCTCATGGTGCTGTCATCGCCCGGGACCGGTAGCTGCGCGGGGTCTGAGCTCTGGTTTGCAAGGCGAATGTCATCAATCTGATCACTCACGCGAATATCAATGGGATCTTCAATGTCCAACTGAAGCGCTTCTTGTAAATCCAATTTGGCAATTTCAAGCTCCTGCCTGGCCGTTTCAAGATCGTATTCCATCTGTCCAAAAAGCGAGTTGACGTTCAGTTCTTCAATTTCACTGATTAATTTGGCTTTTACTTTTTCATCAGACATCTGTTTCAGTTTAGCCACTTCTTCAAACAGCAGCTGCTTATCTTTAAGCGCATTCCAGGCGCGCTCATATTCAAAATAGGCCGTTGATGTGTCTTTCACGATTTCTGAAAGCGTCTGATTTAATTCGTATTTGGCTTGTTCGCGATTGGCCATCTCAAGTTGAAACGTATTCCAAATCACACCGCCATGATACAGGGGCTGGGTGAAAGAGAGACCGAAACTTTTACTTTTGTAAGGGCCCGTAGAAAGCGTACCGTCTTTCAAAACAGTTGTAAATTCCATTTCGCTAAAAAATTCCCGAAAAGCCGCTATGATCCTCCGCTCAGCAACCACAATGCGTTCGCTGGCAATGTGGGCCGGCAGACTCACTTCAACCGCCCGATCCAGAACATCCTGCAGGTGATGGCCGCCGGCATTAATAAATTCCTTTTTTTGATTAATTTTAGCCTCGGTAATGGAGGCTTTAATCTGCTCGAGGTCCAGACTCGGAAATTGTGCCTGCCGCTCTCGGCGTTTTTGAGCAACGATATCGCGATCTTTGGAAGGCGGAGGCTTTTTAAAAAACTGATCCCAATCGATTTTTTGCTTCGGCTTCATTGCTTTTGTCTCCGCTGATGCCTCGGCCGGGCTTTGAGAAGTCTCGGGTGAAGTTTTTTTATCCTTTTTCCAGAAAAATAACCAGCTCCAATCCATCTTTCGGGCTTCTTTTTCCTTTTTGTCAGTCTTGACTTTTGCCGCTTCTTTTCTTTTACCCAGATCTATTTTTTTTGACTCAGCGGCATGCCCGTTTTTTGCCTGCACGTTTTGAAGAGCAGCTGCCATCGCACTTTCACGCTCATCCGCATTGGTTGTGCCGGCTTGGCTGGTCTGACTAGCGCGGACAAATGTCATGGATTCAGCATACGTGATGGCTTCTGAAAACAGAACTCCGACAGATAATAGAAGGATAATCAGATGGATAAGGAAGCTAGGTTTGAGTGGGCTAATAGACTTTTTAAACATTGTAAATAATTGTAAGTTCTTAAATTATAATTAATAACAAACACCAAGTCAAACGCCGAACAGCAGAAAAACACCTAAAAACACGACGTCGAATCTATTAGACCATTTATCGGCATCATTCGACCTTTGATTGACGGAAAACAGGGGCCGGGGATCAGAGATCAGAGAACGCGCGGCATGAATGGCGGAGGAAAGTATAAGTTTTAGGGATCGGGTGTTAGAGATCAGGGAGTAAGGGCAGGATTGTCATTAGAGGTTAAAAAATCGTCGGATATAACTCTACGCCATCCCTGCATACTTTTGGTAAAAACGGAGATTTGAAACAGCGATTAAACATCTGAGGTTAAAGAGCTAACTCCCGTCATTGCGAGGGAACGTAGTGACCGAAGCAATCTTATGACTAAATTGAATCATACAAATCTTTAAAATCTGGATTCAATGATTGGATTAATGCTAATTTCTTTTTTCTTGAACCTGCTTTAATTTGTTTTTCTCGCGTAATGGCCGACTGAATATTATCAACAGATTCAAAATACACCAACTTATTAACATGATATCGTGCTGTAAAACCTTTTACTAATTTCTCTTTAAGTG
Source organism: Candidatus Abzuiibacterium crystallinum (assembly GCA_002787155.1). Lineage (GTDB taxonomy): Bacteria > Omnitrophota > Omnitrophia > Omnitrophales > Abzuiibacteriaceae > Abzuiibacterium > Abzuiibacterium crystallinum. Next base: position 11,252 of record PCVY01000008.1, on the reverse strand, counting down.
CATATATTCTTGCTTTTAAATCACTCGTAACACCAACGTAAATCACGGTGTTAAATTTGTTCATCAACAAATACACAAACCCTTGTCTTTCCATTGTCTTTTCCAAAACCGAGATTGCCGCGCCCCACGCCGCGGGGCTCGCAATGACACGATGAATACTGTTTTGTCCACTGCTCATTTGCCCTATTTCCTGTCCGCACTCCATTCACTGCTTCCTGACCCCCGATCCCCGATCCCTGCTTCCTGATGCCTGACCCCTGTTCCCTGAAACCTGATCCCTATTTTTTAATGAATGAAGGAACGGACGTCAGCAAAAAAGAGGTTTCTCTGATGTGGGGATTGAAGAATGCGTAGGGCAGCTTACTATTGATGAGCAGCGTATTTCCCTCTTTTAAGAAAAACTCTTGGCGGTTAACCGAAAGCGCTAGTTTTCCGAATACGATTTGGATAAACAAATGACCTTCCATCGGAAAAATACCGGCATCAAGACGCGCGCCCTGGTGCATCAGAACTTTTCCGACAAAAAAACTTGGATGCGGCGGCGTAAAAGAAATAATGCGGAAACCGCGCTCTTCATAATCCAGTGTAAATTCGCCCTTCTGGGTGCCGATAAAAAGATTGTCCGGTTGTTGAGTAGTGTGTTGAGAAAAAAGTTCGGACGGCGTAATGTCAAGAGCTCTCGCAATGGCTTCAATATTTTGCAGTGACGGGTTTTTAATTCTGCCTTTTTCAATCGCCGCATAAGTCCGGGGATCTAATCCGGCTGACTTGGCAAGTTCAACCGCCTTTTGTCCCCGCCTTTGGCGTAACACGCGCATGGCGGCTCCGATATGACTGACGGGATCCGGCTGCGGCTCACCAAAATCTTGAATGGGTGGTTCAATTAAAGCGTTCATGGCAATTCTCCTTCATATACTTTTGATACCGATAAGATGCCCTCTGTTTTAGATGGTGTCAAGATATTGGACACCTTTTTATCTGATAATAATTTTAGATTATTTGACAAACTAAATAGAACAATTTATACTATAGTTATGTAAGAAATATAATTAGATTGTTAAACAAACTATGTACAACGAATTCAAAGAAGATCTAAAAAACCAAGCTGACAAGCGCATCCGCCATAAAATTCCATTGTGGGGCAAAGCCATTAAGGGGCTTTTGGCCGAGCGCAAAGAAAACGGTGAGGAATCGTCTGTCACCTACTTGGCGGAAAAAACCGGCATTAACGACAAACACATTTTCAACATTTTGGCAGGGCGTGTCCGTGATCCCTCGTCTGAGAAACTCGTTAAAATTGCAGACGCCTTGGGGATTCCCTTTCCGGAACTCACCAGCCGGGCAATGAATGAATCCCCGGATTTCTTTTTTGTTTCGAGCTTTGGGCAGCGCGGCATCATTCAATATCCGCAGCACGGTTTCTCCATTCAATCCTTGAGTCCGCCGGGAACAGGCAGCCGCGATTTTTTTATGGGCATTATGATCATCAGTCCTTTTCGTGAACTGAAAAAATGGAAATTCAGCCCGCACTCAATGATTTGTATTTTCTTGGAGGCCGGCACACTTGAAATTACCTACGGAAACAAAACCCGCAAGCTGCATGCCAATGAGTCAGTCTATTTTGACGGCGGGATTTCTCATAAACTTCGCAACATCGATTCCATTGATGCGCGCTGCATTCTTGTGACTCGTCCCCCGCTGCATTAGGGAACAGGGGTCAGGGAACAGGGATAGAAGAAGTAAAACGTCATTGCGAGCCCGCGTAGCAGGGCGTGACAATCTCGGAAAAAAGAAGCACGAAGTCTTTCTAAGAATTAGAGATCGCCGCGTCGTTCGCCTTCAGCGCACTCCTCGCGATGACACACAAAATATCAAATCTGATCCCTGTTCCCTGACACCTGATCCCTGATCCCTTGCCACTTGTTTTTCCAGCCATATCTCACTACAATAAGCGCGCATGAAACTCTCGAAATGTTTTATATTCATATTTTTGACTTACAGCCTTTTTCTGACAACGGGCTGCCGGGAAGAAAGCGGCCTTCTCACAATTCACGTGCTGCCGGTCGGTCACGGCGATGCTTCCATTATCCGCCTGCCCGGCGGTAAAACTTTAATGATTGATAACGGCACGCCGCAAACCGCAGAACTCATTGCCCGTTACTTAAAGACCATCCGTGTGAAACAAATTGATGCCCTGATTATCACCCATGCGCATGACAATCATTATGGCATTTTGTCATTTCTGGCCAAGCAGGTGCGGATTCGAAATTTATATTTAAATGACATCGATCATATCCGTGATATCAATTTAATTGCCGAACTTGAAGTGCTGCGCCGAATGGGTATTGAACCTCAATTGCTGCGTGAGGGTGATGAACCCGCTCTAGATCCTGAGGTTTCCGTTAAAATTCTACACCCGTCAGATTCATTGTCAGGGGATCTAAACCGTGATTCCATCGTCACACTTCTCATGTTTAAAAACCAAACCTTCCTTTTTCCGGGAGATATTACTCCCGATGTTCAAAAACGAATTGCTTCTGACTGGCCGGGCAACATGCCCGCAAGTTTCGCCCTTCTGCCGCATCATGGTGATACACTCGATCCTCTTTTCGTGCAAATTGTTCGTCCCGGCATCAAAATTATTTCCTCCGGCCCTTCCGAATACCGTCTGCCTAAGCAAGAAACGCTTGACAGTTTTCCGGAAAACCTTTACCGGACCGACCGTGACGGCGTGCTTATTTTTCAAAGTGACGGCAAATCACTGACGCGCGCAACCGGATTGATGAAGAAATTAAAAACATTGCCGCCGGACGCAAAAACCAAACCCGCCTGATGCCTGGAAAACCTTTTACACCCTCCTTGCGTACCTACCGTTCGATTTTAACGGTTTACCTTTTAATCATTTTATTCACACTTCCCTTTACCCGATCGTGGATGAACCAGATCGACCGGTTGATAACGGAATCTGTGTTTGTTGAAATTGCCTTAGCTGTTTTTTTTGTGTGCTTTCTGCTTACTTTGTCCATTGCCCCATCCATGAAACGCCGCACTTTTTTCTTTTTTGTTTTTCTGTCGCTGACAACTTATTTCATGATGCGGGGAATCAAAATTCCGATCGAACGGGTCCATCTGGCAGAATATGGTGTATTGTTTTTCCTTCTCCTGAAAGCTTTGCCGCCTCAGAGCATTCAGCGTACTGTTTTATCCGCATTCGTCATGGCTTGCGGTGTGGGATTTCTCGAGGAATGCCTGCAAGGCCTATTTCCCGATCGCTTTTTTTCGTGGCGTGATGTGAGCTTAAATGTTGCCGGCAGCGCGGCGGGCGTCATATATTTCGGACTTTATCGTACGTTAAACATCAAGCGATCATCAGCCGCAAACCTTCCGTGAATCAGATATTCTCAGGGTAAACCGAGAGAGCTAACCCCTGCTATCAGCGGGATTTTCAGCTATCCCGCAAAAATGATCTGCTTTATCGGTTGCGTTTCGCCCCGTATAAAGATCGCACAAACCTTGATAACCTGCGGTGTAATCAGGTTTGATGCGGACTGCGCGCTCAAAAAAAGCGATTCTTTCGTCTATGTCATCTGCGTCTAAATAATTGAGAAGCCGTTCGGTGAGCGCATCATAAGTTTTAGCGTCGGGAACTGACTTCATGACAGCTAAATAATGCGGGAGTGCTTCGTCGATTTTCTTCTTCTGCGCCAAATCAGTAGCATACAGGTAATGAATTTGGTTCACGCCGGGTGAAAAACTAAGGGTCGTCTCAAAAAGCGTTTGATTATTCCGCCAAACGGCCGCTTCACTGTGGGTGCGGATTGCAAGCGGTATCACGCAAACAAGAAAAAGAATGAACCCAATGAGTTTTTGCCGTTTCACAGGTTGAATGATCTGAGCAATACGCCATACAAATATCATGGCAATCCCCACCATCGGTAAATAAGTATAACGATTTTCAAATTTAAGAAAAATCATGGGTGCGAGCGTGAATAAATACCAATACCATCCAAAAAAAATAGTTGGATACTTCCGCTTTGCCTGAAAAGCAATCAGGCATAGGCTTCCCACCGCAGCAAAAGCAGCAAATGTTATCCAAGCGGCATAAGTGCTTACCTGCCAAGGATAAATTGGAATGTAGGGTGGAAAAAATAAATTCCATAAGTATAAAAGGAAATAAACAGGAGCGGCATAAACTGGTGTTAAAAAATGCGGCGAACTATGCAAAACTGTTAATATGCAAATAAAGGCTGACAACAGCCAAAATGGCCACTTCTCCCAAAAAAGTGCCCATGCTTTTTGAGATTTGAATCTTTCAAGCGGCCAAACATCCATCATCAGTAAAATAAAAGGCGCGCCGACAAGCAGCGGTTTAGACATCAGTGACAGCAAGACAAAAAACCAAACAGAAAGAAAGCGGGTGCGGCTTTTTTGCATGACGTAAAATTGATAAGATTGAAAAGCCAATAAGGCAAAGAAAACGCTCATCACATCTTTGCGTTCTGAAATCCATACCACAGAACTGATTTGCAGCGGATGAACCGCAAATACGGCAGCGACAAAAGCGCTTCGCCAAGGCGCCCGGGTAAGACGGGTCAAAAAACCAAAGAGCAAGATGACATTCATCACATGAAAAAAGAGGTTCATGAGGTGGTGCCAGGCAGGATTCATCCCAAAAAGTTCAACATCCAGCATGTGAGATAAATAAGTGACGGGATGCCAATAATCAAAAGTGTGTCCGTGAATTAAAGCACCCGATGAAAACGACCACAAAATACCTTCCCAAGTAAAACCATGTTTTACATGAACATTTTCGGTCACTAAAATCGGATCGTCATAAATAAGGAACTCGAACCCGCGGACCTGAAGAAAAACAGCTAGTGTCAGTAAGATCAGAAACGCTGTAATCAACCGTTTGAGACTGGTGCGGTCATTAATATCAACAAAGTCAGATGGGAGAATCATGGCGGGATTTTAACATGAATTACATTGGCCGATAAAATCTTTTCAGGTTTCGTGTCTAGAACAAGGAAATAGTTAAAATTAAATGGTTTTCTCGAAAAGATTTTTAACGTAAACAGTCATTGCTTCACCTGAGCCGTCATTGACTGTCTTTATTTTCCGTTTTCCATCGCCGTCATAAGTAAAATACGTAATCGAATCATTCCGCTCAACCATCGCAGGCCTATTTTCTGCATCATACGTGATTTGACGATCGTTGCCGCTTAGCATGTTGCCGGTCGCATCATAAGCATAAGTATTAACACCGTCAAAAGTGAGCGCGTGAGGGTGTGAACTATTGTATTGTTGGCTTTGACCGTTCTTAGATATTAAATTTCCAATCGGATTATAAACGTAAGTTTGTCCATCGCCGGTTAATAAGCGATTCAAGTGATCGTATCCGTAAGACTTATCCCAACTGTTCACGTTATCATAAATTCTGGTAATATTCCCAACCAAATCGTAAGCATAGTTTTGATTCTGATACCCATTGGTTGAGATGTTTGATAGGCGTTGATTATCAGACCGGTAAGCCAATGTGGTTATCCGGCCATTAGAAAAATTAATTTGATTTTCCTGCCCGAGTGCCGTGTAATCCGCGTTGGTAATAAAACCATTAATTGAATCAGTTAAGCCTTGATCATTGTAATTGTAATGCACTGTTTTTCCGTTAGGATACGTCAGGTCTTTGATGCGGTCTTTCGCATCATACACCCACTGAACGGTTAACAAATTCTGTAATCCAACGACGTCATGCTCTTCTTTGATGACGCGAAATTCATTGTCATAGTAATAGCGAACTTCTCCGGAGGGATCTGTCATACGGGTCCGCTGACCTTTTCCATTGGATACATCACCTTCGTCATAATTAAAGGTAACGTCGACACCATTCGTATCTGAATGATCTTTTGATTTCATTCGGTTTAAAGCGTCATATTGATAAGAAATACTGATGTTCCGCGCATTTGTTTTTTGGGTTAAGTTATTATTGTCATCGTAAACATAGTTGGTCGGACCTAAATCAGGGTCACTTTCCGATATTTTTCTACCTAAGCTGTCAAAGGTATATATCCATGCATTTCCAAGATAATCTTGGATACGATTTAATCGATCGAGGGGATCATAGGTATATTGCGTCAAAAAAGTATTACCGCTTTCAAGCTCTTCCACTTGAACTAAGCGCGCCAAACCGTCTTGTTGATAACGTTTATCGTGACCGTTTTCATCTTTAACGGTCTGTTTCCAATTTTGGTAGGTTATATTCACCGTCGTTGCATCAGGATTACGCATTTGGGTAATGCGCTGCATAGGGTCATAAGTATATTCTGTCCATCTAGAACCGGCGCCCACGTAAGTCGTAGGTAAAGCGCCATTTCCGAACGTTGGCACCGAAACACGAGACGCTAATCCACGATTGTTATACTGAGTTGTTGTGATAATAAAATCAGCACTTTCCGCTTCCGTGGATGCTTGGATCAATCGGTTATATCCGTCAAAAACTTGCACCGATTCAAGATGCTGCCCTGTTCCATATTCCTCTGTTTCTCTGGTTCGGATAAAATTAGACCCTTGCCCCGAACCTACTAATCCATACTCTGTTGCAACCGATCCGTAAGTTGAACCCGAATCATAAGGTCCGACTACTTTCTTTTGTCGTCCAAACGTATCGTATTCATATGTGGTTGTATGACCATTGTAATTAGTCATACTTTCAATCTGACCAAATGCGCCACTGTTATCATAGTATTCTCTTTGCTCTACCAGAGACAATGCATTTTCGATTCGGATGGGAAATGATTGGTACACACTGTCGTAAGTAATTTCGGTCGTATGATTTAAAGGGTCAGTAATATACCTTTGATTGCCAAAACTATCGTACTCATACTTGGTTTCGATAAAGCGTGCCCCAACATTCAACCAATCTCGCTGCTTCGTTAAGTCACCAACCTGAGGCGGCACGTTCCACGATCCTGCATGATCATATAAATATTCCGTTAATGACAACGGGTTTCCGGAGCCGGATTCATTGTCAAACACTCTCCTGCGGGCAGGAAGCGAGATAATCCAATTACTTGTATTGGGTACAAAATCAAAAAATGTATAACGTTCGTCACCGCTTGCGCCCGAATTGCCAATTTCACTCAAACGAGTAACATTTCCATAACTGTCATATTGAAATTGAGTCCGCTTAGTCCGATTCGAAACACCGCCATCGTGAGTCACAATATCTCTCTGAATCAATGGTGTAAAATAAGGCGGGCTGCCGTCCGAACCGTACGTCGCAATCATTTCATCGTAGAGCTGGCCACCACTTCCCCTAATTTCATCACGATCCACTTTACCCAACCGTGAATCATCCTGATAAAAATAAGTGTTTTGAATAATTCCTTGAAGATCGACACTTTTTACATAATGAAATCCTTTGAAGATTTCGTTTTGTCCGTCGTAGATTCCGCCTTGATATTGAAAATTGCTTTGCATGGTTTGACTTGCCCCGGAATTGGGATTAAACGCCGCAGAAGTCAAAACCGGTAAAGAAAACGGGAAAGCGCCGCCTGAAACATTTTTGGCGTTTTCATAATTAAATGTCGTGATGGCGCCATAACGGTTTGTTACTTGTGTCAAAATATCTTCCTGAGGTTTACTTAAGGAAGCGTACGAATATTGATTGGTCAACGTATTCACCACGTCAGACAAGCCATCACCATTAACATCCGTCATGAAAATCCAACGGACATCAGTTGCCCATACGGGCGGGTTATTCAATGTCAGTTCTTGGCTAAAACCACCGGGCTTCCCCAAAAGATACCGGTAACTGGCGTTTTGCCCGTCTTGAAACCCGCTGACCAAATCTAAGAACCCATCTCGATTAAGATCAATGACATTGGTTGTAATCGTCTCGCCCGAGCCCCATAGGTCAAAATATTGGGATGCAGCAATTTCGCGGATAACACCATCCCAACCTCCGCCATCAGCGAGCATGTAATACAAATGAAATTCGTGGTTTTGTAATACAAAGGTCGAAACTAAAATATCAGCCATCTTGTCCCCATTCAAGTCTCTCAAGACGGCATAGCTGCAAGTAGTTAACCCGCCGCGCGAAACACAACTCCGATTCAAACTAAAGTGATTAGGCAGCCCCGCTAACTCTGTGACTGCGGGATCCCAGCCGCTCCCGTTTCCGTACATCACTTTAAACGTGCCCGCATAGCCATTGATAATATCAATGTAGCGGTCGCCATTGACATAAGCGGACTCCACGCCTTCCCAGTCAAGCGCAAATTCAGCTTCACCCAGATATTGAGGCTGGCCGAATCCATTGCCGTTGCTGTAAGCTGCGTACATTTCAATGCAGCAATCGGCATAAAAAATATCGTCCATTCCGTCGCCGTTCACGTCACCGACGCGCAATGCAGCTGTGTCAGAGCCAAGGCCACCCACAGAATAAGTAAATTGATCCCCCCATCCTGTCCCATTGCCATATGTCACTTCGGTAGTGCTGTTAATCTTTCGCATAAAATCCGGGTACTTATCACCGTTAAAGTCCCCCATCCGCACATAAACATCATCTGTCGGCCAAGGTATCGGGCTGGAAAGCGGTGTTGCACCACTATATTGAATGGAATTCCCCGGCGTATATTGAAACTGTCCAACTATCATGCGCGTACTTCTATCGCTACCGATCTTATCCACTCGCGTCAAAAGACTTTTTTTAGAGTTAGGCGCCTGCTGATAGAAGAATTCATACCGCCGGAAAAGCGAGCTGCCGCCATAAACTTCAACAGCGCTCAATCGGTTGTTATAACGGACCGGCCGCTTTAACGAGCGATCTAAATAGTTATCACTCCTCGATTCGTAAAAGAAATCTACGCGCCTAAATTGCCCGAGCCCGTTTCCCTTTGTGTAGGTAATATGATCAAGATAGGCTACGTAATCACTCGATGTGTAAGTGATATCCACGTAATTGCCGTGTGCATCCGTCATTTTAGTCAAATAAAATGTGAGGTCGCCTGCCGGCGCGCCAAATTGATAGCGGATACCTTTTCCGTCATCTACATACCATGTATTGCCCGACTTTGTAATCCGTAGGAACGATTCGATTTTGGTCCGCCACTGTCCGCCGCCGATGGATACCAATTCTGCGCTCATATCACCCAGTTGCAGAATAAAAATATCGTTGTCATTAAAATAAGGCCCGCCAAGACGCTCACTCCGTGTAATGGTGCCCAGTTCAACACTCCAACCTCTGCCTACCGTTGTCATGTCATTCCCAGAAAAGTAACGAAGTGACAGATCGGGTTTTACACCGTTTGTGCCGGGTGGAATATCCAAATCAATTTCATATGTGATGGAACCTGTAAACCGGTTATGCGCTAGGTTCTCTCCGCCCACATTCCCTACCGGAAACGACTGCCCCGGAAACGGGTCGGTCGTCACATCCGCAAATACAGATCCTGTGATTAACAACACGTAGCTAGCGATTACGATAGCTCTCTTCATTTTATCGGACTTTACTCCCTTTCTGTTCTATCTTTCTGTCAGTTCTTTTTCTACTATGATCCATTCACCATCTTTTTTGATAAGCTTGGCTCTAATAAGTAACCCTTCACTCGGGTATTTAAAGGTTGTGAGACACGTTTTTTGCTTGATTTCCAGCTTAGTTATTTCCACGAAACTCTTTATACTTTTGTCATCATTAATTTCCCTCATAGACAATATTCTCACAGGCGTATCAAACTTTACTAAGTGCAGTCCATTAGGAATTAATGCGTTTTTTACTATCACAAGCGGTTTTCGATCAGGCAAAACATCCGCGTGATAATATTGTTGAAGTTCTTGTAGATCCACTAATTGTTGTAAAATCAATTGTAGCTCAGCTGTAGGAGTCGAGCGGAAACAACCTACTAATATGATTGTTGTCAAAAGGAAACCTTTAGTAATTTTGTTCATGCAAGCACCAAGTTATTTTACAGTTTTCATGTTTTTTTAAATATTTCTTCTGCTTCCGAGTACGTATTTACTACCTCTCCATACACATCCCTTTCAAATGAATTGCCTTCTTCTCCTGGGAAATCAATATTATCAAGGTCGTCAAAATAGTGGGTCATTTCATGTTTCGCTGTCACTTCCAACATTCCTTCGCTACCTGACACTCCCGTTTCATAGTCACCTAAAAGCTTGTTGTTAATGCTTAACTCATTTGATCCAATGCCAGGCGCAAATTGCCCGAATGCTCGCTCTAACGATTCTCCTTTAACGATTGGTCCTTTTCCTGGTTCAAAAGCAAGATCAACATCACTTCTGTTCGCTTGACCATACCGCTTGAACGCTTCATACTCACTTTCTGTTCTTACTTTTAAATTTTCCAAAAATGAAGCCGCTTTTGGAAAACGCTTCGCCGTGTCACTTTCCACAGCTAGCTTTCCTGTCAAATCTACATACCTCAACGGATTATTCAATGTGTACGAATACCGATTCAAATTTTGTGGATTGCCCAGGAAACCGAAGTCACGGATTTTGTCACTGACTTCATCAGCGCTGATATTGCCGTCGCTTTGAATCTCCTGCTCCCAATCCAGGGGGTCGGCGCTGATAAAACGAAGAATGGATGGGTCGTATTGCCGTGCACCATAATCGTAAAAACCGGTGGATTCATCCAGCTCTTTTGAGTTGTATTTGTGGCTGATTTCCTTATCGGCAAACTGGCTGTTACCGGGGATTTCCTGCTTGGTATTACCAAAAGGATAGTATTCGATATAGCGGACTTTATCGCCGTATTGATCGCTCACGACCACAGGACTGCCTAAGTGGTCATTATGATAGAAGAATTTACCGTCTTCATCTTCATGGGCAATGCGCTTGCCGTTTAAGTAAATGTACATGATTTCGGTTTGGAGATGACCGATGGTAATGGTGCCGTTAATCACTTGGCCGCTATAGGTGTTATCACCATCGGGCTGTACCACCACAGGATCTGTGATCCGGATGTCCGTCCGGGTATGCCCCACACCGTCTTTCACATCAAAAGTAAGAATAAGTAGCTGCCCTTCGGAAAGGGTGTTTTGATTGACACCTAACACCAAGATGCGGACAAGACCGGGCGAGCGTAAATAAGCGTAAGCGGTTTTACCTGCCTGCTGGCCAACAGCGCCGGTGCTGACCTCTTGAAAATCTAAGACCTGATCATCAAAATTAATTTCCAGATTGAGAGCAGCAATATTCTCGAAACCTTCCGGCAGGATGTTAAGATCAAC
>PCVY01000056.1:5029-27174 GCA_002787155.1 Candidatus Abzuiibacterium crystallinum | reverse complement strand
GGGTGGTTTATCGCCTGAGTTATTTGATCGATTTCCTGTCCTCAAGGGTTTGCTGCCGCGCACAGATCCTCAATATGCCTTTGCCACCGGTGTTAATGTTGCTTTGATATACGATTCTTCTGAAGAACTGGGAGGCATTTTAGAAAAGAATGTTGCCGCTTTGACAGCCATTGCCAATGAATTGGGATTAAGCCCGCAAGTTTTAACAGAACAGCACATCACATTAACAGCTACCACCAACGTTGGTGCGTTGACCACGATTAGTGGCGCTCAAGACGTTCAATGGACGAAAGGCACAGAGGGCGCGCTTGAGGCCATTCAAAACGATTTTGCTTACACTAAAACACATTTCTTTAATCTTAATTATGGATTAAACGATGATCTCGCATCTGTGAGCGAAGATACGATGGCTTTATTGACCGATATGGTTGAAACCATCGGCCTGACACCTGAGACCATGCAAGCGGAACATATTTCGCTGGTTGCTTCAACTAATCTGGGTGTTCAGTTCAGTCTGATGGCACAGATGGCGGCAGGCGGCGTGCTCGATTATGCTTATGGTATCAGCGGCACGTTCAACATGGATCTCGATTCGATGAATTTGTCTGATTTTGCTGCAGCAGGTCAAAATGCCATGAATCAATTCTTAGACGTGATGGGCTTAAAAGCCAATGAAGCCCTGAGCCGGAATATTGCGGTTACACTCAATACGGATGTCGGTATCACCATTCAAAATGTGGCCCGTGCCGAAGGCGGATGGAATACGCAAGTTATTGTGCCGGTTTCGGGGGATCAACTTTCCAACTTTGCCGGTCTCGATGCTGCATTGAAAGAATTCGCGTCACTGCTCGGTTATTCGGTTAATTTCCGCTTTGATAACCGTATCACCATGATGGCGGCAACGAACTTGGGATTTTCCGTCATCTTAAACGCGGTTAAGGGTAGTTTCGAATATAACGAAAATAACCAACTTTATTTTAAGGCCGATCTTCAAGAAGGCAATTACTACGATTTCGTCAATTACTCATTCCGGTTAGCAGACGACCTCAGCAATCTTACCGAAGGTGAACGCAACGAACTTTATCAAATGATGGTAGGTGCGCTTAATGCCTTAGGTCTCGAGCAAACGGCTTTGGATAGTGGTGTCCTTACTTTTAATATGACGGATGCACATGGCAATACGGCAGCGCTGGTGGGTGAGCGGATACGTTCTGAAAATTATAGAAGCAAGCTCAGCGTGAAGGGCGATCACTATGTGAAGGAGTTTACGGGTTATAGCTACCATGACCGGTTCGGCCTTTCGATCACACTCGTCGAAGCCAACCGGTTTGGCTTGTTTGATATCACGACTCGAACTTATTTGGATGGCGGGACAGATGAACTTCTGAGTGTGCCGCGTGAACACCGTATCCGCAATGAAGTCAGAGACACACTGGTGGATGGGCAGTGGAAGACCATTGTGACGCAATATCGCGAACAATCCGAAAATGGCGAGAAATTCGATGTTTATCAAATTGTCCATATCGAATACAACGATCCTAGTCATGTAAATTTGATGCGCGAAGCTTCCAGCGCATTTATCAATGCTGATTTCATCCGAATTGAAAAAGGTATGGGGGCAGGCAATGAGTTAATTCGTCAAGTGAACGGCAGAGTTGAATTGACCGGCAAAGTGGTTGAGGCCTATGCCGGCAATTACGAATTTGGCGGTCTGAATGCCAACGGACAAATTTTCGTCGGCAGCTCACAAGAAATCATGACCATGATCGATAGCCGGCATGTTGAAATTGTGAACATAGCGGAAGGTCAAGTGATTGGTGATCAGGTGGCATGGTACCGGGCATTGTCGTGGGGTGAATGGGTAGCCATTGGCGTGGTCGTGGTAGCAGCGGTGGTCACCACCATTTTAACCTTTGGCGCTGCAGCGGGATTTTGGGCAACGGTGGCAGCAGGTGCCACCGCAGTGGGTTGGGGCGCTTTGGTGGCAACCGTTGGATTTAGTGCCATTGCACTATACGAATACACGCGCTACGGAGGCTTAACACCTCTGGCAGAAGCCGCACTCAATTTTGCAGCCATTTCAAGCTGGGTTGGTTTGGCGGCAGGCTTGACGAGTGCAGCGGTTGGTATCACGGAAATTCTAACAAACAGTGCCGTACGGGCAGCCAGTTTAGCAGCCCGGGCAGGTATCATTGGTGCATCGGCTTCTTTTATGTCACGTGCCGCATTTGCCTTACGGTTTGTGATTGCGCCGATTGTCAGCCGTCTGAGCGGTTTTGTGCTGTTTGCTCAATCCATTCTTGCCAGTTTTGCCACCGGCTTGAGTCCTGCCTTCAGCGGAACGATTGCGGATCGGATTGTGTCCTTTATTTCCTTTGGTATCGGTGTCATTGGCATCGGTCAAATTGTTTTCGGATCCATTGCCCGAATGGGTTTAGCCCTTTGGAAAACCAGTACCGAGAATCTTTCCAGTATCGTCAGCCGCTTCCTTAACTTCGGTGAAAATTTTGCTAAGTTGCAGTTAAAAATGAGCGCCACCGAATATGCTGCGAAAAGTGTGCTTACCAAAGTTGTTTATTCACTGAGAGCGATGGTTTTTAGTATTCGCAGCGCTATTTATTCTTCATGGTTGAGCGTTCAATTGAAATGGCAAGCGGGCCTCAAATCGATGGTGACCGGACTGGTGGAAACATTCTTTAAAACCACAGCAGCCATCAAGAATGCTTACGTGGCTTTTAGAGGCACGGTTGTTTTCGACTTCTTATTCGGCAGTTTCATCAAAACCATGTCGACCCTTGAAATTATCAGCGGCGGTATCACAGCTATCGTCGGACAAATGGTGGGAGATGATACCATTAGAGATTTGGGTCTTGGGATTGTGCTCTTGGGTGTCGGGCTCCGGTTTTTCTCCGGCGTGAAGTTGTCATTTGACAGAATCAAAAGCATCAGCCTGCACAAAGTGCCGGCAGTCACGAAATACCGTGTGTATCTGCACGAAGGCTCTAAATTGTTGAATATGGTGCTGGGTGGTTACACCATGTTGTGGGGCTATCAAGTCAGCACCGGCAGTGAAGATTTGAAAAATCTGGCTCTCAAACTCATTCCGCTTGCCGTTGCGACACTCGCACTTCGCATGGGGCCGCTCTTCTTTGGCAGCCCGTTTGCGGGATTTGCCATGATCAAAGGTTCGTTGCCGCGCTTTCTGCATCAATTAGGGACTGCCATGAGTTGGGGCGGTTTTGGGCTGACCACATTTAGTTTTATCACGGGATGGGATCAAGGTAAACAAATCGGGATTGGGCTGATTCTTGCCGGTTTTGTGCTTCGCGGTATTAGCGGCGCCATGATTTCTAAAATGATTCGGGTGCAAGGCGAACTATCGGCAGAGGCGGCACGCATTGTGCCGGCTGCGGATCTTGGTTCGACGACGGGGGCAAAGTTTGCATCGATAATCGGGCGTTTGATGAGAGGCGGCAGTCAGGAGTTTTGGCGCCAAGCGGCAGGCAGTTTCTTCTGGTTCAGGGCTTTCCCGGTATTCCAGGCCGTCACCGGTATCGATCATCTGGTTGACTACGTGTTGGGATTATTTGGTGTTGAATCAGTCATGACCAAACATTGGTATTGGAATGCAGATAAAGGCAAAATGGAACTTCGAAAAGTTGGTTTTTGGGAACATTTGACTTACATGATCGAAGAGAATTGGTCCCCGTCGTCTCTGGCAGATCGCGGCAGATTTCTACACGACATTACGCTTGGTCAAATTCTCCATGTGTTCGGCATTACGTATTCGGCGAGATCCGGCTTGCTTGGCCGGTTTTCTGAAGCAGGCGGTTTCTTCAAGGGTATTTTGAAAGCAGTCAATCCGGCCCGCTACGCAAATCTTTTCGACGAACCGACTGCCGGCGGTCTTGTCAAACGTATCCTGATGTTTGCGGATAACATGATCATGTTCAATATATTTATGGCGCCTGCCATGGCGTTTCAAAGAGTCATGAGTTCGCAAGAAGAAACGTATCAAGAACAAGACTATCTGCAGCTCATGCTCACTTTCCCGGTGATGTTACTTAACTTTGTTGCAGCGCCGGCCAAAATCTTAGGTCACACCATTGCCGGGTCATTTGAAGCGCTTTCACAGGAAATTAGCAGCTATGCGCTTTTCTTGGTCCCGCAAGGCCGGCACCCCTTTGCGCTTGAAAAAATGAAAGAGTTCACAACAGCCAAGGTTGAGGAATTTCGTCATGCCGAACGCATGACAGAAACCGCTTATAAGGAGATTCGCGCGTCTATTCCGGAGGCTGACCGATGGTTACCTGCATCTGATTCGGTACGTACGCAAGCGCGCAAACTTTATGATCAAGCAGTCCAAGACATGCTGGCCGGGCGCGCAGAAGAAGCGCAGCAAAAACTTGATCAAATTCGCAATCTGATGCCGAACTTTGACCCCGTCCAAGCACGGAAAACAAACCAAGAAGTATTTGCTGACATCATCACCCGATTTTTAACCACAGGCGAGTTTGCGTATGAGCTTGCCGCAGACCTGGAAGCCATGGGCTACTTTGGCAGAACCGGTAAGGCTTTGGAAGGCCGTTTTGAAATCAGTGATACGGTTTGGAAAGATTTCAGCGAAAAAGCTTTGCGGTCTATGGTCAAGAATAAAATAAATGTTTATGTCAGCGAAGGGAAGCGCGTCACACCCGAAGCGGCACGCCGTGAATTGATTCGTCGTTTCTTAAACGGCGACATTAAAGATTTGGGTTGGGCGATGTCACGGGATGAATTGAAACGCGAGTATGACGCGACCGAACACGTCAATCGTTTTGAATTAGATCCTGTGTTTGGTGTAAACGCTTTATTCATCAGAGATGTCGGTCTGGCTTTGGAACAAACCGGGCTTTTGTCGCGCGCGGTTCGGGGTGATCCCTTAGCGCCCAAAGATGCCATTTCTGTTTTGGCTTTATTGGCTGAAGGAAGACTGCCTCAAGAGTATTTGAATGCTTTAGTCCGAGAAATTGCCACCCAGTTCATTCGCGAATACATTGCCACCGAACTCCAGCGTCATGATGATAAAGAAAACGGTTTAGCACTCAGTTTGATTATGCGGAACATTGAGAAATACGAAGGCCGCCGCATCATTGAAATCTTAAAAGCAGAGGGTATTGATCCTCAAGCGTTACCCGCATCACTTCATCATTATGTGCTGGATATGGATTTCAGACTCGGCGCGGTTTGGTACATTGCAAGCGGTATTAATTTCAAGAACCTCAAAGAAGCCATCTTAACCTCTGATAAACCGTTATTGGACCCGTCTACCAGAGAAACCTTGAACAACTTAGAGCTTCAGCGCAAAGGACTGCAGGAAGGACTGGAACTTTGGCGGCAGGAGTTGGAGGCCATTGAGAAACAGAAGGAAGCCGACCTAACGCCTGAACAAGTTGAGCAAAAGAATCTTCTCTTACAGAAGGTGCGGGCGACCGAAAACGATATCCGCAACCTGAATCAGCAGATCAATGAACTGAGGGAACCGATCATTGAAATCAATACCATGTTCGGCCGGATGACCATTGATCGTTTCACGATCGAGCTTTTACATGCCACCACATTCCGCATTGAATCTTTGGGTGAGTTGTTTGTGGAGAAAGTTGCCAGGGAGTTGAATATCGATCTCAACCAATTTAAGTCATCGCTTGAAAAGCTGCAGGGACGCGTTGAGTTAATGAAAGACCTGAAAGCAAAACGAGCCCAACTGGAAGAGTTGCAACAAGCGCCCCAAACCAATACGTCTGAAATCCGCAAATTGGAGACGGCGATCGAGCGTGTACAGAGTTTACTAGATCGTGCCTATGAAGTAAAAGTGCCGGAACTTGAAGCGCTTGCCACGCAAATTGCCCGGGTACGCGACCAGCTTGAAAGTTATGTACGCGGCGAACTTGAAAGTACGGGACTTTTTGGCGGTCCCGGTTTCAGATCAACAATTGAAAACACCCTTATAATCAAGGGCGGTGTTTACGATTTAATGCTTCAATCTTATACGGGCATGGTAGAGACAGGTTTCTATGCTTATCAAACGGTTGCGAAAGCCAAAGCCGAACTCTTAGCGGCCGTTAAAGCCTCGCGCGATCTCAATTTGCGCTTATTTAATGGCCTCAAAGGCCATCAGGTAACACAGGCACAAGCACGTCAGGTGTTGGATAAAATTGAGCAGTTAGATGTCGAAATTGCAGAACTTGAAAAATCAATCGAGGAAGGCGAAGTACTCATTTCTGCTATTGGTGGTCGCGTAGCAGAACCCATTCGCATCGGCAATGAAACTCTAACCAAATCGGCGTTAAAATCATTAGTGAGTTATGTGCTTTTCCGTCAACGTGTGATGATTCAGGATCGTATTGATGGCGTAGTAAAGGTGGCCACAGAAGCGATTCGCAGTCGCGATAGAGTTGAAACAGGTCAAAATACACGTGTTCGGGAAGCGCTGAGTTCGCCCGCCAATGCATATCTTAACCGCTTGATTATTCAATTGGGCCAAGCCAGAACCGAGGCAGAGCGTGCGGCTGTGGCACAGGAACTCATGGCATTCTTAAGTAAGGAAACGGTGGGAGGCATCTTTGGATTAGAAGGTGATTTATCGAGCGCAAAGATAGGACTCGCTTTGGAAATCCTGGCTCAAATGGAAAGACACCAAGCCGTGGATGGCAACGTTCTGGGATTGCTTGAACATGTCGTGACGCTTTGCAGTGTTTGCGCCAGCAGCGTGATTGCCGAAATGATCCGGATCGGTAACGGAACCCTTGAGAACATCATCCGGCTCGGCGATCATTTGAGCCGGTATGATCTCAATGGTTTCGAGTCACTTCATTCGATCCGTGCCATTGCGGAAGCGAGTCAAAAAGACGGCGGCCTTGAGATTCTTTTTGGCACACCCGCACGGCGAAAAGAATTTGAAGATCGCGTGGCGCAATATGTGTGGGCAGACATTGTGCGGACGGGCGAGGCCAGGAGCGCTCAAGACCTGGCAGTCGATATTGTGCGTGACATGACGCAAATTGCCGCGTTTGGCCGTGAATTTAAAGCTGACCGGGAAGCCGGTCGCGAACTGGATCTGACCAACCCGGTGATTCGTCAAGTCATGGAGGCACTTTTAGCAAGCGATTTTAACAAAGCCATGAAGGCTTGGGAGACCGACTTTCTGCAACCTAAAAGCAAAGAGCAAGATGTGACCAAAGCTGATTTCAAAGCCTTTTTTGATTTGGTCAAGAAAATCATTGCAGCCAAATATGAAAATGGCGGCGCGCTTTATTACAAATTATTCGGACGTGCGGAAGATGGTTTCCGCGTGGTGGATCCGCGGCTTCAACTTTCCGAACTGGATATAGCGATGGGTTGGGATCTGGCTCTCGTGAGTTTCTTATTTACCGAGAAAACCGGTTTATGGTTCAAACAAGATCAGCGGGACGCGTATCTGGCGATTCAAAGTAAGAACATTAACCTCGCAATGGGCGGCGGTAAGACTTTTGTCGCCTTGGCGCTGGCTGCGGTTCATGGTATTAACGTTTATTTAACACCCTCACGCGGCCATGTGGACCAAATTATCAAGGACGCTAATTATCAAGAGTTTTTCAAGGCGTTTGGCAGAGAGTTGAAAGATGCCGCTTCTCTCATTGATGAAATTAGATCGGGAAATGCTGAAGCGCCTGCACGGGTGAGGGAATTGATTGAATACCTTAAAAACCAAAAAGGACCGCTTTTGATTGTCGATCGCGAATCACTCGCCCAACTTCAGAACTTGCTTTTCACCAGCGAAGACGCTCATCTAAGAGATCTTTATGGTGAATATCGAGATGCCTTTGCACAATCAGCCAGACTTTTTGATGAAATTCACCAGACGGCCAATCCGCTTTATTTCATTGTAGGCGGTCATACCACCACAGCGCGTGAATCACTCAAGAATTACCAAGTGCTTACCAAAGTCGCTGAACGGGCAGATGACCTTTTGGTCTTTGACCGTCAGGATTATGAAGCGGGTAAAGTATTGGTGACCACCAGCGAAACAGTCTTTAAAGAGATCAAAGGCCGGGATGGTGCGGTGATCTGGGTGTACGACGGCAAAATCAAAGCCTGGAGCGGTCAATCGGTGGTTCGGGTATTTGAAAATGATCGTGAAGTGAAATTGGCAATTGAACAAGCCACCGCCGATGGTGTCCACCCCATGCACGCCGGAGAGTTGTTTTCCATTTTAAAAGCGCGGATCATTAACTTCCGCGATTCGAACGATGTCATTAAATATTTATTGGGTCCCGGTGGTGTCCGGTTGGATAAAGAGCAGTATCGTCCGTTCAGCCGTGAGCACGGTATTGAGACAAATTTAATCATTGAAGACACACCTTGGTTGATTGGTATTGCAGCGGCGGTGAGAGATGCAGTGAATTACCTAGAAGCCGACAGGACCATGGAAGCTGATTCGAAGGTATCTCGCTTGAAGATTTTAAAAGACAACTTGATGCGCGATGAAGGCGGTATCGAGATCACTTCGACGGTGACGGCGGTCAGTATGTTTGACTTGTTTGTCACAAAGGAAGGCGCGCCGAGACCGGTGGGTATGTCAGGAACGGCGTTGGGTGTTCAAACTGCTTTGGAAGTGCTGAGCGGGCGCCTGACGGAAGCCATTAAAACAGCCGGTGAAACCGGGGCGTTTTTGATAGAACTTTTTAGCGAAGCACATGCCAAAGGCACCGCTCAATCTTTTGACGTGAAGGCTTTGAATTTGGAAGGCAAAACACCCGAACAAGTGGCGCTCATCCGTGCGGCGCTGATTGTCGCACACATTGATGGCCGTTTTGATCGGGCAGCGGCTATGTTGGAAAACAAAGTTTCGAATGTCGAGTTAGAGCAAATCCGCTTGCTTGTCGATGTGAAGTTTACCGAAGGCCGCACACCTACCCTTGTGGCGTTGGAGGGTGACTTGGAAATTGCTTTGGTGAGAGAAATATTAAAAAGACAAGGCATTGAGGTGTTGGAAATTAACGGCAGCACCAAAGATGTGGACAGCGTCGTGAAATCCTTTAATGAGAAGGTGGACGAAAATACCAAACTGGCTCAAGATGAAATGAAAGATTATGTTTTACTTACCAACCAGATGGGCTTGACCGGTTTTGACTATCAAATGGTTGCCAACTTCCTCCTCTTTGATTCCCGGTTACCCGAAACACAAGTCATGCAGAGCATCGGGCGTGTCGGCCGAACGATCAAAGGCGGCGGCGGTTCGCGTTTCGAAAGCCATGCTGTGGTTTATCTGGATCGGCCTTACATTGAAAACCAGTTTGCAAGTTTGAAAGAGAATCCAGAACGTCTGACCAAATGGAAAGAATATTTCCAGAAACGGATTAATCACCCTCAAACCAAGAGCGGACTGGTTTATTGGGTACGTGAAGTGGCGGGGCGTATGGAAATTTCGCCTGTTGAACGAACCGGTGCCGGGTGGCATCAACGAACCGTGGTTGACCTGTTGGATGCCGTGGCAAGGGGAGAGACTCTGACAGCCAAAGAAGAACTACTCCTTTCAACTGCCATTAATAGTGCGGAGGCTATCAGCGAGACGGCAAAATCATTATTGGAACAGCTTTGGACATTCCGCCTCATCATTGATCCGGTAAAAGAAGCATACCGCAAAGCGCTGGAACTCGGGAATGAAAATGATAAACGATTGGTTCGTGAATTTGGCGAACATCTCCATCGACACTGGAAAGGCGGTATTGGGATGGAGTTGGCCGAGCAGTTTTTTAACGGAGAAGCTTTGGTGAGAGGGGTCACCAACGAGCGGGTGGAACGCGCCAAAACCGAAATGGATGCTTTCTTAAAGGATCAAGGCGCCAAATTAAGCCCGCAAGTTCGTGCCATCATTGAAAAAGCTTCCAAAGTGGCTGAAACTGTCAAAGAAGAACTCAATAAATACGAAACCATCGATCCGGACAGCCCTGAATTTAAGAATACGTTCCAGGGTAATTTGCCGGAAACACCGCTGGCGCGTTCGCGGGCCATGATTGCCATTGCCAAACGCTTTGCCATTGACATTTTACCGACTGAAACCACCCGGACGCCCGAGAAGAGCGGGCTGGAATTGGCTCAGTCACGGTTGGAAGTCACGGTGCGCGGGGCGGTCAAAGACGAACTTGTTTCCAACCCGGCTAACGACGTGCTGACGGATCATTTGGTTAAACCCGGTGACCGGGGCAATATCGATGTGAATTGGAGAGCGCAGCCGGACGGTTCTCAGGTGCCTTATGCCAAATTCTTCGGAAAAGAAATTGATCTCAGCGCTCTCGGTGAAGCAAATCAAAGCCTCTTATTTACGTTTCCGTATCTTAGCATTGCGGTGAATCAAGACGGTTCTTTCACGTTGGCGCCGAACTTAGAGAAATTGCTTTCACAACATGCGGGCGAGCTTGCCATCACCGATTTACCGCCGGCACTGGCCGCTATTTTTTCGAATGCATCCGAATTGGCACAAGCCTTGTTGATTCAAGGGATGTTGGACCGCACTGGTTTGGAAGCCTCAGACCGACGCGCTATTCTTCGGGTGATTGGTTCGCAATGGACCAAACTACGGGATGAATTGGAAAAGGTGGGTTCCGATGAACAACGTTTTCGTATTTTGCGCGAGTGGATACCGGGTCTGAGTGTGATCGGCGCTTCTCGTATCGCCAGCGAATTAGGCGCTGATGCGCATTTGCTTCGCAATTTGGCTGCCTACAACAAAGTGCACACCGGTATCCGACGGGCACTGAAAGATGTCACGAAGATTGATCCAGAGAATTTAATGGACTTGAATTTATGGAATCTTTGGATCGGATTGAAAGCCATGAGCTTAAATCCGAGTGAACTTGAGCAGGCCAATCAACAAGTTGAAATGATTATCGCCACCGCGCTTTTGGCATCAAGTGAGTTAGGCAGTTCTTCCCAACAAAAGGCATTGGAAGCGTTTGGATTGCAAGATGCGGCCATTGCTCAATTAACACAACCCGTCGAAGGTTTAATGGGTGAATGGGAAAATCCGCTTGAGATCATTGCCATGCGGGGGCTTGCGGTGGGCGCCTTAGATGCAGCAACCATTTCGAACGAGATGAGGGCGATTCGCAGGCTGACCGAAAAGGCCCAGTCTTCTCAAGTGGCTCTCGGTGATTTAGTGAAATTACTGGTATATGAGAAACGTTCGGCACAGGAAGTGAACGCCATTCTTAATCTGCATACAGCCGTGAAAGGCTTATCGCTTCAAAGCGGAAGCCACCTGTATGTTGACTCGCTTTTTGACACCGTCATTCTTTTTGACGTCGGCGTTCATGGTAATGTCGCCGAACTGACCACACTGCAAAAGCTTTTAACGGCACTAGAAAGTGTTGGTGATTCGGTTGCCACGTTACATGATTTTGTGATGTACCTCAATGTATTGGGATTATTTGATGCCGAGTTTGTTAAGGAATCACAGCAATACTTTGATTTTACCTACACGGCCGAAATTGAAAGCCGTAAAGCCGAACTCAAGGCTAAAATGGTGGTCAAAGTTGAGGGCCAAAATGAAGTGATGATTCAAGGTTTGAGCGGAAAAGACCGGTTAATTTTGGATCTGGATACCGTTACGAATCAAATGGTAACAAACGCCGGCTTAAAATTTGTCAATGGCACATGGGTGGTTGAGTTGACGGATGGTGATTGGGGCACGCACGTGCTTCGCTTAACACCGGAGCGCATTGAGCAAATCGTTCGTTATAACGACAAAGAATTAAAACTGGCACGCATTGACGGCAGACGGCAGGTGACCTTTGATGAGATTCACGGACCGCTTGGCAAAGCAGCTGAATTGCAATTAAGCCGGCCGGATAAACCGTTTAGAACGCGTGTTCGGTTTGAGAATGGTCATCTGATCGTCGATTATGGTGCTGATTTCTCAGAATTGGATACGGGTCGTGTCCAAGCCATTTTTGATGAAAACGCATCCTTATTTACTTCAATCGATCAGAACATTTTAGGACTTTCCAACCTTAACGCGGGTTCGGCGCTTCGCTTAAACCTCATTCCGGGAGAAAAGGGGTTAATTCCAAATGTCGATGGCACGCCGGTTCAATATAAAACGACGGTGAATGGAAAAGAAGTGACACGCGATGTGGTCCTGCCGCCGAATGCCAGATTAAGCGTGACCGAAGACGGTCAGCTGCGCATCGTTCTCGAAAGTGTGATCGACGGCAATCACCG
Source organism: Candidatus Abzuiibacterium crystallinum (assembly GCA_002787155.1). Taxonomy (GTDB): domain Bacteria; phylum Omnitrophota; class Omnitrophia; order Omnitrophales; family Abzuiibacteriaceae; genus Abzuiibacterium; species Abzuiibacterium crystallinum. The sequence goes on along the minus strand of PCVY01000056.1, from coordinate 14,934 downwards.
GGAAGTCGGCTGGTTTGAGGTTGATCCGCTTCAAAATCTGGTCACCACCGTGCAGGGGATCGATCTCAATGCTTTGCTCGATTTCGCCTATTTTGAGCCGGATCAAGAAAATATGACCGTAGAAGTTCGAAACGAAATCATTTCAAAACGCTCAACGGCATTTAAGCAACGCATTGCCCAAGAAATTTACTTGGCCTTAGATGAAGCCGGCCGTCAGGCGTTTGTGGCTTGGCATAACCCGCGGGCAGCCATTCTTTCGGAAGCTGTTCTGCTGAACGAAATTGAATCCCAGTTCTTAACCGGGTTAGCGGATCAAACACAGGCAAGTGCACTGAAAGCATTGATCCGGTCCTTGAAGATGTTTTTTGCATCACAGGAACCTGTCCAAGCCTTAATCCGAAAACTTGGGCGTCGTCAAGATCAGACCGAAAAAGTTCTCCGGAAAGCCCTCATGGATCCCCAGCCGGATTCACCGGAAACTCAAGCCATTATCGGACTTTTTAGTTCGTTAGCCGAAGCATCGGGAGAGTTTGAGGACATGGAAGCCATGATTCAAGACTCGCCGGCCGCTCTTCTGAGACGGATTTTTGCCAAACACACAACGCTCAAAGATGAGTTTCTGAATTTATTGAGTTCTCAAGGCAATTTAACTTATGACGAGCTGATTAAGTTTTTGGAAGAAAAATTAAAAGGTGACACGCCACAAGAGCTTGAAATACTGAAACAAATCGCTCGATTTGCTCAGTTCATGGCTAATGAAGATCATCAAGAAAAAGTGATTGAAGCCTTGTTAGAAGATGTTCCGGTTGAGAATCGTGAAACCGAACGGCTCCGCTTGGAAGCCGTGATTCGATTCCTCGCGATGCGGACTGGCGAATGGGATCTTTTCTATTATAAGCGCATGGCTTATTGGGCGGAACATAATGAAATCTCGAGATTATTAAAAGAAGCGCGGGAGGAACTCGATCGTCAAAAAGCCACCGGTCTCTATCGACAAGCGGCTCGGTTGATTGTGCAAGAACTGGCCGAGATTTCGGATGCCTCACGCGGCATCACGCAGGACAAAGCAGAGCAAGTGCGTTTTGCCGAAGACCTTGCCAAGATGCTACAAGCAGGGGATGATCATTCGTCACCGGATTTTGTGGAGTTTAATTTTGATCATGGTTCGAAGATTGCCAATTTACCGGTAGTGAAAGAACGGATTGCCCGATTGGTCGAAACAGGTCTCTCCGTAGAAGAGGCGACGTATCAAGCCAATGCCGAATGGCGGTCTGAAAATGGTTACCGTGATCATCCGGTACCTTCCATGATTTTCCGCGGAGATGCCGCTAAGAAATTGGGCGTGTACTGGAAGTTTATCGAGAAAGATTGGGGTTCACGTTCTGGTGCTGAAACCTTCACTGGCCGTGAATTTGGCCGCGAGAAAGCCGTCGACAATTTATTGGCCCGAACAGGTTTGTTGGTCATGGATGCCCGTTGGAAAGATCAATCTTACTTTCATGAAGAATTGCACTTAATTTACCCGCGTCCTTATTTTTATGATCCATTTATGAGCGGAGACGGCAGCGATTACCGGGTAGAAGAAGTGATGAACTTCTTTGCACAAATGCTTTCGCGCAGTATCGATCTTGAAACGGGGCGCACTTACGATCTGCAAATGCTTTATTCTAAAATGGAAAACTACGCACGTGAATATCACACTGATCTTGATATCATGCGTGGCGCGATGAGTGCTTTCTTACATTTGGTGCAATTTATGCCGATGCCGCTAGCGTTAAACATTTTAAGAAATACGGAACAGGTGGAAGATTTAATCTTTTGGCTGCAAAAATCACCCGATGATCTCGAGCAGATGGTGAAAAATATCAAAGGGGAAGCAATCGAGCTTGAAAAGTCCGGCATGGCAGCAGTAATCCAAGCTCCGGACGATACCAAACGGAAAGCGATTGCTAAACAAATGGCTCAGACCATCCATGACACATGGGCTGCCGATCCTCGTCAAGCGCAAGCGTTGGCAAATCGCCTCATGCGCCAGGCTTATACGGCTTACCATGACGGCCGCTTAAGAGACTCGGCCTGGCATGCGTTTGCTCAAACTTTCTTGGATGAAATTGCAACGCTTGCGACCTCTGAACAAGAACTGGTGATGATCCAGCAATTCTTGACCCGGCTTGAAAAGTTTCTGAACGAAGAACTTCCAAAACAGCGTATGAATGAGCAACAATTGGAGCAATTGAAGCGGATTCGGCAAACGATGCCTCAAACGAATCCACGGATTGATCGCTTGATTGACACTGATGAGCAACACGGGGAAATGGGTGCCCGCGCTTTGCAAACTTTGTTTCAGAAAGCACCTAAGAATAAATTGGTGATGGATTTTATTATCAAGCATTTGGCCATGAAGAACGCAGATGGTGTGGCAGAAATCGATTATGCTGATCTCATGGAAAATCCGGAACGGCTTAATCGCAAGTACGGTGTTTATTTTGCCAAACTGAGCGGTGTACCGGTTAACTTAGGTGATCTTCTTAAACATGCACAGTTGCCATATGAAATCAGCTTTTTCAGGTTAGGGGATCAGTGGTATGCTTCAACCGGTGCTCGTGCAACGGGAACAGAAGTGTTAGGTAAGAAACAGGATAAGGTTTTCCACAACCATCCGCCACACCATGACGGCACTTATCAAATCTTACCCAGTTTGACCGATGAAAATGCAGATGCTCTTTTCCAATCTGATGACCTAGCCATTCTAACGGGTTATGGTGTGACCGCCTATCGGTTGTTAACAAAAGCCGAGCAAGCAGAACTTCAAAAAGCAGGTGTAAAGGTAGGTGTTCGCATAAAAGTGGGCGATGCGGATTGGACGACATTGGATTGGGATGCGGAAATCGGCCTCGAGAGCAATTGGGCCGCTATTTCTCAAAAGGTTGCCGAACATGCTAAGAAAGGGGAACATTTATTACTCGATTTTATTCATCCATCCAAAGATAACGTAAAAGCACGGGTTGAATTCCTTCCGTGGCAAGTGGTGGCAGACACTGCAAGTGGGGACCGCCAAGCGCTATTTGAAAACAATACATTACTCAAGCATATTCAGTCAAATTTGACGGAAAGTGACGAAAGCAAATTGCAAGAAACGTTAACCAAAATAGCCGCTTCCGGAACGAAAGAAGGGCTGAGTGTTGAAGCGATTGAATCCGAAATAGCGCCAGCTGAAGTGGTGGCAGGAGAGGAATTTACTGATCTGGCGCTTTGGCAAAATGCACCAGAAGCCGTACCGGCACCGGCACAAGAAGCAGCAGAAAAGCCAGAACTACCCGAACCGCCCATTGTCAAAACCAGAAAAGAAGCTATCGACGAGTTCCTGGGTAATCGGGAAGACGCTAAACAAATCAGCGAGAATGAAGAGGGACACTCTGAGCTTCGGGGTGTTTTTGGAATCAATGAATGGAAAGCCATGGGACGAACTTTTGAACAAGGATTAAGTGCCATTAGGCAAATTAATCAATCGGTAGGATGGCCGGTTGATTATATGGCTTATATTCTTCAATCGATTGTTTCAGGCGAACTCTCAGAAGAAGATTTCTTGTTTGCCTTAGATAGACAAAACCATGTGGTGGGATATTTGATTTTGATGAGTGATAGTTTTATATATTTATCAGCGGTTCGACCCAACGAACAAGGAAAAGGAATTGGTAAAGAACTTTTCCAAGCAGCTGTTAACTTAACACGAAAACGTGGTTTTAATCATTTAACTTTGGAATATCGCGGCAATCAGCCTCAAGCGGCTTTCTATGAAGCCATGAGCCGGTATTACCCAGTGATTCAGAAGATAGATATGGGTCAACCATATCCAAATGGTGATCCTCGCATTCAAATTATATATGACGTTCATGAAAATCGTGCAGAATTACGCCTGGTAAAGGCTATGCCCACACCGCTTTATCGGTTGTTGCACGAAACACAAGGGCTGGAAACCATTAATCCGGCTGAGCGTTTGGTATATCAACAAGGCCTGATGAACGCTTATGAGAGCCTGCAGAAAGCGGCTGAAGACGAAGAATTTAGAAGCATTTACTTTGGCACCGAAGTCTTTAACGAGCGTTATTTAAGTGGTATTGACATCGATTTACATGAAGCTTTCTTTAGACACAGCAAAGCAAATGGTGCTTTTAACCGTAAGACACGCCGCATGGCACTTGCCACGACCCTGATCAAACGGGCAGCGACAGATCCCGAAGCCGCACGCTTCCTGGAAGCGGTGATTTTGCATGAATTGGTACATGCTTATTTAGCACAAAATGAAGCGTTTAATGCTTTCACACGCGAGAATCCAGTAGCAGCATTATACCGTGAAGAACTCTTGTCACATGCGCTCATGGCACGTATTCTAGGCACCGAGATCATTAATGAGAAATTACTCCAAGAAATTGCCGATCATGTGGCCCAACAAGTCGAAGAAGCCATTCAAGATCGTCCCGACTTAGCGGCACAGACGATCGATCAGCTTCGTCAGATGCTCAACAAAACTGCCGATGGCAAACCTGTCTTTGCCGTGATTGGCATTGGTCACATGGATCGTGCTGCGCTCGTTAAATTAAACGTCAAGACAGCACCAGAACTAATCAGTCAAGCTAACACTTTAGAGGAAGCGCGCACCAAAGCACAAAATCTAAGGAAACAAGGGTACGAAGTAGTGTTAGTCAGTGATGCACGAGATAAGCAAGCCGCAGAAATTCAAGACTTAGGTGAATTTATCAATATTGTCCGTTCCGAAACTGGTTATGAATATCTTTTAGCACCGCTCATTAACACCGCCGGATTCTTGGGATACGAAGGATTTATGCGTGCGTTTGGATTAAAGTCAGGTGTGGTAGAACTCAATCACGATTTTGCCGCCCGCATTGAAAACTTATTCCAAAACTTCCAAGCCGCAGTAACCATGCAAGTCGCCGCGTAACGAAACGAGGGGTCAGACCCGTAGGGTCTGACCCTAGGGGCATTAATTCGTAATAGCCCCTTTGGCGGCAGAAGAGACCAGTTTGGCATACTTCGCCATCACACCGCTGGCATAGCGCGGTTTGGGCTGGGACCAGGCACTGAGACGCTGTTTCATTTCCTCATCAGAAATTTTCACATCCAAACGCCTCTTGGGAATATCAAAAACAATCGTATCGCCGTCGCGAACGGCAGCAATGGGGCCTCCCACAAAAGCTTCCGGAGCCACGTGGCCTACCATGAGGCCGTGCGTGGCGCCTGAAAAACGTCCGTCGGTGAGAAGCGCCACCGATTCACCTAAGCCTTCACCCACGAGCGCAGCAGTCACGCCCAGCATTTCACGCATGCCGGGTCCGCCTTTGGGGCCTTCATAGCGAATCACGACCACATCGCCTGCTTTAATTTTTTTGTCCTTGACGGCTTTAAAAGCGTCTTCCTCGCGGTCAAAAACACGGGCAGGTCCGGTATGTTCAGTCCGTTTTTCACCGGCTACTTTCAGCACGCATCCTTCCGGTGCCAAGTTGCCTTTCAGAATCACTAATCCACCGGTTGATTTGAGCGGATTTTTTAAATCGTAAACCACTTTTTGACCTTTGGTTTCTTTGGCCTTCGCCGCTTCGCCGCCGATGGTTTTTCCGGTGACCGTGATTGAATCTTTGTGAAGCAAGCCGGCGTCAAGCAAACGTTTCGCAATCAAAGCAATACCGCCGGCGGCATATAAATCAGTGGCAACAAACCGGCCGGCTGGTTTCAAGTCTGCCAGGAGCGGTGTTTTTGCGCTCAAGCGGTCAAAATCATCAATGTCTAATTGAATCCCCATTTCGTGTGCAATGGCTAACATATGAAGGACACCGTTGGTAGAACCGCCCGTCATGGCGATGGCACAAATGGCATTTTCAATGGAATCTTTCGTAATAATTTGTTTGGGTGTTGTATGATTCTTAAGAAGCGCCATCACCAGCTCACCGCATTTTTTTGCTGCTTCATCTTTTTCTTTGGTAAGGGCAGGGATGCCGTTAAAACCCAAAGGCGAAATCCCCAGGATTTCGGTGGCCGTTGACATGGTGTTGGCCGTAAATTGGCCGCCGCAAGCGCCTGCTGCGGGGCACGCATGGTCTTCTAAATCTTTGAGTTCTGCCTCGGTCATTTTACCGGCTGCAAATTTGCCGACACCTTCAAAGACGTCTTGAATGGTGACGTCATGACCTTGAAATTGGCCCGGGGCGATGGAGCCGCCGTAAAGCATGAGAGACGGTACATTTAATCGGCAAAGGGCCATCACGGTACCGGGAATGGTTTTGTCACAGCCTGAAAGGGCAATGACGGCATCAAACATATGTGAGCGGGCTACGAGTTCAATGGAATCTGCCACCACTTCACGGCTGACGAGAGAGCCTTTCATGCCTTCGGTGCCCATGGTGATTCCGTCTGAGACCGCAATGGTATTAAATTCGATGGGAGTACCGCCGCTGGCACGCACACCTGTTTTCACGTGTTCAGCCAGTTCACGCAAATGGGAATTGCAGGGCATGGTTTCAATCCAGGTATTGGCAATGCCCACCATGGGTTTGGCGATGTCCTCATCCGTGAGACCAAGCGCCTTCATCATCGCGCGGGCAGGCGCGCGATCATAGCCATCCGTGATCATGCAACTCTTCTTCTTATATGGATTAGATTTCATCCTAAAACCTTCCTGGGGTCAGCACCCTGTTCCTGGGGTCAGGTCCGGGACCTGACCCCAGGAAAAAGATGTAATATAAACCTAAACCATTGAAATGTGAATCCTTTTTTAACCCTGGGGTCAGGTCCCGGACCTGACCCCAGGTATAGGAATAAGAATGTTTGCCGATAGTGTATGTTATAGTTACAATAAAGGGGTCAGTCGTTACCCCTACGCAAGAAGGAGGTAGCTGTGAATCGATTTTCTATTCAAGAATCCGTGGCATTTGGTTGGCAAATCACGAAACGCAATCTTGCACTCCTCGTCGGCATTATCCTTTTAGTCATGATGGCTCAAGCAATCCCTGCTTGGTTTTCACGGCAAACGGTTAACATTCCGGTATTACCGGTTTTATTTGATTTGGCGGCTGTGGCGGTGCAAATCCTCGTCGGCATCGGACTTTTGAAAATCCTCTTGAATTTTCATGATGCAAAACCCGTTGAAATAGCAGACCTTTTTAAACACCTCCCGCTTTTCTGGCGTTATTTATTCGGTTCCATTCTTTATGCGTTGATTGTGTTTGGCGGCACACTGCTTTTCGTTGTCCCGGGCGTTATTTGGGCGCTCAAATATGAGTTTTATGGTTATCTCATTGTCGACAAAGGATTAGGTCCGGTGGAAGCGCTCAAAGAAAGCGGCCGTTTAACGCAGGGTGTGAAATGGCAGCTCTTTGGGTTAGGGTTGGTTTTGATGGCAATCCAATTAATCGGTTTTATTTGTTTTGTAGTGGGTTTACTCGTGACAATTCCGATTGGCATGTTGGCTGTGACGCGGGTTTACCGCGTATTGGCCGGGCACATTCAAACGGAGCCACCCGCTCAGTCATGAGAAACGATCGAGACAGCGACCTTGATTTTTATATTTTTTTCCTGCTGATTGTTTTATTGGTGAGTTTCATCCTTCCGATGTCTATCCACGCAGCCGAAGCGCGTCAAGTCAAACAGTCCTTTTATGCTTCCGGCCAATTAAAACGTGAAGCCACATTAAAAAATAATATTCCCGACGGTCTCACGCGTGAATTTTATCTCAATGGGACGGTGAAATCGGAAGTTCAATACAAAGACGGCCTCCGAGTCGGGAAAACCAAGGAATACTCGGAGCAGGGCGGACTCATTCTGGAGGCCGATTACGTCAACGGGCTTCGCGATGGCTGGACCAAAGAATACGATCCCAACGGTATTTTGCGGAAGGAAACGGCCTATCAGAATAGCGAACAAACGGGCTTGACGCGTTTTTATGATGAAAAAGGCCGTTTGATTTCAGAACGCTCCTATGTCCAAGGTAAACTCAACGGACCTGCCAAAGATTATACGCCGGAGGGTAAATTGACGGTCATCTCGACTTACGTGAATGATCAAATTAAGGGCCCGGTGAAACGTTACCACCCGAACGGTAAACTCTGGATTGATACAAAATTTAAAAACGGCGGCATGGACGGCTTGGCACTTGAGTTCTTTGAAAATGGTAAACCCAAAACAGTCGCTAATTATAAAGAAGGTGCACTGAACGGACTCGCCAAATCATATTATCCCAACGGCCAGCTGGAAAGTGAATCACATTTTGAAAATAATGTACAAGAAGACAAAGCCAAGCAGTACTATGAGGACGGAACACTCAAAGTGGAGACCCAGTTTGTAAACGGCAAAATCCACGGGCTCATGCGTACGTACAAAGAGGATGGAACCCTGGATGCCGAGATTCCGTATGTCAATGGTGTGCCGCAGATTCCGGAGCGGCAGAGCGAAGTGCCTTTACAGCTCAAAGTGCGCGTACCGAGCTCAGTCACGTATCACGTCCATGTGCCGGCCAACATTCAAATTCCCGTGATCACACAAACCCAGGTTGTTTTTTTGGCACCGCAAGACAACCGCTAGAGATACACGCCATATGCCGCGCCGCTTCGTGATGACTGTGATCGGGGGAATGGTACTCATCTTGGCGCTTTTTATCCGCTTGGTCGGAATCGGCGAACCAAACGCCAAGAAAGATGCGGCCCTCAGAGAAGACCCCAACTTAAAGAAGTCCGTTTTTCACGAACGGCAGGCCGGCAGTTTTTATTCCGCCAGCCATCAAGACAGTCAAAATACCCGCTCCAATGTGTTGGTGCCTCGGATGGAAAAAGTAGAAACCTCTCAAGCAGCCGTCCGGCATGTTTTAAAGACTTTTTATGAAAATGGAGTTGTCAGTTCCGAGTGGCCGTACACTTCCGGTGAGCCGGATGGAACGGTAAAAGCCTACTATGACAATGGCATGCTTTGGCGTGAATGGACGTTTGTAAACGGCGTGCGAGAGGGAATTGAAAAAGCCTATTACCCCAACGGGACGCTTTGGATGAGCGCTAACTTTCAAAACGGGGTTCAGGAAGGTTTGGCGCGAATTTACTATCCAAACGGCGCTGTCTGGATTGAATCCAATTATGTGCACGGCCGGCTGGTGAAAGGCCGATCGGCTTATTCGGAGATAGCCAGACCGGCAGCTTCGCCAAAGGAAAAAAATGTTTTGACGGCCGAATCAACCGCTGCCTTGGAACAAATGTCGGGCACTGCCGTTTCATTGAGCGATGCCCAAGCCGATGTGATTCAAACCCGGTTTGCCGATGATTCGGTGAGTTCGCGCTGGGTTTTCGAACAGGGTGAATTGAATGGGGTAAGCCAGCTGTACCATCCGAACGGTGCCATTTGGCAGGGGATGCATTTTACGGACGGCCAGCCGGACGGACGGTGGAACACTTTTTACTTAAAAGGCAGTATTTGGGAAGCGCATGTTTATCGCGGCGGCATTTCGGAAGATACTCAGCGGATTTATTATCCCAGCCAAAAAGTTTGGATTGAATTTGAATATGAGAATGGTAAATTAAAGGAACCGCCGAGGGCTTACTCGGAAAGCGGAAAGATTTTTCAGGAAGCCAAAGAAGTGGAAGAGCCGAAAGAATTGCAGATAGAAGTAACGGTGGAGGGGGAAGTGCCATCGGCTGAAACAGCAGAAACGAAAAGCGAATTGAAATTGAGTTAGGGAACTGATATGGAAGCTTGTCATTGCGAGCGAAGCGAAGCAATCTCAGAACTCAGATTGCTTCGTCAGCTTGACGGCTTCCTCGCAATGACACACAAAATCGCGGAGAATGCCCGTTGGATAAAGTTCAGTTTTTAGCGCGTCTCATGAAGGATGAAAACTTCCGCACTTTTCT
>PCVY01000056.1:0-4973 GCA_002787155.1 Candidatus Abzuiibacterium crystallinum | reverse complement strand
GCTGTCCTCATGCAAGATCCTGATATTGCCAGACTCATCATTACTTTGAAGGCAAGTTTTTTTGAAAAATAGCAAGCGGCGACAAGTGAGATTTTGTCATTGCGAGCGACCGACGGGAGCGAAGCAATCTCAGAACTCAGATTGCTTCGTCCGGCCTTTTGCCGTCCTCGCAATGACAGTATATAACTTTATATAAATAAACGACTTACGATAATTTACTTTTGATATAAATTCTCGGCTTGCACAACCAAATCTTCCAAAATCTGAATGCCCGATTGCCAAAAATTGGGATCTTGCAGGTCTAATCCCATTAATTCGGCGAGCGCTTCGGGGCGGCGCGAACCGCCCAAAGACAGCATTTCAAAATAACGCGGGACGAATGAGGACGGATTTGTTTTGTATTTTTGGAAGAGCGTCAGCACAAAGAGCTGGGCAAACGAGTAAGCGTAGCAGTAAAAAGGGGAATGAATGAAATGCGGAATATATTTCCAACCATGACGATACTCGGGTGTCAACTTAACGCTCTGGCCATAGAGCTCACGGTTTGCTTCTATCCATAAATCACTCACGCGTTCACTCGATAATTCACCGTCCTTGAGGCCTGCTTCGTGTGTTTTGAGTTCAAAATCCGTCAAAACAATTTGACGGAAGACGGTCGCAAAGTTGTCATCGATTTTCCCGCATAAAAGAGCCAGTTTTTTCCGGGCACTTTTTTCATCTTTGAGTAATTTTTCAAAGATAATCATTTCACCAAACACAGAAGCGGTTTCTGCCAAAGTCAGCGGTGCATGCGATTCCAAAATACCTGCCTGACGCGCCAAATACTGATGAAGGCCGTGCCCGCATTCATGAGCGACTGTCATCACGTCACGGATACTGCCGGTATAATTAACCAAAATGTAAGGATGGAGGTCGGGAGTGGTTTCCATGCAAAAACCGCCGCCTTGTTTGCCGTCTCGGATTTCGGCGTCTATCCAGCGCTGCGTAAAAAATTGCTCCACAATACGCGCGGCATCGGGCGAGAAATCGCGGTAGCCTTCGACGGTGATTTTTTGACAATCCCGGAAAGGAATCTGCGTCCGGTCTTTCCCGGCCGGGGCATAGCGGTCATAATCGTAAAGTTCGCGAAGGCCGAGAAGTTTCTTTTTTAAGCGATAGTAACGCTGGGCGAGGGGGTAGGCGCGTTTGACGCTTGTGACGAGATGGCGGACCATCGGGAGCGTGATTTCATTGGCCAAATTCATCGGATCCATGGGATGTGCGTAACCGCGAATTTGAAGGCTGGTACGCCGGTCGGCCAAAATCATGTTAAAAATATAAGCAAGTAAATGCGTTTCCTTCTCCAGGCCTTCGGCGAGCGAACGGGCAGCCATTTTTCGCTCCGGCCGGTTTGCCGAATGAAGCAGCGCCAAAATCTCACCCTCTGTTTTCTTAACGCGCTGTTTGCCTTTCGTGACATAAAACGGAATCTGGTTGACCACTTCATCAAAGAGTCTTGAAAAAGCGCTGCTGGACGTGTTGGCTTTCATGGACATGATTTTTTCTTCTTTTTCAGCCAGCGTGAAAGGCCGGTAAGCGCGCAGTTTCAGAAGATAATGACGGTCTTTTTGGAGGAGCGGATCATTCACCAACGTCTCGACTTTGGCATCATCCAAACGGTTCCATTCGACGTCCCAAAAAAGGATGTGGTTTTCAATCTCGGTGATCCGGACCCTGATTTTCTGAATAAAGGCCCCGATGCCGGGCCGGTTGGTTTGTTCGGCGAAAACCAGTTGTGCAAAACAACCGGGGCGGGTGAGACAAGTGACGATTTCCTTGTAAGCACTGAGAAGGCCGGCGATTTGTCCGGCCGTCAATGGTGCCGTGTCATGAAAAAAAGGCCGGCATTTTTTCTCGAATTCAAGCGCCAGCGTTTCGGCCATGGCCAAATCTTTCTCAATGCGAGGATCATCCGTTCCGCTGTATAGATCGTTCAAATTCCAGCGGATGCCTTTGGCTAATTTTTTTTGCATTTTTTCTCCCAGTGAAGGGCTATTTTAACATATGAGAAAAGCATTGCTCGAAATGTTTTTTGACAGAATTCACTGGGGTCATTAAAATGAAGTGTTTGGGAATTCAACCGTTCAAAAAATATTCAGAGTGTCAGACAATGAATTTAATGAATGAAGTGATGCGGCAGCCGGCAGGGGTTGTTCTTTTTATTTTTTGGGTTGTCTTCATTCAGACGCTCAGCGTGATGTTTGCGAGAAGCCACCGGGAAGCGCGCTGGATTTTGGCGGTTTGGATTGGCTCATGTTTGGCGCTTGGCTGGGCGTATCAAACGTGGGGGCCGGAACCCGGTTTGGGTCTGATTCCGCTTGTTTTGTGGCTGCCGCTTTTGATTTTGCTTTGGCTCGCGCGCCGCTCGGTGAATACCATGTTTGCTTACGGTAAATGGTATTGGCTGGTGATGATTACGCTCGGTGTCTTTCTTGCCCTGGACGGCATCTATTTAATTGAGGAAATTATTTTACGGCTGCGCGGCTAGTACCGCCTTCCCATCAAATCAATTGTCAGGCTGTACTAGGCCGCCCGAAAGTTTTTTCTTTACTGGCCTGGGGATGCCATGTAACATATTTTGGTTTACGAAAGGCAGTACTGACTTTCATTAAAATTAAGAAGTAAACTAAGTGAGCCATCGGGGAGTTTCCCCGACCTCTCAATTAAATACGGAAGTCAGCACAGCCCCAGCGTTCTTATTGAGGTAAGGTTTTTGTTTCAGAGTAGCGCTGGAGCTGTCATTTGCCGATACAAGAGAGAGCAGGGAACGCTCACCTAAAAGGAATCAATCTATGAATATGCCGGGGCCGTTTGAAATATTAGTTATTCTGCTGGTGATTTTGCTACTCTTCGGCGGTAAAAAATTGCCCGAATTCGGTAAAGCGCTGGGACAGGGCATCCGCGAATTTAAAAAAGCCATCCAATCCGCCGGCGGTGACGACGAAGAAAAGAAAAAGCCCAAAAAACCCAAATCATGAACAAACGCGAGTCAAAATCGCCCGGCAAACCAAGAGAACAGTGGGTAACCCGAATTGGTTTGGTGCTGGCCATGGCCGGCAACGCGATTGGCTTGGGCAACTTCCTCCGTTTTCCCGTTCAATGCGCTACCAACGGCGGCGGCGCTTTTATGATCCCCTATTTCATCGCCTTCTTTCTATTAGGCATTCCTTTGATGTGGATTGAATGGGGTGTCGGGCGTTTCGGCGGTAAATACGGGCACGGCACCACACCCGGCATGTTCCATTATCTGTGGCAGCATCCGATGGCCAAATATTTGGGCGCGATCGGCATTACCATTCCTTTTTGTTTGATTCTCTATTACACCTACATTGTTTCCTGGACGCTGGCTTACAGCGTTTTCTCTTTTACCGGCAAATATTTTGGCGTTCATGGCCATGAACTCATGGCTAATTTTCTTTCCGCTTACCAAGGAACGGTGAAAAACCAATTCTTCAACGGCATCGGGACTGCCTACCTTTTCTTTTTGATCACGTTTGCCCTGAATATCTGGATTCTTTCCCGCGGTCTGGCGAAAGGCATTGAATGGCTCGCCAATTGGGCACTTCCCACACTGGGCGTTTTTGGCATTATCTTAATGATTCGTGTGTTTACCTTGGGAATACCCGATCCGGCCATGCCGGCCAATAGCGTGATGAATGGTTTGGCTTTTATTTGGAACCCTGATTTAACAGCACTGGGTGATATTAAGGTGTGGCTCGCAGCGACGGGACAAGTTTTCTTTACCTTAAGCGTCGGTTTTGGCGCCATTCAAACGTATGCCAGTTATTTAAAACCGAAAGACGATGTCGCACTTTCGGGCTTAGCGACCGCTTCTGCCAATGCATTTGCCGAGGTCATTATCGGCGGTTCCATTGCGATTCCGGTGGCAGTGGCTTTTTTTGGCCTTCAAGGAACGCAAGCCATTGCTAAAGGCGGTTCCTTTGACTTGGGATTCTTTGCCATGCCGCTCATTTTTCAGCGCCTGCCGCTCGGCGAATTGTTTGGTACCATTTGGTTTTTACTTTTATTTTTAGCGGGGATCACCTCATCGGTAGCCATGGCGCAGCCCATGATGGCGTTTTTGCAGGAGGAGTTTAAAGTCGAGCGGAAAACCGCTGCCATGATCCTGGGCGTGCTGATGTTCTTTTTGATGCAGCCCGTCATTTTCTTCTTGGGCCACGGCTTTTTGGATGAAATGGATTTTTGGATCGGAACGTTCGGGCTGGTGGTATTTGCCATCATTGAAGTGGTGCTTTTTATTTGGGTATTTGGAGCGGATAAAGCATGGCGCGAAATTATGACGGGGGCCGACATCAAGATTCCGCGTTTCTTTTTGTTTATTATGAAGTATGTGACGCTTACTTATTTGGTGGTGCTTTTGGGTGTATGGCTGGCGCAAGACGGACTGGATGTCATTTTGATGAAGCATGTGCTGCCTGAGAATTACATTTATGTGTGGTTCGCGCGTTTTCTTTTGACGGGCGTTTTAATCTTGATGCTGGTGCTGGTTCACATTGCTTGGAAGCGGAAACACCGCATTAAACAGGTGGTGCCATGAAACTCAGCGGCTGGATTTTCTTGATTTTAAGCTGGGGTACGATTCTCTACCTTTTCATTTTTTCGTTCTCGCGCGTCCTCAATCGGAAAACGAAGAAAAAGTTATCTTAAGCTCGACCTTTCAAATGATCCCAAAGTCATTTAGAATAAGTATGTTCGTATTATATGATTTGGTTGTTCTAATGTATTTTGCGCCTGCACTTACTTTCAGGATGATAAAAAATATCATTAATATAGTAGTAAGTACTGTGCGCAACTTCTCATTGATATTAATAGGTTGTTGCGCCTGCCCCGATAAAAAACATCGGGACTAGCGCAAAAAAGCTATTGAGGTCATTTAGTTATTTAAGGTGTCTTGCGCCTGCCCCGATAAAAAA
>PCVY01000023.1 GCA_002787155.1 Candidatus Abzuiibacterium crystallinum | reverse complement strand
GGACTCAGAAAGCAGCAACAGTAAAATAATTATTGACGCAATTATTCATAGTAGGATGACACCAAAAGGCTTTAAGGAAGCGCCATTCGTGTTATGAACTTTGCTTTCTACTCCCAGGTTCTCTAAGAGGGATTCGGCAAAGAAGCGCGTTTGTGTTTGCAGCTGAATCCGCAATTCTGATTTTGGCTGCAACCATAAATCATCATCAGTTTGGCCTCTAGAGGACGGCTCAGAATGACCGATGGGTCCTGACAGCCAAATGCCCTCTTTCGTTCCCTCATCCTTGCGGTCTGTGTCTGATCCTCCTTCCGCTTGGCTTCTTTTGAATTGGGCTTCGATCTGCGCCTCGTAAGCATGCAATTGCCTGATAATCGCCTGCTGGTCTTTTTGCTGCAAAATACCCTCTATTACTTTAAGATCGCCAAAGTCCGGAAAAAGTGTTTTTTGGCCGTCAACCGTTAGTATGTCCGTTAATGCTTGCACCAAGACATGATCTTTGTTATCCGTTAAAATACCTGCGCGGCTTAACATGATGAATGCCACGGCTTCCGCTTGATAAGTTAACAGCCCCAATTTGGGCGTTCCGGAACGTGCAATACTCATGGCCGGCATTGTCAATACCGGATCAATGTAGTTCGAGAGTTTCCGCATAAACGGTTGATAGATATTTCGGATAACGGTCTCATCACTGTTCACCGCGCTTTCTTTGATCAGTCGAATGACCAACACCTGCCGCCGGCGAACACGTTCGATAATATGCGCCATGCGGAAATTATAAAACCAACGCATGAAGGCACGAAACAGTTTCGGGACATCGGCCCAAAAACGTACCGAAGGCGCTTGCCACCCGCTGAGATACAATCCTGAGAAGGTGAGGTTATTGAATTCTTTCTTCATTATAAGCGTATCAAGCTGCTCAGAAGTATTTACGTATCGGCGCACCAGTGCCGCAAGATCCATTTTCTGGTATGTTTTCGTACGCAGTTCGCTGCGCGAGGCAAACGCAGCGCCCGTTCCAACCCCCGCCGTCCAAAGGGTTTCATTTGTTCTCGTGTCTTTTGACCTGTTCCCCGTCCCCTGATCCCCATCCCCTGTCCCCTGATCCCTTTGATACTGTGCCATTAATTGTTCCCTGTAACGATTGAGTTGGCTCATGATTTGTGCGTGGTTTTGGCCATGTTGTTTAAAGATTTGATGAATGGAATTGTTTGGGTTATTCAATGGATGATGGTTTTCTATGGGATAGATGGAAACACCGTTCATTTCAAGTGTAAAGACATCTTGAAGAGCGCTCAATAAATCATTTCTCTCATCTGAAATAGGGATTTGATGATATCGCAACACAATAACAGCTAGGGTTTTGCCAATAGCCTCTCTTGCACCATGAGCATAATCATCAGTTGTTGATCCTTTGATTTTCTTCAAAGCTGCCAACAAGGCTTGTGAAATAGCGATGAGTTCAGTTTCATCAATTCTTTTTGATATTTCTCTGAGGGCATCGACAATGACCCATCTCATATGCTTGGCATCATCAGTTGATCCTTCGATTTCTTTTAAAGCGATCAACAAGGCTTGTGAAATAGCGGGAAGTTCGGTTTCATCAATTCTTTTTGATATTTCTCGGAAGGCATCAGCAATGGCCCGTCTTGCCGGATGGGCATCAAAAGTTGATCCTTTGATTTCTTTTAAAGCAATCAACAAGGCTTGTGAAAGAGCGGGAAGTTCGGTTTCAGCAATTCTTTTTGATATTTCTCCGAGGGCATCGGCAATGGCCCGTCTTGCCCAATTGGCATAAATATTGGCATAAATAGTTGATCCTTTGATTTCTTTTAAAGTGATCAACAACGCTTGTGAAATAGCGGGAAGTTCGGTTTCATCAATTCTTTTTGATATTTCTGTGAAGACATCGGTAATGACTCGTCTTGCCCAATTGGCATCATCAGTTGATCCTTTGATTGACTGAAGTTCATTTAACAATTCATCAACGCTCATGCGGGAATAATCTTTGGTTCGCAGTTCCGCTCGAAAAGCGGTTGGCTTTTCGGGACGGACAGCACTTGAGTCGGTTGGACTCAAGTGGGGTTCGGAGCGAGAACCGGCAGTGCTGTCTACTTTTTTCCGCATTTCACTTCTTCCTGTAATCTCCGCTCCCGCACTCACACCGCCGGTAACCCCCGCCGTCCAAAGGGTTTCATTTGTTCTCGTGTCTTTTGACCTGTTCCCCGTCCCCTGATCCCCATCCCCCGACACCTGATCCCTGATCCCTGTTCCCTGATCTCTTTGATACTCAGCGATTAATTGTTTGCGGTAAGCGTTCAATTGGGCAGTCATCCGTGCCGGATCTGCGTGTTGGAGGATCTGTTTAACATTTTCCAAGCTTCCATAAGCGGGAAAGAGCTTTGCGTCAACTACATATTCCACTTTCAAAAGATCTCTGAGGGCGTGAAATAACGGTTCATTTTTTAATGAAAGATCGTGAAGCCTCATATAAATAACGGCAAGCGCTTCTGCAACCGCTCTTAGTGTGGCTAACGTTGAATGATTCGGGTCTTTGAATTTCGCAAGTTCATCCGTCATGGACGCAGCAAGCAGATCAATCTCACGAACATCAGCAACACGCCGAGACACTGCCTGGACGGCAACCGCCGCGTGCAGTCTCACATCATCAGCCGCCTTTTTTTCATCTTCGCCTTTTGCTTCCGAAATCTTTTTTAATGTCCCAAGAAGCGGCGGAATCAGTTGGGGAAGTTCCCGTTCATGCACACGATTTGCGATTGCTGTCAACGCCGATGTGAGAGAGCTTTGAACTTCGTAGGCAGATTTGCTGAGGTCTGTGACACCATCCAACGCCGCCACGACAGGCGCTATCAGACCGGGCAGGGCATCAGAATCAATACGATGAGCAATTTCTTTTAAAACCCTTCCGACCGATTGCTTGGTTTCATTGGCAGTATCATCCGTTCGCTCAGCCGTATTCACTAGTTCATTCAGCATCACGGCCGTTAAGTGCGGCAGTTCTGCCGTGTCAATCCGTTTAGCAAGCTCTTCTAATGAATAAAAAATACCCCACCTTACATAGCGTGCTTCTTGACCATTGCCCAGAGGTTTTGCGAGTTCTGCGAGAAACGCCCCTTTGATTTGAAGCAGTTCATGCGGTTCGATGCGTCTTGTAACTTGTCTTAAAATCGATGTCATCACGCCTCTGGCATTATTAGCTGCGGGATCATCCCCCTGAATTCGCGCCAAAGCTTTCATCGTAACTCCTGACATGGCCGGTAAATGACCGGCATCAACATAGACGGCGATGGTTACCAAATGATTCCCAAGAGATGCTCTGGCTTGGTTGGCTAATACACCGGCGTTTTCAATCGCATCAAGCTGGCGGAGGAGCGGATATAAAAACACGGGAAGCATCGAAGACTGTACTCTCTTAATAACCTCTCCGTCCAGCGCATCCGCCATCCATTTCCTGCGTTGATTGACATCATCGCTAGACCCTTGAAGCGCGGCCAATTCGCGCAGCAAGTTCTCTGTTGCCTGATGGAAATAATCTTTTGAGCGCAGTTCGCTGCGAGTCGATGGTTCACTGCGGGCCGCGGACGCGATGGCTCCCGCACTCACGCTGCCGGCAACCCCCGCCGCCCAAAGCGTCTCATCTGTTCCCGTGTCTTGTGACCTGTTCCCTGTCCCCTGATCCCTGTTCCCTGATCTCTGATCCCTTTGATACGCGGCGATTAATTGTTCTTGGTAAGTTTGAAGTTGTGAAATGAGTTGCTGACGCATTTGAGGTGCTATGCGGCCATTTTTGTCTGCGGCACTTTGAAAAAGACGATCAATTTCTTTTTGATCACCATAGAGAGGAAATACCGATATTCCGTCCGGTGATGCGGCCGCAAAAACATCCGCAAAAGCTTTGAGTAAATTACCCCCGCGTCCGCTTAAGGCTAATCCATGTGAGCGTAAATAATGTTCCGCAAGCAATCTGCTAATATCACCCCGTGCAAAACGCGCAGCTTCGGTGTCGCCTTGTATATGCGTCAGCGCACCTAAAAGCGGCGCTTTTATTTCAGGCAGTTGATGGGGATCTATGCGTTTCACGATGGTTCTTAAAATATTGGCAACAGTGCGGTATGCCGTATTTGCGTACGCGCTTGACGGGTCTCTTGGATCTGCCATCAGTGAAAGAGAATCCAAAAGAGGTGTAACCAAGGGAAGTAATTGGGATGAATCAATACGTTTAGCGATTTCTTTTAACGCACTTCCCATTCTCCATCTGGCTTGATTGGCATCTCTGTCTGATCCTTTGATTGCTTGATAAATGGATAAAACCGAATTTAATAAATCAGGCAGTTCTTCGGCATCAGTGCCTCTTGCGATTTCCCGCAAAACGTCTCCCGCAGTTACCCGGACGCGATTCAGCTCAACCCCGGCGCCTGGGAATGAATACAAGAAATCCAAAATCATCTTCAACATTTCTGTACGTTCTTGATTTTTTAACCGTTTGGCAATGTCGCTGAGTGTATGATCGATTTCCTGCCTTAATTGATCAAGCCATTCCTCAACAACTTTATGCCTCAAGTAAACTTCCAGGAGTTTTGGCACCATCTGAAGCAAAACCTCCTGACTAAGCGGGTTCTTAATACGCCTTACCCTTGCGGCCAATTCCCATATCAAAGGACCTGCATAACGATGAAAAATGGTTGTGTCGTCATGAAATGATATGGATATTAATGCATCAAATAACTGATTCTCTGTCATCCGACTTAGCGCATCCTCCCTGAGTTCTGACTTTCCGGTAGAAGCACGTGCCAACCAAAGCGAATCGCCCGGTTCATCCTGGACTTCAGGGCCGGTGTCTTGGCTGCCGCCTTCCTCGGACTGATGCCTTTTGTAAGCAGCATCCAACTGTTCACGGTATGTGCCAATTTTTCCCATCAGGGCCTCGCGCTTTGCTTCCGGAAGCACTTGATCGTCACCCATAACATCTCGAGTGAATTGCTCAATGGCATCCCATTTAGTCTGCGCGGAAAAAGAAGGGTCTTCGATATAGAGGTTAAATAGCATTGCGATGTTATATTGTAAAAAATCAATATAATCATTGGGATCTGGATAAGCGCTGGGATCTCTTACATAATGAAAATTAATCTGGTGTAATCGCAAAATAACAATTGATAAAGCTGCGCCAAGCGAATCTCTCTCGTACTGAATCACTCTATCTTTGTGTATAGGGATAACGGAATCGAGTAATTGCCCGAGAGGCGCTACCAGGGCAGACAATGCGGATTCATCCAGCCGTAAAACAATTTCCACTAATACTTTTCCATATGCGGCTTTTGCTTGATTGGCTTCTTGATTTTGCGTGACAATTAATTTTGACGTTTCAAAAAGCACGGATGCCGCACGAGACAATAACGCCTTATCATAACCATGAACGGCTTTAGCCAAAACATCCGCTATCACCTGCCTGGCGCCGTTACTGACATCATCAGAGTCATGGATAGACTCCAGTTGATCTAAAAGCCCGGCAACAGCATCGTTAAGTCTAGGCCCCTCAAGTTTTGAGGTAATGGTCATTAAAATCCGTCTGACCATCCATCTGATATCAAATGTATCTCTCTTGTGATTAGGTGTCCGACGTAAATACGATATCAATTGATCAATCCTGTGACGCCAGTCTTCCGTCAAACGGCTAGAGTTTACTTCGGCCTCTTTCCCTATCACATCATCCAAAACATAAAGAATCCTAAACTTCACATCAAAGGCAGACCTGCTTGAATCTTCCAGTAATTCCAATGTGCGCCATAATAATTGAGTCAGATCAAGCAACGCGCGGGAATCCATTTGCTCTGTTATCTCATTCAACGAATACCGGACGATCTCTGAACCCATATTCACGGTTTCGTACGTTTGAGCCATCAAACGAAGATGATCAAGCAAAAATTGAATGGTTTGAAGACGCTTATTTCGCGGAACACGCTTCACCATAGCCGCGAGAGCGGGTGCCAACTCAAATCTTAACCTTGCCGGCTCCCCACGTGTGCCGCCGATATCATATTGCAGCTCACGTGATTGCGCAAAATTAAGCATGATTTCAATCACGCGCGGAAAAGCTGAGTAATCAATGTTTTGCGTGACCGCAATAAAAGCTTTTACCAACGATTCTCGGGCTTGATGCGCCAAATATTCGGAACTATCCATCGATTGGAAAACACCTAACAAGCGTTGGCTCAGATGGAGCAGTTCTGTTTGATCAAGACGTTTAATCACCTTTTTGAAAATCGACCGGATCAGCGCCTGCTCGCTTTGGCTTGAATCTTCATATGCCTTTATTAAATCGAAGAGAACAGAAATGATGACTGTCAGTTCACTGAGGCTTGCATAAGACACTTCATTTTTAAGCTGCACCAAAAGTGATGCACGTTGTTGATGTGCCTCCTCGGTCCGCATGCCGATCAGCGCATGAAGTTTTGTTTTTAACGAGCCGGCCGGCTGCTTGCGGCCAAGTGCTGAGCGAACAAGATTAATCAACTGCCTAAAAAGCGACTCGACGCCTCTTAATTCGGTCCGATGAACAGCTGCCGCTCCGGCTAATCCGACCAACCAAAGATCATCGTTCATATCTTGCGACCTGTTCCCTGATCCCTGCCCCCCATCCCCTGACACCTGATCCCTGTTCCCTGATCTCTGATCCCTTTGATACTGTGCCATCAATTGTTCCCTGTAAGCGTTAAGTTGAGAAATAATTTTCTCACGGTCTTCAAGTTGTAAAATCCTGTCTACTTCCGTTAAATCACCATAACGCGGGAAGAGCGAAACAGCGTTTTGTGTTGCTCCAAAAAGCTTTTTTAAAGCAACAAATAGCGGATCTTTATTTTCCAGATCAGGATAACCATGGCGATGAAAGAAGAAAATACTTAAAGTTTCACTGATATTTTTGCGAATCAGATCCGCATTCCCAGTAGGATCTTCTATGTCCTTGAGAGCTGTCACCAACTCTTCGATAATCAAGGGACGCTCATGATCATCCAGATATGCCAACATGGCCGCAAACGTTTGCAAGATATTGGTCCAAACAAAAATGTTGTTCACCATGGTTCCTTTCATTTGTCGAGAAATGGAAAGGAATTCTTTTACCAGTTTAGTCCGTTCCTTCTTATCAAGGCGATCCACCATTGTGCCCAATACAGTTGTTATCCACACTCGCGCATCGGTCGCTCGATCATCTGAGCCTTTGATTTGTTTGAGAGTTGAAAGAAGCACATCTAGCACATAAGGCAGATCCTTTTGATCGATGTGCTTTAAATTCTCGACTAATGAAGTGGCAAGATCCGTGATGGATTGAACAACATCCGGGCCAGATCCTTTTAATGATTTAAGTTCGTTAATGAGCGCAAGCACTCTTTCGGTAATATGATCTTTCTTTCTAAATTTAATCCGGATCCCATAAACCATGTGAACAAAGCGGTGAACAAGATAGTGTCCCCGCTCAGCCAACCATCCGTTTCTAAGTTCGTTGCGAGCAGTGAACAAGAAAGTACCCAAACCCACTCCCGCTGCCCAAAGCGAATCCTGATCCGGCAAGCTGTTCCCTGTTCCCTGTCCCCTGTCCCCTGATCTCTGTTCCCTTTGATGCTGTGCGCTCAATTGTTCCCTGTAACGATTGAGTTGGCTCATGATTTGTGCGTGATCTTGACCATGTTGTTTAAAGATTTGATGAATGGGGTTGTCTGGGTTGTTCAACGGATGATGGTTTTCTATGGGATAGATGGAAACACCGTTCATTTCAAGTGTAAAGACATCTTGAAGAGCGCTCAATAAATCATTTGTTTCATCTGTAACAGGCATTTGATGATGACGAAAGACAATAACAGCAAGAGCCTCTTGAATGGTCGAATTTGGCCAAAAGCTATAACCTAAGCTTTTAAATTTGTTCGAGATCGAAATCAGAGCTTGGGCGACAGCGGGAAGTTCTGTTTCATCGATGCGTTTTAATATTTCTTCTAATGCAACGGCAATTTGCGCTCTTGCATCACTGGCATACGTATCGAATCCTTCACTCTCATTTAGCGCTTTAAGCAGGGCTTGGGTGACGGTAGGAAGTTCCGTGTCAGCAATGCTTTTTGATATTTCCCTTAATACGATGGCAATTTTTGTTCTTGCCGTACTGGCATCCTGATTTGATCCTTTAATTTCACTTAGCGCTAAAAGCAGAGCTTGCGTGAAATTGAGAAGATTGGCTTGATCAATTCTTTTTGAAATTTCGTTTAATACGCCGGCAACGGCCTCTATTGCATCATGGTCCGCAGAACCTGAATCTTCAAATACTTCCAGAAGAACGCTCAGCAGGCCTTGCATCATGGCAGGAAGTTCTGTTTGATCAATTCTTCGTGATATTTCTATGAATATATTGGCAATGGCCCTTCTTTCATAAGCAGCAGAAACAAATGATCCCTTAGTTTCTCTTAAGACTGAAAACAAAGCATGTAAGATAGCGGAAAGCTCTGCTGAATCAATTCTTTTTGATATTTCTCTTAATGCACGAAAAACACCTAACCTTCTTTCCTCTTCAAGACCAAGAGAAGATGATCTTTCAGTTGTACTGAGTACTAAAAACAAGGCTTGTGTAACAGCGGGAAGATCCGTTGAATCAGTTTTTTTTGATATTCTTATGAGGGCGCCGGCAATGTCCAATCTTGCCCAATGGGCATCAGACGTTGTATTACCAATTAATCCTTTGAGTTCTCTTAATAATCTATGAACTCTCATGGATCTAAGTTTTCTTAATAATTTATCAACTGCCGTTCGAAAATAATTTTTGGTCCTAAGCTCACTGCGGGCAGCGGGAACGAAAGCTCCCGCACTCACGCTGCCGGCAACCCCCGCCGTCCAAAGGGTTTCATTTGTTCCCGTGTCCTGTAACCTGTCCCTCGTCCCCTGTTCCCTGTCCCCTGATCTCTGTTCCCTTTGATACTGTGCAAAAATTTGTTCCCGGAATTTCTTTAAGTTTTGAATAATTTTTTTTGAATCCCCCATCTCAAAAATTTGATGAAGAGTGTCCCAGTCACCATATCGAGGAAAAAGAGGAACATCATCGGAAAAGGAAAGCATTGTCATCAGGTTTCTCATTGCTGAATGTAACTCACTTTCACTGCTTTCTAAATAAGGAGCAAGCTGATGGTAACGAAACACGATATCGGTAAGCACAAAGCCAAAATCTGTTCTGCCATTCCTGGTGCCGGCATCTGACCCTCTTAATTGACCAAGTGCTGAAATGAGCGCCTGGAAAATGGCAGGGAGTTCGGTTAAATCAATTCTTTGAGCGGTTCCGTCCAGCATCCACGCAGCGTTTAATCTCAAATTAGTGGCGGCAGCACTCGATCCTTCTATTGCTTCAAGAACCGAAATAAAAGCTTGAGAAATCTTGGGAAGTTCCGTTGTTTCAATTTTTTTGGCTACTTCGGCCAGCGCCCATCCGATGGCTTCTTTGGCTTTATAAGCCCCGGCGTTTGACCCTTTGATTTGATGAAGCGTTGAGATGAGAACTTGGGCAGCGTGAGAGGGATCAATGATTGCATTTTCTTCCACCGTCTTCTTTAAAGCCCGCCCAATGTCGCGCCTGATGCGATTCGCTTCATCGCTTGATCCCTGAATCGATTGAAGTTCTTTTAACAATTGATCGACACGTCTGCTGCCATCATTTTCGGTACGGAGTTCCGCGCGAGGATTTTCTAACCAAAGCTCAGATTCAGTATCCGGAGGCAACAAATTGTCTTCAGAACGCTGTTCATTTTCATTTTGTGCGCGTGTTGCCCGGGCTCTGATTTGCTCATCAAAATTCTTAATCTGTTCCCTCAGGACTTTAATGGCTTGGCTTGACAGGCGCCCTCGTTTTGGTTTGGCATGCTGCAACATGAGCGTTATTTCTTTTAGATCACTGGTTTGAAAAGTGGAACGTCCCGGCAAGTTTACTAATGCATTAATGAGACTTTTTTCTTCTTGAGATGGATTGGTAGTAATAATATTTTCCTGACGCAACAAAGCAATAGCTAAAATTTCCGCCTTGAGTTTCTTGCTCCTCTCATATTGCAAGTCTTGAACCATGCAATCAACAATTGACTGCAATATAGAACGATCCACCTTTTTCACAGCCACCAATAAACCTTCCAACAGAATCGAATGTCGTTCGTAAGCTATCTTTGACCCATATTTCTCAAGGTTCTCATAAGGATCAATGTGAGCTCGAGGATCTGTCCGGATAGCTTCAATGATTTGCTCGGTTGTTTGCAACAATAGTTCGCCGTTTAGGTTTGAGATCAAATTTCCAAAATTACTAGCCATTCTTTTACGATCAACTCCCGAGCTGTAATCGCCGCTTAAAAGAGATTCAAGAAATAAATCAACCGTCTCAGAGGGATCGAGAGACAAAAGTTGGGTGATTTTGGCATAAGTAAAGACCTCTTGACGCATGATCAGTTTAAGCCTGAGCTCTTTGATGCGACTCTTGATCACGTCAATTTCTGCTTGAGCCTCCGGTGAGTGGGCTTCCCTGGCTAAAGTGTGCATTAAATCTTGTAACTCATTAATCGCGCTCGAGGTTAGGACAGCCGATGGTGTCAGTTCTTTCAGAAACGCTTCCATGATAGCGCGGCGAATCGCATTTTCTTTTCGACTAAAACCAACTGTCTCGTCTGCCATCATTTCGATCACAATTTCAAAAACTTCCTCTGGTGATCTTCGATTGGCCAGCACCCCTAACCGCCTGAGCATATCCGTGTGCTCTTGTTCAGCAGATAAACCATCGCCTTGGGAACGCGCTAAGCGAATAATGATCTTCCGCACCTTTGACTCCAAATCATCTGCACGCAGCTCTGAGTGCGAGCGGGCTGCGCTCGAAGCAGAAGCAGTACTTGCACCGACACCCGCCGCACCCGCCATTGAAGCACTATCAGTCATCCGTTTGCCGAACTGTGAAAAACGGCTGGGGGTTCCGCTGCCGGGTGCATAAACACCGCGGATCACGTTTTGCAGCAGCTTTTTAATTTCGGAAGGCAGTTTGTGGACTTCGTCATCATGCAGCCAAAATCCGTGTTCGCTGCCGTAGACCTCCGGCACCGATTCCGTATCATTACCCAAACCAATGGCAATGAACTCGGTTTGTGTGGAACCAATCATGCCTTTTTTAGCTCTGACTTCGTCTAAAATCTCTTGTATGGCTTTGGTGTCACCCATCGCATCGGTAATCACGATGACAAAATGTTTTTCACCGCCTGCCTTTAAGATATCCCGAATCGCGGCTTGAAGCGCCGGCCCTTCGTTGTTGCCGCCATGGTTACCGATAGAACCGTATAAGTCATCGATTAAAGTATCTTTTTCTTTGCGTGTGGCATAACCATCCGGCACCGGCGGAAAGTGAGCGCGCTGATCGGATAGTTCGATACGCTGTCCTTTAAATCGCTTATGCAGAAAAGTGTCATCCCCGTAACCACGGACTGCAAAATCAATGCCTAAAGTTTCAAGGACTTCCATTAATAGGGCGGCGCCCATTAAGGTGCGGTAACCTTTGGCTGCCGCATTGTCCTCAGGACCTTTGCCGGACTCACCCATCCCTGCCATACTGCCGCTTTCATCAATGATTAAGGTAAATTTGATATCCTTTTTGTCAGGGATGATGCGCTGTTTGTAAAAACGCATGTCGGTAAAACCGCGCGCCATGGCGTTCATGAGACGCCGGACGTCGATACGGCCTTTTTTGAGGCCGGTAATTTCTTTGGGCCGAATCGTATTTTGAATAAGATCTCTCAGATATCCTGCCAACTCATGAATCATCTTGCCCATTTGGCTCATCAAGCGGTCGCGCTCGCTCTTAGGTTCGGTAATTTCCGCATCGATGGCGGCGTTCTTATGATCGATAGAATCTTTGGCTGTGCGGTCCTGGGCTTTTTTCTTGAGATCATCCAGCGTATCCAGAATTTTCTTTTTGTCATTTTCAGATAATGAATCCCAAATTTTTTTCCACTCACGCGGTGAAATAGGCGTGCTTTCTTCGCCGGGTTTGCCCGGCCGAATGACGATTTTCCCTCTACCCGGCGCGCCGCCCGAACCGCTTTTCCCGCTTCCTTCGCCTTCGGCTTGGAGCACCGCCCATTTGTAAACAACGGGCATGATAAAATCGCGAATCAAAATACCTTGGTGAATGGCCAATTGCAAAATTGTTTCTTCCGAAGGATTGGGATCCACACGATAAACACCCACATCATCAGGCGAGACTGGAATAGCTGAAAAAACGCCTTGTGCTTTGCGCTGCCGTGCCGCATCAATAATATCTTCGTCTCTGGCACCGCCAAAATAGCCGGCTTGCATGAGATTTTCTATATCCTCTTTCAAAGCCGGATCTCTTTCTTCAAACGCTTTTAAGAACTTTTCGATGACTTTGCCGGCGCCCGGATCTGATCCGCGTTTTGCGAGATAAAGAAAGAAATTACCGATGGCACCGGCATGACCTATGTCTTTACCATCTTTAGAAGTTTTAATCATGCGCTCAACCATTTCATTATCATCTTCAAAATCAAAAATAATTTCATCATTCAGTGTGCGCAGCGGCCGCTCCACGCCCCGGAATCGATAACGTGCCCAATTTTCAATGCGTCCGTCTTCTAAAATATTAAAAAAACTGCCCGCCAAACTCTGTGCATCTAAAAAGTCTGCAAAAAGAGACGTATACCGGGTGCCGTAACGGTGCATCGATTCATGAACGCCGACACCGATTAACGCATCCAAGCTCAAAGTCATGATTTCCCGGCTGTTATAAATTAATGTATTGATACTAGGTGCATACGCCCAATGATGGCTTCCATCTCTTGATAGGCCTAACTCGATGGCTTCATCGGAAGACATGATGTTCATGATGCCGTGGCTCACAATCCGAAACTGTTCTTCATAAATGCGTTTTCTTTCATTGATAGCCATACGCTCCCATTCCTTTGATGTGGGTTTTTCTTTGGGCGTTCCGTCTTCAGATGCTTTGGCCATGCGGATAGCTGAACTGTCATGGCGAGGCAGTGTAATGGACGGACCCGCCTTTAATGCGGCGGACAATGACTCGCTGCTTGCGAATTGCACCTGCTGCCCGGCGGTCTCAGCCAATCTTCGGCGTGTCCAATCAAGCTCTAAGTTTTCCAATTCATCCGGCCTATCTTCCGGCAGACCTCTTGTAATTAAAGAAGAAACAAGCGCGTGAATCCCGCCTAACATGAGGCGGTATTGTTCGCCCTTATTGCGTTCATTGCGGACCCAGACTTCCCGAAACCGGCTTCTCAGCGCAGGAGACAGCGGGATACGTCCCGCATTTCTGCCGGTTCTGCCTTCGGTCGGATTCATTGTCGCAAACAAGCGGAAGTTGGGATGAATGCGGATGGGAACATTCCGCTCTTGAATCGTCATCGTTCCTCGATCAAAATATTCATTCAGCACTTCGATAATGCTGCTTTCCGCCATATTGAGCTCTTCGAGCGTGAGCGCGCTCCCTTCTTCCATCGCGCGCACCATAATCCCTTTTCGAAATTCAAAAGTGCCCGTTTCGCTATTCAGCACAAAGCTGCCGATTAACGATTCAATGGTCGCCGCACCCAACGCCACCGAAATATAAGGCCGGTTGAGCTCCCTGGCCGCATCGGCAATTTCTTCGGTTTTACCGCCGCCCGATTGTCCGACTAAAAGCACGGGCTGCGAACGATGATTCAAAACCTCCCGTCCTTCCGTATCACGAGAACGAATCACGCCGCCGTCACGGAAGCCTTTTAAAATTTGCATGCGCACCAAACGTGTTGATTTGAGTTCTACCAAAGGCTCGATGCGCTCGGCTTGAGTATAAAAATGCTGGTTAATCAGTTCGTCTAAGCGCTTGACCAAACGAGGCGATTCCCCCAGCATCTTAAGATATTCCGTGCGCGCTTCCTCGCGCATGATTTCTTTTCTTGAAAGCGGATCATGACTGGCGAGCCGTTTTTCTACCTGCGCTAAAATGCGCACAAGATTCGCCTCTGTTAAAAGCACTAATTTTCCGCCATCATCATCTGCCAAGGCGCCGCTTCTGATTTCTTCATTTAATTCCAACTGCAAACTCTCTAACATTTGATGCGGTGAGAGTTTTCTCACACGCACCCCGTTTAAGGAAATCCATTCGTCTTCTCCTTTAACAAGCGTCTGCTTCTTGAATTCGGGTAAAACCGTTTCCGGATCGATCTCCCAATTGAAGTGTTTCTTAAAAAGACCTGCTAAGACTTTCAAATTATTCTTCTTCGGATCATCCTCATCGGTGGACTGTGAAAGCAAACCGGCATATTCTAAATAGGCCTCTTCGCGCAACATGACTTGCACGGAACGTTCGGGCTCCACTTCCATCCGTTTTTTCAAATCCTGCACAATACGTTCCAAGTTCCGCAAACTAAATCGGTACGTGTTATCTTGGTTGAAAAAGTCAAAACCGATGGACTGAGCCGTTTCTTCGATGTCGAACTGCAAATCAACCAGGGCTTCGATGCCGGATTTCGAAATCCCCGATGCTTCTAAAGCATATTTCTCCGTCAAGATTTTAACCATTTCCTCTTTGGTCATTGAAGGACGGTTCAAGATCTCAAAGCGGTTCATAAAAGCTTCACTCATCCGCCTTCGGCCCGAGTAGCGGGAAGGGTTGCCGCTCACAATTAATTGAAACCCTTTACCGGGAAAGATTTTCCGCCCTTGAAATTCGATATATCCCAGCGTTAGCAGTTGATAAAGAATGCCGATTGCTTCTTCATTGGCTAAATTAAATTCATCCAACAGAACCACTTGACCCGGTCGACCGGTTTCACGGTCGCCCATGGCCTGAAGCAGCATGCCTTCACGGAAAATAAGTTCAATGCCGGCAACGCCGTTCAAGAGGAGTGCGCCGATATCTTTCATTTGTTCAATGCTCTTGGGATTTCCCTGCCGTGCATTTGCCAAAACATGTTCTTCTAAAAAGCGCTTTTGAAGCTGCTCTAAGGGCATCGTTTGATCAGGGTTTATGCGCAAAACCGATTTCACGTGATCATCCGTGATGTGTAAAGCCCGCAGCACTTGTGCGGTACGCAGTGTTTGATTTTGGCGAATAACCGATTGAACGACTTCATAGGCTTGTTCAAATGTCAACTTCACTTCAACAGGATGGTAACTGCCCAACAAATCGTATTCATCGGTTCGTTGATTCATTTGAATACGGGTAAAGGGGGTCCGGAAAATACTGGCGGCAATTTCAACCAAGGTAGACTTTCCTCCGGAAGTCTCACCAAACAGCATCATGGGATTAAAGGAACGCGCGGCTGCTTTGCCCTGAATAGTCACGCCGCGCTGCATTGCCTCTAGCAGAAGCGCGAGCTCTTCTTGGCTTTGCGGCGTTAAAATAAATCCTTTTTCCTTCAAAAGTGCCTTCGGAACTTCTGCCGTTTGCCACTGAGTGCGCTTAACCACCCAATGGTCATTCACACTTTTCCATTGGTATTCCGTCTTGCTCATGTCGTATGTTTTTAGAATCTCTTCTTGAACTGTTTTGCGGTCCGCATCGCTATTGAGGCGTAAATAAAAAATTCGTTTGAAGGCAAAACGCAGCGCTTCTTCCATTGGAATGCCGCGCGATTGATCCTGCGCTACCAGGTCAATTATTTTCACCACATCACGCAAACCGACGTAATAGCCTTCGTTGCTTTCTTGGCCAATTTTGCCTTCTTCAACAAACCGGCGGTATTGGTCATAGACGCGGTAAATATCTTCCGTCACTTTGGGCGGTACATGGCTTACCCCTCGATTGCTGAATTTCTTACGAATAATTCTCTCTGTTTCCGCCTGCGTCCGTATATGGGGCACCCATACTTCTGAGAAACGGCTGCGAAGAGCGGGCGACAAGCCGACACGGCCTTCGCTGGTACTCGTCACACCTTTTTCCGGATTCATGGTGGCAAATAACCGAAAATTGGGATGAATTTTTTCTTTCTGTCCCGTCATGGGATTGGTAAAGGTACTTTCGTCAAAATATTCATTCAGAATTTCTAATAGTCCGGACGGTGCCATATTCATTTCTTCCAAAACCAAAATGGCGCCTTCGCGCATGGCCTGGATTAAAATCCCGGGGATATAACGGAATTTTTTTGTTTCGTGGTCCATGGCATAACCGCCGACTAAACTCTCCAGGGTGGCATTACCAAGCGAAACGGAGCGGTAGCGCCAGCCCAGACGCCTTGCTAAATCACCGATCATTTCTGTTTTACCCCCGCCGCTTTGCCCCACCAGCAAAACCGCCATCCGAGAATCTAACAGTCCTTTCGCAATTGCTTGGCGGATCAAATTAGTCGTTGCACCCTCTTCAAGCTCTTCAATGACATCTGCATCGTGCGAAACGCCTTCTGCCTCATCTTCATAAAAACGTCTCACGACTTTGAAACCACCCGCTAAAATACCCGATTGACCGTTGGGCATAGTCATTGACTCAAAGGAAATTCGAAAATCAGGGTTAAATTGGGGAAATTGTTTTGGCGCTTTGAAAAGAGACTGCAGCGTTTTGATGGAGGCGTCTGAACGTCCGAGGACGCCTAAGTATTCAAGGTAGGCTTGTCGAATGAGTGACTCAGATGGCGGCGAACTGTCGCCTTGGCGTAAGAGTTCTGCTGTATTCCGTAAAACACGTTTCAAATTGCGAAGCGTAAATAAATAGCCTTGCACTTGGTCGGAACTCACTTCGGGAAATTGACCGTTTCGGAGCGCTTCATTGATATTTTCTTGAAGCAATGTCAGTTTCTCAACAGTGGTCTGAAATGACTGATCGCGTTCGAACACTGGTTCATGACTATTTTCACCGCGCAGAATCTCGGTCATTTCTTGGGGTGTCATGTTCATCACATAATGAATCTCAAACCGGTTCATTAAGGCTTCACTCAACCGATGACGACCCGCATATGAGGCGGGGTTTGCGGTCGCCATGAGTTTAAAGCCCGGTGCCGGGGTAATGCGTTCGACTTGCCGGGTATCTTTGTGGTAATACTCCACATAACCCAGAGTCAGGAGTTGATATAAAACAGCGAGCGCTTCTTCATTCGCCAGGTTCATTTCATCCAGCACCACCACATCGCCGCGCCTGATCGCCTGTAATAACCTGCCTTCGCGAAATTCCAGCTCGACATTTAACATGTTATTTTCAATCAAAAACGCAATGGTTTTGAGTTTGCGTTCGGCTTCACGTTTCTGACCGGGGTCACCTAAGACATCTTCCTCGGAAGCATCCTTTAAGATCTTTGTGATCTGTTGAGAGGCCTCTAAATCTACCGTGCGAATGCGCTCTTCCACCTTCTCAATCATTTCAAGTTCGGACAGATCATCTTCGGTCAATGCCCCCGTTTGCCAAAGCTTCAAGGCTTTCTTGATTTTGACCCACTCCCCTTGTTCCATCGCATTTTGAACAATCCGAAAAGCGCGGTCCAGACCCATGTGAAGCTCGCGCGGTTCATAGGCGCCAAAAAGGTCGAACTCATCCGTGCGTTCGTTGAATTGAATGCGCGTATAGTTTTGGCCCAAAAGATGGAGTGCCAAATATTTGGTAAGGGAGCTTTTCCCGCCGGCGGTCTCACCCAAAAGAAAAATCGGGTTAAATTTTCCTTTTTTCACTTCGCCGGAAGGAAGCGTGACGGCTTCCATTAAATCCAGCAGATGAGCCTTCGTGCGCGGATTTTCTACCAAGACAGCTTCATCCAAGAGAGTTTTTAGACGCTTCTCTGTCAGTGCTTCAAGTTCTGCCGGATCCGTATCAGCACTGAGTTCTCCGCGGATGCGGTCGCGAAGCTTGGCCTGTATCAAAGAAAGGTCTAATTTGGCAACCAGTGTTTGACCATCGCGCACTTCCAAGACGCCATTCCGAGACTGGTACGACAATTGACCGGCACCCGGGATCTTGATTTTAAGCTCAATGAGAATTTGATCGACCACTGCCAAGGCGCCGCTGTTTTGCATGCGTAAACGGTAAACGCGGTCAATGGCGCGCGCCAATGCATCCGACTCATGCATGTCGAGCTCATTGATTAAATAAGCCATGATTTTGGCAATCCGATTCAAATCGCGCAGACTGGTGTAATACACCGGATCAGCTTGATCTTTAAAAGCCTCTTCATAGGCACGGAAAAAGCCGATGATTTTGGCGCCTGTTGCTTTTTCGATTTTTTCAACACCCAATTGCTTGAATTTTCCGATTAAAATTTCGTTCATTTCAGCGTCCGTTTTCTTGTGCGGCACCCAAATTTCCCGAAAGCGGTTTCTGAGAGCGGGCGACAAACTCACGCGGCCTAAATTTTCTCCCGTCTCACCCTGAATCGGGTTCATGGTAGCGAACAACCGGAAGTCACGGTGTACCGCTACCTGTTTTAGGGTAAACGGGTTGGTAAACGTTCCGTCATCGAAATATTCATTCAAAATTTCTAATATGCCCGATTTAGCCATGTTGAGTTCTTCCAGCACCAAAACCGAACCTTCTTCCATGGCTTTGACGAGCACACCCCGCCGATAAACAAAACGTTTTTCCATTCGGTTGTATTCCATGGTGCCGATCAGACTTTCCAGTGTGGCATCGCCCAAAGACACGCTGATATATTGACGGCCAAGGCGATTGACTAAGTCGCCGATGATTTCTGTTTTACCGCCGCCGGATTGACCGACAAGGAGCGTTGGGATATTCCGGCGAATGCCTTTTAAAATTTGCCTTTGAACCATTTTGGTTGACCCCACTTCGATTAAAGGTTCAATGGGGTTTTGATCGTTTGGCTCAGCACCTTGGGTAAGAAGACCGTCCAGCTTGATGGCATGGGCGGTTGAGTCATAGACATACGGAATGGTTTCAAAATGCCGGCGAATGAGTTCGTCAAAAGCGTCATCGTAACTTTGATGACTTTCTCCGGCAATCAATTCACCCATGAAAGTCGTAAATACCCGCCGAATGGTTTTGTAATCCGGATCATCCCATAAATGATGTTCCGCCGGCAATGATTCATCAGGCTTAAGCCGCTCTGCGGTGTAGGAAGGCTGTGTGCTGGGCCGCATGAGGACGCCGGCATATTCGCCGTACGCTTCCCGAATCCAGGTTTCAAGGGTGATGCGTTCGCCATTTTCTTTGCGTTCTTTCACATCGCCGGCGATCCGTTGAAGATTCCGAAGCGTGAAGACATAATTGGAGTCGGATCCCATGCGCGGAAAACTGCCCGTCGCCAAAATGCTGTTAAATTTTCGCTGAACTCCAGCTAACAATCGAGTGCTTTCGCGCGTAATACCATATTCTTCCTGTAAAATCTTGTTGATTTTTTTATCCCATACTTCCGGCGCTTCATCCGAGTTTTGTTCAAAATCCCCGGCTGTATAGCGGCCTGAGGCGATGAGATCTTTCATCATTTGCCCAACCACGATATCGCGCATTTCCTCATCCGTCATTTCATCAACATGGATAATTTCAAAACGGTTCATAAAAGCTTCGCTCATGCGTCTGCGGCCCGCATAACCGGAGGGATTGGCCGTGGCTAGAATGCGGGCTTGTTTGCCCAAAGGCGGTTCGATCACTTTGCCGTTATATTCCAAATAACCCAAAGTGAGTAATTGATAAAGCACGCCCAGCATTTCTTCGTTGGCTAAATTCACTTCATCAAGCAGAATGAGATCTCCGCGCTTGTAAGCCGTGAGAAAACGCCCTTCCTTATACCGAAGGCCCACCTCGTGGTTTAACATAAATGCAATGGATTTGATGCGGTTCAGCTGATCAAAACCTTCCGCTTCTTCCCGGCGCAGCTGGGCAAGCTGCGCTTGCCAGACAGGGTTATCTGTCTTGGAATCAATGAGGCGGCGTTCCTGAGCGCTTAAACTTTTGAGCGATTGAGCAAGTTCTAACTGTTTATCCGCCAATTGTTTTAATTTATCACGAATGGCGGCTCGTTGACGCTCCAATACCGAACGCTGGGGATAACGGCTGTCCTTTCCAAGCTCGATTGTCTGTCGTTCTTGAGCATTGAAATAATTTTCCCAAAATTGTCCCGTTTGATCCGACTTTAAACGACTAAACACATCCTCAAGACCGTTATAATTGTTCGTGGCCAGCGCTTCCTGCAAAAGCTGGATGGCTTCTTCTAACGTGATATTGATTTCATAAGGCTGAAACGATCCGAAAAGGTCAAATTCATCGGTGCGTTCATTGATTTGAATGCGCGTAAAACCAACGCCCAGA
Organism: Candidatus Abzuiibacterium crystallinum; assembly: GCA_002787155.1. GTDB lineage: Bacteria > Omnitrophota > Omnitrophia > Omnitrophales > Abzuiibacteriaceae > Abzuiibacterium > Abzuiibacterium crystallinum. The sequence goes on along the minus strand of PCVY01000023.1, from coordinate 51,727 downwards.
ATCTTGGCAACCAACGCTGCCGTCGTACTTTTGCCGCCTGAAGTCACGCCAAATTCGAGCACCGGATTAAAGCGCTTTCCCTCCTCCACTTCCAATGCATCCAGAATATTGGCCAGGTTACGGCGGGTCGTTTCGTTTAAAATAATTTTCGGGTCAACGTTGGCAAGCGGCTGAGCCAGCGGAATCTCGAGCAGCAGTTCGGGTTTTCCCACGCTTTCTTGAATTAATTCCATCTTATATTCGCCGGGCTTGACTTCCGTTCGTTTAAACCGCGCCGGGCCTGATTTACGTTTGCGATAGATACGAATTCGGGAACTGCCGTTTTTGAAACCATCAATCACATAATCAAAATCCAGGAGATCGTTTTCATGAATCAGCCGGTGTCTCGCCATTAAATCACGAACAATACCCCGATCTTCGATGCTCAAGCGGTTGTAATAGCGGCGCTTGACAGCAGAAGCAATGGCATCGCGAATGTCCATCCCTTTGGCATCGTTTTTCTTCACGATATCAAGTGTGCGCTTCAAATCCCGCAAGCTGACAAAGAGCGCTTCATTGTTCACCTTGCCGATATCACCTTCTAAGACAAGCCGTTCATAATCGTGGTGAAAATTCACAAGCCGCACAAAGTAACTAAATGCCTGAAGCAGTTTGTTCAAATCGTCCAAATGTTCGCCGGCTTCTTGGCTGTAAAGATCAAACACTTCTTCAATGAGGCCGCCTGTCCCTTCCCGGGCTGTTCTGGAAATTTGGGCAACGATTTTGAGCAGCCGGCCTTCCTCTTCACTGCCTTCGGTCAGATGATATTTTTCCCGCAAGCGGCCGAACGGAATCTTTGCAAAACCGTCAATCCCCGTAAAACCAATGATGATGCCAATTTGTTTAAACCGTTCGACATCGTGATTCACCAGCAATTTAAACCGTCCCTGGATGAGCTCAGCCACCACTTCTTTGAGTTGTCCTTGAGACGTCTTGGAAATTTCTGCCAGACCCGCCAAAATATCTTCGGCGCGCGCGCCGTTTAAATGTTCCGGTTTCTGAAGATTGGGAATTCCTTTTTCGGTGATTTTAAAAAGTTCCTGCCACTGTTGTTCCATGGTGCGCCCCGCTGGCAAACCCAGCAAGCGAATGGTTAACAGATTGAGTGCTTGCGCGGCTCCTCCCCTTGCCAACGCGCGTGCCTGCTGATTTCGATCGGCATCCCCTTCAGGCTCCCTCAGCATTTCCTTGAAATCATGCGTGATAAAACCGGTACGTGCATTATTGTTGAACTCCGGGAACACCTTGGAATAAAGACGTGCTATGTCATAGAGCGCTTGAATGCCCGTGTGCTCCCGGCTGTATTTGAGCTGAACGTTAACGCCCCAATCTTGAAACAATTCGATCAGGTTTTGGTTAGGATCAAGAGACGTCAAGAGTTCCGTCATGCCAAAATCATCTCCGATCACGGTGTTGACAATAAATTCCGTCAGCACGCTTTCGACAAAGGCGGCGCTAGAACGCCCAAAGAACTCGTTCACCATCAAAAGTGACTGAAGTTTCCCCATCAACCGGCGAATTTCCGGATCCTGGATATCATCAAGATCCAGAAAGCGCAGACCCCACAAAACAGCGTTTGGCTGCTGAATTTTAGCTAATTTGAGATAATGCGTTTGTTCATAATCCCTCAAAAAATCATTTCCCGCTTCCTTAAGAGCGCGCGCAATTTTTAAATGAGCAATTAACCGGTCCATAGCGGCATCATCCGCCGCTTTTTCTTTGATCTCTGATTCGATTTGGGCATCTGTTTTTGTGCGGGTGCTTTTATTCTCAAGCAATTGCTTTGCCAATCCTTTTATCTGCCGCGCTTCAACCTCGGCTTCTAAATCTTTTGCTAATTGGGTTAAGCGCTTTCCAAGGTCAGATTTTGACTTGGCCGTGCGCAATTCAGATTTTGAAGGCCCCAATCCGCCTTGAGGGCGGAACGAGCCCCGCAGCCAAATATCTTCCGGACGAGAGTCAGCTGATTGTTCAGCATCATCGGTCCCGGGTTCTTCATTTGCTTTTATTTTAATTTGATGAAGCAACTGATCGATATAGAGCTTAAGTTGAGTGATGACTTGTTCTGCACGCGTGTGATCAAGATTGCCGCTATCATCCAGCCAGATATTTATAATCTTGTTAATTTCAGCATCATCAGCATATTGATGCAGGAATCCGATACCTTCCCTCCGCACCCTGACAGTTCCCGAATAGAAATCACCCAATTCTTTCCACACGTTTGTGTTGTATATTTTATCAACGGCTAACGTATCCCACGTTCCTTTAAAACCTGCTTGCTTCAATGCAAGCATGATTAATATTTCGCTTAGAAAATCTATATGCAAGGTTGTGTTACGGGAAGGACCCTGCCTTCTGGCTATTTCTTGGGATAAATAGATCTCATGACGGATAGGCGTGATTTGCCCGAACGGTATTGCCGTCATGACGTGCCTAAGCAGCCAATGCAGTTGCAAATGACTCGCACTTCCAACCAGTGTCTTCAAGTATAAGGACTCGAAAGACTCGAGCAAATGCAGGAACGCCTTCACCAATTGTATTTGCTCGTTAACCGTCATCTTTGTATCCCGTATCAAGTGAACGCACTGGTTCACTAATGAAGCAAGTTCAGCTCCTGCGTTCGATCGGGTATTGAGACGGGGCAGCGGTTGCTTCCAAACCGAATCTGTCAATGCATGAATTGCCTTAATGACCACTTCAACTTCACGGGCCTCATCGGTTGGACTCAAGTCTTCTAGGTTGGGTGATTCATTTCGCAGTTCTACCCTTTTATCATGGTCTGCGGACTGTCGACCGGCTTTTGTTAAACCAGCACCCACCCCTACCGGTCCGCTGAGCCAGAGATCGTGATCCGTGTCTTGTGACCTGATCCCCGTCCCCTGTTCCCTGTTCCCTGTTCCCTGATCCCTTTGATGCTGTGCGCTCAATTGTTCCCTGTAACGATTGAGCTGGCTCATGATTTGTGCGTAATCTTGATCATGTTGTTTAAAGATTTGATGAATGGGATTGTCCGGGTTGTTCAATGGATGATGGTTTTCTATGGGATAGATGGAAACACCGTTCATTTCAAGTGTAAAGACATCTTGAAGAGCGCTCAATAAATCATTTGTCTCATCGGTGACAGGGATTTGATGATGACGAAAGACAATAACAGCTAGGGTTTTGCCAATAGCTTCTCTTGCCTGATTGGCACCAATAGTTGATCCTTTGATTTCTTTTAAAGCAGCTAAGAGGGTTTGTGAAATAGCGGGAAGTTCAGACTTATCAATTCTTTTTGGCATTTCTCTGAAGGCATCGGCAATAACCCATCTTGCCTGATTGGCAGCATCAGTTGATCCTTCGATTTCTTTTAAAGCGATCAACAAGGCTTGTGAAATAGCGGGGAGTTCGGTTGGATCAATTCTTTGCAATATTTCTGGGAAGGAAAAGGTAATGGTCCGTCTTGCCTCATTGGTCGCATTAGATAATCCTTTGATTTCTTTTAAAGTGATCAACAACGCTTGTGAAATAGCGGGGAGTTCGGTTGGATCAATTCTTTGCAATATTTCTGGGAAGGAAAAGGTAATGGCCCATCTTGTCCGATTAGCATCATCAGCAAATCCTTTGATTTCTTTTAAAGCGGTCAACAAGGCTTGTGAAATAGCGGGAAGTTTGGTTGGATCAATTCTTTTTAATATTTCTGTGAGGGTATCGGCAATGGCCTCTCTTGCCCAATTGACATCAATAGTTGATCCTTTGATTGACTGAAGTTCGTTTAACAATTCATCAACGCTCATGCGGGAATAATCTTTGGTTCTGAGTTCGGAGCGTTCGACAGCAGGACTAATTACCCAAAGCGTATCATTTGATTCTGTGTCTTGTGACCTGATCCCCGTCCCCTGTTCCCCGTCCCCTGTTCCCTGTTCCCTGTTCCCTGTTCCCTGATCCCTTTGAGACTGTGCGATTAATTGTTTCCGGTAAATAGTGAGCTGAGCAATCATTTGTTCACGGCCTGGCAATCGTAAAATGCGGTCGATTTCGGAGAACTCACCATAAATGGGAAAAAGTGAATCGGTAGGAGAGTGAATGCCCAAGAGGTTCTCAAGCGCTTTGGCCAAGGTTTCATCATCCAGAGGTAATTGATGGTTCCTGAGAAAAATAATTGCCAATACTTTGCGCGAACGCAATCTCATGTTAGAACTTGATCCCGGCGATGCGTCTGTTCGGTGTGTATTTTTCAAAATGTCAACAAATTGATCAAATAAGTTAGGTAATTCTTTTTTGTCTATACGGGCAGCAATGGCAGGAAAAGGCGCTAAGAGAGCGTCTCTTGTTTTTTCCGCCTGAGTGCTATCTCTTTTGGCAAGCGAGCGTATTTCGAGAAGTCTTTTCGAAATGGCCGGTAGTTCCGTTGCGCTCATTCTGGCGGCAATCGATTTAAAGGTAAATGCTGCTATCATCACTACCTGCCAAATGAGATCCTCTTCATCTTTATCATCTAATGATTTGATTGTTTTAAGCTTATCGAGTAAGGCATGCAAAATTCTTGGCAGTTCGGTTGGTTGGATTCGGTTAGCAACTGCATCGAGCACAAAAATTAAACTGTATGTTAATTGATCATCCAAATCATAATGGCTTAATTCAAGAAGCGCATAATTTAATATGGTAGGAAGTTTTTCTTCTGGGATTCGTTCAGCAACTTTTGTCAATGCAATCGTAATGAACCTTTTAGCATCTCTGCCGTCAACGTCATATTTGAGCGGTAGTTTTGAGGCGGTAAGCAGTGCCTCTAAAATCTTAGGCAATTCGGCAGGGTCAATTTTCATCGCAATCACTTGATAAATATCTGCAACTGCTTGAATGGTTTGCCGGCCCGCCCTCCCCTTTGCCGGTGCTGCCTCTAGCAGTAAAAGGAGCCTATTAGAAAGATGCTGAAGTTCCGTTGGTTGCATGGTTTTAGCTGATTCTTTTAAAACTTTGGCAATTCCAATTTTAAGTTCCTGAGCTTCTTGATCAGACCTTCCCATTTGAAGTGCCTGTAACAATTCATCGATCGTCATTTTGGAATAGTCTTTGTTTCTTAATTCTGCCCGGATACCCGCCCCTACCGGTCCGCTGAGCCAGAGATCGTGATCCGTGTCTTGTGACCTGATCCCCGTCCCCTGTTCCCTGTTCCCTTCCGCCGGAGGACGGATCCGCCCGACGCTGTGTGGCGGAGTTCCCTGTTCCCTTTGATACCGTGCCAGTAATTGTGCCTGGTAGGCATTGAGTTGGGCTATTACTTGCTTGTGATCTTCAAGCTTTAAAATATGCCCAATTTCATTTAGGTCGCCGTACATCGGAAAAAGTGAATGACTAGCCGGAGCAAGCGAGAAGAACTTTTGAAGCTGTTCAATTAATGGCTTATTATCCAATGGTAAGTGATTGATCCTCAGTGATATCAAAGCCAGCACGTCTCCGACAAACCTTCTCACACGGTCTAGATTGTAACTAGATCCTTTGATGGCGGCGAGTGCAGTGAGAAATGCTTTTGAAATACGAGGGAGTTCTGTTTCTGAGATTTTGGGTGTGATCTGTTCAAAAAATACAGCTATAGTGACGAGTGTTTGATACCCTCCATCTTCGTCATCATTTAATTCTCCCATCTCTTTTAAAACATCCAGAAGCTCGTTTGATATCTTTGGCAGCTCAGCAAGATCAATGCTGTCTGCAATTGCTATCAGCACATCAATTAAACGGCCTTTGAGTCCGTCATTAAACTCATAATGCGTTAACTCTGAAAGAATTGCATTGGAAAGCCCGGGAAGCTCTTGATGTGGGATTTTTTTAGCTATGGCTCCTAAAGCGAGCAAGATATGTATTTTGGCCCACTCCTCATTGTCACCTTTTCCTTTGATCAGCTTTAATTTTTCAAGAAGTAGATTCATGATTTTAGACATCTTTTGCGGATCCGCCTTTTCGGGATCAACTGCCTTTGCAAAACCCCAAAGAGCCTCCGCCATCGCTCGCGTTGTCTGATAAGCTTGATTTCCCCGATTTGGCGTTGACTCTAGCCTGATCAATGCTTCATCCGCAAAATGAGGTAGTTCTGAGGGCGGCATCCGTTCAGCTGCTTTCGACAAAATATGACCTATGTCTCCTTTTGCTTCTCCAGCGTGTTCGTTCGATCCTTTGATAGCATCAAACGTTGAGAGTAATTCAGTCACATAGCCGCCCAGATCAGCTTCGGGTAAACGCTCGACGATGTTCCGAAAAACATAAAGTAATAAAATTCGAATTTCGTTCACATTTCCGCCCTGGTCCTTGAGAGCTCGTAAAATAGCGATCAATTCTTTAGCCGTTCGCCTCAGTTGAGCTTCCGGAAAGGAATAGACTGCTTCCCCCATTAAATGGAGAGTTTGGTGTTGTATTGTTTTTTCCCAGAAAAGAAATTTTCGATTCTTTATTTCTTCCAACACTGCCAAGTATTCGTCAACCACTTGCGAAAAATCAGCTTTAGGCATTCTTTTACGTATTATTTCAAAAGTGTCTGTGATTGCACGCTCTTCAATCCTGGCGGCGTGACTAAAGGCAACGCTAAGCGACTGGTGCGTTATTTTTAATGCTGAAAAAAGCGCCTTAAAGATAGCTAATAATTCGGTATCTGGAATAATTCTAACCACTTCCTTAAAGACTCCGGCAGCGGCACTTCTTATTTGATGTGCGTTTTCACTAGAACCTTTTGTGGTTGTTAAGATAGTGAGAAGTTTTCTTGAAAAGTCGAGAAGTTCGGGTTTTGTCATTTTTTGCACGCGCCACCCAAGCGAAAGTGAAATATCCCACCTGCGCTGAGGCGGGACATGGCGAAAAGCATAAGCCAGGTGAATAAATTGAAGGTCGTCTAATAGTTCATCGGTACTCATTTTTTCATAATCGTCATCATCCCGCTCAACAACCTTCTGACGGTTGATGACATATCGAAAGAAAAGAGATGCGTTTTGTCTTGCAAAGTCAACGAGCTTTGTTAAAGCAATCTGAAAAAATTGCACGCGTAATTCTGATTTGGCCGATAGCAGAACGCCGGCGCCTACCCCTGCAGTCCAAAGAGGCTCATGTGATCCCGTGTCCCGCGGTTCCTGCTCCCTTCCGCCGGAGGACGGATCCGCCCGACGATGTGCGGCGGAGTCCCCTGTTCCCTGTTCTCTTTGATAGGCGGCAAGAATTTGTTCGCGCAGCGCTTTGAGTTGGTAAATCATGGCATTTTGATCTTTGAGCTCAAGAATTTGCTTAATGGCAGCCGGGCTGCTGTAACTTAAGAAAAGTGATTTCTCACCGATGGCAATTACAAAAATATCTTCGAGCGTCAAAAATAACTCGTTTGACCATTCCGAAGTATTGAAACCATGAATCTTCCAATGAACGGCCGCAAGCGCTCTGGCAACCGCCAAGTGCGGTGCCGCCGTGTCACGATTGAAATACTTCACCGTTTTTTCCAAAGCATCAAAAAGCCGCCGGGCGGCAGGAACAAGTTCATCTTGATCGGCTTCCTTACTTTTCCTTTGAATATGATCGGTAATTTCAATAATGGTGTTCCTATCAAAACTTTTTCCCCACCCTTCTTCGTTGAACCATAAGATGAACCAAAGTTCATCGAGTAACTCGTTTAAATCCATTTTCCAATATTTTGACTCAAAACCCATGACATCATATTCATCATCTCCATGAGTTCGGAGCTCCGATTTGGTATTCAACACTGCTGCGCCAACACCAACTGCTCCTGCCCCCACCGGTCCGCTGAGCCAGAGTTCGTGATCCGTATCCTGTGACCTGATCCCTTCCGCCGGAGGACGGATCCGCCCGACGCTGTGTGGCGGAGTTCCCTGTTCCCTGCTCCCTGCTCCCTGTTCCCTTTGATGTAAGGCCAGTAATTGTTCGCGGTAATGATTGAGTTGCGCGGTTTTGGTAGAACGATCCGCGTGAGACTGGAGGATGGAATTAACTTCGTTAAAATCTCCATGACGCAGAAAAAGAACCGTGTCGTCCTTATGAAACTCCAAAAGACGGGAAAGCGCAGAAAAAAGGCTGTCCCTCCCTTTTTCAATTTCAATCTGGTGCATTCTGAGGAGCGCCATGGCTAAAACATCTGAAATCCATGGAAAGGCTGGGTAGAATGTTCGGGTCTGCTCAGTGTTTCTGTGTAATGTTTTAAACGCAGCAACTGCTTCCGACCATGGGAAGGTATCGATACGTTTAAATACCATTGTCAAAGCCCGGCAAATAGAACGTAGACTTAGATTTGTGTATTCCAAGTCATCCGGAAGATTTGTTAAATAATCAAACAGTAAACGTGCCACTTCCTGTAATTGGGTTTGATCGATTTCTCTGACAACTTCCAGCAAACTGTCGCCAAATGAAACTGGTATGTTTGAAGTCAATTCTTCCAGTTCACGTTTGAACACAATTTGGTTAAATAATGGCTTAACCAAACCGCCCAGTTGAGTAGGCGAAAGGCGCGATGCTGCCATATTAATGAATGAGGTAATGGCCAGTTTTGCCCGATTGGCCGTATATCGTGATCCTTCAATTTGTTCTAATTGTGTAATGATGGGATCAACGATAAGAAATAATTGAGATTCGGTTAATTTTCTGCCCAATGTTGTCAGGGCATCCGCAAGATCTGCCCTGATGCCGTTTGTGGTATCACCCGAACCTTTGAGTGACTTAAGATCATTCAAGAGTTGATCTAAAGGATCCAAACGGCGTTTCATGCGTAATTCAGACCGTGATGAATGAATTTTGATAGAGGCGCTCACATTCGCAGGCCCCAAGACAGTGGCTGCCCAGATGGAATCATTTTGATCCGTGTCCCCTGATCCGCCGCCCGTGTCTTGCTGCTCTTGACCCTTGACCCGCGGCGCTTCTTCCCTTAGAGACAGTGCGATTAATTGTTCCCTGTAAGCGCTCAGTTTTGCAATGATTGTTTTGTCATCTTTGGATTCAAAGATTTGATCCAACGCATGTAAACTGCCATACGTTTCAAAAACCCAGACTTTTGAAGAAGCAGCTGAGAAAAGGACGTGAAGCGCCTGAGCGAGTTTATCCCCGGGGCTTGTGTAAGATCGATGATGACGGCGGTGCACAATCAAGATTAAATTTTGTATGATGCTGAATCGTACTTGAATCGCCGCATGACTCGATCCTTTTATTTCTCTTAGAACAGCTATCAGATTTTCAAAGACGAAAGCAAGCTGATCCTCGTCAATCTTTTGGATGAGGGCAAAGAGTGGCATGGCAATCCAATCTCTAGCTTGAGTGCGCTCATCACTTTCACCAATTTCTTTGATCGCGGCGAGCGAGTCCTGAAAAATGGCGGGTAGTTCTTCTTGATTCATTCTTCTGAAAGCAGCATTCAGCGCATTTGAAAGAGCTCGTCTAGTATCCGTCGACGCTTCATTCGTCCCTTGAACAGACTTGAGCGCTTGCAGCAGTTCGTCTGCTGTCATTTGGGAATAGTTTTTGTTTCTTAATTCTGCTCGGTCAGCTCCTGCTCCCGCATTCACGCCGCCGGCAACCCCCGCTGTCCAAAGCGGATCATGATCCGGCAAGCTGTTCCCTGTTCCCTGTCCCCTGATCCCTGATCTCTGTTCCCTTTGATACTGTGCCATCAATTGTTCCCGGTAAGCATTCAGTTGTTGTATCATGTTTGTCTGGTCTTGAGATTGCAGGATTTGACCAATCACTTCAAGATCCCCATAAATAGGAAAAAGTGAAATACGATCCGGACCGGAACTTACCATTGACAAAAGTTTTTCTAAACTGATGAAGGGTAACCTATTATCAGTCAAATGAATAACCTGATAATAACGCAGTGTGACCAAAGCCAAGCAATGAGCTATGTTATTTCTGGTGTGACTTGTATCAATATCTGAACCTTCGGTCAATTTGAGCGCTAAAAGTAAGGCATTCTGAATACTGGCCAACGCAGGGAGAGGAACCTTTTTCGAGAGTTTTTCCAATATTCGTGTAATGGTTACTCTGGCCATATTGGCTTGACTGCTCGTTCCGTGAATTTGTTCAAGTGTTGTATGTAAAACAGGGATTATAGAAACAAGCTCATCTTGAGAGACTTCCTCTATCAATCGTTCTAACACCGCCCTCAATGAAGTGTGAGCGTGAAGCGCATCCTCGCTGGATGGCTCAATTAACATCAATGCAGAAAGTAAAGCATTGATAGTCGCCACTATCTCGCTGTCTAACATCTTCTCTGAGCGCTGCTCCAGCTCGCTGGTAATCCTAAGTATTTTAAAATTGACTTGACTACTTTGACTTCGAGTTGATTGAAGTTCTACAAGCAATTCTTTGACACTCATCTGAGTATAATCTTTTGCGTTTCTGAGTTCGGGTTTTGGTTGACCCTCCAGCCAAAGCGATTCACCGGTTTTGGGTTGACCATCAACCTTAGGTTCTTCGGTTTTTTCGGCTTGAGCTCTTTCGTAATTTGCTTGCCATTGCTCTTTCATGTTTTCGAGTTGCTGTGCAATCAGTTGCCGTTGGGTTTGGCTCAAGGTTCCGCGTTTCCCTCGATGGTTGGCCAGTAATTGAATGATTTCATTCACATCACCATATCTTGGAAATAGATAAACGTGGCGCAGCTGCAGGGTGGGTCCCGTCACCCCTTTTTCTTTATAGGTTAGTAAAATATCAGTAATGGCTTCAATTAATTTTCTGTCATTTAATCGAATTCCTGCCTGCCTTAATATTAAAGTGCTCAAGCCTTCAACTATCTCCTCAAGTGTTCGACTTTTCCCAATGGCATTCTTTAGAATATGGATATATGTGTCGCGTAAACGTGTGAGGTCCGATTCGGGAACACTTTTAGCTAATTTGCTAAAATCTTTAGGAAAGCGATCGTCTGATACTGTCTCTACCTCCAGAGTTATATCACCTTCAAGGTCAGTTTCATCTATCCGGTACCCCACCTCTTCCATCAAAATAAGGAATTCCTCACCATAAGCATACCAATAATCAGAGTCTACCTCTTCACTCCTGAGTTCGGATTTTTGCTTGTGCTCGAGCCAAAGAGGTTGGTTGATATCAGGCAGTGTTTCAATCGTTGCTTCACTTAAATGAAATTGGTTCCAGGCCGGAATCAAAGCGAGATCCGGTGCGAGTTGAGCCGTTTGCAGGACTTGTGTTTGACGCAACAAGGCTTCGACCGCCCCTTGCGTGAAGGTGCCCTGTGTGAGCATATTTTTGAAACCTGCCGCAAAATGATCAAGCTTGGCATTCAAATCAGCTTGATGCTGTTTAAAATAAGTTGAAAGGAAACTTTCGAAAGCACCTTCTAATTGAGTTTTTCTGCCAACTTTGTCATCCGCTGGTTTTCCCTCGGTTTGTAAAAATGAATCCAAATAGCGCGTGTAACGCGTTGCCTGCGTGATTCTGCCCTCCTGCAGCGTGTTTTGGATGAGTTGATCGCGCCACTGCTTAAAAATAAACTTTTCTTCCTGCGGACCCGCAGCCGCTGACGATTGCTGCATGTAATCCTTTGCCAAAGCATCCCAATAACTGCCTTGAAAATATTTCATAAAAGAACGCTTGTCGTGCATGGCATTGAGGTAAGCCTCGTTTGATCCGACTTCCTGAATCGCAGGAGAAATCAAAACATAAGCGGTGCCGTTTGCCCGGAGGCGCTCTTTGATACCGCTTTCATGAAAACCGCCGGTCACCACGAGCGAAACTTTTTGAGATTCACGGCGCATGATTTCGAGAATGCGGCCGGATAAAATGCCGTCACGCTTGAGTGCGAGTTGGTAGAAAGTGAAATGGTTCTTAAGCATTTCTGTCATTGCGAGGGAATGAAATGACCGAAGCAATCCTTGGTCTTGAGATTGCTTCGCTGCGCTCGCAATGACCTTCCACTCTTCATGTGTAATTTCTAAACGCGCAAACCGTTTCAAGAGATGCAGTTCGTTAACTTGATGAAGGCGCTCACGCCCCGGCAATTGATCGCGAACAGCATTCTCTAAATGCTCAAGTTCATGGAATATTTCTGTTCCCCGGACGGAAGAAATGGTTTGGGCGTGCTGAATAGCAGGTTTTAGAACATCGGGAATGGTAAGAAAACTTTCAAGCTGTTTGATCAAAAAACCCACGCCGAGCCGGCCGGTTTGATAATCCTGGATCCGCTGGCCCCATTCTTTCTGTGATTCGACTGACAGCGCCGGCAGCGCAGTTGATTGAAATTCTTTCAACAGTTGGTTGACGGTCATGTCAATTTCGCTTTTTTGGAGGGCTTGCTCGCCTTTCTCTACTTCCAACAATTTGGCAAGTTCGGGAAATGAGCGCACAAGAGCACCGATCACAGTAGATTCCCGCCAAAGACGAGCGGGAATGACACTGTCAACAGAACCGGTACCCGATGTATGCTCAGCTAACGTTTTCACGTATTCCAGCAAATTCATCTCATCCGCATGAAAAGCCTGCCAAGCCTTGTAAAAGGTTTGTGATGATTCAGGCAATGAAGCAATGTTTTCCTCGAGTGCGGCTTCTTTTTGAGTAAGCTGTTTTAAGATTTGATCCGTTTGAACAATGGCTTTTAAGAAGGCCGCTTTGTTTTGCTGGTACAAAGTTTCATCTTCAATGCCCCAATAACTCGTTGGGTTGTTTGAATGATTCAAAATGGCTGCTGCTTCACCGCCTTGTAAATCCCCATGTTTTAAATATTGATCCAGCAGTTTTTCTTTTATTTTGCCATCGGGAAAAGATTTAAAAAAAAGCGGGTCTAACTTGCCTTCCCCGCCTTCCAGTAAAACAAGTCCTAATTGATAGTGCTCTTGGAAGAACTGGATGATTTTGCGGACGTTTGACTCTGAATCATAATTGGCGTGGGCATTTTGCACGAGGATGACCAGTTGATTAACTTTGAAACCAATTCCGGTACCAGGTACAGCCGGTGCCGGGTTCTGTGAACCTGGCACCGTTGTACCTGGTACCGCGCTATAAACCTCTTGAACAATGCCTAACTCACCGGGAAGCTTAAGGGAATCCAAAATAGCATTTGGATTCACAGAGCTCGCATGGTATGGCAGGCTGCTTCCCGGATAAGTTTCGGCAAGTAAAAGCGTTGGGCCATTCGATAAAGAGAATGAAATGGCAAGAAAAAAGGCTATGGCTCTCTGGATATTTTTAGGGATGAACATGCATTATTTACCATGCGAACTGACTTACTAAAGCACTTTAGAAAGTCTACCGCATATCCGGTAAATTACAAGGATAGAAATGAAAAAAATATGATATGTAAGTCATTATATATAAACAACTTACATTAATATAATATAATTCTATTTTATAATAGTCATATATTAGGTCATATTTTATATATATGAGGGGTCTGGGAGTTTCCAGACCTCTCACCCTGAGCCAGCGGGGATTGATTCCCCGATGACTCATATATATACGGAATAGTGAAGAACTGTTTAGATATGTTTCAGTAGTGTCATGATGCCGGCAAATAAGAGGAGGATACCGCCTGCGCGCGAGAATTGTTGCAGATACTTCGTTTCCAAACGATTTATCTTCTCGAGCAGAAAACCTGCTAATAGAGCAAACCAGGATAAGCTGCCCAAGAAAAAACCTGCCAAAATGAAGACCTGCATCATGGGACGATGAAGGTTTAATACTTCTTCCAAAAAAGAATTAACAATCACGAACCAAATGAGAAGAATTAACGGATTTCCGACGACCAGAATGAAACCAAACGCGAAACTATGCACATGCGCTTTTTCAGCCGTCATTTGAGAATCTGCTAATTCGATGGGGTAAAAAAACATGCGCGCAGCCATAAAAATAATAACGAGCGCACTGATCCATTTAATGAGCCACCAGGCTTGCGGAAACTGTTCTAATCGAATGCTGCCGGTGAGCGCAATCGCTAAGTAAATCAAATCCCCAAAGGTAGCACCAATCCCTGCGGCGAAAGCTGCGCTCCGGCGGTAGCGCAATCCTTGATGTGTCGCAATTAAATTAACCTGCCAACTAAGCAAAGCAACGACGAAACCAAGGAGAAAACTAATGAGCATGAAATCTGCTTTATTTGGGGATAGGTGCGTGCGCCCCGGAGGGATCCATCACTGCCGGTGATTCAGGTTGACGACAAAAAGGTGAAAAAGCTAAAAAAAGATAAATAATCATGACCGCTCCAGATTCCAAATTAACCATCCAGGTTGTGAGAGCAAAAATGATCAAGCTGGCATAAGACAGAATCTGCCAATTCTTGAATGGTAAAGCAGATATTTTGGGATAAGGGACTTTGCTGACCATCAAGATACTGAGCAAGATCATCAGTAACAACAAAGAAAAATTGGAAATTTCGGGATGAAGATCGGCACTTTTCATGTGGGCCAGAACGGTCATGCTTAAAGCAATTGCAGCAGCAGGCGTCGGCAAACCTTTAAAGTAATAAGCGACGGGTGGTTTTAAATTGAAACGAGCCAGACGGTAAACGCCGGCCACCAAGAAAATACCGGCAAAGAAAAGAACTTGGATATCTAACTGTGACCACATATAGATCGTAACCAAAAATGTAGGCGCCACTACAAATGAAACGGCATCCGCCAAAGAATCAAGCTCGCGGCCCAATTGTGAAGTCACTTTAAATATCCGGGCAATGTTTCCGTCGAGTGAATCCCAAACAAGACACAATACGATTAACCAAACCGCCTGAAAAAAATAACCCTGATGTATCTTGAGTAAAGCTAAAAAACCCGTACACAAGTTGAGAAACGTCAGGATATTGGGAATCCAAGATGCCAGCCCTGGATGATCACTCCCGATTTGATCATTCATTTATCCATGCTCCTAAGATTGATTGACCGGCACGCACATAATCCCCTTTGCGAACCTGTAACCGGCTCATGCCCTCTGGTATATAGACTTCGACACGAGAACCATAACAGATAATACCCATTTTCCGGCCAACTGCAACCTTTTCTCCAACTTTCACATCACAATAAATGCGGCGGGCAATGGCACCAGTGATTTGCTTGACGACAACTTTTTTTCCCTCCTTTTTCAACACGATCCAATTGGCCTCATTTTTGAGTGCCGAATCCTGTTTAAGGGCATTCAAAAACTTGCCCGGGACATATTGAATGTGATCGATTTCTCCCGTTAAGGGCGCCAAAGTTACATGTCCGTCAAAAATGGATAAAAAAATGCCTATTTTGATACAGGCGGTTTTTAAAAATTGATCTTCCGCCACCGTTTCAATGTCAACCACCGTGCCGCAGGCGGGTGAATAAATGACATTCGTTTCCTGAGGACGGCAAGGCAAATCCCTGAAAAAAACCAAATGCCCCATCCATAAAATAAAAACAACCAACGCCCAGCCAGGCAGATGACATATAAAATAAAGCAAAAAAGAGAGCGCCAAGAGGATTGCCGAACCCGGCCAAGCTCTTTGGTCAATCGGTAATTTAAATTTCATGCGCCCCTCTCATACCGCTCAGACCGTCTCATCAAATCACCTTTTCTTTTCTGTGACCCAAAAGGTCATGTATTTTCCAAACATTAAGCGCGTTTGGGCATCCAAAGCCGGAAGTGCTCCCAAGAAAATAAAAGTCCATGGCAGCAAAAACCATTGCAAAGTAAAACCCGTTTTTTTAAGGAAAGAGTGTTTGACTTTACGTTTGGGCAGCATCAATAAACTTAAGATAATACTAACGATCAAAGCGCCCAATGAAAGATTGAGAATTAAATGTGTAATCCGAGGTGCTGTGTAATAAAGCACGGTTTCCGAGAAAGTGCGGCTGGCCAGTAACGCCGGAACCCATCCGACAAACGACAGAATGAAAGCCCACGTCGCCCATGAGACATGACTTTCGAACATTTTAAAGGCATAGCGAAATTTATCATAAAATGAAATTTGTTCAGCCTTCATAAAGGCCCGCAGGATAATAGGAAAATTTTCGATTCCCCAAGCCCACCTTCTTTTTTGTTTATAAACATTCACGGCTGTTCTCCACCAACTACCGGCATCGACCACATCCATTGAAACCGTCACATAAAGCGGGACAGCTTGGTAATGACCATCATAATAAATGAATGCTTTCCAAAAAATAGAGGAATCGTCTGAAATCATATCAACGGGCCAATAATTGATATCCGCGAGAACCTTAAAACTCATGCTGTGACTTGAAAAGGTGACCAATTTTTCCGGATTGGTGGCTTCAATGAGCTGGAAAAATGAGGCGCCCATTTCAAGTACGCGCGTAAACCCGTGCGCTTGCCATATATTATTGGTATAAACCGGAACCGGCTGAAAACTAGACTGCAATCGATCGGGACAAACTAAAAATTGATAAGTCAGGCAGGCAAAGTACTGGGGATCCACGACCGTGTCGGCATCAAAGCAAGACAAAATAACATTTTCATACTGAATACCTTTTTCGTTAAAGTAAGCAGCCATTTTCTTGGCTGCAAAAGTCACATTTGCCCCCTTGACCTTGGCTTCCCCGGGTATGCCATCGGGATGGACAATGATTTTAAAATCATAAAAATATTTTTGAAATCTTTTCTGCAGCCGAATGGCATTCTCTTGTATCGTCTGAGATGATCTTTCCTCCACAGCGAGAACAACGAGTAATTGCTTGGCTGAAAATGACCCTCCCGCAAGACTTTGGATGCTTTGCTCCAAAATTTGACTAGGCTCATTGACAATGGGTATCATGACCAAATGAATCAGTTTATCCATCGACGGGACTGGTTGAGTATTTTTTCTTAATTGCTCAATCTCTTTTTTGTGAAGCAAATAGGCTAAGCGATATTTAAAAGCACGCAATCCCTTGCGCGTCCGATTCGACCGGGACATATCACCGGTTCCGCTCGCGAGGTGTGCGAGTGCCAACCAATCAATTTCTTTTTCCATTGAAAACCTGAAAAAAGAAATAAGCAGAAAAATGGTCAGGTAAGAAAGTCTTAAGATCCAATACAACATGAGCGCAATAACACCGCAAGCGCCCAAAATGGGCTGAAAAATTGTCAACACAACCAGGCCAACGATGATCAGCCAGCTGGTAAGCCCCGGTAAAATCTCAAAAAAACGCTGCCACTTATACTCCTCAACACTCAAGTTTTGAGCGGTATAATTAAACTTCATGATAGCTTCTTTCTTCTTTTAAAAGTTTCTTTCCATTCCGGAAACTGGATCACTGACTCCTTGGGAACCACTTGAAGCGACATGAAGTGACCCTTGGCCTGATCTAAATAGTACAAAAATCCGGAATCATCTGAATAATAGATATCGGACCTTGGGAACACTTCAACCACCGGGCTCAAATGAGGTTCTTCAAACGTTTCTAAATCAAGCAAAAGCACCTGATTGCCGTCACGAAATATCACCGCGGATCCCTCATAGACCAGGAAAGCTTGATTAATCTGATCACCGCCATGATAGACCCACTTGAGCCGCGGAGCGGGTTCAAAAACATCATCACGCTCAAAAGGCCGCGTGGCAAAATCAACGATGCCTAAGTCTTGGCGCCGCCAAATCAGCAGCAGTTCTTTCTTGACGTCATAAGCGAAACCCTTCACACCTTGCCTGACCAATTGATAAGGTAATTTGTTGGTCAATAATTGTCCTTTGTCTCCCCAAAAAAGAAACAAATCCGACGGATAGGCATAAATCTTGAAAAATCCTTCGTCTCCGAATAGTGAATGCATGAGGTCTTGATCTTTTAAGAGAATTTTTTCGTCTTGCCCGTTAATGGAACGCTTCATAAAAATGCCGTCTGAACGCAAAATGTAAGCGCTGTCTTTCATCACGCCAAATCCGCGTGTGCCTTCGGCAAATTCAGGATTGACTTCATAACGCCTTAAGTTCAAACGATGTAACTGCCGATTCCGGTAAACAAATAGATTCTCCTTGTTATCAGCACTCCACCATAAGTATTTGGGTTTCTCCTCTTGGAACAAAGACGTTATTTCACGAATGGCCGGCGGTTTGTCATCTAAATTGACAGACAAAAAAATTAGATCTCCCTTATCTTTGGCAGACAAAATTAATTGCGAGCTTTCTTTCACGGCGTAAAGATGTTCAATACTTTGAGAACGCCAAGGCGAATCACTTCCGATCAGCGGTTTCAATTCCTTTGATTGTGTGTCATAAAGGTAAAGGCCGCCCACCTGACGATCAGCCGTTTCAAGCACAAAGAGGTCTGATTTGGGAATCACATGGAAATTTTGGATCACTTGAAAATTGTGAAAAGAGCCGCTTGATAATGTTTGAATCGGCCATCTTTTAGGATGGAAAAGCACGTGATCCAACACAGAAGCTTGCTCTGCCGTAATCGGAACGGACTGTGACCAGTCTTCATACCCTTTCAATGACATCGTGACTTGGTATTGCCCCGGGAACAAATCACGAATCATGGCGGGTGTTTTCTGAGCAAAACGTTTTCCCTCTAAATACACCGCAGCACCCGGCGGTACCGTAGAAAGGTAAATCAATCCGGTCTGAACAAGTTCCTGCCGAGCGCCCGGGCGATAGATGTAGCCAATCGCGTACATGATGACCATGGGGCAAACGACAATGTAAATGACGACAAAAAGGTAAAAAATAATCTTTCGTAATAAGATCATCTATTTTTTGACATTCCGAATTTCCTCTCCCCCTTATTTGAGGGGAAAGGGAGAAACTCGCGCACGGCGCTAATTTCTATTATAAATCAGGGCTGATGAGATGGGGGTAAAAAATCATCAATTTCTGAGGGCGTTGTAGATCTTATTGAGGTACTCACGGGCGGTTTGATTTTGATCATCCAAGCGCAGAACGCGTTCAAATGCCTGCCGGGCCACTTCGTAATCACCTAAATGAAAAGCACGCACACCTTCTTGGATATGTGTTTTAACATTCTCACGCCTTTCATGCAAGAAACCGTAACGATCCGAATCCACAATGCCCAGGAATGCCTCCTTGGCCCGTTTGTCACTCAACCCAACATCCGGGCTGATGATTTGAGGCGTAATAAAAACAATGAGATTTCTTTGATCCACATCGGTCCGGGTACGTGTAAATAGTTTTCCCAGATAAGGAATATACCCTAAAATTGGCACCTTAAATTCAGATTCGACTGTAATGTCTTCGAGCAGCCCGCCGATCACAAGCGTTTCGCTGTTCTTCACGAGCACTTGAGTGTCAGCTTCGCGAATGTTAATACGGGGCTGAGTGAGCCCGGTGCTGCCCGTCACAAAATTACCGACTGAGCTGACGGTCGGGTGAATGATCATCTGGATATTATTGTCAGCGGTAATTTGCGGAATCACTTGCAAACTAATACCGATCGGTTGGAAAAAAGAAAGTGATTCGGTGGCCGTTCCTTGATCGGAAACGGTGCTTTCGAAAATCGGGAACTGTTCCCCTACCAAAATGGCAGCTTCTTGTCCGTCTAAAACCAAAATACGCGGGCTGGAAAGCGTTCGTGTTCGCTCATCCTGCAGCAGCGCATGTAAAACCGCTTGAAAATTCTCACCGATGATTTTTTGAAACTGAACATTCAGCCCTTGATCACTTGACGTGGGAAAAGTTTTGCCGCTCACGCCCTGATTAAAATCAAAATTTAACACGCTGTTATGATCATTTTCTGTCGGCGGCGTCACTTGCGAATCAAACTCAATACCCAAATCCTCTAAGGTGTCTGTTTCTACCTCTAAGATTTTGGCATCAATCAGGATTTGCGGCGGCCTGACATCAACATTGCGGATCACGCTCTTGATGCGTTCCACATGGCTGCGCGTATCGGTCACCAATAAAAATCGTGACCGTGCAGTAGAATCTCCTTTGCGTCTATCACGAATTAATCCTTCACCAGCTGCGCCGGAAGTGCTTGATCCGGTTTGAACAGCCTGCGCACCAAACTGAAACCCGGTAAAGTTCTTGCGTTCAACCACGCTGATGGAACCGCGCTCTGAGAGAAGCGCCTCAATGGCTGGGCGTATGTCGCTGGCGTCTAAATATTGCAGCGTAATCACCTCAGAAACAAGCGGTTCAATCCCCTGCCGTTCCTGCCGAATGACTCTTTCGCCTGCCAGGACTTCGGTCGGAGCGATCCGGACAATGTTATCCACGGTTTCATAATCGTACCCGTGCGATAATAAAATGGCCTGTAACGCTCCGTGCAGTGAGACATCCTGCAAACGAATGGTGATCAGGCCGGTCACGTCATCATCAATCACCATATTCAAGTCGTACTGCTCGGCAAGCAGATTAAGCACGCTTCTGATATCAGTTTGCTGAACATCCAGCGTCACCAATGAATCATCGCTTTGAACGGTTGACGGCGAGTAGTCTGCCTGTGCCTGCGAGACGGTTAATGCCAACACCATAAGAAAAACAAAACCAAACTGGATTGGTTTTGTCATGTCATGCCTCCAAAACGTAAAACACGTTCGCGTTCGCTGTTCGCTAAAATCACACGACCGCGCTCAATGGATTTGACAGTCATTCCCAAAATTTCATCACCGACATGAATGACCGTTTGGTTAATAATGGCCATGGCGGTTGTGCCTTTTAATGAGATCGCTTTGAGAACCAATTCGGAGCTGTCGGTGACTTCGATTTTTTTGGACCGCGATTCATCAATGGGGATCGAAAAAAACGGATCTCTTCCCCAGGATTGTTCTTTGAGAAGCGCTTGCTGTTCTCTAAGAGCCCGCTCTTGCGTTAAATTGAAATGAGGATGAGCGGTGCCGCTGCGTACTTGCATGACCATGGCCTTCAAAAAATCGGGCGCATTCTCGGGCAGTGCCGGTAAGGCATTTGGAACGCCTGAGGAGGCTTTTTGTGTGGTACCGCTCACGAACCGCACGAAGTCCGGCAATTTAAAAATAATCAGTCCGACCATCATCACGATGATGCCTAATTGAATTTTATCTTTTTTGCTGAGTGCCATGGTATCTGCTTAGTGAGGTGAATTTTCCACATAAGAAGCTAACGTTAATGAAATGTCCAAATTAGGTGCGATTAAATCCTTGGTCCCCATTTCAAGTTTAGTGACATGATAAATTAAAGGTGTTTCTTCTAAGCGTTCCAGTAAACGACCCAGCGTTTGGTACCGGCATTGAAAATGAATATTCAATAACTTTTGATCAAAGCCGTTTTCTTTCCAGGCCGGCACGACGGCCTTTGGATCATTGACCGCGGGTGCCTCATCCGGTCTGATGTCCAAAATGGTCATTGGCAGTGATTCGGAAGCGGCCGTAAAATTCTGCAGCATAGCAGCAATGGAAGTTCGTTTCAGCGTTTGTGCGTTGAGCTCTTTTAATGCCTGCCTCTGATCTGCGAGCAATTGTTCTAGATTTCTCAGCCGTTTCGCGGCTTCTTGTGTACCCAGTAAAAAAGAATTAAACTCCTTTAACTTTGCTTTTTGTTTGTTTAAATCAGCTATCCGCGGACCTATCACGGCGAAAGCTGCAAAAACAATTAACCCTGCCAAAACAGACAAGTGCAATACCACTTTCTCTTTGACAGCCCATTGTAAAACGATTTTTTGCGATTCGGGTCTGACCGCCATCTGTTGTCCTGTGTTTAGGCTAAATCTGCTTTGACACTAAAAGTCGTTTTGGTTGTTTCTTCTTCCTGCTGAGTTCGCTTAATCAACTGGGCCGAAGAAAAAAAGGGTGATTCGTTTAGAACATGCAGCAATTCCGATACCACCATGTCACTGGGTCTGGACGAAACTTGAACATGCCCGGTTAAAATGATTTCGGGCACTCCCTTGTTCTCTGCCGCACTGAAGGTATCTAAAACCAGTTCCCGGGGAATCAAATGACTCAATTCCCTCAATATACCTCCCCAATAAGGCTCATAACCAAAAGCCTGCGCAAGAAGCGACTGGCGTAATTCGATTTGCTGCCCTAACGTTTCTAATTCGGTTAATTTAGCCGTCACGGGACCCGCTTGATCAATTTTCTGCTGCACAGCCTTCAATTCACGATCAAGCAATGTCTGCTGCACAGTCAAAGACGACCAGCCTATGCCGGCGACAACCATGACACCCAGCATGGCTACTTTCGACCATTGTTTGATTTGGGCGGCAACGGAGGCCCATCGGTCCTGCCAATCAGCAAAATTAATACGAGGTGATTTAACATATGCGCCGCCCAGCACCACCCCGAAAGTCCTGCGAAGTGACGGGGTGTGTTTCAATAGATGCGGATCCAAGTGCCAAGTAAAATCTTTGACCAAGTCAACGCGTGAAACCGACGCATTGAGTTCATGCGATAAAAATTGATCGATCCCCTCTAAACCGGCGCCGCCGCCAATAATGAAAACATTAGAAACTTCGGGGCCATGAAATTCTGTCTGGTAATATGTGATAGACCGCTTGATTTCGTTGACCAATTTTTCCATGTGCGGGCGAACACGGGCCGCCAACTGGGAACGCTTGGGCTGCGCAGAATCATACTGCCCGATTCCGGCAAATAATTGATATTCCCGAACCAAGGTGCTGGCTTCCTGAAACCCGATTTCAACTCGTTCATTATCAATTTGAATTGGTCCGATTAAAGAGCGAATCACGAGTTCTGTTCCGAACGAAATATCTCTCATGAGTACAAACTGCCCCTTCACAAAAACGTAAAACTGCGTGTGTTCGGCGCCAAAATCTGCAATCAACATTGATTCGGCTGCCGGCTGGCGATAACGGGTGAGCATTGATTCAACCGCAAGCGGTGCAGGGATAATCAGCTCCAGATGCAAACCGGCTTTCCGAAAAATAGTCATCCATCGGTCTAATTCAAAACGTTCAACCGCAGCAGCGAGCAGCGGCACACCTTTGATATGAGGCAAGTTCAACCGAGGCACTTTCACCCATTCCACCTCGGCTTCTTCCAAAGAAAAGGGAGCTGTTTCCGCTAACTGCCAAACGATTTCTTCGCGCCACGTGTTCTCTGGCCCCTCGGGTGCCGGGATCACTTTGAAAAATGAGTTCGCGCTGCCAATCACCATCCCTACCGACGCTTCATGTTTGGGATCAAGCGCCGCCGCAATTTCTTTTAATGCCAGCACCATGTCATCCCCCGCTGCCCGCCGAACACCTTGATGATCAACGGTAAACTCACTGTCACGCGCATCTTGTATGGTCCATGACCGCAAGCCCGGTTTCATTAAGACAGCCTTGACGTTGCTGGACCCGATATCAAAAATTAACCGGGGACGAGGCTGCACTTGAAAAAGAGAGCCAAGATTAAATTTTAATTCTGACTTTGGTATGGGATGGCCTGGTTCCATGGGCCGTGGCAATTGAGCAGGTTTGGCGCCGCTCAGTGAAGCAGCTGCCTGCGCCTCCGGCTTGACTTCAGGTGACGATGATTCCTTCTCTTCACCGAATGAAGGAATGCCCGAAAAAATGGATGAGACTTTCTTGTTGAGCCCTGTCGGTTTCTTAGCCATGTGAATAATTTATTCGACGCTTACTTCGTCTTTTTTTTCAATATCAACGGATTCGGTTTCTTCAGTCTTTGGCGTTTCTTGGACTTTGGATGTTTGGGTTTCAATTTCAGCAGGCTCTGAGGCAGAGGGTTCGGGTGCCGGCGAAACCGGTGATGGATCAGGCGTTTTCTCTGTCTGAACTTCTTCCTGCACTACGGCATTTTCGCTTTTTTCCGCGGCGGGCTCGGAAGTGACTTCAACGGCCGGTGCCGGCAGCGCCCCGTTGGTTTTTTCCTGAATTTCGGGCCGTGCAAAAGGGCGTCCGTTGAGAATGGCCAAAGCTTCCGTTGTCAATTGTTGATAATCACGCGCACCAATCGAACAAGGGTCGTACATGGTGACGGGTTTCCCGGCACTGGGCGCTTCTGTAATTTTGACATTGACATTGATCATGGTTTGGAAGACTTTGTTTTGAAAATGCTCGCGAATCCCGCGTGCGACATCGCGGCAGATATTGGTCCGTCCGTCATACATGGTGAGTAAAATACCGAGCAATTTTAACTCATGATTGAGATGCCGGCGCACAATATCAACGGTATTAAACAGCTGCTTCATCCCTTCCATGGCATAGTACTGCGCTTGCACCGGGATCAACAAATAATTGGCTGTCGTTAACCCATTGACCGTCACGATATTGAGCGACGGTGAACAATCAATTAAAACGAACTCGTAGGACGGATCGAGCTTGCGTAAGTGGTCTTTTAAAACTCCTTCGCGTCCCACCACATTGTTGAGGTCCAAATCCGCGCCGGATAAGAGAATGTTGGAAGGCGCGATAAAAAGGTTAGGCACACAGGTGCGGCGGATCACTTCCGAAATATGCCTGTCGGGATGAATGAGAATCTCATAAATGGATTCTTTGAGCTCATAAGGATCAATACCCAAACCCAGCGTGGCGTGCGCCTGCGGATCAAGATCAACTAATAATACTTTGTAACCGCGCTCGGCCAAGCTGGCACTCAAATTAACGGTGGTGGTGGTTTTGCCGCAACCTCCCTTTTGGTTTGCAATCGTGATAATCGTCATCGCCGTTCTCCTCTCGCGCGCGCTTAAACCGCGCTTGTTTCTTGGACAATACTCTCCATTTTGAGACGATCGATAATTTCACCGATCGTCAAACGCTGACGTTTCAGCGTTTTGATGCGTTCGTATTTTTCTCGAATGAGCGGTAAGTGGTACAAGTGCTGACCATTGGGCGTTCTGCCCGCCACGGGGAAAAGCCCCACTGCCGTGTAATACTTCACGGTCGGCCAAGGAATGTTAAGCTCTTTTGCCAGCTGCCCTTTTCGGATCAATGTCATTCAGAGTCGCTCTCTTTAAAACCAGGAACCAGGAACAAGGAAGTACTCTTACCTGTACTATCATAAATATCGACAGGAGACGGAAATCTTTAACGAAAAGAGAAAAATTTGTTGGGAAAAGACTGGGTTCTGTTGACGTTTGCCATGGCAAAGCGTCACCCTGAGCCCTTCGATGTCATGCTGAGCGAAGCCCCGCCTTTGGCGAGCCTCGCTTCTGGCGGGAAGCATCTCAGGGTAAACGCCGTGAAGGATCTCTTTTTATCTGGATTCTTCGTCCTCCACTGCCTTCGGCAGAGGGGACTCAGAATGACCGGTTAGAAATGTTAATAGAACCTATTAATGATTATTCGGCAAATCCGGAATGAGTAAGATGTGCGAGTTGGCTCTCAGCCACGCCAAGGCCGTAGCGGGCTTTGCCGTGACGCGGAGAAATCCGAAGCGCACGTTCATAGTAAGAAATCGCTTGGGCATATTGAGATTCGCTTGTGAAGATGTGTCCTAGATTGGTCAAGGCATCAACATGTTCCGGATCGATTGAAAGTACTTTTTCGTAAGCGGCTTTGGCGTCTTCCATTTTACCTTCAATGGCATACGCTTTGGCTAAATTGTAACGCGCTGCAATGTATTGAGGATTCAGGGCAAGTGCTTTTTGAAACTGTTGAATGGCTTCTTGGTATTTTTCTTGTTTGCCAAGCGTCACACCTAAATTATTATATGGAAACACATAATCAGGATTGACCGCGACAGCTTGACGGTAATAACGGATGGCTTTTTCGTAGTCTCCCCTCTCATCCCATGCATATCCCAATTGATTGAGAAACACAGGATCATGCGTTGCAGTTTCTTGAACATCCGGTTTGGGTTGTTTGGCTTCTTGGCGCCATTCGTCTACCACCAAAGCACTGCCTAAATTGATGTTCGCAATGTAATTGTGCTGGGTCACCTCAATCGCATGTTCGAATAAAGTGATGCTGTTTTTCCAGTAACGGGTTTGGCGGTATGACAGGAAGCTTAAGAAAATAATGACGAGAGAAACAACTGTCGCTTGAACACTCGTCCGCCGGAGGACGGATCCGCCTTTGGCGGACAATGACAGACAGTTTATTAAATCATGAGCCAACCAAACACAAGCTGTGATCAGTCCAATCATCGGTAAATACATAAACCGGTCGCTAAAACCACGCATGAAAGTCACCAAAGAAAGCGTCACGAGAAACCAAAGGACGCCAAACAAAACGTAAGGCGCTTGTTTGTGATACCGGATGGCCGCTGTCAACAAACCCGCTAAAAACCCTGCCGCTAACAACCACTGCCACATGAGCGGTTCATAGAATAGCTGGCCGTTTCGCAAAGCCAAGTTGAATGGCAAGAAGAATTTAAATAGATACCAGACGTATGCGGCCGGTATACGCTTCATCATGACGAGCCAGGAATCAAGCTGATAAACAAAGGACTGTGTCCTGAGTGTCACTAAAAGAGAAAAAATTGACAAAATAAGAAAAGGCGCTTTCTCAACAATCAAGTTTCGGGCGGTCGCTTGTTTAAAACGTTTGTAAGGCCAAAAGTCGCACAGCAAGAACAAAATCGGCAGTGTCATCACCATCGGTTTGGCAAAAATGCCGAGCAGAAATAAGACAAAAACTAAAACATAAGCAGCCTTCCGGCGGTGCTGAACATAACCATCGTATTGCCACAAAGCAAGCAAAGCAAAACAAGTGCTCAACAGGTCTTTGCGTGCAGTGACCCAAGCCACCGGCTCGACTTGCAGCGGATGAACCGCAAATAAAGCGGCGCAAAGTCCGCTTGCCCAAATGGATCCGGTTGAGCGGCGCAGCCAGACAAAAAGAATCAGCGTATTAAACAAATGAAACCAAACATTCATCAAATGATGACCGCTCGGACGGTGATCAAAAAGCGAGATATCCATCATCCGCGAAATAAAAGTGAGCGGCTGCCAATAATCGGCATTTGGCGAATCGCTCACCAAATCGGCCTTGAAGGCCCACGCAACACCTTGAGGCGTGAGGCCGTCTGTGATATGGGGATTATCCGCTACATAGGTTTGATCGTCGTAATTAATGAATTCGAACGTGCGGACCTGAAAAAATACCAGCAAAACCAAAGCCATGAGGAAGAAACTGATAAAGGGCCCAAGCTTTTTATGATCTTGAGACAGAGAAAAACGCGGGGACATCCTGGTCATGATAATTAAATTGACTCACGGTCAATGAAGTTTTGGATGAGGCCGCGATCATGAGACTTGATCCGTTCAAACTTAATCCCAACCCGGTAACGATGACCCGATTGCATGCCAATGTTCATCACCGTGCCGACAAAGCGGAGCGGCCGGGATTTAAAAATCCTTGCTGAGCTGACTTGGCCTTGAATTCTTGACCCTTTGGGTAAAAAAATGCCGGAGGTCATCCCCAAACCCAGCGTACTCATATCGGTCAGTTCGCCCTCAATGCGTTTCTGGACCAAGCCAACCGCACTTTGCATACGGGGTGAAATGACAAGTTGGATTTTGCCTTGGACAGGCACCCGCGGTACCTGACGCGAATTAATTTGGCGTTTGGGTTGATTTTTTTCACTCATCATTATAAAGGATCCCACGAATTCGGTTTTTTGACAACATAAGTCTCAAATCCATTCGGAACACTTGAAGGTAAAGCGCTGGCGCTGTAAGTAACGGCTGCGCTTTGAATCCGATTGTTATTATTACCGACACGGAAATTTTGGGCCGCCGCCGCACCCGTTACGGTGCAATTGTTGAGCTCTAAACGTCCGTTGCCGCCCGTGTCATACGAATAAACAAGACCGGTTACCGTCGCTTGATTCCGGATCCTAAGGTTTAGATTATTCCGACCGGTACTAATCACAGAGCCGATGACTGCCGTGGCGGAACCCGTAATATCAATTTGGTTGTTATTGGCGGAAGAGGCGCGATCAATATAAAGCAGACTCCCCTGATCAATGACAGCATTATTATCCACTGAGATGCGGCGGCGCGCATAAAAATTAGCTCCGTGTACATTGGTATTACTGCCGCTTACCCGCACGCGCTGACTCGCATTGGTCATGGCTTCTGAATAAAAGCGGCAGGTACTGCCGGGTGTCACAGAGCCATTCACTGTAACTGTGGAATTGCCATTGGTATTACCGATTTCCAGATTGCGGCCTGCTAAGAAAACAATGTCCCCACCGGATGGTGTGATGGTGAGCGTTCCGCCATTGCCGGTATGCAGGTCCATATTTCGAAATGCGACGATCGTGCCGTGCCCGGTAATGGTCATGGTGCCTGATGTTGAAAAGTTTCTGGCCAAAATGGTATTGCCCGATAAAAATATATCGCTATTTCGCGGATCATCACCCGCACCAGAAGCGGTATCAATCGTAGTGTCGTATCCATCCATGAGCGTGGTGTAACTGGTGGTTGTGATCTGCGGCATCGCGGGATAGGGCGCTGTCATTTGTTTAGCGGTAAACGTACCGGCACCACTCACCGTTTCGGTATCAGGCACATACACCAAACCATTCTGTACCGTGTTACCAGAAAAAACATTGACTGAACCCCGCGACCACATGTCCCCTGTGACCACGGAAGAATTTCTGATTTCCAAGTTAGCCCCCGGGTCTTCGCCTTGATACAAGGCAAAAAGAAAAGCGGACGGCATTTTTTGAGCCGTGACCGTTAAACGGCGCTGCATGGTCCGTCCATCCAAACCCGCCAAAAGTCCTAGGGATGTGAAATTCACTTCCGTAGCAGACGCATTGTTAATCTGGATTGTAAAACTACTCACTGTGCTCGGCGGCCCAAATAAGCGAACTTCATTTGTTTGATCAGTCCAATCGGTATCGTCTTCCAATTGTTCCAAATACCATTCGATGCCGGCATGCGCAATGCCTAAGGCTTGTAAACTTTGTGCTGTATGCACCGTGCGGATGCCGGCATTGGCCACAATGGCCGAACCAATGGCACCCGAAAGGCCCAATAACAGCATGAGCACAACGGCTGCGATCAGTGAAACACCTTTTTTCCTGGGGTCAGGTCCCGGACCTGACCCCAAGCTTTTAAAAGAATCGATCGGATTCATGTCTTAAATTTCTCGGTCTAATGTTATCTTCCACGACTAAATTTTTACTGCCGTCTGCAAAAAGAATATCGACTTGAACGCGGCGGATATTGGTGGCGGTTCCCAATCCGACCACAGGAGAAGGAATGAGGTTTCCATCGTCATCATAATAGCGAAACAAAAGTGTTTGAACGTGATCGGCTAGAACAGTCAGCGGAAGTGTAACGGGAAAAATCACCCGGACCAAAGTATTGCCGACCAAAATATAAATCATTTGACGGTCATCCACATCATAAAACCAAAAAAAGCTGGAAGATGCATTCACCACACTTTCATCATCCCGAAGCCGCCGAATATCACGGCTCATGCGTTCCAGTGCCGCCTGAGCGCTTTCCTGTAGATTGGACTGTACGGACATTAAATCCAGCGCATCAGCGGTGACAATCAAAAAAGGGCCAAGGAGGCCTGCCATGATCCCGATGATGGCAATCACCATCACCAGTTCGACAAGGGTAAACCCTCTTCTTTTTTGCATCATTCGACTTAACATGTCATCCATTTCAGGGGTCAGGTCCGGGACCTGACCCCGCGCCCCGAGCCCTCCGTTAATGATTGGTTACCACCGTGTACACATTCACATGGCCAACTAAGGCGTGACTCACTTCAATTTCCACTTGTTTGTAACGTGTCATGGAAGGATCATTAAAAAGATTTGCCGGAACGGGACTCACGGTAATCTCATACGAATAATCCGTAAAGGGAAACGCAAATGCTGCCGGCCCTTCGTCTGTGACTTGTGAAAACCGAAGTCCGATCACGCGTTCAAACTGCTCTTCAGCGAGCCCGGTTGCAATTTGAGTCATGAAAGGAAGGATCACGTTTTGACTAATGGCACCCATCACCGTCAGAAGTGTGGCTGCTACCAGCGAAAGAACCACGATGACAATCACGATTTCGATCAGGGTAAACCCCGTTAGAGAGCGTCTTTTTTGCAATTGCGTCTTTCCAACTTGAAATTGGATAAGCATTTTAGTAGTACTCCTGGGGTCAGACCCCGTGCGTCTCTAACGGGTTAAACAATTTGAACACGGCCTGTTTCCCTTGTGATTTGGATCTGACGCGTCCCGTTTAAAACAATATTGGCGGGTTCTACCAAAGCGACGTTTCCATCCGTATAAGGATCGCCCATCTCATCAAATATCAAAACATCCCCGCTGCCAAGCGTCACCCCTGTGATATCAACCCCTTGATAGTCGCCCGTATTAAAAATAACCTGAAAAGTCTGGCGGGTCAGCGGGTCATTGATCGACGTCCAATCTTCCGCATTGGGCGTGTTTTCCATTTCAGCCGCATAACTATCCGTGCCGGCATCAAAGGTGATACGCGTTCTTCTTTGCTGCGCCAACGCAATTTGCTGAATATAACGAATGTCGGTTTGAATGCGTTTGGCAGCCCCCTCGATACGGGTTGCGGAGAAATCGATGAAATTAGTCAGTGCAAAAACGGAAAGAAAAACGATGACGGTGAAAACAACCAGGATTTCGATGAGGGTAAACCCCGTTAGAGACAGGGAACGCTTCTTCCTGGGGTCAGACCCTGACCTGACCCTTAGTCTTGGGGTCAGGTCAGGGTCTGACCCCATATAAGTTACTAAATTAGAAAAGTTCCTCGCCATTCCCGCTCTTGGTGTTTGCGTAAAAACCGCCCGTTCGCGGATCATAGGCCCACGCCCCATCCGTACCGGTCGGTACGGGGCGGCCTGTGGTACTCACCACACCGTCCGGATCCGAGCCTGTACTAAAAGGATTGTCGGGAAGATCCCCCGTTTCTAAAACGGTACAACCCGTTTGAAAAGGATTATCCTGAATATCTGCTAACGACGGAAAACGGTCTTGACCTGTTTTGATGATGTTATCCACACGCTGCATCATAATGGCGGCACGCATATTACCTAAAATACCTTTGGTGGCATTTAATTTTGCTTCGTTGGTGAGATCAAGATAACGCGGAATAGCAGCAGCAGCCAAAACACCGATAATCACAATGATGATGGTGAGCTCAATAAGCGTAAACCCCGCCCCGCGAGAAACTCGGTTGCATCGCTCAGCGCGAAAATTCAGCATAAGGTTAAGTTCTGAAGAGTGCTGTTGCTAACGGATTGCGTTAGGGAAGTTTTTCTATTAATTATTGATAGAACTGTTTGAGCGTCCGTGGGCGGAGTAATACTTTTTGTGTGAAAATACATGTTATCACATGGAAATAATAGTTTCCCATCAGTAGCAGCACTTAACAGGAAAAACAGAGAATAAATAAATTAGGGTGATGTAAAAGTGCCGTTTGATGAATTGTAAGTATACGTTCCGCTGTTTGGGCCCGTGTATTGCGTGGCGGTTGTTTTTGTCCAATTACCGTCTGTTACACCGCCTGGTAATACTGTTGAAAAACATGGGTTAGCCGAATCACAGGTAGTTGCAACACCTACTGTATCCAATGAAGCCGGAAATGTAGGCGTTCCGATTCCGGTGGTAAACACTGATACAAATTGGGTGGCAATGCCGGCTCGGACACCGCCAACGACACCATCTTCATTGGCTGTTTGGGCAGCGGTTGAAATATCAAAGTAGGACGGCAATGCGGCAACCGCTAGAAAACCTAATACAACAATGACCATCACTAATTCAATTAACGTAAACCCCGTTAGAGAGCGTTTCTTTCTCAAGCGGGTTTTTCCACTTTGACAATCAATAGGCTTTTTGTCATGACTTCCAATTAATACTGATTCATTCTCTAACGGGGTAAAACCTTTTCGGGATAAACGACGACTTTTCATTGCACGACCTCCGTTTGCAGTGATATCTTTATAACATAACGTCATGAAAACATAGAAACTAAAACTGCTTACTGAACTTTAATTATCATACCACAGAATACGTTAAGTTCAATACTCTTGGGGTCAGACCCCGACCTGTCCCAACCTTCCAATTTATATATTAAGGGTTGGTTGGGACTGTACCTGAAGCTTTCATTAAGAATATTAAATAATGTCAATGAACTTCAGGTGCTGACCCCAAGACACCCCAAGGCATTATCTGAAGAGATGAATCATGTTCCACATGGGTAAGAAAATACCCAGGGCAAATACCAGCACCATCCCTCCTAATAAAATGGTCAGCATGGGCTCGATTAAAGTGGTCAGGTTCTTGGTTTCATATTTGACTTGCCGGTCGTAATGATTGGCCAAATCACGCAACAATTGATCCAAGTTACCCGTCTGCTCCCCAGTGGACATCATTTGCACCATGAGCGAAGGAAAAATCGCATGCCGTTTCATGACCGCCGCAATCGGTTCGCCTGCCAAAACACCTTCCCGCACGTCGATCACACCGCGCCTTACGATATCATTACCGGTCACATGCGCGGCAACACGCAAAGCTTCCGTGATAGGAACACCGCTTCGATATAGCATCTCAAGTGTTGCTGCAAAAGTAGATAACGCAATTTTATGATACAGCGGACCAAAAACAGGCACTTGAAGCGTGAGCTGGTCCCACCTACTTTTTCCGATCGGCGTACGCAGAAAAATACGAACCGCGAAAATACAAATAGTAAGCACGACCAACATAGCGAGACCGTGCTGGGAAGTCAAATGACCCAAGGCAATTAAAAACCTTGTCGGCAGCGGAAGTTCGGCGTTAAATTTGGCGTAGAAACCGGCAAACTTTGGAATGACAAAATTAATGATAATCCCAAACCCAATACCGAGCGTGATTAAAACAATTAACGGATAACGGGTCGCCGTTTGAATATCGCCTCGCGTTTCAATCCGGTGCTCAAGCAGTGAAATTAAATGACTTAATACTTCCGGCAATTGCCCTGCCGCTTCACCGGCTACCACGCTGCTCACATAGACTTCTTCGAAAACGTTCGGATGACGGCGCATGGCATCTGAGAGCCGCTCGCCCGCTTCCACATCATTGGCTAAAGACAGAACAACATTTTTAATCGTCCGGTGACTCGTGGAGGCTGCCATGGAATGCAGTCCGCTTAAGATCGGAATGCCGGAGCGGACCAGACTGTGCAATTCACGGGTAAACATTAAAATATCTTCATCGCGGACACGGGCTTTTGAAACGCGGATTCTTTTTTGTTCGACCAGAAGGGACCGGTCTTCATCCGGAACAGGCTTGGTGGAAACCAATTGTGCCGCTAAAAGCCTCAGGCCTTGCGTGCGCAACTGTTTTTGAAGCGACTCCTTGTTCTCAACATCAATCGCACCGGTGACCACTTCACCTTGCGCGGTTTTGACTTTATAACGATAAATGGGCACGTGTGTTCCCTTTAGCAAGTAACCGGAAAACAGCAACCAGAATCCAGGTGCCGCTGAAATTTTCTGAATCACTAACCTGCTGACTGGCAACCGGTTTCTGGAAGCGGCTTCATAAGTTACCTTATTCACGTCATTGCGAGGAACTCCGAAGGAGCGACGCGGCAATCCCTCTTTAAAACCTGAGATTGCTTCGCCTTCAGCTCGCAATGACATGTCTTTATTAGGTTTACGAGGACTTATGAAACCGGTTTCTGGTATCTCTAAACTACATCACTTTCAAAATTTCATCAATGGTGGTAATACCCGCTTTCACTTTTTCCAAACCATCAAGAAATAAAGTTTGCATGCCATCAGCTTCGGCTTGTTGTTGGATGTCGGCACTGACTGCTTTTTTGGCAATCATCCGGCGGATCGCATCGGTCATGCGAAGCAATTCAAAAATACCAATACGGCCTCGATAACCCGTTTGCTGGCATTTTTGACAGCCTTTTCCTTTATAGAACTTCATCTCTGAACGGTGCTTGGCCGGAATCGCGTTTAGAATATCCGAAGGCGGATCATATGTTTTTTTACATTGCCCGCAAATGGTACGCACCAGCCGCTGCGCAACCACGCATAGAAGCGATGAGGAAATGTAAAACGGCTCAACCCCCATGTCATCTAATCGCGTAATGGCTCCCGCCGCATTTTGCGTATGCAGCGTACTAAAAACCAAATGGCCCGTGAGCGCCGCTTGCGTAGCAATGTGGGCCGTTTCGGAGTCACGGATTTCACCGACCATAATGACATCCGGATCTTGCCGCACAATGGAACGAAGCCCGTTGGCAAACGTCAGCTGTGCTTTGGGGTTCACTTGGATTTGGCGAATGAGGGATAATTTGAATTCCACCGGGTCTTCAATGGTGACAATGCTGCGCTCAACCGAATTAATGGCTGTTAAAGCTGCATAAAGTGAAGTGGTTTTGCCGCTGCCCGTAGGGCCTGTGACTAAAATCATGCCGTAGGATTTTCGGATGAGTTCTTCAAACTGATGGAGCATGGCATCGGCAAAACCCAATTGTTTTAAGTCGAGCAAAGCGCGGTTGGTATCTAGAATACGTAAGACCGCGTTTTCCCCATAAATGGTCGGGACGACCGAGACACGAATATCAATGGCCCGGCTCTTGACTTGGATTTTCATTTGACCGTCCTGGGGCATGCGGGTTTCGGCAATATCTAAATTGGCCAACACTTTTAAGCGCGACACGATCGCGCTTTCATAGTGTTTGGGCGGCGAAGGAGCTTCCTGCAAAACACCATCAATGCGGTAACGAACGCGCAGTTCGTTTGCTTCGGGTTCAATATGAATGTCACTGGCGCCCCGCTCCACGGCTTCTTCGACTATCAAATTGACCAATTGCACAATCGGCTGTTCACCCCCCGTTGCTTCAAAGCTAAGCGGCTTTGCTTTGGGCGGCGCACTTCCGCGCCGGCGGACTTTGTCTTCGGCATCTAAAGAAGCCAGCAATTTCGAAATGGTCCCCGAAACGCCAAAGTAACGGTCTAAAGCTTCTTGCACGTCTTCAGGGGCGGCCAAACACAATTCGATTTCCATTTTGGATTCATGCCGGATCCGGTCAATCGCCGCCAATTTGGTGGGGTCTTCCATGGCGACTGTGAGTGTTTGTTGGATTTTGAAAAGCGGAATGGCCCGGTAACGCCGCGCGGTTTCTTGCGCGATCAATTTTGTGCAATCGGGAGAAATTTCATAGCTGGATAGATCCACATAAGGAACACCGATGGATTCGGCTACCGTCATGTAAATTTGCTCTTTGGCGGCAAGATTAAGGCGCTGAATCGCCGAACCTAACGGTATTTTTTTCGATTGAGCGTAAGATTCGGCCTTAATCAATTGATCCGCATTCAGAAGACCGCGCTCTTTGAGTATGCTGCCGAGATTCATATGTCAATTATCGACTGCTGTGAAGTGGAACTTTCAGAGGCCAGGATTGTCTCCCGTTAATAAGCCGCATCAAAAGTAAAAGGCGCTAACTGAGCATCTTTCAGCCAACTGCGAAATACTTCTTCCTGAGACGGGATCATGACAGCCCAAATTTTGTCGCGGGCTTTCAAAATCGTGTTGCCTTCGGGAATTAAAACAGCTTGCCGGCGTTTGATCGAGGTCAGGACAATGCCGTCCGGTAAATTAATTTCTTTAATGGGTTTTCCGGTGACTGTCGAGCGGGGTGAAATGACAAAGCGAATCTGAACCATCCCGCTGGCATGACTGCTTTCGTGCTCCATCCGGCTAAGGAGACTGGAACGTTTTTCGGTTACCTCCGTGTAAGCATGAAAAATGTCTTCGCTTTTGATGACCCCCACCACTTTTTTGGGATCAACCGAATCCATGACGGACATTTGCGTGATGTGCCGTTCCATCATAAAATGCGCTACTTCGCTAAGCGGTTCATCCTCAAAACAATGCTCCTCCAACGGATACATAAGGTCATCTGCCACAATCGCCGTCATGTCTTCCCCAAAAAGCGCTTTTTGCACCTCTTCGGGTTTGATGAGTCCTACCAATTGCTCTTGGTCATTCACAACAAAAATACTTTTATCTTTTTCTTTCGCCATTTTGTCGAGCAGCAACTTTCCGGGCAAGTCTCGGTGAACGGTGGCAAATTGAGCTGTCATCGCATCCCGTACCTGCAAAGCGCCGAGCACCTTCACTTCTTCAAAAAAACCAGGGTCAATGCCGCTCCGCCTTAAACTGATTGTATCGATCGAGTCGCGGCTGAATAACTGTGAAATGGATGTCGAAGCCACTACCGCAATCATGATCGGCAATATCATTCGGTAGTCGCCCGTCATTTCAAACACGAGCAAAATCGCCGTCACCGGAGCATGAAAAGCGCCCGCAAACACACTCGCCATGCCTACTAAAGCATAAGCACCGGGAGGCGCCACGGGAAACGGTAAATGGTTATAAAACAATTTTCCCACGACACCGCCTAACGCGGCTCCGATGAAAAGTGCCGGAGCAAAAACACCGCCTGAACTTCCCGAACTAATGGAAACATTGGTTGCCACGGCTTTCATGAAAACCAGCGCTAAAAGCAGCATGACCGAACCCAAAGCACCGTTTAGCATGCCTTCAATGGAATGAAAACCCATGCCGAACACTTGCGGATAGTAAAGCCCGATACACCCGACAATAAAACCGCCCACGGCCGGTTTTAACCATGCCGGCACTTGATAAGATTCAAATCCGCGCTCCAAACGGTCCAACGAACTAATCATGAACAGTGATACAAAAGCAGATAAAATACCCAACGTAAAATAAAGAATTAGTTCCAAAGGATGCCAGACACTATAAACGGGAACGGTAAATGCCGGTGAGTGCCCCAAAAACATACGGCTGATCGTACTGGCAGACACCGAAGCAATCACGACTGTGCTGAGCGCGCGTGCACCAAAGTCGCGAATGACAATTTCAGAAGCAAACATCACACCCGTAATGGGTGCGTTAAAAACGGCCGAAATACCGGCTGCCGCACCGCAGGCGACGTAATTTTTGATGCGTGCTTCACTTTGTTTAAAAATGCGTGCGGTAAATGAAGCAATGCCTGAGCCGATATGAACCGCAGGACCTTCACGGCCAACAGACGCGCCTGAACCAATTGAAATAGCGGAAGCAATGAGTTTAATCAAAACAGAAAAAATAGGAATTTTTCCGCCCTTAAGGGCAATGGCTTTAATCACCTCCGGCACACCATGACCGCCGGCTTGCTTGGCACCTAACGTCACCAATAACCCGACTAAAAGACCGCCTAAAGCAGGAATAAATACCACCGCATAAGGTCCCAACAGACCCAGTTTTCCTCGACCTGCTCCAAAGAAAAGATATTCACTTAGATCAATGGTTTTAATAAAAAACACAACCGCAAAACCAATAGAAATGCCGACCAAAGTAGCCAATAAGGTTGGGAAAATAATGCGCTCTGTCGGAAAAAATTGAGTCAACCGCTGCTGAAAACCGTTTTTCATGAAATGATTCTCTTCCTCAAGATAATTTACAAGTGCACTACGTCCCCGTCATGGGTTAAAGCAAGGAACAACAGCAGATAGTCGCGCAGATGACGGGTTAACAAGAAATTCTGCTTCACATGTTCTTGGCCGTTTTTACCCAGCTTTTCGGCAAATTTTGGATTTTGCAGTAATTGTTTAATCTGATGAGCTGCCCCTTCCACGCTATGACATAAGAGCCCCGAATACTGATGTGTAATTTGAAGTGTAATGCCTCCGACCGCCGAAGCCACAACCGGTTTCGCCTTCCAAAGCGCCTCCGAAACCGTCAGGCCAAAACCCTCTTTGATGGACTTTTGAACCACCACCGCGGAAGCGCGCTGAAGCGCATTAATCTCAACATCACTTCCCGAGGGAATGGCCAGCACATGCACATCAGGGTTTTTCTGTGCCCGCTCTCTCACCTTTGCCAACACTTCGGTACTTTCAGGATCATCCGCGGCTTCCCCGCCCACCAAAACCAATTGGCAATCCACATAACGCTGCACCATTTCAACAGCCTCAATCACCCCAATCGGATCTTTTAAATAATCAAACCGCGACACCTGAGTCACCATGGGTTTGGAGAGATCAAGCTTGTATTTATCTAAAACGGATTGAATGGTCTTCTCAGAGAGTTCCTTATTCTTTTCGGCCAACGGATCAATGGAAGGCGCAATCAAAAATTGGCGGTTGGGCAGCGAGCGGCTGAACATGGGCGCCGAGAAAACTGTGGCGTCATATTGATCCATGTAACGTCTTAGAAAATCCCAGACACGTTGATCGGGATTGGAAACATCCACATGGCACCGCCAAACCCATTTGCCTTTTTGGCGGCTTTTTTGTTCGATTAAAGTAATTGGTTGAGGATCGTGGATAAAAAGCACGTCTCCGGACATGTCCATGGCTTTGCCGTTTTCCTCGCTGGTTGCCAAGAAAGCATCGAAATCCTCTTCGGATAAATCGGCTGCATTGCCGTGTAAAGCGTTATGAAATCGTTTGGTGGCCTGATAAAACCGCGCGTTGCCCTTAATGACATCCCACGAAGCATCCACGCCGACATCTTTTAACAGTGGAATCATGCGCGTCAGAATCTCTGCCACACCTCCGCCCACCGCCGTGGAATTGACATTGCGGATTTTTAAGCCTTTGGTTCTTTCGCCAATCAAGTAAAGCTCTTCGACCACTTGATGTCCGACAATTTTTTCGTAATCCTTCAAATGAAAAGTTTTGACGCTCATAAGTTGATTCGTTTCTCGATTAACTCGATGATTTTTTTTCTCAGTGATTCCATCGTAAACGTATAAGGGTCTAATCGGGCAATTTGCTTGGCCAACTCACCTTCCCAAGCAGCCGTTTCCAGCCAGTAAGAAAAGTCATTGGTGCCTTTCGCCATCCTGAGGCGTGCTTCAAACATGTGAAAGTAAATGGAATGAATCGTAATCTTTCGAATGACTTCCGCAAAAGCTTCAAGCGACTGTACTTCATAAGGCAGCGGAAAAACAAAACTAACCGATTTTAGAAAATAAAATTCATCTCCCTCCACGACGCTGCGATTGGCTGCCTCCGGATGTGCCTTTAGGTAAGTTTCAAGCGTATGGACAATCGATTGCCGTAAAGTATTAATGGAACCAAATTCGCATATGTTAATTGCGGCCAGCTTTTCTCCCAAACGTTTATCATTTAAAGCTTTGGTCACCCAAAAAGCAAAGTCATTAGGCGGTTCCGGTGAGGAAAATTGGTGTTGTTGCAGAAAATGGTGTGTGTGATGATAAATAGAAGCGCCATCAATGGTTTTGATATGCTCCAAAAGCCCTTCAAGATTAGAAACTTTAAGACCGGTTAATTCGAGGAGGTGGACACGGCTATAAAAGCGAAATGGTTTTTCAATGCGATGCCGTTTGTCACTTCCCATGAAGAATTGTTAACCCCTCAATTGCTGTAGAACCTGCAGAAACCAAAATACTTCTCGTACGGATGCGACACCATAGGAAGCTTGGCTCCTGACCGGCTTTCTCTTTAAATTATATACTACTTTGACCCCGATGCCATGCCCTTTCACTGCCTTAAAAGCATCTTCATCCGTCACATCATCCCCTATAAAAATCGGCAGCCAAGGCCGTTTGCTTTTGGATTGCTTTTGACGCAAAAGCCATTTCACGGCTTCGCCCTTATGCCATGTCACCGGCGGCCTGAGCTCCCACACTTTTTTTCCTTCAGTCATTTTGAGTCGTCTTTGACGTAAAAAGGGCTTTAAAATCTTCTGGAGCGTCTGTTTGGCTCTGGCAACATCCCGGGCTCGCACCTGTCTGTAGTGAATGCTCAAAGTTAATTGCTTGTTTTCCACCCACAAACCGGAAATGGTTTTGAGCTCAGCGCGTAAAGCCGGCAACAATTTTTGAAATAAACGGGCACTTTTTTTAGCTTGCGGATGAACCAAGTGTAGACCAGGTCCCGAGACTTGGAAACCGTGATTGCCGGCATAGGTCATGGAAGGGATGCGGACAAAACGCTTCACTTCCTTCAGTTCTCGGCCGCTGACAATGGCCATCCAAATATGAGGACAACGATTCAAACGGCGTAAAATCTGCCGATGTTGGTTCGAAAGTTTGGC
The DNA here is from genome assembly GCA_002787155.1 of Candidatus Abzuiibacterium crystallinum. Taxonomy (GTDB): domain Bacteria; phylum Omnitrophota; class Omnitrophia; order Omnitrophales; family Abzuiibacteriaceae; genus Abzuiibacterium; species Abzuiibacterium crystallinum. The sequence goes on along the minus strand of PCVY01000023.1, from coordinate 11,883 downwards.
CAGACGCGGATGACGAACAATCGGTGTTAACGTGCCGTCATAATCAAGGAAAAGGGCGAGATTAACGGTTTGAAGTCTTTTGGATAGCGTCTGCCACTCATGCTTGAGACGCTTCATCATTATATTTCTTGAAACTCAAATTTTAAAAGTTGTGAAAGGACTTTCCCTGCCCAGCGGTAAATATTGTTATGAAAAACGATTTCCCGCATCCGCCGCATCCGGCGTTCCTGTTCTTCAAGCGGCATGGTCAAAGCCATTTGCAAAGCATCTGCAAATGATTCCGTGTCGTAAGGATTAAAAACAACGGCATCCGTTAATTCCCGCGCGGCACCGGTAAACTCTGAGAGCAACAACACCCCGTTCAAATCGGGACGGCAAGCCACAAATTCTTTCGCCACCAAATTCATGCCGTCATGAAGCGAACTCACCACACAAACATCCGACATCCGATAAAGCGCATTGATGTCGGCCTGATCAATGTAGGAACGGTCTAAAATAATAGGCTGCCAGGTACCTTCAGAGTGTTTCCAGTTAATCTCTTCTACCAAGGCGTTAATTTCATCATTGAGTTGTTTGTAACGCGGAATATGAATACGGCTGATTTGCCCCAATTGCAAGAAACTAAACTGTCCTTTTTGCTCCGGGTGTTTTTCAAGGAATCGGTTGAGTGCTTTTAATTTTTCCGGAATGCCTTTGGTGTAATCAATGCGATCAATCCCTAAAATAATTTTGCGGTCGCCAATGTTAAAATGATCTCTCAAATGGTTGCATCTTTCAACCGTCTCCGGCTGCTCCACCTCTTGGGAAATGTACGTCGCATCTACCGAAATCGGAAATTGACGCACCAAGGTTTCATGATTTTGAATACTGACCGAACGCCGTTCGTAATCAATGCGGCATTCGAGTTCGCGGTTTACGGAAGCAAAAAAATTGTCGCAATGGTAACGGATATGAAAACCCAGCATATCATAAGCCAACAAACCTTCCAGGATTTCATTCTTTTGCGGGCAAATGCGAAAAACTTCCGAATTGGGCCAAGGAATATGCCAAAAAAGTGATGTGACAATGTTGGGTTTGTTGGCTTCGCGCAAATATTTAGCCACCAAGGTTAAATGAAAATCCTGAACCCACACAAAGGCATTGCGGTCCCCAACTTCCTGCAAGATTGCATCCGCAAACATGCGATTGACTTTTTGGTATGCCTGCCAATCAGACTCGATAAAGTTAGGCCGTGTGTAAGCAATGTGTGCCAGCGGCCATAATCCTTCGTTTGAATAACCATAATAATAACCGTCCATGTCTTCCTTACTTAAAAAAAGCCGCCGTAACCAATAACCATTATCACCCTGAGGCGGTACCCGAACTTTACCGCTTGCATCAAGCACCTGCTGATCGTAAGGACTCATACCAACCCCGATCCAGAGACCTTGTGTGGCTTGTAAAACGGGATTGAGAGCGGTGACCAAACCGCCGGGCTGCCTTTGGCAAATTACTTTGCCTGATTTTAAGACATGACTATAGGGCTGGCGATTCGAGACAACCACCAGTGTATAGTCGGACATTTTAGTAGCGATAATTTCTTGAAGGCGTTCTTTTGTCCACATATGGTTAACAGATAAAAATTAGGTGTAAGTTATTTTGAAATGGTTTTTTATCATAATACCGGGAAGGATGTTTGTCAACTAGCGGGGATCGGTCCTAAAATAAGATACAGTCAGATGAAAAACTGGTCTTTTTAGGACCGACCTGAAAAAAACTAACCGATGGCGATCGCGTTGCGTTCACCCGTGCGAATGCGAATGCATTCTTGAAGATCGAGAATAAAAATTTTCCCGTCACCGATGTTACCCGTCCGTCCGGCGCCGGCAATGCACTCAACCGTAGGTTCCACAAATTCATCATTCACAGCCACTTCCACTTTGACTTTCCGAAGCAAGCCGCCCATTTCTTTATGGCTGCGATAGATTTCTGAAACCCCTTTTTGCCGTCCACGCCCCAAAACAGGTGTAACCGTCACAAGATGGATGCCGCGTTCGTTCAAGCACTCAAGCACATCATCCAAACGATCGGGCTGAATAATGCCAATCACATATTTCATGATAATTCTCCTTCTTTGATGAAAAGACTCTTGGATTCCATTATTTGCTCATGCTTTTTATTCCAACATGGTGTAGCTGGATTCGCGGTGCTGTGTTAAATCAAGCCCGATACGTTCATCTTCGTCTTTCACACGCACACCTAACACCATATCAATTGCTTTCAGTAAAACGAAGCTCACGACAAAAGAATAAATGACGGTGACGATAACTGCTTTTAATTGAATTTGCACGAGTTCCGGATTGCCGTAAAAAAGTCCATCTGCACCATTGGCATTCACAGCCGTATGAGCCCACAAGCCGGTTGCCAAGGCGCCCCATATACCACCAACTCCGTGCACACCAAAAGCATCCAATGAATCATCGTAGCCTAATTTTGTTTTAATGACAGCCACCGCTATGTAGCAAACAATGGCCGAGCCGACGCCGATCCAGATAGCATCCAACGGACCGACAAAACCTGCCGCAGGTGTAATGGCCACCAAACCCGCTACGGCGCCTGTGATCATACCCAACATCGTTGGGCGGGCATTGTATTTCCAATCCAGCACTGACCAAGTTAATCCCGCAGCTGCTGCAGAAACATGCGTCGTTACAAAAGCATTGCCCGCAATCCCATCAGCAGCCAAAGCACTGCCCGCATTAAAACCAAACCAGCCAAACCATAAAAGTCCTGCACCTAAAACCGCAAAAGGTAGGTTGTGCGGAGGTGAAACATTATGAGGATATCCCTTGCGCTTACCAAGTACCAGCGCCGCCGCCAAAGCGGCGACACCCGCATTAATGTGCACCACCGTACCGCCGGCAAAATCAAGCGCGCCATCCGCACCCAGAAATCCGCCACCCCATACCCAATGACAAATGGGATTGTAAACAAAAGTTGCCCAAAGAACCGAAAAAATACAAAAGGCGGAAAATTTCATCCGTTCCGCAAAAGCGCCCAAAATCAAAGCAGGTGTGATGATGGCAAACATGCCCTGAAAAATCATGAAAACAATATGCGGAATCGTTGTGCCGTATTGAGCAGACGGCTCCAAACCGACGTTTTTTAATCCAAACCAATCTAAGTTACCAATGAATCCTTTGATATCAGGACCGAAAGACAAACTATAACCGATTAAGATCCATTGCAATGTAATCAAACAAATCATCATGAAACATTGCATTAAAACGGAAAGAAAATTCTTGCGGCGGACTAATCCACCGTAGAAAAAAGCAAGTCCTGGTGTCATGAGTAGAACCAACCCAGATGAAATCATGACCCATGCAGTATCGCCTGTGTTAATAGAGTGCATATCATTCCTCCTGATGAAATGATGCCGTTAAATCGGTAGTGTGATGGTCATAAAAACCAATGGGATTGAAGACTAGCAAAGTTAATTTGATAAGTCAATTTCAAAAATCAACTTAGCGGATTTTTCTAAAAGATTAATTAAAAACCCAACCATATTGTTCTACAAATAACAAATACTGTAGAAACAACACCCTAGCAAAGAGGGGTAGAGTTGCTTGACTTCTTTCTATTTCGATTTATGATGATACACATGAATACTCTTGATCCTATTCTTGAATGCCAAAAAGCACTCGAACGGGCAGAAAAGAAAGGCTTACCACTTGCCAATGGGATGGCGCTCGCCACCTGCGACAAACAAGGCAAACCTGCCGTGCGGCTGATGCTCTTAAAACATGTGGATGAGCGTGGTTTTGTTTTTTACACCAATTTAAACAGCCGCAAAGGCGCAGAATTACTTAAAAATCCTCACGCCGCTATTTCTTTCTGGTGGCCGACTTTGGAACAACAGATTCGAGCCGAAGGTAAAGTAGAAAGTGTGAGCGACACCGAAGCAGATGCTTATTTTGCCACCAGGCCGAGAGGCAGCCAGTTAGGCGCATGGGCATCCAAGCAAAGCAAAACGTTGACCTCGCGCGAAACGTTGTTGGCAGAATATAAAAAAGTGGAGCAAAAATTCAAGGGTAAGCAAGTGCCCCGCCCGGCTCATTGGTCTGGTTTTTTGTTGATCCCCGAAAGAATTGAATTTTGGTACGGCAAGTCTGATCGTTTGCACGAACGTGTTTTGTACAGCCGTCAAGCGGGCAGCTGGAAACAGCAGTTGTTATATCCCTAATTTCAAATTCTAAATCCCAATATCTTCAGCCTAAGGCCGATCCGTCCCTTTGGTGAAAAATCCTAAACAAATCAGAAATTCGAAATGAGATATTGAAATTTAGCGCTTAGCGAGTCCACGTCAGCCACTTCTTAAATAAGGTCTTAATGACCGGTGTCAGGCGGGTCCGGTTGTATTGATCGGCAATTTGCTTGATGATCTCTGCTTGGGTCGGGTAAGGATGGATCACCGCTGCCAATCGACCTAAACCCATTTTGGCGGCCATGGCAACACTGACTTCGCTGATCATTTCACCGGCATGACGCGCGACCATTGTGGCGCCTAAAATCTGATCCGTCCCTTTTTTGACATGCACTTTAATTAATCCGTCGGTTTCACCGTCCGCAACTGCCCGGTCGGCTTGTTTGAGTTCTCGCGTGAATGTGGTGATGGAGATGCCCCGTTGCTTCGCATCATGCTCATACAATCCGACATGCGCAATTTCAGGATCTGTATAAGTACACCACGGCATTGTGAGACTGCTTAACTTTTTTTTGCCGCCAAAGAGCGTATTTTGGATTACGATACGTGCCGCTGCATCAGCCGCATGCGTAAATTTCCAATTCATGCAAATATCACCGGCCGCATAGATATCCGGGTTTGTTGTTTGCAGATAATCGTTCACCTGCACCCCGCGGCGCGTTTCGTACGCCACACGGACTTTCTCAAGCGCTAACCCTTCCACATTGACCGTGCGGCCAACCGCCACTAAAATTTGATCCACCACAGCACGCTGCTCGCCTATTTGTCCCTTGGCACTGAATTGGATGATTTTTTCCTGCGCCGCTTTCTCGATCCGATTAATCTCTGCTTGCAAAATGAGTTGTATCCCTTCGCAGACAAAAGCTTCCTGGACAATTTGAGCAGCATCCTGATCTTCGCGGTCCAAAATATGAGCTTTGTTGTGAAACAAATAAACTTCAGAACCCAATCGCCTGAAAGCTTGAGCCAGTTCCGCGCCAATGGGGCCGCCGCCAATCACGGCAAGGCGGCGAGGACGGTCGGTTAAATTAAAAACGGTTTCATTGGTGAGAAAACCCGCTTCTTGAAGTCCTGGAATCTCATGAACAGTGGCACGGGCACCGGTTGCAATGACCGCTTTCTTAAATTTTAGCTTCTCACCTGCTGCTTCCACTTCATGATCACCCGAAAAACGCGCTTCGCCGATAAAAACGTCCACACCTAAGTCGCGAAACCGTTCGGCAGAATCATGATGACTGATTTGGGATCTGATTCTTCGCATGCGTTCCATCACTTCGTGAAAACGGATATCAACACCGCCTTTAAGATAAACGCCAAAGGCTTGAGAGGAAGCAACGTCAAAAGCAGCGCGGGATGAACGAATGATGCTTTTAGACGGAACGCAGCCGGTATTCAAACAGTCACCGCCCATTAAATGTCTTTCAATTAAGGCAACTTTTGCCCCGAGACCCGCAGCCCCGGCAGCGGTAATGAGCCCTGCCGTTCCGGCGCCGATGACCACTAAGTTATATCTGCCGGCAGGTTTTGGATTCTGCCACGCAGCGGGATGGACGTGGCGAAGCAGGGTTTGATTATATTCATCCAAAGGCGTAACACCGGCTTGTGAAGTCGATAAGGTCATTGTTTCTCCTCACTAATTTTTGTTTGAAGGGCACGCTTGGCAATGCGAGTCACGTAAATCGTGACCATCACCGTTGCTGCCAAACCAATGAGGTAGAGCCCCCATTCGAGCGGCGTCCGCTCATGACCATGCACGCTCAACTGTGCTAAATCGCCCGCTAGCGATCCAATGTAAACATACATCACGGTACCTGGCATCATGCCGATCCAAGAAGCTAAAACATAATCCTGAAGCGAAACATTGGTCAAACCAAAAGTGTAGTTGAGTACATTAAATGGAAAAACAGGAGACAACCTGGTTAGACCGACTATTTTCCATCCTTCGCGCGCGACCGCTTGATCAACTGCTTGAAACTTGGCATTCCCCGTCATTTGACGCGCCACCCAGTCGCGTGCCAGATAACGACCTGTTAAGAATGCAGCCGTTGCCCCTAGCGTAGCGGCAACTGAGACAATAATGGACCCGTGCCAAACACCGAACAAAATACCCGCCCCAAGTGTCAAAATGGATCCCGGAATCAAAAAGACGCATGCTAAAATATAAAGCATCATGTAAGCGGCTATGCCTGCCGGTCCCAAACCAGCGATCCAAGCAAGCGCTTGTTTCGCTAAGTCTTGAACATGAAAATACTTGGTTAGAAAAAGAAGGATACCCACTGCAATCAGCAACCCCGCAATCTTGAGGCGTGCTTTTTTGGTATAGGAAGCATCAGTCGGCATTGTTTGGTTTTTCCTTCACGTCGTTCAACGTCCAATCATAATCTAAATATTTAATTTGATATTGATTCTCGATGAGAAATTGGCGAATCTCATCAGGAGCATATTCAATCACAAAGTTAATCACGGCTCTTTCCTTTTGATTTAAAAAAGCAGGCTCTTTGGGACCGTCGCCTGGCAAGAAGTCTTTACCGAACCAATTAAAAATGGCGGATAAGTACACCTGATGCTTCTCATCATCCATTCTTAAATTGGATGAGAGGCTAAGAAAAACTTTTGATTGGTCATCCAACTGTTTGATTAGCTGCTCGCCTATATAAGCTTCTCTTCTTAAAGGCGGGCAGCTTTGTGAAGCGCACACAAGTGCCATGTGAACCTGCGGAATGTGAAACTCGCGGCGTAGAATCTCATGTTCAATGTGATCCAGCGTCATGGCTTCACCTTTCACATGCCGTGTGATTTTATTCCAAGCACCCGGAATTTGGCGGATGCTGTTCTTAGGAGCCGCAAGACCGCTTAAAGTGCTTGATGTAATCGGATAATGATCCAGAACAATTTGCAATGTAATCGCATTGTAGGCATTAATCCAAAAGGCAATCTTTTCCCTGTTAGTCATTAAGGAATAAGTCACTTCAGACAAATCACCCAGCAAGGCCACATATTGGTCCAATGGTTCACGGTGATTTTTCAAATTTTCATAGTCCACCCACCCCTTCTGAACATATTGCGATAGTAATTGATCGTAAAGGCTGTGATCAAAAGCAGGTATGACGGTGTCGGACGCACTATACAGTGGGCCGATCCAGCCGAAAATCAAAAGGAAGACCGAGCAGGTAAGCTGACATTTGAGGCGATCAATCATCACATTCGCTTTCCTTTTAAATATGCCAGGCGTTTTGTTTGGGGAAACCGCTCAATGGCATAACGTAAAGCCGTTCGCGGTATATCATGATAATGCTTCTTGAGAAAAGTTTCTAACACTTTCGAATCGCGTTTTCCCACTTCCCTGAGCATCCATCCGACTGCTTTATGCATGAGATCGTGCTGATCGTTTAAAAGAAGGCGCGAAAGACGCAGTGTGTCTTTGAATTGTCCATGGCGGATAAATGCGAAAGTGGCAACAACGGCGATCCGCCTTTTCCACAGGTTCCGTGAGCGCGCTAAAGCGTCAAGTGCTTGGCGATTGCTTTTTGATAGCAAGTGACTGCCTACAATATTGGGAGCTGTTAAGTCGACCAAATCCCAATTATTCACGAGATGTGTTCGCGCTAAATAAAAGCGGTAGATCAGATTTTCCTCAGCCGAGGTGCTCGCTTGTTCATATTGACGCACCAAAATCAATAATCCCGTCAATCGTTCCTCATGGATACGGGATCGCATCAATCGATGGATGGCTTGGCGGGACAAACCAGAAAATGACTCGGCAATCAGACGAATGGCAGGCACCGTGACCCCCAAGAAGAGATCGCCTTCCCCGTATTCACCCGGTCCTGTTTTAAAGAAACCCTGTAAAAGACGCGCTTTTCGGACATTGGATTTTTTTCTCAGTAATCGTTTAACCGTTTGGAGACTCATGACTTCAGTGATCCGAGGGCTGAGCGGAAGGCCGGACTTCTTGATGGAGATTCGTCCAGCCGTCTGAACAATCTTCAAAATAACCGCAGCGGGGACATTTCAATTTGCATTTGATTTCATTCAAAATGGCACCGCATTGTAAACAGACAAGTTGGGTAGGCGGTTCGGTGTTCATTTAACGCGGCCGTTTAAAATTTTGCAGCCAATTACAATATTCACAGGCAGGCGCAGCGGGTGGTGCCGGCTGGTCTAGCAATTCAAGTGCGGCACGTAAGGTTTGGATGGCGCGTTCGGTTTTAGTTTCAATTCGAATAGGCTGCACATTAAACTTCACTTGCCCCGCTTCACACACTTCCGCCGGTGAAAAATATAACAGAAAACCATACCCGATGGCGGGCATTTGATTGCTCTCTATCATCAAGGCGTAGCAATCAAGCTGCAGCTGATAATATTTAACAGCATCTGCCTCAGTAGTCATACTGCCTTTGGTTTTATAATCAAACGGAATGTAACGATCGCCTTTCATCATTAAATCATCCAGCGCACCGCTTAAGGAGCCGCCCGAAGGCCCGTCTTGATAAACCAAGCCCGTCCGCCAATTCCGCCACCGTTCCAAAAGCACTTGATCATTAAACAAAAGAATGTCTTTAAACTCGTCACGATTGAGTTCCGGCGGTAAAGTCTTCTTGGTACGGTAACCGTCGAAATAAGTTTTAATCACGCGGTCCATGCCGCCCGGGAGCGACGGAAAAATACCGCGCGGGCGTTTAATGTTATTGTTTTTTTCACGCCAAAAACAGCGTGGACAATCTTTAAATAAATTTAAAGCTGAGGGCGAGAGTTTTAACGACTTTTTCATGACCGCAATAATCCTTCATAGATGTTTAAATCTGATTGACTAAAACATACGAAAACCACCCGCTTGACATAAGAAGCTTTTGGCAGAAAATCTTGGGCGGTTTCCACGGCAATTTGAGCGGCATCTTGGATCGGGAAACGATAAGCACCCGTACTAATAGAAGGAAATGCGATGCTCTCAAGTTGATGCGTTTCTGCCAGCTGCAAACTCTTCAAGTAACAGGATTTCAACAAATCAACTTCCCGGTGTGTGCCGCCATGCCAAACAGGCCCAACCGTATGAATCACGTAAGCAGCCGGCAGGCGATATCCTTTTGTCAGACGCGCCTCGCCTGTCGGACAACCGCCCAGCGTCCGGCATTCTTCCAGAAGCGCCTTACCTGCCGCGCGGTGAATAGCACCATCCACACCGCCCCCGCCTAGCAAACTGGTATTGGCCGCATTCACAATGGCATCAACTTGAAGTGTGGTAATATCTGCTTGAATGGCTGTGATCATGTGTAAAGCGAGAACGGAGGACAGAGTACAGAGAACAGTAGGTATAATTGTTATGGAATATCACGATCACTTCAGCCATTATATTTGCGTTTCCGTACTCTGTTCTCTGTTTTCTGTTCTCCTTTAAGAAAGGTATTTTTCTTGATAGATCGTGACCAGAGAAAAGAAAAGAGACAAGACGACCGGGGCAATAAAAATACCCATGAGGCCGTAAACAGCAATTCCTCCCATCACTCCAAAAAAGAGTAAAAAGTAAGGCAATTTGGTTTTCTCGCCGATCAAGGCAGGTTTTAAGATATTATCAACCATACTGATCGCAATCGCACCTAGCACAAAAAGAGTAGCTGCTTTGGTATAGGCGCCGTGTATAAACAAATAAGCCACGATCGGCACCCAAACGGCTGAAGCGCCGACAACCGGAATCATGGTTGTCAGGAAAGTTAAAGCAGCCAAAAGAATCGGGAGCGGTATCCCTAAAAACCAAAACACAAAGCCAGCCACGATGGCCTGCGTTAAACTGGTCAATAATTGCCCGCGAATCACGGCAGCAAACGTTTCGTTGATTTGATTAAAGATGTGTTTCTTATTTTTCTCTTCCATCGGCGCAATGTGGTAGATGAATTTGTAGATTTGGTGTCCGTCTTTTAAAAAAACAAAGACAAACACAAATACAATAAAGGCATCTAACACTAAAAGCAAAATATTCTTCGTAATGATACCTGCCTGTTGAGCCCCAAAATTACCTACCATCTGCGCCGCATTCAAAATCCATTCGGTCGCCGTGCGCTTGATGGGTTCCCATTGAAAAACTTGCGTTTCCAAGTTTTGAACAAAATGAATAGAACGAACGCGGTCAAGCAATTGCTCAATACCGCCTTCGCGAACATAGGAGGAAATGCTGAGGTACAGTTCAATGGCCTGCCCTGCCAAATTGGCAAATAAAATGACCACGGGCGGAATCACCACGCAAAAGATAAAAAGTGTCATGCACAAAGCAGCCAAAGTATCGTGATGCTTCCATTTTTGCTTAAGCCACGCGTAAACCGGATAAAAACCAAACGCGAGAATGGCGCCCCAGAAAATGGAGCTGAAGAAAGGCGAAAAAATTTGAAAGATTTCGTAAATAACAAAAACCAGTAAGGCAAGAAAGAAAAGTGAAATAAACTGGTCGCGCGTCATTGGATCTCCGTTAATGACCGGCCAGCCCCGTCATTCAGACGATGCGGCCAATGCACCTTCAATTTCAATATCGATCTTAATTTCATCGCCAATTACCACACCGCCTTGATCAAGCGTTTGGTTAAACGTGATGCCAAAATCACGCCGGTCAATCACCCCGGAAGCTGAAAAGCCTGCGCGCAAATTATGCCATTGGTCTTCTTGTGTGCCGTGATATTCAAAATTGAGTGTCACCGATTTCGTCACCCCATGCATAATCAAATCACCGGTAATTTGATTGTCCTTGATACTTTTGCTGATAAAAAGAATTTCCGGATAAGACGCCACATTGAGGAAGTCGCTGCTTTTCAGGTGCTCATCGCGTTGGGTATCATTGGTATTAATGCTATCGGCATCAATCACAGCAGTCACTTTTGAATTTTCCAAATGGTCTTCATCTAAAACAATGGTCCCTTTAAACTGCGTAAACTCGCCTCTGACTTGCGCCACCAAATGGCGGACTTTAAAACTAATGCTTGAGTGAATTGAATTAATGTTGAAAGTCTTCGCCGCCGCGGCTTCTTGAGAAAAGACCATCAACACGGCTAATACTGATAAACCAACAAAAGAAAAACGTTTCATATCAACCTTTATTTTGACCTCATTTGATTTGATGACATGGGGTCAGACCCTTTTAGGTCTGACCCCTGAAATGATTGGTTTGTTAAATTTTTCCGTCCCAACGACCGCCTGTGCGATCAATCATCGCATCCCAGCCTGACCACAGCCGGAAAATCTGCGTGATACCTAGAATGGCATGAGTCCAATTCTTTTTTGTTTCATTGTCATTGAGGTATTGACCTAAACCCGGCCAAATCACCAGTGACGCCAAACCGTGAACCACTGATTTGCCCGTGATTTTGCCGTGTTCGGCTGTATTGACAGCCATCGCTTGCGGCATGGCCGCCGAAAACGCCATCACCAAAACGAGTGCCATTGCCATTATTTTCTTTGACATAGTCGCCTCTCCTTTTTGATTGCAAAAGACATCATATAGATTTTCGGCCGATCAATCAAGTACACAAACTAAATTTTTGAGCCATCGGGGAGTTAATCCTAACAATCCCCGCTGGCTCATCCTCCTATGAAAACGTTGTGTCAAGGTGAATGACTTAATTTTGAAAACTTGTAATATGCTCCTATTGAGCGTGTCC
>PCVY01000059.1 GCA_002787155.1 Candidatus Abzuiibacterium crystallinum | reverse complement strand
TTCTTCAATCGTTAACCGAGCATATTTTCTCTCCATAACCACTCCGTTTCCTGTTTAATCATATCAGAGTGGTGCATTTGCTTATTGAACTCGTGAGTGGTAAATTTCTCCTTACTACCGGATGTCCAGTTACGGTTACCGGTTGTCAAAAATAAGGGGAAAAAAAGGCTAAAAATTCCCACCCAATTCTTGAAAGCCAGGTAATCCAGGGCTATACTTTTGAAGTCAGGTAATTCAACAATCACTTTAACCATTATTGATTGAATGAATAAACAAGAGACCAAGTAGAAAGCTAAGTAAGCAATTGCTTAGCTTATTCTTTTTGCCCGATTTGATAGACGTTTAAAAAGACTTATAAAGGCATAAGAAATTAATCAAAAAACGCTATGATAAAAGCAACACATCCTAAACAATATATTTGGCTGCGTATTATTGCGATGATCGTGATCGTCACATTTGTTGTCACGTCATCCGATATAGCGCTTGCTTTTTCAGTTCCAAGTCCTGCGGTTTTTCCGGCCGGTCAAATTAATCAGAAAGATAAACTCAACAAAGATGATATGAAAGAGTGGAAAGATTTATTTGGTGATATTCGTTATGATGATCCTGACAATCCGCCTGAGGGGCCTGAGAATCCGGAACTGCCGCCGGAACAAGGACAAATTCCGGAAATTCCTTATTTGCCTGACACACCGCTCGCCGATATCATTACCAGTTTTACGCAAAACCATCCGTTGGATAACCCGGAAAACTTCGAATGCGAAACGCAAGGGAATACCACTGTTTGTACTTTCGGTGAAGAATCCTTTGTGATCGATGATGCGACAGGGCGGGTCATCCAGATTACTTTTCTTAATCAATCGCAAGAACTGCAAACCATCCAAATTTCTTATGATGATCAAAACATGACCATGACCATGCGGCTTCTCAATAACGAAGGCTATGACACTTACCAAACTTATTCCATGGACGCGGAAGGGAATCCCTTGCTCATGCTTGAAGTTGGTATCGTGATCGATGAGGAATATGTGGCCGTGCGGCAATATGACCACACCACGCACCAAGTGACGATTTATGATTTGGATCATCCCGGTTCATACTCCGTTTGGAACTTCGATGAAAACATGCAGATCACCGATCCCGTGCGGTTAGTAGGCCAATATGATTTTGGCAATGGTTATGTAGATGTGGACATGGAATTTGAACGCATGCAGAACGGCGACCTTCGCGTGACCGATTACCTCACCAACACCTTTACGATTTATGATTCCGAGAATCAATTTAAAGGCTATGGGCATCTGGAAGGGGAGCAATACGTGCTGGACATCGAAGTTGTCCCTTACATGGACGGAACCAAAGCCATCATTTTCTATCATGGCAATGGTGATTTTGCGAAGTATGAATACAATGCCGAGCTCGGGACGGTGGGGCGCATTTTGGAATATCGAGGCCTCGATATCAATAACAACCCCGTTCATCTCGGGTATATGTATGATGATGCCAACGGTAAGTTAACCTTTCTGGTTTACGATTACAATGACCCGACTCATGGCCAGTTTTACACCGCTGACATTGAGCCTGGGCAAATGCCTTGGGAAGTTGATTTTGAGAATATGTCCCGTTACGGTGTTTTTACGCTGGATCAGGCAGGCCTTCCTATTTTAAAGATCTTGCTTGAGATTGTGGGAGATATCTGGACTTTTTATAATGAAGAAGACTCACGCTTTTATATCAAATACCAAGTATATGGCGACGGCACTTGGGACGTCATCGGTGCCCGCGGCCCCCCGTACTTCGAAGATCCAAACCTTGAAATGTGGTATGACCACGAAAATAACCGCGCCACCGTCTTTGATCATGGTACCCTTACCTATGCTGTTTACGTCCTCCTTCCCGAATATGAAATCGGCCAGCTTTTAGAAAGCGGCCTCTTTGAAGTCAATGCCGGCCAAATAGAACTGTTGCCCGGGCCTCCCGAAGTACCCGATATTCCCGAAATTGACTGGAGTGCCGGATCTTTTTCACCCGAAATCATCGCTTTTTTTATGGGTAACCCCTTAATTGGTTTACACGGTCATGAAGGTGATTGTGTCGACCAAGGCGACGGAACAACACGGTGCACTTATTCGGATGGTACTTATTACAAGCTCGAGAATGCCACTCAGCACTTAATAGCGCTCTACTTATTAATAGGGGAAGGCATTTATCAATTGCTCACCTTTACTTATCAGGGAGACGGTGTTTTTACCATTCGCACACACCGCGGCCATGAAAATTGCGGCAATGACCCCGAAGCTTGCGACCTTTATGAGGTTTATCAAACCATGACCGGGCCAAATGGGGACGTTTATCGTTTAATCGAGCATGGCAGCATCAATGCATCAGAAGAACAGGTGGCCGAGGAAATTTATGTCTACGATGACAATGCCGGGACACTTACCATCACAGATGTCCTCGGCAGCTACACGGTTATTTGGGCGTTGGATGAAAATGGTCTGCCTGTCCGCATTCTTTCCTTCGAGGGAGAATTTGAAGGAACGGAATACCGCATTGAATATGTCTACAACCAAGACGGCACCTTTTATGCGCACGATCTGTTAGACAATACCTATATTTTATTTGATGCCGACGGCGGTTTTCTTGAATCAGGAACCTTTGTTTTTGAAAATGATGAGTACACTTATACGGTTTTGGTCAAGCTGACCACGGATGCTATCTTTGGCGATGTCTACATTTTCTACAGTGAGTCCGACCCCAGCTATTTCCGCATGTATGCCCGCAACGGTTTTGACATGGGCAATTTACTTGAGTTTTACGACTTAATTGACGGCGAGTTAGTTCACTATGTTTTCCTTTATGACGAGCCGGAAGAACACACCGTTACCATGATCCGTTATCTGGATGACGGGGTAGGTGTGTATTACCGTTTTAACATGGATGAAGTGGAAGAGGGTGTTTGGAAGCGAGCGGAAACCTACTATGAATATGGCAGCTTTACCCAAGATGGGGAAAACTTTGCTTATACCGTTTACGTGACAGTTGAAGACGGGATCTACACCCTCATCAGTCCCGAAAATCCTGAATGGATCAAAAAATACGAAGCCATTGCCGGCCGATTCCGATTAATCTATTACAAAGGCCCCGAAAGCTTAGATCCCAATGCAGCCATCATTGAATACACGATTGTTTATGACGGTGACCTGGCTTATAAGATCACGGTTGGTGAAAACAGGTTCCAGGTTTATCGCGTTGATGTCGATCAAGTGACGCTTTTGGAGATGGTCTATGAAGGTTACCGCGACGATCTTCTGCAAGTGTATCTTTTAGTTAACCTTTCAGATCATACCATTCACTTTTATGAATACGGACAGGACGGCATCATTGGCACTCAAGATGACACCGAGCTTGCCTCAGCGCCCGGCAATTGGCCTTTTGGTACCGAAAACCCTATTCCGCCCGAACTTTACGATTTATTCCCCGCACCGCCGGGCTGGGAATTGCCGGGCTTCTTATATATACCGGGCTATCCGCCCGTTTTTCTGGGCAATCCTTTAATCGGCATCCATGGCCATGAAGGTAATTGTGAAGTGGCAGGGGATATTAAAACTTGTACCTATGACAACGGCGAATACTACAAAATTGATCTGACCAGCGGGAATCTGATCGAGTTATATTTGGCTTCCGGGGATATCTTTCAGCTTTTAACGCTCACTTATGACAATGGTTTCCTCACCATTCAGTTTCATTTGGAAGGGGATGATTATTACGAAACATACGAAATCTTAGAAGGTCCCGTCTATCGCGTTACCGAGACAGGCGTGTGTATCGGGGATGATTGTATCAACAACCGCTATGTCAATCGGGTTTATGCTTATGACGGTTTCACCCTCACCATCACCGATCCCAATGACCAAAATTACCTCGAACAATGGGCGCTCAACGAAGACGGCACCGTCAAACGCATTCTTCGCTTCCGCGGTACCTATGATCAAGTCGATTACGATGTGACTTTCATTTATCGAGAAGACGGTTCCTATTATGTGTTGGATCATCTCACCGATACCTACCTCATTTTCAGCGCAGAAGGTGAATTTGTTGAATCCGGCACCTTTGTCTTTGACGAAAACAACCAGACCTATGTTTACACGACTTTGGTCCGGATTGACCTCTTTGGCGATGTGCGTGCCGTTTATCTTTATGACGCCGAGCACCCCGGTTACCGGTATGTGTATGAACTCTTAGAAGGCAACCAAATGGGTAGATTGTTGGAGTTCATTGGCGAGGTCAATGAGGAATTGGTGCATTATGTGTTCCAATATGACTACCCTGAAGAAGGCGTCATGACCATCTTGCGTTATTACGTAGACGGCCAAGGCGGTGTTTATTACCGCGTTCACATGGCGAACGGTTGGTATCTGGGCGGTGAATATGATGAGTATGGCAGTTTTCGTGTGGAGACAAACGGGGCCATCACCTACGTGCTTTACTTGGAAATTGACCGCGTGAACGGTCTTTACACCTATTACGATCCATCAAACCCAACCTGGAAACGCATCTTCCAGGAGTTTGAACCCGGTCGATTCCGCTTGGTCTATTTTGAGAAAGGCGTCCTAGAACATTACGAGTTCTTTTATGATGATGTCAATGGCTGGGTCACCAAAATGGATTACAAAACGCAGACCTTCACGCGTTATCAGCTGAACGGAGACGGCATTACTTTTGGTGTGATTCTGGCGACAGGCTCTTTCAATGAAGTGTCACACACTTACACGATCACGCTTGTGGGTGAAGATTGCGTTCAATATAGTTACGGCGAGGACGTCCAGATTTTTACGGGGGATGATGAAAAAATTGGTGCCTGCCCGGTCCCCGAGCCCCGCGATGATGGTACCAGTGCGGGTGATACGGCGGGAGACGCCCAATTCTTCGGCGGCGGCGGAGCGAGTTACGATACATTGATTAAGCGGTTGCATCGCCGGACAAAGGCATTTAAAAGTGATTGCGAAAAGATTCGTTCGGGTGACCGGATGAAATTCATGCATTGCGAAGATCTGCAGGATTCCATTGAAAGTATTTTATCGAAATTGAAGAATATTCCGCCCAGTGGCGGCGGCGGCGTGATTTTGGGCAGCGGCGGCCAACCGGGTGACCTCAATACGGGCGAGCACCAGCAATTGAGCGCGGAGGATTTGGAGAATATCTTTGGCGGCCACGGTGCAGCGCCGGTCGGAGCTGACGGTGTCACGATTATCGCCGAAGACGGTAGTACCATCACACTTGAAATTGCAGGTCTTGGGACCGTTCTTTATAACAAAGGGGCGGATGGCGTTGCCGGAACGGCTGATGATGAACGTATCTATTTGGATCAAAAAGATCAAGATGGGAATACCATCCGGACTTATTATGACCAAGTCACGGGACGCGCCACACACACTGAAAATCTATCGACCGGTGAAACACTCGCCACTTATACCTACGACGATGAAACAGGTACCCTGACGGTTGAAAATAGTGACGGGACCGGTTTTGTCTATCGCTATGACTCAAGCGATCCCATCGGAACAGCACGCATTGAATCTGCTACTTACAAAGACAAAAATACAGGCGAACTGTATTCAGTGGAATACGATGAACTAGGCCGCGCGACTTCCATGACCAAAGGAAATGACACAATTACCTATACCTATGACGATGCCACGAATACAGCTACCATTCATTATTCAGACGGTACGACCCGCATTGTTCTATTGGGAGGCGACGGGAAGCTTAATTCACTTGATGGTCAATTGCGTGGGGATGATCTTTTAATCGGCGGTACGGATCCCACACTTCAGATTACGCGTGATGGGGACGGTAATATCACCAGCATTCATGATGATCGATTTGGCACTACATTAAACTTCCAACGCAATGGTCAGGAAGTGACCATTGTTGTCACTGATTCTGATTCTGAAGGACGCACCATCAATGAAACCAAAATTAATGTGGGCGCAGACGGTATTTTAGGTACTTCGGATGATCAGCTACTTTCAGTCTGGAGTATTAATGATTTTGCCAAAACAGATGCCCAAGGACGTTATATCGATGAGAATGGGCGGGTGGTTTTCTTTGCCGAACAGGCCGCACGCGAACAGCGCGAACAGCGCGTCGAATATGGTTATGATCCGGCCAACGGGGCTTACACCAAGTCAACCTATGAAAATGGCGTCTTAATCTCACGGCTCACTTATCAGGATGACGGCACCGCCGGAACACTGGGAGATGTTCTCAAAGTTTCCTATGATGCCAAGCGCAACACTGAAGTCATGTATGACGATCAGGGCCGTATCCTTTTTGAGATCAACCACAATACGGGTGACACACGTACCTATATATATAACGAAGATGGTAGTTACATGGTCGTGAGCGGTCAGGGTGGCGGTCAGGTAAAACAATATTTTGACAAAGACGGTAAGTTACTCAAGACCGAGCGGTACTTGGATGGTGAACTTGTGACGCTCACCTATGACCAAAACGGCGAATATGCCTACTTCACGGATGCCAGTGGTACCACCACCGTTTTTGACAAGTATAACAATATCGTTCAGGTGATTGATAAAGACGGTACTGTTTTACAATCTTTCTCTACGAACTATGATGCGGAAGGAAACTTAATCGGTTACACCCCGCGGATGAATACAGAAGGGCTCACGTCTGCCACCCGGTGCGTGGTGGCGAATGAACAACTTCAAGATTGCACCACTTTGTATTCAAACGGCGTGGTTTTTAAATACGATTATCACACCGATACGAATTCGATGGACAATTTCAGGACCATTGATTCGCATGGAGCCAATTTTATCCAAGGCTTCGAATCTTTAGGTGGGAACAATTTTAAGGTTATTTTCAAAGACTCGCGCGAATTCACTTATTCGCAAGTTCCCGGAATGGGTGAATTGGCCATCCAAACCGCCAGAAGCGCTGAAGGCATGCTCACCACTTTTTGTTATACGGCCAATTCACAAGAATGTCAGACGGCAGATGAAAATTCAGATCTTGATTTTGCTGTTGCGGAAGACGGTACCAAAACCGTTTATGCTGAAGTGGACGGGATCACGGTTATCAATCCCGATAACAATAATCCGTATGTGGCTCGGATTGAACGAGCTGAAGGTAGCTGGATTGAATATGAATACTCTGGCAATTTGGGTGAAGCCAATGTTCGTATCACGCGAACAGTTGAGAAGAAGCTGGATGATCAGCAATCAGAAATCTTTATATCTGTTACTGAATATGACCAGGATGATCTCAACCGGGCACGGACGACCTTCCTATATAACTATACCGGCACAGATATCGTGACCCGTGTTGAAAATGCTTACCAAAGCGATAACAGTGAAGAAGTAAGCGCCTTTTTACTTTCATCTGTCAATCAATATAACGTGATAGAAGTGGGCGGATGCGATTTGAATCCGGATGGATGCCGAACGGGTGGTTGGGTTGAGACAGCAATTACCTACATGGCTTATGACAACTGCAATGAGCGTTGCGACAGCCACGGGATTGGTTTAATTGATCATGTGACGGTTTATCGTGCTGATGCTAGCGTCAGGTCTTATGCAATTTATGATTACAGCGGTGCCGTACAACTTGACCGGGTGACGACCTATGATCGTGAAGGCGGTATCAAGAAGACAGAAGCTGTTTATAAAGAAGGTGAGTTCTTTGCGAGAATTGTTGACCGGATTTACAGTTATGCATTGGATGGGATCACCATTAAAAACTTTGAAGAATATCAATATCAATCCGACAGCAATGAACTTGATTACATCAAAGTTTTCCGTGTGATCGGAGGCGACGTCAACCATAACGTTCACACACGTTCCTATCGTCAGGAGCAAGTGGGTGATGAAACCTTCCATATTCACGATTCAGGCTCAGATAACATCCTCGACAACAGTAATGACCGTTACATTGAGCAGCGGGTTGATCATGACTCTAATCAACGCCAACAATTGTTAGACAATCTACAAAGCGCCGAAGATGTTTTTGAAATCAAAGTCTATGACGCCGCCTTCAATGAGACCCAGAACCTCCAGAGCCACAGTTTTGTCTTAGACTTAATCGGAGACGGAAGCCATAACCGGATTGCGAG
>PCVY01000076.1:56714-132669 GCA_002787155.1 Candidatus Abzuiibacterium crystallinum | reverse complement strand
CATCACGTCACAGTGTTAACGAATATTTTTAAAACAAGGCTCTCGGTTTGTTGTTGACAGAGGGCTTTTCATGGGAGGTTATTTATGGAACAAGCAATTGAAAAAAAGAAAACAACCCCATTAATCACTTCCTTGGCGGTTTTACTTGCCTTTGTGGCAGTGATACAGGGTTATTTTTTATATCATTTACATCAAAAAAATCAAGCCATCGAAAAGAAAATGACGGAATCCTACTATTCGCAGAATCAAAATAAGGGAGTTACTCCTCAATCGGCAGTTTTACGTGCTGGTATGATGCAGCCTACCGCCAGTTTTTTGAGTGGGCGGCATGATCAGTGGGATCCTTTTCGTGAAATGGCACTCATGCAACGCCACATGGATCGCATGTTAAACCATTTTTTGAATGATACCTGGATGGCCGGCGCGGTCCCTTTTGGGCGTAGTGATTTTCAAACCATCTCACCTAGTGCGGAATTTGAAGATCAGGGTGATGTTTGGATAATCCGTTTTGACATGCCTGGACTTGAAAAAGATAAAATCGAACTTGAGGTGAAGAATGGCTTTCTGAGTGTGCGTGCTGAACGAGAAGCACAGCATACCTCAGAGGATAAATCAAAAGGATTTTATACACATGAAATTCAATACGGTTCATTTGCACGTGCCGTACCACTACCATCAAATGCTGACGAAAGTAAAGTAGAAGCCAGTTATGATAAAGGAGTTTTGACGGTGCGTATCAGTAAAAAAGACGATACTCAGGCATCGGTTGGTAAAATCGCGGTGCAATAAGTTATATGTACAGACATGGATTGCCGATGCTTATCTAAAAAGCTGGAAAGGAAATGTGAAATCCATTACACTAACGCCATGAATTTTAAAAGAATCTTGAAGAGTGTTCTGGTTTTGCTTCTCTTTTTCGGCTGTATGAAGTTCTATTTGCTCTCGCCTTTTTATGTGCTCTCAGATATTTTCTATTTTATGCCCAAAAGTGCTTTTGATACTTATGACGGGGAAGGCCGGCAGGGAATGGTGTGGTTTCCGATTACGCGTCTTCAGCATGCGTTGACTTGCTGAGACGTTTTTCTTCGATCATGATGTAGGATTCAAAACAGATTTTCCAGTCGAGCACCACCCGAACGGTTAAGATCGCCGGCTGTTCAATTTTGAAATGACTTGGAAATTGGTGCGCATGCCAGCGAAAGATAACACTGTCTTTGGCCGGTTCGATGTCCATGTGGGGGCTTTTGGCTTTGGCGCCGTAATCGGTTTCGTACTCAATAACTTCTTTGTGGAACCGTTCATCCTTTCGCCAGCAGGTCACCACCTGCAATTCGCGGAAACTATGGGGAAATGAAGGAACGTATAAATTGCTGTAAACCCCCTCGGCCGAAAAGATATCCTGCTTATCTTCCTTAAATTTCTTGCAAATGAGGAATTGCAGCAACTTTATTTTAGATTCCAGCATAAAAAGTATTATAATTAAATGAGTGATTTGAGTCGATATGAAAAGAAAGGTTCATATGACTGAAATTAGCGTTAATTTGTATAAGCAAACCAACCCCATTACCGGTACCGTGATCGAAAACAAGCGTATCACCGCCGAATCGCGGGGCCCCAAAAGCGATGTCCGCCACATCATCATTCGTTACAAAGAAAAATATCCTTATATTCCGGGCCAAAGTGCCGGCATTATTCCGCCTGGGATTGATGAGCGGACAGGCAAACCTCATCATCTGAGACTCTATTCCGTTGCCTCGGATCGTCATGGTGATTTAAATGATAACCAAACCATTTCCCTGTGCGTGGTGCGTCATTTTTTTGATGATCCGAAAACCGGCGAAAAAGGCAAACCGGGGCTTTGTAGTAATTATTTGTGCGACCTTAAAGTGGGGGACACAGTTCAAATGACCGGCCCGGCCGGAAAACATTTTGTGTTACCGGATGATTTTTTAAAACGGGATATCGTGTTCATGGCAACCGGGACAGGAATTGCGCCTTACCGCGGCATGCTTAAAGAAATGTTTGACGCCGGGTTTGGCGGACGCGTGTGGCTTTATTTTGGTGCCGCTTACGAAAATGTGTTGATTTACAATAATGAATTTCAAGCTTTGGCGGGCAAACACAAAAATTTCTTCTATGTAACAGCGGTTAGCCGAGAAGGCGAAAAAAATCCTGTCCCGGATATCGTCCCTACGCGCGAAGATAAAATGTATGTCCAGGTCCGGCTTTATCAAGACCGTGAAGTCATGAAAGAGATTTTTTCAAAGAAAGACACCCTGCTTTATCTTTGCGGGTTAAAAGGGATGGAAGCCGGTATTTTCCCCGTTCTCGAAAAATTAGGCCAAGAAATGGGTCTCCCCGATTCTTTGGTTGCCGCCCTTAAAAAAGAACACCGGCTTTTAGTGGAAGTGTATTAAACGCAATCAATCAAAAATATATTTGATCACGATAACATTTAAAAAACGAGGACTCATATGACCGATTGGCAGGATATCATCACTTATTCTTTCTGGTTTCGCATTTTCTTTTCCGTCATTTGCGGTTCGATCGTCGGACTTGAAAGGCAGTGGCGCGACAAACCGATGGGAATCCGAACCAGTGTTTTAATTTGCTTGGCGACCATGACGTTTGTTTATTTGGGTGAAACCCTCCCGGGTGAAAAAGACGTGGCAAGGGTATTGGGTCAGGTGGTCACGGGCATCGGTTTTTTAGGTGCCGGCGGTATTATTTTAAATCGGGAAGGTTTTGTGGTTGGTCTGACTTCAGCGGCAGTTGTCTGGATGCTGGCGGCCATTGGCGCAGCAATTGGTTTGGGGCACTACAGCTGGGCGTTGGTACTTTCGGTTGTTGAAGTGGTTGTTTTGACAGGGACCGAGCAATTAGAGAGTGTTGTGCGGAAAATTAAAAAGTAAAAAGACAGATCAAGGCTGTAGGTAAAATCATACATCTCATCATTGGCAATCAAAGATATTCGTCTTGGTCATTTCGGCCCTGGCTTGCCATGAAAATGGCAGGCATTCCTTTCCAAGAGACCGTCCTTTTCCTCCGAAAGCCGGGTTTTGATCAAAATCTAAGCGCCTTTTCATCTGCAGGCCGGGTTCCGGTTTTAGTTGATGGCGATATCAACATTTGGGAATCTTTGGCGATCTGTGAGTATCTAGCCGAGCGTTTCCCGGAACAATGTCTGTGGCCAAAAGATCGTGGCATGCGAGCTTATGCGCGTTCTATCTCTCATGAAATGCATGCAAATTTTCAGGCGCTCCGGCAGCATTTACCGTGTCATTTTGTGGCGCGCTACCAGAATTTCAGCATTCCGCCGGAAGCTCAAAATGACATCAACCGAGTGCTCAGTATTTGGTCTGGTTGCCGCCAAACCCATGCCAAAGAAGGCCCATTTCTTTTTGGCCGGTTTAGCATCGCAGATGCCATGTATGCGCCGGTCGTATTTCGTTTTCTGGCGTATGGTGTTCAAGTTGAAGATTTGCACCGAGCTTATATGGATATGATTGAAAAACTGCCGGCGGCCAAGGAATGGGTTTATGCCGCGAAGCAGGAAACCGAACGTATCGAAGCTTACGAGAAAAAGTGATACGCTTGCGGTGTTGCTACACGCGATAAGCCACGTAAGCTTCGGGGCCTTCCCAGACCACGACTTCTTCTAAGACGTATTCCTGTCTAACTTCCGGTTTATCAAGTTCCTGATAGAACCACTTGGCAATATTTTCTGAGGTGGGATTCATTTTGTCGAAGGGCGGCACTTCATTAATATAAACATGGTCGAAACGCTTGGCTAAGTCGCGGATGGCTTTTTCGACCACTACATAGTCGACGCCGAAATCTTCGTGGTTAAGCTTATCGCAGCGAAACTTAGCCTCTACTTTCCAAGAATGGCCGTGAAGGGGCTCCGGCTTTCCATAATATTCCCTGAGATTATGGGCGGCTTCAAACCGAGCTTCTACTCTGATAATATACGTTTCTGACATAATTTTAGCGTATAGCGTATAGCGAATAACAGATAGAATGATGTGTATCGTTTTTTAATTTCGTGACTTGTTTGATCATACGAAATATATCCCCTCTTTATTTGTCATAAACGCTAAACCTTATCCGCTAAGCGCTAGTTCTAGACAAACCAATAGAGACATTGTATATTACACCTCTATTTGCTGCAAGTAATGCACTAATCCCCAAGAGGTTAATTGCCCGGGCTGATATTTATTAAGGAGATCTATCATGAATGAAGCGGTATTTACGGATCAAAATTTTAAAACAGAAGTTTTAGATGCCAAGCAACCTGTTTTGGTTGATTTGTGGGCTGAATGGTGCGGTCCGTGCCGCATGTTAGCGCCCGTGGTTGAAAAAATTGCTGACGATTACGCCGGCAAAATCAAAGTCGGTAAACTCAACATTGATGACAATCCCGAAACACCTACCCAATATGGTGTCCAAGGCATTCCCACCATTTTAATTTTTAAGAATGGCGAACTTGTCAAGCGTCTCGTAGGCTATCAGCCCGAAGACAGAATCAAAGGCGAGATTGACACCGTTCTTTAATTAAGTTATCAGGCTCAGATCCCCCGCCTACCGGCGAGGCAGGCAGGAGGGTCTGAGCCCACGCACTACAAGGAGAAAACCATGAAGATTACAGCAGGTAAGTTACAAGGTTTAAAAAATTTATCAAATGAGAAAGGCATCATTGCCGCCGCGGCCATGGATCAGCGCGGCTCACTCAAAAAAGCAATCGCCAAAGCCAAAGGCGCCGATCCAAAAACGACACCCTCGTCTGTTCTAGAAGAATTTAAAATTGAAGTGACGAAAGCATTAACCCCGCATGCGACAGCTATTTTACTTGATCCCGAATTTGGTTTACCGGCCGCCAAAGCCCGTTCCAAAAACGCCGGGCTTTTGCTGGCTTATGAAAAAACAGGCTATGATGCCGCTACCTCGGGGCGTTTGCCGGATCTCTTGGATTTAGAATCCGTGAAACGCATCAAAGAAAAAGGCGCGGATGCCGTTAAAATTTTGCTTTATTACACGCCGGATGAAAAACCAGAAATTAATGATCACAAACATGCCTGGATCGAGCGCATTGGTTCGGAATGTGCTGCAGAAGATATTTCATTTTTCTTAGAATTTGTGGCCTATGATGCGGCCGGCGGCGATGAAAAAGGCATTGAATTCGCCAAGAAAAAACCGCGTATTGTGACCGAAAGCATGAAAGAATTCTCAAAACCCCGCTATCAGGTAGATGTTTTGAAAGTAGAAGTGCCGGTCAACATGGCTTTTGTCAAAGGTTCCAAAGCCAATAAGACGGGCGAAACGGCTTATACGCGTGATGAAGCCAAAAAACTTTTCTTAAAAGCAGCCGAAGTAGCTACCAAGCCTTTTATTTACTTAAGTGCTGGTGTGGATGATGACGTTTTTCGCGAAACACTGGAACTTGCCAACGAAGCAGGTGTCAATTATTCCGGTGTGCTTTGCGGACGCGCTACTTGGAAAGAAGGTATTCCCGTTTACGGCAAAGAAGGCCGTGCGGCTCTTGCCGGTTGGCTGGCTGACCGCGGTGTCAAAAATATTCAAGCACTGAACCAAGTCCTTGCCAAAGGCGCCCATGCTTGGTGGGATAAATACGGCGGTAAGGATAAAATTGAAGTGGTGAAACAAGACGGCAGCAAGGTTGCCGTCGGCGTTTAAGATATGGGGTCAGACCCTCCCGGGTCTGACCCCTGGAATGAAATGCAATTCCGCCCCTTAGGTAAAACTGGCAAGCAAGTTTCCATCCTCGGATTTGGTAGCTGGGCCTTAGGCGGCAATAGCTATGGCCCCACAGACGATCAAACTTCCCTTCAGGCGCTTTCCCACGCTTACGAACAGGGCATTAATTTTTTTGATACCGCCGATATCTATGGTTTTGGCAAAAGCGAAAAACTGATCGGTGAAACTTTTAAAGAAAGTTCCAAGCGTTTGAAGGTATGTTTGGCAACCAAAGTTGGCTGGGATTTTTATCACGGGGCAGTGAAGAAAAATTTTTCCGAAGATTATATTCGCGAAGCCTGCGGTGAAAGTTTAAAACGGCTTAAAACCGATTACATTGATCTTTACCAGCTGCATAATCCCAATCCAAACCATTTAGAAAATGAGCGTCTTTTTGATGTGTTCGCTAAACTAAAGCAAGAGGGAAAGATTCTCCATTTCGGCACTTCCATTCATACCGAGCGCGATGCCAAAGGCGTGCTCAAAAATGGCGGATCCGAAACCATTCAAGTCGTTTATAATTTAATTGATCAAAGACCGGCAGACTATCTTTTCCCGGAAACGGAAAAAGCAAATATCGGTATCATTGTGCGTGAACCGCTGGCCTGTGGTATGCTGAGCGGTAAGTATCATAAGGAAACTGTCTTTCATCCGAAATTGGATCATCGCAACCGCTGGCCGCGCGAGCGATTTGCAAAAGATATTGAAAAGGTTGAGCGCATTCAAAATGCTTTTAATAGCCAGCGCACACCCTTGGTGAAAGCCGCTATTGAATTTGCGCTGTTTGACACCCGTGTTTCGGTCGTGATTCCTGGTATGAAAACAAAGCGTCATGTGGACGATCATTTAAGAGCGGTGAATGAGCCTAGTCTGACGCAAAAAGAACTGGCTGATATCAGATCGCTTTATCAAGAAGAAACCTTATTTCATCAAAATCAATACACCAATTGAGAACCTGGGGTCAGCACCTGAAGTTCACTGAAGTTATTTACTATTATTAATGAAAGCTTCGGGTACAGTCCCAACCAACCAATGAGTATAAAATGGAAGGTTGGGACAGGTCCGGGACCTGACCCCACGAACTAGAAAGGTCATGAGTTATGGCGCGCGCACAAGTTGGTAAAGAACTACATTTTGAAACACCCAATGAAACCGGCGTTTTGGGGCGGGTAACTTTGGCATTGGCGGAAGAAGATGTTTACATTGTTCATCTGTCGGCTTACACAGTCGGAGATAAAGGTTACTTTCAGATTGTGACGCGTGACAATGAAAAAGCCAAAAAAGCCATTTCTTATTTTGTCAAAAACATCGTAGAGCGCGATATTCTCATAGTGGAATTTGAAAATAAAGTCGGCACGTTGGCGCCTGTCGTGAAGCTGCTCGGAAATGAGAATATTGGGATCAATTATGTGTATGGGACGAGCGGCGACGGCTTTAAAATTGTCGGTGTTTTTTCGACCGAAAATAACCAAAAAGCAGCCGAACTGATTAATCAAGATTCGGGTACGCTCTCATAGTTTGAGTGCTCCCATTGCAAATCAATCAAACGTGGCATACACTTTATAGAAAAGAGTAATATATGATTGAGGCAATTCTTTTTATCATTTTTGTTGGCGTTTTCCTCTATGCGTTACTCATCGAGCCGAGGTGGTTTCGTTTGAGGCGGATCAAAGTTTGCACCAAAAAGAAAATACCGCGCGATTTCACCATCCTGCATTTATCCGACACGCACTTTATCGATAACAATGAATCAAAACGCCGTTTCTTGATGAGTTTAAACAGCCTTCAGCCTGATTTTATTTGTGTGACCGGAGACATCATTGACAATAACGACGGCATTGAGCCTGCCGTTGAAATTCTAAGCCAAATGCAGGCGCGGATCGGCAAATTTGCTGTTCTGGGTAATCATGATTATTGGGATTATCACATCGGTGATAACCTGCGCTATCACCTTTTTGGTGAAAAGAGGCCGCTTCATCAAAATGACATTGAGCGGTTTTGCAGACGATTAACGGCAAGCGGTGTTACAGTTTTGCGTGATGAAAAGAAAAACGTTTCTTTTGACGGAATGACCATTCGGATTTCCGGGACGGAGGATCCGGTAACGCAGCAAATGAATTTTCATCGGACGTTTGCGGATTTAAACGAAGAGGTATTTCATTTACTGTTGACGCATGTATTGGATGTGTTGGTCCAAATACCTAAGGTGCCGGTTGATCTTGTTTTGGCGGGACATACGCACGGCGGACAAGTACGGCTGCCGTTTATCGGGGGCTTTATGTGCGGCTTTCAAATGCCCAGGCGTTATTTAGAAGGTTTCCATGAAATGAACGGTTATGTGATGTGTGTGTCACGCGGAATGGGCGCAACCCGAACATTAATACCTCGTTTTTTCTGCCGTCCTGAAGCCATTCTGATCGAAGTAACCTCTCTTTAAAATAGCTTCCTTGCTTGCACAACGCATCTTTATCGATTAAACTTTTAAAAATAGAAAATA
The DNA here is from genome assembly GCA_002787155.1 of Candidatus Abzuiibacterium crystallinum. Classification (GTDB taxonomy): domain Bacteria; phylum Omnitrophota; class Omnitrophia; order Omnitrophales; family Abzuiibacteriaceae; genus Abzuiibacterium; species Abzuiibacterium crystallinum. Next base: position 124,418 of record PCVY01000076.1, on the reverse strand, counting down.
GTCTCGAGTTTGATGTGATTTGTTTTTTTAAGATTTGTTTTCAAAATGCCGAAAACCAAGTTAGCAAGATAGGTGACCAATGGCTCCCTTTAATGAAAAACGCAAATGGCTTCGGGTTGAAAAAAAAATCAAAATTGATGCCATTGTTGTTGATCCCGGAAAAGAAGGTGCGCTTTTTAAACTGGATCCGCTTTGGACCAAGGATGTCGGCGGCAACGGTCTGGGGCTGATTACAAAAGCCCGTTTGGCGGTCGGTGTCAGTATTGACCTGAAGTTTCAATTACCGGGACAGGACAAGTTAATTGAAGCAAAGGGGCGAGTGGTTTGGAGCAAGCTGGAAGATGGTTCGGACGATGTATACCGCATTGGCGTCGCATTTCAAGAAATCAATGACAAAGACCGTTTGGTGATTATGAAATTTGTTGAATCTGAAGCCAAAAAAGTAATAGAATCCAAAAAACAACCGTGACGGCACTAGGATGGTGAACACCTATGAAAAAACAAAAAAAAATTAAAACCATCGATCCAGCCACTCATCAACTTTCACCTCGCCAAGAACAACTCATTAAAACTCAAATTAGAAAAAATTCGAAGGTCATTGATTTTCTGATTGAGCGAATTGATCTTTTAATTAACCGCGAAAAATGTCCGAAAGATGCCAATACGCTGCTTATGTTTCGCAAACGCCTAAACATTGCCATGGCCGAGAATGATACCTTCCGTCACGTACTTTGGCTTCACCAGCACCATCAATTTAAATGGCGGACTTTACCAAAAGACCTGCCGGATCCGGTGACTTTTCTTGTTAACCGGATTAAAACAAGACAGCAAACGGCAATTGCTTCGCTCTGCATGAAATAACGGAGGCGCTCTCGTGGCCGAGGAAAAGAAAGAAGAGAAAGCAGAAAAACAAGAAGAGAAAAAAGAAGAAAAGGCAGAAAAAAAAGAAGATTCTCCAGAAAAGCCTCCTGTCAAAGAAACCAAAGAAGCACCTGCACCAGCCGCTGAAATTAAAGAGCAAAAAACCAAAAAAATCAGCAAGTTGGCGTTAGCAGAAGTTGAGAAACAGCTCAAGCAAGTACAGGAAAAAATGGGGGGTTTTCATTCACAGCATGCGCAACATTTATTGGCCCGAAAGCAACAATTGACCGGAAAATAATCACCCGCCTTCTTCCCGCCTTATTTTCTAAGATCTGCCGTTTACTCTTAATTTTCCCTCCTATTTTGACTTTTATGCTTGACGATTAATAAAAAGCACTATAATGGAAGCCATTGACATTTTTTTCCACGACAAAGCACGAGTGAGGTTAAGTGATGAGTGAGCCATCAGGTGATTTTATAGAACGTTTTATCTTACGAAAAACCCCGTTTGTTTCTATTTTTATTATTTTCCTATTGGTGTGGTTAGGCTCTGGCTTTTACATCGTCAATCCAGGCGAACAAGGCGTGGTGCGTCAATTCGGCAGGGAAATTTCGCAGGCCGGACAAGGGCTTAATTATCACTTACCATGGCCGATTCAGCAGGTCAATATAGTGAATCTGGAAGAAGTGAGACGGCTTGAAGTTGGCTTTAAAACCATCGGCAGCTCTCAAGTCAGGCGGCATCCCGAGGAGGCCCTCATGCTGACCGGTGATGAAAATATCGTGGAAGCACAAGTGATTGTGCAATACCGGATTAAAGACCCTTCTAAGTATTTATTCAAGCTTTATGACCCGGAAGGCGTTCTGCGCAGCGCCACCGAAGTGGCTTTACGAAGTTCAGTCGGTCAAACCAAAATTGACGATGTGCTGACGACAGGGCGTAACCAGGTGCAAGTTGATACGCACAGCTTTCTGCAGCGTTTGATGGATGATTATCAATCTGGTATTTTGATTCAGGAAGTAAAGTTACAAGTCGTTGATCCTCCGGATCAAGTAAAAGACGCTTTTCACGAAGTTGTGCGAGCGCGCGAAGATCGAGAGCGTTTGATTAACCAAGCCAAAGGTTATCAAGAAGATGTGATTCCGAAGGCGCGCGGTAAAGCCGAGCAAATTATTCGGGACGCCGAAGGTTATAAAGAAGAACGCATTTTAAAAGCCAAGGGAGACGCAGCCCGTTTTGAAGCACTTTATTCCGAATACCAAAAGGCCAAACAAGTGACACGTGACCGTCTTCAGATTGAAGCGATGGAACATGTGCTGAGCGACATTCATAAAATTATTATTGACCCCAGTGCTTCTAAGAATCTTGTCCCGCTTTTGCCGCTCGGGGAGAACCAAGCAATTCCTGCTGCCGCTAAAACAGAAGGAGGTGCGAAATGAACCGCAGCCTCATTCCTTTTTTAGCAGGGCTTTTAGTGGTGGTTATTTTGGCTTTACCGCAGGCACTTTACATTGTCGATGAAACCAATCAAGCGGTGATTACACGTTTGGGCAAGTATAAGCGAACCATCAAAGAGCCGGGCCTTCATTTGAAATGGCCGGTAGTTGAACAGGCTGTTCGTTTTGACAAGCGTATTTTGTTCAGCGATGCCGATCCGGGCGAATATCTCACTTTAGATAAAAAACGGTTGGTAGCTGATCACGTTACACGGTGGCGTATCAATGACCCGCTGAAGTTTTACAAAACCGTGAGGAGCCTTGCCGGAGCCAAAGCGCGTTTGGATGACATTGTTTTCTCCGAAATGCGCCAGCAAATAGCCGGCCATAATTTCTCAAACATCATATCCGAAGAACGTGAAAACATCATGGATACGGTGGCTAAAAGCGCTCATGAAAAATCCAAAGAATTCGGTATTGACGTGACTGATGTCCGAATTAAACGCGCCGATTTACCCAAAGAAGTCCAAGCCAGCGTTTTTGCGCGTATGGAAGCAGAACGTGGCCGGATTGCCAAACGTTACCGCTCGGAAGGCGAAGAAGAGGCGGTTAAAATTCGGGCTAGCACCGACAAAGAAAGAACGATTATCTTGGCGCAAGCCTACGAAGAAAGTCAGCGCATTAGAGGCGAAGGCGATCGTGAGTCGACAAAAATCTATGCCGAATCTTACGGGCTTGATGCTGAATTTTATCGGTTTACCCGTAGTCTCGAAGCTTATGAGAGAATTTTACCTCGTCAATCGTCGATTGTGCTGTCAACGAATTCTGATTTTTTGAAATATCTTAATGAGTCAGTCAGCAAGTAATCATGACATTAAAGAGACTTTAGCAGTTTGGTATGATGTCTTTTTGCTGCAATAGATTAGTCGGATGAGTGTTGTTACCCGTTACATCGAAGTTCATACCAAAGGCGGTACCGATGTCATCGATTTAACGCGCGGTATCAAAACCGAATTAAAAACAACGCGGTTAAATCAGGGGACAGTGACCGTTTTTGTTTCAGGGTCGACGGCGGGATTAACCACGGTGGAATATGAACCGGGTCTCATTAAGGATTTAAAACATTTCTTTGAGAAAATAGCGCCTGAGAACGAACGTTATGCGCATGAAGAAACGTGGCATGACGGCAATGGACATTCGCACATTCGCGCGTCTTTTTTGGGACCGTCAATTACTTTGCCCTTTATTAACGGGGAACTGACTCTCGGAACGTGGCAGCAATGTATTTTGATCGATTTTGATAACCGAGCGCGTGAGCGCCGGGTAATTTTGCAATTTGTAGGAGAGTGAGCCCCGTTAGAGGATGATTAGCAAAAACCTCGCATGTTAAAACGGGTGGTATATAAAATGGTTGTTGAAGTATGATAATGCTTGAAAGTTTGTCCTCTAACAGGGTAAGCGAATGAGTGATGATTTTTTGGATCGTATTCAAGATGATGAAGATGAGCTCTACGGCTCTTATCCGAAAGAGGCGCCGTCTTGGCTGAAGAAAGTGTTTTTTTGGCTGGTTGTTATTGGCGGTATTGCCATCGGAGTCTGTTTGTTTTTATTTTTTATGACTTTATTTCTTTACGTTTTTTTACCGCTGTTTGCCGTTTTTTTAATCTGGGTCGGATTTAAAAAGTGGCAGTGGAACCGAGAATGGCGCAAAATGACAAAGGAATTTTATCGGGGAGAATAGCCTTCTCTTAACCTTTGTTTTTGAATAGCCGTAATTATTGACCAAGGAAAAAGGAGTAAACATGAGCACACCAGGACCGATGGAGTTCGGACTTAGCCGTGCAGAAGAATCGCAAAGAAATTTCTTATCACAAGTTTATTTATGGATGGCAATGGGGCTGGGACTGACCGGTTTTGTTGCGTGGATCATGGCAGGGAATCCGTCCGTTGTCGTCGGGCTGATGCGCAGTCCATTTTTATTTATGATGCTCGCGATTGTTCAGATCGGCATTGTATTTTGGTTAAGCGCTTCCATCATGAACATCAGTGTCTCAACAGCTACCATGGGTTTTAGCATTTATGCCACACTCAATGGTGTTTTGTTTTCATCTCTTTTCCTGGTGTACACCGCAGGATCCATTGCTTCGACTTTTTTTGTGACAGCCGGTACCTTTGCTGCGGTCAGCGTTTATGGTTACGCCACCAAACGGGATCTCACGAGCATCGGCAGTTTTTGTTTTATGGCGCTCATCGGCATTATTTTGGCTTCTATCGTAAATTGGTTTTTAAAAAGTCCCATGATGTACTGGCTGATCACTTATGCCGGCATTGCGATTTTTATTGGCTTAACGGCTTACGACACCCAGCAGCTCAAACGCATTCATGAAAGTGGTTCGGCTTCGGGTGCCATTCTTCAAAAATTATCCCTTTTGGGGGCCCTTAAACTTTACTTGGATTTCATTAACCTGTTTATCATGTTACTCAGAGTGATGGGCAGGCGTCGATAAAGGAGAAGACACATGATGACCATCCTTTTGTATTTGATCGCACTATTATGGATGTTTACGGGCGCCGCCGCTCTTTTTGCGCCCGAATCAACGAAGATGTATGTCGAGAAGCTGTCTAACACAGAAAATACCAAATTCCTTTCCATCTTACCTTTTGTTTTTGCGGTCGTGCTGCTTTTGGGTTCAGGGCAGACGACTTTTCCCATGTATTGCCAAGTCATGGGGGTTTTGGCGGCGCTCAAAGGTGTGCTGTGCCTTGTCTTAGACAAAGAGAAGCTGAAAACAATCATGGATTGGTACCTCAAAATGCCCGCTCTGGCATTTCGAATGGCAGGGTTTGTGTCAGGCGCTTTGGCACTGATTCTGTATAAAATTATTGCTTAACGCTTAAAACCGTAATCAACCGATCCGGGGCTCATCCCAGGGAATTATTTTTTAATGCGCGTGGAATTACAAATAAAACCCTATACCTGCCTCGTTTGATCATGGCCGGGATAGGGTGAGAGGTCGGGGGATTTCTCCCACACCTCATCTAAATAGTATTTGCCTTCCGTGATCTTGCCGTGTTTTAAACATCCCTCCCCATAAATCCGGCATTTCTCACGCAGCGTCTGCCAAGCGGCCTTCGTCTGTTTTTCGGAGAGTTTGTAAGATTGAATTAATTTAATAATCGATTTAATCCGCAGACCATCCAGCGCCGGTGTCGTGTGCGATAATTGATCGGCGTGACCGCCGTATTTAATAATCAATGGTTCTGGTATGAGATCGATCGGATGCCGGACGGCAATCCGGAGCCAGAGATCATAATCTTCGCAAGCCGGAAGCGATTCGTCAAATAAACCCACCTCATCCCACAAACTTCGCTTGATCATCGCAGCGGAAGGGCTCACGATGCAAAGCGGTAAGCATTTTTCAAAAATATTCCCGCCGTATTTCTTATGTTTCTTCATGGGGTTCACGCGCTTTCCGTTTCGAATCCAGATTTCTTCGGTTTGAACGATGAGACTCTGCGGATGTGTTTGCACATATTCGATCTGCCTTTGGATTTTCTTCGGAAGCCACTCGTCATCGGAATCCAAAAAAGCTATCCAATCGCCTTTCGCTAGTTGCAAACCATGATTTCGCGCACGACTGACGCCTTGGCGGGTTTGCGGCACATAGATGACGCCAAAAATTGTTTGTGCCCACTGTGAAGTCTCATCAATGGAACCGTCATCCACGATGATGAGTTCAATCGGATGGTAAGTTTGAGCTTGAACGGAACGAACCGCACGTTTAAGTAGCGGTAAGCGGTTGTAAGTCGGGATGATGACACTCACGAGAGGCAGCATAAGTAAGACTATAGCACAAAATAACTTACGAGAAAAAGAGTGGACTTGGAAACATTGCTACCGGCTTTCTTGACAGCGAAAGTAGTGTAAATTATACTATCCCTTTGCAAACAAAAGGGTTGCGAAGCTTTCTAAATCTAGTTGAATCACCGTCTTCTAATCCGGCTCTATCAGCTGCCTCAATGACTGTTTGATGTTGCTGATAACAGTCCCGATCAACCGGTAGAATGTTCTCGGAAGATCGGGGCGGCCATTATCTTCCCGAGAAATAAATGTTGATCAAAAAATCGTTAGATGACTATCTGGAAGCCCTTTCAAGCCGCGAAGCCACACCCGGCGGCGGAAGTGCTTCCGCAGCAGTTGGCGCTATGGGAGCAGCGCTTGTCCTCATGGTAGCGGGCATTACCCGGCCTAAGTTAAAAAAGCGTGATCAAAAAAAGCTGGATAAAGTTGTCCGTGACCTCAAACATGCTTTGAGACGTATTAAACAAATTATTGATTTAGATGTCAAAGTGTATCGGGATTTAATTAAAAGTTATCAAAAAGTAAAAAACCAAAAACCTTCTCATCCGGCTGCCCGCAAACAAATTCAAATCGCACTTTCCAATTCATTTCGGTTACAAGCTGACCTGGCTCTACTGATTGCGATGGTCAAAGAAATAACACCCGTTCTCGGCCGTTACGCCAAAGGATCCATTGCGAATGATTTAACGGTAGCACGCGGGTTTTTAGACGGGGGCTTTTTAGGGGCGCTGGCCACAGCCAGAATCAATTTGGTTTACATGACCTCGTCTCGAAAAGAACATTTTGAAAGAGGGTTGAGTCAGCTGGAAAAGAAATATCACGGCGGTAAATTCTAAACTCGGAAGGATCATTCATGTCGGAAGCCAAATTGCTGGACGGAAAAGCCATCGCACAAAAATATCAGACGAAGATATCACAGGAATTTGCGATGCTTTACCGCGGAACCAATTGCAAACCTAAAATGGTTGCCATTAAAGTTCATGACGATCAAGCTTCCGAGCTTTATCTTAAGTCACAAAAGCGTTCGGCTGAGGCGGCCGGCGTGATTCATGAAACCGTTTCGGTTCTCAACAGCAGCCAAAATTATTTGATTCAAGCTATTCGGAAAGCCAATCAAGACTCCGCCGTTCACGGCATTATTATTCAAATGCCGCTGCCGCAGCACTTCAATCTGGAAGGCATTTTGGATTCCATTGACCCTAAAAAAGACATTGAAGGTATTACAAGTTTCAATTTAGGACAATTGGTTTTAAGAAAAAATCGCTTGGTGCCTTGTACGGCGCTTTCGTGCATGACGCTGATTGAAGAAACGGGCGTGCCGCTTCGAGGCAAGGAAGCCGTGATAGTAGGTTCAAGCAAAGTGGTCGGAAGACCGGCCGCACTTCTTTTGCTTGACCGAATGGCAACCGCTACCGTCTGCCATATCGCAACGACAGAAGCGGGGATGTTAGAATCGCATGTTAAACGCGCGGATATTTTGGTAGTCGGTGTGGGAAAACCAGGTGTGATCCCGGGCGATTGGATTAAACCCGGTGCCATTGTCATCGATGTAGGCATCAACCGGATTAATGGCAAAACGGTTGGCGATGTTGAATTTGAAACTGCCAAAAAGAAAGCCGGTTTTCTTTCACCGGTACCGGGCGGCGTTGGACCGCTCACCGTCACGATTTTAATGCGTAATCTATTAACAGCTTATCGCTGGCAGCTTTCCGATAAAACAGTGACTTCATAACCTTAAAACATAAAAGTCATGAAAAGAATCACGGTTAAAGACATCCTAGAAAAAAAGAAAGCAAAGAAAAGAATAACGGTGATCAGCACCTATGATTTTGCTTTCGCTAAGCTGGTGGATCAATCCGAGATTGATATGATTTTGGTGGGTGATTCATTGGGAATGGTGGTGCTTGGTCATCCGTCGACGCTTTTTGTTACGATGCGTGATATGCTGCATCATACCAAGGCAGTTTCACGGGCAGCCGAACATGCGCTGGTGGTTGCTGATATGCCTTTTGGATCTTATCAAACGTCTCCTGAGCAAGCAGTTCGAAATGCCAAGCGTTTTATTCAGGAAGCAGGTGCAGAGGCAGTTAAATTAGAAGGTGGCGCTTCTGTCGAAAAACAAGTTAAGGCGCTTGTCAAAGCAGGCATACCGGTTATGGGGCATATTGGGATGACACCTCAATCAGTGACTCAACTGGGCGGCTATAAAGTACAGGGCAGAAGCCCGCAAGAGGGCAATCAGATCTTAAAAGATGCGCAATGTTTGGAACGTGCAGGCGCTTTTTCAATCGTGCTAGAATGTGTGCCGCACCAACTCGGAAAGAAGATCACGCAAAAAACGAAACTCCCCACCATCGGTATCGGAGCAGGTGCCGAGACGGATGGCCAAGTGCTGGTGCTGCATGATTTATTGGGGTTTGAGTTTGGTCACCGGCCGAAATTTGTACGGCAGTATGCGCATTTAGATCAAATCATCCGCCGTGCACTTGCACAGTTTAAACACGATGTTGAAAGAAAAACGTTTCCGTCGCGCGCAGAAAGTTATGAATAAACCATGATACGTATTCTATTTGGTTTTGTTATCTTATTTTACAGCGCTGCTTTCCTGATTTATGGGGCTGCTTGCGGGGGACGTCCTTCCCGGTGGTTGAAAGCAGGGGTTTTTCTTGAGTTGGGATTTTTGATTCACACGTTTTTCATTTTTGTCGAAGCCAGCGCTGCCCACACGTTAGTTCCCATCGGAACTTTTGGGGAAGTTTTGATTTTCTTTGCCTGGTCTGTGGCGTTTGTTTATGTGGTGCTGCTTCGGCGTGTCCGGCAAGATATGTTTGGCGTAATCCTCATTCCTTTTTTGCTGCTTTTGCTTGTACCGGCTCCGTTTATGACGCACGGCCATAGCCTGCCGGCGTCTTATTTTGACGATCATCATTTTTTAATTCACATTCTGTCGGCTTTTTTTGCGTATGCCAGCTTTACGCTTTCGGCAGTCGCGGCGATTTTATATTTGACCCAAGCCCATGCGCTTAAGTCAAAACAGATCAGCAATTTCTACAAACAACTGCCCCCATTAAAAGAATTGGAACGTTTTGTGTTTTACACAGTCGCCTGGGGGTTTGTCTTATTGTTGATTGCCATTGCGGGAGGCGCTTTCTGGTCTAAGCGGATGGTCGGCACTTATTTGGTAGCGGAACCAAAAACCATTGCAAGCTTATTAACGTTTGGGGTTTACGGGTTTGTCCTTTATTTACACAGCGCTTCGATTGCAAGCGGTAAACGGATGGCGCGGGTGGTCATTTTTGCTTTTATGTTAGTCCTTTTTACATTTGTCGGGACGAGTTTTCTTAACAATCAACTACACGTCGGGATCTAATGATGACAGAATTTTTTTGTATCGGTATCAGCCATCAAACGTGTCCGGTGGAACTCAGGGAAAAGCTGGCTATTTCTGAGAAAAAACTCCCACAGGTCTTGGGAGATTTTAAAGTTTTGGACGGCTTGCGCGAATGCCTGGTGCTTTCGACCTGTAACCGTGTTGAATTTTATGGGCGGGGTGATGCAGCCACGATTGCGGAAATGGATCAGCACATTGCCAACTATTACGGCATCGCCGTTGGGGATTGGAAACCTGTACGCTATTTGTTAAGAGGACAGGCGGTTTTCTCGCATTTATTCCGCGTCTCCTGCGGTTTGGAGTCCATGGTGGTCGGCGAAAATGAAATTCACGGCCAATTAAAGCGTGCTTTTCATGCGGCTTGGGAAGCAGATGCGATTGATTCGTTTTTATACCAACTGGTAGAACGTGCGCTTCGCGTTGGCAAGAAAGCACGAACAGAAACCCACATCAGCCGCGGTGCCGTCAGCGTGGCGTCTGTGGCCGCTCATTTGGCAGAGAAAATATTCGGCAAACTCACCGGTGAAGAAGTGCTGATTATCGGGACGGGTGAGATGAGTGAACGCATGGTCGAGCATCTCATGAAAACGGGCGCCGGCAAAATCACGGTGACCAGCCGTAGTTATGAGCGTGCTTTGGGTTTGGCACAAAAGTTCGGTGCGATCCCCCTTCATTACAATGAATGGATGCGTGCACTTCGCGCGAGCGACATCGTCATTACTTCTACTTCAGCACCGCATTTATTGATTCGCTATGATGATATCAAACCACTCATGCAGGAGCGGCGGAACCAACCTTTGTTTTTCATCGACATCTCTGTTCCGCGGAATGTCGATCCCCGGCTCCAATCATTGGATGACGTTTATTTATATGACATCGATGATTTGCAATCGGTCATTTCTTCCAATGTACGCGAACGGAAGAAAGAAATCGAAAAATGCGAAACATTAATCGAACAAGAGATCCTGCAATTTTCGAGCTGGATCGAACAACTTCAAATGAAACCCGTCATCCAACACATGCAGCAGCTGTTTGATGAAGCGGCCGAATATGAGTTGAAGCGTTTTCAGCACGTTTTTCAGGGCAAGGACGCCGAAGTGAGGGACATTTTTACCCGCATTCGAAAGAAAATGTTCCATAAACCCATGAGTAAACTCAGGCACGCGTCCAAAGAGGGCACGCTTTTTCGCTACCTCCAAGTGATCCGCGAACTTTTTACCGACGATACGCATCCCGCATCTGAAGTCAAAGCGGTTCGCTCGGAAGAAAATGAATCATGATTACCCGGCTTCGAATTGGCACGAGAGGCAGTGCATTGGCTTTGTATCAAGCTGATTTGCTCCAGTCGAAACTCAAGCGGAAATTTCCGTTGATTGAGACAGAATTAGTGAAAATTAAAACCAAAGGCGATATTTTTCAACAAGATAAAATTGCTTCGATCGGCCGAGGTATTTTTACCAAAGAAATCGAAGACGCGCTTTTGCAGAAAAAAATTGATCTGGCAGTACACAGCGCCAAAGATTTGGAAACCACGCTGCCTGCCGGTTTGGCGGTGGGGGCTGTTTTGGAACGTGAAGATGTTCGGGACTGCCTCATTACGAAAAACAAAGTCTCACTTCAAGATTTAAGGAAAAATGCCAAGATAGGGACCAGCTCGATGCGGCGAAAAGCTCAGTTGAAAAAACTGCGTCCGGATCTTCAAATTGAGGACCTGAGAGGGAACGTAAAAACACGCATTCTTAAGGTAGAGGAAGGTAAACTGGACGGCATTGTGATGGCCGTGGCAGGCATGAACCGCCTTGGTTTGTCTGCCTTAATCGGTCATTATTTTGATCCCTCTGAACTTCTGCCGCAAGCATCTCAAGGAGCCATTGCAGTTGAATATAGAGTTCAGGACCATGAGTTAACAAACATACTTGAGACGATCAACCACCCCGTGACGGCTTTGCAAGTAACGGCGGAAAGAGAAGTTTTAAAAAATATCAACGGGGGCTGCCAGGTGCCGGCCGGCATTTACAGCCGGCTTCAAGGCGAGGCACTTTACTTGGAAGCGGCAATTTACAGTCTGGATGGATCGCGGTTTGTCAGAAAAAATTATCAGGGCTCAAGCAGCCGCTTAAAGGAACTGGCTCAATCGTTAGCGGATGAACTGCTTGCAGACGGCGGGCAAGATCTTTTGGATGAGTTAAAGGTAAAGACGGGATGAAAAAGAAAAAAGGAATGGTTTATCTAGTAGGAGCAGGCCCCGGTGATCCGGAATTAATCACTATTCGGGCTGAGAGGCTTTTGCGCATTTGTGACGCGGTTGTATATGATCATTTGGTGCATGCTGCATTATTAGACCTGGCGCCGGCGGCAGCCGAAAAAATTTATGTCGGCAAAAAAGGGGCCAGTAAAAAACGGACGCAGCAATCCGCCATTGATCGATTGTTGATTCGTTTGGCTCAAAGCGGCAAAACCGTTGTACGGCTCAAAGGCGGGGATCCTTTTGTGTTTGGGCGCGGCGGGGAAGAAATCTTAGCTTTAAACCGCAAGCGCATTCCTTTTGAAGTGGTGCCTGGGATTACAGCGGGTTTCAGCGTCCCTGCCTACGCCGGCATTCCCGTAACGCATCGGGCGTTTGCCTCAGAAGTCACTTTGGTCACCGCTCATGAAAATCCAGCCAAATCCAAAACCAGCATTGATTGGAAAACCATTGCGGCACTCAAAGGAACGCTGGTGATCTACATGGGAATGAAACTTTTTGAGAACATCATCGGTGCTTTGATCAAATACGGGAAACCGCCATCGACGCCTGTTGCAGTGATCCAAAAAGGAACTACTGCAAACCAAAAGACCGTGGTAGGAACGCTCAAAACCATCCTAGGTCTTGTTCGAAAAGCCAACATGAGTGCGCCGGCTATTACAGTGGTTGGAAAGGTGGTCCGAATGCGGCGCTTGCTCAAATGGTACGAAGAGAAACCTTTATTTGGTAAATCCATTATGATCACACGTGCGCCGTCACAGGCAAGCAAGCTCAGAATGCAATTGGAACGCTTGGGAGCTCAGGTCATCGAGTTTCCGACGATAGATATTCGACCGGTGCGGGATACCGTTCGTTTAGATCAGGCAATTCGTAATCTCGCGCAATATGATTGGCTGGTTTTGACAAGCGAAAATGGGGTTACCCATTTGATGGCACGTTTAAAATTACTGGGACTTGATGCACGCCAATTGCATCACGTCAAAATTGCAGCGGTTGGACCCGGCACTGATCGGCAATTACAAACGTATGGTTTGAGGGCAGATTTGATCCCGTCTGTTTTCTCGACGCAAGGCCTTTTTGAAGCGATGCAACGCCGGCATGAAATTAAAGGCAAGCGTATTTTGCTTTTAAGAGCCAATATCGTGACTCACCAACTCAAAGAGGCGTTTGAAACTGAAGGGGGTATCACCAACGAAGTTTCTGTCTATGAGACGCGAAAACCTAAAATGAAACATCGCCAATTAAAGCAATTAATCGCCCAAACCCCCATCGATTATATTACTTTTACCAGCGCCTCGACAGCGCGCCATTTCTTTGACTTGTTCCCGCGCCGGGAACGGTATAAACTAAAACCCAGATGTGTTTCGATAGGTCCCGTGACTTCAAAAGCTATCGCAGAAGCAGGCGGGCGCATTTACCGAGAGGCCAAACCTTATAACATTCCGGGATTAATTGCGGCACTGACCGGGAACAGGAAAAAATAATGAGTTTCCCGACACAAAGACCCAGGCGGTTAAGACAAAGCGAAAATTTGAGGCGCTTGATGCGTGAAACCTATCTTCATACCGATCAACTGATCATGCCTTATTTCGTCCAGGAAAGTTTGAAAGGCAAGGAAGAAATTTCATCCATGCCCGGCCAATTTCGTTATTCTCTTCAAGCGTTGCCGTCCGAGCTGGAAGCGCTCATTGAATTAGGTATCCGTCATGTCTTGTTATTTGGCATTCCTGCCGTGAAAGATGTGCGTGCCTCACAAGCTTATGATCCGCAAGGCATTGTTCAGCAAACCGTCGAAATGATTAAAAAACAATTTCCGGAACTAACCGTGATTACGGATGTGTGCTTATGTGAGTACATGAGTCACGGTCATTGCGGCATGGTGGAAGGTGAAAAAGTTTTAAATGATGAAACGCTTGAACTGCTTGTTAAAACGGCAGTGTCTCACGCCAAAGCAGGTGCCGATGTGGTAGCGCCGAGTGATATGATGGATGGGCGCGTCGGAGCGATTCGAAAAGCTTTGGATCAAAACGGGTTTAAGGACACTGCCTTGATGAGTTATGCCGCAAAATATGCTTCCGCTTTTTACGGTCCCTTTCGCGAAGCAGCGCACTCAACGCCTCAATTCGGTGACCGGCAGAGTTATCAAATGGATCCGGCCAATCGGGAAGAAGCCTTACGAGAGGTTGCTTTGGATATTGAAGAAGGTGCCGATCTTGTCATGGTAAAACCGGCCTTGGCCTATCTGGATGTCATTTGCGATATTAAGAAGACTTATCATATACCGCTGGCGGCTTATCAGGTCAGCGGAGAATATACCATGATTAAATCGGCTGCTACGGCAGGTTTCATGGATGAAAAACGGTTAGTGATGGAAAGTGTTTTAGCAATCAGACGTGCCGGCGCTACGGCCATTCTCACCTATTTTGCTAAGGATATCGCGCGTTGGTTACATGAGGAAGTACGCCGGGGATCCAATCTTTCAACTCTTTGAACCTCTCTCATGCGGTGTACTCCTTTTATGTCAGTCAGGATGAAGGAGTCGGGGAAATGCTTCGACAGGCTCAGCATCCTGAGTTTGTCGAAGGACTCCCCGATTCCTCAAGTAATTGTAGAAACTAAGCGATAAAGTGGATATAACTGTATTGTCAAATCTAGGTAATCAACCGTCTTTTTTTAAGGTGTTATACCCGGTCATTTGCCAAGCACGAAAAAAGCAGTTAATCTTAATAAAGGGAAAATAGTTCCTTTAAACCGAGAGGGTTGAGATGAGCAAGAAAATTCTGTTGATAGAAGATGATCACGATTTATCGGATGTTCTGCGGATGCGCCTGGAAAAAACAGGCTATCAGGTCATTACGCTTTATGATGGCACCGAAGCCGTAAGAGTAGCCAAAGAAGAGCGCCCGGATTTAATTTTGCTTGATTTGTTTATGCCGGAAACAGACGGTTTTACGACGCTCAAAAGTCTAAAAGCAGAACGGGTAGCTGACGGTGGTGCCAAAGCCATCGCGGAAGTGCCCACCATTGTGATGACGGGCAAGGCACCTATGATGGAAGAAATGGTTCGTTTTGAAGGTGCGGTCGAATTTCTCACTAAACCTGTCGAAATTAATAGTTTAATGAAGCGCATCGAAGAACTTTTAAAATAAAGAAGGCAGCCATGAATCGAATCCTGTTGATTGACGATGACGAAGATTACTCCTCTGTGGTGAAGATGCGATTAGAAAAAGAAGGATTTGAAGTGACTTGGTCATCAGGGTGTGAAAAAGCCATTGAAGTTTTAGATAAAGATTTTGCTTATGATTTGGTAATTTTGGATGTCGAAATGCCGCAGAAAAACGGATTAGCCACACTGGCACACCTGCGTCATCATTTTAAAGCACCTAAGTTTCCGAACGGTTTTACGATTCCTGTTATGGTTGCCACTGGTTTGCAAAGTGCGCGTTTGGAAGATATTTTTGCTTCACAAAATGTGTCGGGTTATATTAAAAAACCTTTTGAATCTCATGCGTTGGTCGATCAAATCAGAAAAATTGTGGAAGCGAAGGCTGAAAGAACTTGAAAGACCCACTTCATATTCTGCTGGTTTCTAACTCATCCGTTTTGTCCCGCTCTCTCACAGCCATTTTATTAAAAAACAAGAACACCAAATTAGATATTGCTGCTGACAGTGGCTCAGCCATCGATAAAATTCAGCATATTCCCTTTACCATTCTACTTTGCGATACGGACCTTCCCGAAAAAGAATGTGCAGATTTATGGCGGGTACTTAAAAAAAAGAAAATCGAGCTGCCTGTCTTAGCACTTCTCGGTCCCGAGAAACAAAAATTAGAAAAAGATTTTTTAGCAAAGGGAGCACAAGGATGCATTCTCAAGAAACCATCTGAGTTTGAAAAATTACCCAAAGAAATCGAACTGGCGCTTGAGCGTTTTAATTTAAGTTTACGTGAGAAAGAATTAGAAACACAAATTGCGAAACAAAAAACGGCGCTCCGGAATATTAATCAAAAGTTGGAAGATTATGCTTTTCACGATGATTTAACCGGCGTTTATAACCACCGTTACTTTCAGGAAAAACTAAGAGAAGAGTTTTCTCGCGCGAAACGTTATGGCCAGCCTTTATCGCTTTTAATGGTCGATATTGATGCTTTTAGGACCATCAATGAAACCAAAGGACATTTAATCGGTGATTCGATTTTAAAGGAATTAGGCCGCGTTCTCTCCGACCGTTCCCGCGATGCCGACTTGGTGGCGCGCTACGGCGGCGAAGAATTTGCACTTTTACTACCACACATCGGCACTGAAGGCGCTCTGGTATTAGCGGAACGTCTCAGAAAATCCGTTGAGTCCCATGTC
Source organism: Candidatus Abzuiibacterium crystallinum (assembly GCA_002787155.1). Taxonomy (GTDB): domain Bacteria; phylum Omnitrophota; class Omnitrophia; order Omnitrophales; family Abzuiibacteriaceae; genus Abzuiibacterium; species Abzuiibacterium crystallinum. The sequence goes on along the minus strand of PCVY01000076.1, from coordinate 108,266 downwards.
TTTTTGAAAGGAAAAGACAGCTTAAAAATCACCGTCAGTATCGGACTCTCTTCTTTCCCCGATGATGCACTGCAAAAACACGACGATCTCATCAAACTTGCCGAGAAAGCGCTGATTCATTGTAAGGGAAGCAAAAAATCGAACGCGGTTTGTACCTACAACTCACTCATGAAGAATATCGAGGCGCAAACGAAATATCTTAAGTTCAGCGAAGAGAAAGTCATTGAATTTCGCCAGCGCTTGTTAGACATTTCCGAAACAGCCAAACGGATGCACATTGAATCAACCAAAACGCTGATCTATGCTTTGGAAGCAAAAGATAAATATACCCTTGGGCATGCCTCGCGTGTCGCACAATATTCAGCCATGGTGGCGGCTGAAATGGGTCTTGCGGACGAAGACGTAGCAACAATCGAACACGCCGGTTTGCTACATGACGTTGGTAAGGTGTGCATTAGTGACGAGGTTCTTTTAAAGCCTGGTGCTTTTACGGCAGAAGAATACGAGCAAATGAGAGAACATCCTGTTTTGGGGTATCAGATGGTCAAACCCATCAAATTTCTTAAGGAGGAAGCTCTCATTATTCTGCATCATCATGAATGGTTTGACGGAACGGGTTATCCGCACGGCCTCAAGGGCAAAGAAATACCGGTCGGAGCACGAATCGTTGCTGTTTTAGATGCATATGATACAATGCGTGCAGCTGGTGCACGGTATAAAAAGACCATGTCGATGCAGCAGATTGTGCAGGAATTGGTCCGCCAAAGCAGTACGCAATTTGACCCTGAAGTAGTCACTGCCTTGCTTCGCGTGTTGGTGAGGCGTGGAGAAGTCAAAGAGGATTCCTACGACGCCAAGAAGCTGCGATCACAGTAAGTCGTTTACCTGCCAGTTTATAACGATCGTTCAATATGAGTATTCAAGAATTTCCTGAAATCGAAACATTTCAAAAACTACCTCACCGCGTGATCGTCAAAGGCGGCAATGCCGGTTTTAATGCCAAAGGCAAACCGGAATTAAGAGGTCTTATCATTAATAATGTGGGTCATGCCATTAAACAAATCCGGGTTTCTCTGATTGTTTTTAATGAACGTGAAATGCCCGTTTTAAATACTTCTGTCGCATCCGATCCGGCAATGCTTGCCCAAGGCGGCATGGCCTCGTTTGTATTTACTTTGAATGATTATGAACAGGAAATCACGAACTACTATTTATATGCAAACTGGAAGTATGACGATTCAAACCTCTAATACCGGTGTACGGGAGTGCAAGTGCACATGCCGCAAGATATCGATTGAATTAAGCGTTGGCGCTCTTGTGCTCTTGTCACTCGTGTAAAAAGGTTTCCATGACTGAAGCCAAATCAGACATCATCTCAGCCTTACTATTAGAAGAGCGTCAATTCCCTGCACCTGCCGGCTTCCAAAAACAAGCGGTTGTGCGCGATCCTGCGGTTTACCAAAAAGCAGCCGAAGATCCTGAAGCTTTTTGGGCGTCGTTTGCCGAAGAACTTTCCTGGTTCCAGAAATGGAGCCAAATTTTAGATTGGAAACCGCCTCATGCTAAATGGTTTGTAGGCGGAAAAATCAATGCCAGTGTGAATTGTGTGGACCGCTGGGCAAAAGGGGCTCTGGGTCAGAAGGCCGCCATTATTTGGGAAGGGGAACCCGGCGATCAAAAAGTACTGACTTATGAGGACCTTTATCAGAAAGTTAATCAATTTGCATCAGCTTTAAAGAAGCTGGGAGTTCGAAAAGGTGACCGGGTCGCCATTTACTTACCGCTGATTCCGGAAGCTGCTATTGCGATGCTCGCTTGCGCGCGGATCGGTGCCATTCACAGCGTGGTATTCGGCGGTTTTAGCGCCGAAGCGCTTCGTGACCGTATTAATGATGCCGCAGCCAAATTACTGATTACCGCTGACGGCGGTTGGCGGCGCGGAGCTCAAGTGCCGCTCAAGCAATTTGCCGATGAAGCATTAACAAATACGCCAAGCATTCAACATGTGATTGTTGTCAAACGCACGAACCGTGATGTCCGGATTCAAGCAGGGCGTGATCATTGGTGGCATGATGTCTTAGAAGGCGCAGAGCCGCATTGTGATCCCGAACCCATGGATGCGGAAGACATGCTTTTTACGCTTTACACGTCGGGGACGACGGGTAAACCAAAAGGTATTATTCACACCACGGGCGGTTATTTGGTTCAAACGTATGCTACCAGTAAATGGGTTTTCGATCTCAAACCTTCCGATATTTACTGGTGTACGGCGGATGTGGGATGGATCACGGGTCATAGTTACCTGGTTTACGGCCCGCTGGCGAATGGTGCCACCATTTTTATGTACGAAGGTTCTCCCGATTGGCCTCAAAAAGACCGGTTTTGGTCTTTGATTGAACGTTACGGTATTACAATTTTTTATACGGCGCCGACTGCTATCCGGGCATTTATGAAATGGGGAAGTCAATGGGTTGACAAACATAACCTATCTTCGCTGAGATTACTGGGGAGCGTCGGAGAACCCATTAATCCCGAAGCATGGATATGGTACCACGAAAAAATTGGCGGCGGCCGGTGTCCGATTGTCGACACATGGTGGCAGACCGAAACCGGTGCTATTCTCATTACGCCGCTTCCCGGTCTCACCACTTGTAAACCGGGATCGGCCACCAAACCTTTTCCGGGGGTCGAAGCCAAAGTGTTAAACGAAAAGGGCGAGGAAGTCAAAGAAGGCGGGGGATTGTTAGCCCTTACCAAACCTTGGCCGTCTATGCTGCGCGGTATTTATGGAGATCCCAAGCGTTACGAAGAAACTTACTGGTCGAAGTGGTCTCATCTAAAAAATATGCCCCAGAATGTTTATTTTGCGGGAGATGGCTGTAAGCGGGACAAGGAAGGTTATTTTTGGCTGCTGGGCCGTGTAGATGATGTGATGAATATATCGGGCCACCGCATTAGCACGATGGAAGTAGAAAGCGCCTTGGTGGATCATCAGGGCGTAGCTGAATCGGCAGTCGTGAGTAAAAAACACGAAATCAAAGGAGAAGCCATTGCTGCTTTTGTAATTTTGCGCGAAGGTGTTCAGAAAGGCGAAAAAATGGTCCAAGAACTCAAAGATCATGTCGCCAAGAAAATCGGTGCGATTGCTCGCCCTGAAGATATTATTTTTACCGCTGATTTACCCAAAACAAGATCTGGTAAAATTATGCGCCGCTTGCTCAAAGATATTGCCGCAGGAAAAGTCTTAGGGGATACCACGACATTGGCTGATTCTGCGATTGTTCAAAAATTAAAAGAAGAATACAAAGAAGAATAAGAAAGCAGGGAACCGGTATACCTGTTTCCTGATATACGATGGATTATGTCAAACAAATCTAAAACCTTATTTACCAAAGCAAAAAAACTGATGCCCGGAGGCGTTAACTCGCCGGTCAGGGCTTTTGGTGCGGTGGGAGGAACGCCGCGGTTTGTCAAACGTGCCAAAGGAACCTATCTTTGGGATGCAGACGGTAAACGTTATTTTGATTTCTGCGGGTCATGGGGCCCAATGATTTTGGGTCATGCTTATCCAAAAGTTGTGAGGGCGATCCAAAAGCAAGCTGCCCAGGGCACGAGTTATGGTACTTCCACCGAAAATGAAATTGTACTGGCCGAACTCATTCAGGAAGCTTTTCCTTCCATGGAAAAACTCAGACTGGTTTCATCCGGAACGGAAGCGGTCATGAGCGCCATTCGTTTGGCACGCGGTTTCACCAAACGCTCTAAAATTCTCAAGTGCAGCGGTTGTTATCACGGGCATGGCGATTCTTTGCTGGTCAAAGCCGGCTCAGGAGGCGCCACGTTTGGTATTCCCAATTCGGCGGGAGTCCCCGATGAATTGGCCCAATTAACACTCACAGTGCCTTACAATGATTTGAAAGCTTTGGAACAAATGCTTGAGAAAGAAGGGAAGGAAATCGCCGTCTTTATTTTAGAACCTGTACCGGCCAATATTGGGGTTTTATTGCCCAAACATGGTTATTTGGAAGAGGTGCGGCAATTAACACAAAAACATGGCGTTCTGTTATTGTTTGATGAAGTTATTACCGGTTTTCGTTTGGCATTCGGGGGCGCACAAGCTTCTTTTAATATCAAGCCCGATCTCACCACACTGGGTAAAATTATAGGCGGTGGGCTGCCTATTGGAGTATTTGGCGGGCGTGCCGAGATTATGGCGCATTTAGCGCCGGATGGAGCGGTTTACCAGGCCGGGACACTTTCTGGCAATCCTTTGGCAACTGCCGCCGGTATTGCGACTTTGCGCGAATTAAAGCACCCTCATTTTTATCAGAAATTGCATCAGAAAAGCATGAGCTTCTTCGGTGAACTTGATACCTGGATCAAAAAGCGGGGCGCACCGATTCAATTAAACCGCATTGGTTCGCTTTTTACGATTTTCTTTACCGAATCGGCGGTGTTTGATGAAGCCTCTGCGAAGACGGCCAACACCCAATCTTACAGCCAATTCTTCCACCATCTTCTAGAGGCAGACATTTACTTTGCACCGTCTCAGTTTGAAGCAAACTTTGTATCGCAAGCTATGACAGCAGAACAACTTAGAAAAATAGCAGCCGTCATTCTTAAAATTTTGACCCGCCTGCTCGTGTAGACGCTCCCTCTCCTTTCGGCTATACTAATCTATTATGTCGGCCAATCTAAAATCTTACATTCAAAAAAGCATGGGTTTTAAGAAGGAGGTCAAACCTCTGCTCCATGAAACTTATTCCAGTTCCCTGATTGATTGGATGAAAGAACATGCATTCCGTTTAAATGTAGAGCCTTTGACATTTTATTTGGCGGAGGAATTCGGTTTTTGCTACGGGGTAGATCGGGCAGTCGAACTGGCCTATGAATCGCGCAAAATGTTTGCGGATAAGAAGATTTTCCTGACCAGCGAAATCATTCATAATCCCCGTGTCAACGCCGTCTTAAGAGAAAAAGGCATCGAATTTCTTTCGCTTAACAACGAAAAATTGGTCGAAGATAATTTTAAACAAATCCAATCAGATGACGTTGTCATCATTCCGGCGTTTGGCACTACGACCCAAGAACTTGACAAGCTGCGCGATATTGGATGCACCTTGGTGGATACCACTTGCGGTTCGGTGATGAATGTCTGGAAACGGGTATCACGTTACGGCAAAGATGGTTTTACAGCAGTGGTGCACGGGAAATATGACCATGAAGAAACGCGCGCCACTTGCTCGCGTGTGACCCAATACACGCACGGTCAATATTTGGTCGTACGCGACCTCGAGCAAGCACGTTATGTTTGCCGATTTATTCTCGGTGAAATTAACAAAGAAACCTTATTGTCTTATTTCTCAAAGGAGGCTTTATCACCGAATTTCGATCCTGACAGGGATTTAAAAAAAATAGGCTGTGCCAATCAAACCACCATGCTTTCGAGTGACTCTATTGAAATTGCGGACCGCATCCAAGAAGCTATGGTTAAACGCTATGGCCGGGAGAATATTGACCAGCATTTTCGTCATTTTGACACGATTTGCAGTGCCACCCAAGAAAGACAAGATGCCGTTCGAAAACTGATTGAGCAGAAGATGGATCTTTATTTGGTGATCGGCGGTTTTAATTCCAGCAACACAGGTCATTTGGTGGAAATGGCTTCTGAATATGGACCCGCTTTTCACATCCAGGATCCTTCGGATGTGATTTCAAAAGACGAAATCAGACATAAACTACCCTACGTCAAAGACATCCACATTACCCGTGATTGGCTGCCGAAGGGCCGTGTGAAAATCGGTGTTACGGCTGGCGCTTCCAGCCCAAACCGAGTGATCGAAGAAGTCATGAAAAGAGTCATTGAAGCGGCAGAACTCAGAATGCCTCCGTTTGTGTCTACAGCTTTATCAGAAGGAAAATCATGAAAGGCAAATCGCCCAGCAGTAGTTTTCAGAAGATTCCTTTGTTTCAAGGTTTGTCGAATGAAGAATTGAAATCCATCCAAGCGTGTTTGAAAGAAAAATCGTTTGATAAAGGCGAGCTGCTTTTTATGGAAGGCAATATGTGTGAACGTATTTTTCTCGTACGCAGCGGCCGTGTGAAACTTTATCGTACCAATTCGCAAGGCAGGGAACAGATTCTGGAAATTCTAGAGGCCGGCGATACCTGTGCTTGCAATCCGGGAACAACCACTTGGCATTGTTCTTCAACGGCTGAAGCGGTTACGTCGTGCACGGTTTGGTTTCTTTCACGGGATGATTATATTCGGATGGTGCAGGCCAATTCTAAATTGGCCCATACGTTGAATCATGTTTTTGCCCAGCGCCTGAACCGTTTTAGCTGTTTAATTGAAGAAGTGTCACTCAAGGATGTGAAAAAAAGAGTCATTAAATTTTTATTGGATATGTATCATCATGAAACCGGAAGCGGGAGCGGCAACAGCACGTTATCTATTCCATTTACACGTGAAGAAATCGCGCAGCGGATCGGTACTGCCCGTGAAACCATTGCCCGCAATCTCTATGAACTTAAACGGGCGAATCTGATTGATATCAAACCGAAGCAAGTTATTTTGAAGGATATTGCCGGGTTAGAAAAATTGCTGCAGTAACCGCCCCGCCCTCTTTTTCTGAGCGCATCCACTATTTTCTTTCAAAGACGTGACGTTCGTCACAGCTTATTTTTTGCTGGGAAAGTATTCTTTCAATGAGCCAATAGGAGATCACGATGTTACCTGTCAAGTCCCGCCTTAAATCAGTTCGTTGGGACAGCGCTTACTACCGATCCGAAACCCTGTGTTATTTGGACGAATTAGAAGACACACTGACCCATTTGCGTTATGAAGGCAAGCCCTCCTTAGGCAAGAACCTCAAACGTACCAAAAATATTATTAAATCCTTAAAAAAGAATCTCAATCGGCACCTCATGGTTGAAGAAGGGATTTTCTTTCCTTACGTTGTGAAACATATTCCCAAACTTGAGTCGATTATCCGATTTTTGCATTTAGAACATCAAGACGTGATTAAAAGTTTTGACCGCATGAGTTCACTTTTAGAACAGATCGACCAGCATAACCAGCCGGCGCAAAACGGTAAAATCGTTGAGCGTGCCCATGATCAAGGCTATTACTTTATTTGTCTGTTACGGCATCACGTAGAAGATGAAAGCAACCGAATTTTTAGAGTCATTGAAAAAGAATTAAATCGTAAAGAAAAAGAACACATTCGCGCATGTTTAGACGGCCGGTATGATGGAAAATTATAACCGGTGGACCCTCGAGGGGGTGCGGGATGAAAAAGCGCGAGAGGGAAAAGAAATATGAAGAGCTGGATATCGTCAAACAGCTCAATATTTTGCTTGATCAAATATATTTGGCTGAAGACGAAGAAGAGGCCGATCTTTACTTGTTCCAACTCCATATGGATAACGAAATTGACATGGCATTCTTTTCACACGAAGAGAGAATGAAAATTCGTGAAATGATCATGTTTCTCATGCACGAAACGAAAAAACACAGAGCTTTTCTGGCAGAAGCAGCTCGTGAGCTTCATTTTCGGAGAAAAAACTATGCATGATGAGCACTTGAAACAATTATGGACAATTCGTTTTAGAAAGATTGTCAATTTAGAAAAAGAAGCTTATCGCTTCTATCAAGGTCTTCTCGCGCATTATCCAGATGTGCTGGAGGGTACCAAAACAAAAAAGTTATTGGAACAAATTATGAAAGATGAAGCCAAGCATGCAAAGATCGCACACCAATTATTGCAACTTGTGAAGCGCAAACAGATCACAAGTCACAACGCGACGGATTCCGCAAGGAGCGTGCCGCATGAAATCAAAAATTGAGGATCTAAAGGCAAAAGACGTGATGAATAAAAAAGTCATTAAAATTTTAGCTCATGCAAACCTAATGGAATTAAGAACGCTTTTTCGAACGCGTCAAATTACGGGCGTTCCAGTGATCGATGATTATGGCAAGCTCATTGGAGTGATTTCGGAAACCGATTTAGTGCAAGCCGATACACACCGCTCGAAAAATCATGAAGGTGATGTACATGATTATTTTAAAGATGATTGGCAAAGCCAGGAAACAGTCATGGATTTTGAAACACACGGACTTGAAACAGATGCTTTGCAGGAAAAAACAGTGGAAGAATTAATGACGCCTTGGGTAGTGTCGGCGGCAGAAGAAACGCCTCTGACAGAAATTGCCAAACAGATGCACCAAGAACATGTTCACCGAATTTTGATTATTAACCAAAAGAAATGCTTAACGGGAATTGTGACAAGCATGGATATTGTCAAAGCGGTTTCTCAATTAAACGGGAAAAAAGAGAAAGCTTAAAGCTATTGAAGCAAAGTCCCAAATAGGGTTAAATTCTGTTGTATTGAATCACATAGTTCATGCAAAGGAGATAGCCGATGGGACGAACGAGACATTCAAGACTCAAACAAACGGTTTCGTATCAAACCCAAGGCATCTTTTTAGGCATTTTACTAGGTTTAGGTGCTCCTCTCGGCGGTTTCCTCATACAATGGATCCTGCACTGGTTTTTGACGGGTTCCTCTGATAACTTGTGGATTCAATCGGAATTTGAAAAGCATTCTTTCTTTTATACTTATATGACAGCCTCTACACCAATTGTTTTTAGTTTGTTTGGCTATGGACTGGGAGTTTTGTTAGACCGTCTGGCTTATCAGAAGCAAAATCTGGAAGTTGTCAATGTAGTATTACGCGGCCAGTCTATTTCCGATGACATGACGGGTTTATACAATCATCGCCATATGATGGACCAGGCAGATAAAGAGCTTGAACGCATGTGTCGTTATGCGAGACCCCTGGTATTTATGATGATTGACATCGATAATTTTAAAAGCATCAATGACCAGTATGGTCATTTGACGGGTGATCAAATTTTGCGTGAAATGGCTTTCTTATTAAGAGATAATGTCAGGAAAATTGATATTGTTGGCCGTTATGGGGGAGATGAGTTTCTCGTTATTTTGCCGGAGGCTACTTTAACGTCGGCATTCAAAGTGGCTGAAAAAATTCGCGAGCACGTCGATGCTTTCCAGTTTTGTAAACCTAATTTATTTTTATCAATGACGCTCAGCGTCGGCCTTGCCGCGGTGCATGGTGATTGTGATATGACACGCGATCGGCTGATCAATCTGGCCGATCAAGCGTTGTTAAGAGCCAAACGGCAAGGAAAGAATTTTATATCATCTTGACCGTGCCGGTCAGAGGAGGTTGTCATCATGGGATCGGATAAATTGTTGAATGCCGGATTGAGTTACATGGCTTGTCAAATCAAGTTTGCCAAAAACGGCGGGTTGAAAGGTAAAAGTGTGCCGCAACCTTTTGTGACCATCTCGCGCCAAGCCGGTGCAGGCGGCCTTACGATCGGCAATGCTTTAATTGATTATTTGCAAAAGAATGACAAATTGGCGAGATGTGCTTGGACCCTATTTGACCGCACGCTGGTCGAAGTTTTTCTTCAAGAACATCATTTGCCGCAGCAATTCGAAAAATACATGACAGAGGATAAACAGTCTCAGCTGCAGGCATTTTTTGAGGAATTGTTCGATTTACATCCATCGGAGTGGGCTTTGGTGCATAAAATGAGCGAAACAATTTATCATTTAGCGGAAATGGGAAATGTCCTAATCGTTGGGCGAGGCGCCAATATGATTACGCGAAAAATGCCTTACGGTGTTCATGTGCGTTTAACAGGGTCTCTCGCGCAGCGTATTAAACATATCCAAGCATATGCCAAAATGAATCATGATGGCGCAGAAGAATTTGTACGCAAAGAAGACAAAGGCCGAAGAGCTTATCTCAGAGATCATTTTGGAGAGGACATCGATAATCCTTTGCTGTATGATTTAGTCATCAATACCGATCAAATTAACTATCAGGAGGCCGCCTGCCTTATCGGAAATTTAGTCTTGAGGCGGCGTGAGTGTCCGCGCGCATAATCATTTCTTATTTGTGATCCATGAATAACGAAAAACAACGCAGCTTGCTCAAAGAAGCAGGACTTTTATTTTGCCGGGAACCTTACCGTCTTTTCTTTCCTTACGCAATAGTGCTTGGCATGATTGGCGTCAGTCATTGGCTGCTTTATGCCCTGGGCTGGATCTCGAATTACTCGGGATTTTTTCACAGCTCAATTCAAATGCTTGGTTATATGAGTTGTTTTATTTTCGGGTTTCTCCTCACCGCCATGCCGCGTTTTATCGATGCGCCGCGTTGTTCACCTCAAGAACTTGCCGCTTTCTTTCTGCTGATGACGGTGATTTGGGTGAGTTTGTGCACCCATCATCCTGTTTTAGCCGAAACGTCCTTTATTTTATTTTTAATTTGTTTCTTAAGGTTTATTGTCAAACGCATCCGCATCAAGCAAACAGAAAAACATCATGACCATCCGGTTCGTCCGCCGACGGAATTTGTTTGGATTCCGGTTGCGGTGCTTCACGGGCTTTTTGGTGCCACTTTATTAATTGCCGGGCAACTTGGGTGGGTGAGTCCGCGTTTGCTTTTAGTAGCTCGGTTAATGCTCGAGCAAGGATTCTTATTATGTATTGTGATCGGGGTCGGCGGTTTCTTAGGGCCGCGTCTTATGGGATGGTTTCGACTGCTGGATCCCAAGCAAGTACAGGCTGTTTCACAGGCCTTAGCCGTTAGAAAAAGAAGGATAACAATTCATCTTTTTGGCGGTATTTTGATTTTCTTGAGCTTCTGGCTCGAAGGTTTCGAACGGCATTTGGCAGCATACTTAATCCGGGCTGCGGTAGTGACATTAGAATTCTTTTGGACAGGGGCACTTCCCAAATGGCCGCGGGTACCTGATTTTTACGCCAAATTGCTTTGGGTTTCTTTTTGGATGGTGATATTGGGCCATTGGCTGTTAGTGTTTCTGCCTCATATGAGGTTAATCGGGCTGCACGTTGTTTTTATCGGGGGCTACAGTTTAATGACTTTTTCGGTTGCCACGATGGTGGTTTTAAGCCATGCGGGAGAAGCAGCGCAATTAAAAAAGCCACTTTTGGTTTTATGGGTCGTTGCTGTTTTTATCACAGCAGCGCTCGCCACCCGCATCACGGCTATTTTTAATGCCGAACATTATTTCCAGTTTTTAGCCATTGCAGCGGGATTCTGGCTGGTTGGCGGATTGGGCTGGTTGTTATTTATCATTCCGAAAGTGTTAAAAATGCCGGCTGGAATCGATTTTGAAAAAATGCACGAAGAAGCCAAACGGCGTGTTTGCGAATAAAGTTGATGTGACATTGGTCACAGACGGTCAAGTTTTTTCAATTTAGATTCTTCACGGTTTTATTGTACGATGGCTCAAATACTTATAAATTTCTTATGCTATTTCCTCAAAATATTTCGAAAAGCGGTGAGTGGGTAGATCGTTTATTCTATCTGGGGCTTATTCTGACCTCGATTGCTTTCGTATTGGTGATTGCCACTCTGATTTATTTTTTAATCCGTTACCGTTGTCAAGCAAACCAAAAAGCCTATTACACGCACGGCGACAGTAAAAAGGCTATTGGGTTGACGCTGGCGCTTGCTATCATTGTTTTCTTTGCCATTGATATTAACCTAGCTGTTCACGACCATTTTGCTTGGGAAGAAATTTGGGGCCGCGCGACCAATGCCAAAAACCCGCTCCAAATCGAGGTCATGCCGGAGCAATTCGCCTGGAATATCCGTTATGCGGGCAATGACGGCATTTTTGGGACAGCCGATGACGTTGCCACCATTAACGAAATGCACATTCCGGTAAACCGGCCCATCAATGTGGCATTGAAATCAAAAGACGTGATTCATAGTTTCTTTATTCCCAATTTCAGAATCAAACAAGATGCCGTGCCGGGATTAGTAACGTACCTTTCTTTTCAAGCCGTTCAAACCGGCCAATTTGATATTGCTTGTGCCGAACATTGCGGGTTAGGACATTACCGAATGCGAGGGCAGTTAACCGTGGAAGATGAAGCCGCTTGGCAAAAGTGGCTGGCCGAGAAATCAGATGAAAACACCGGTACCGAAAATTGGGGTTGGCAGTGGGAGGCTGCCTCACGTGAGTCAAACTAACCAGCAAAAGAAATCATTTATTCGAAAATATATTTTCTCGACTGATCATAAGATCATTGCAGTTCAATATTTGTTGACGGGACTTGTTTTTCTGGCCTTTGGCGGGTTGATGGTTTTCATCATCCGTTGGCAGTTGGCTTATCCTTGGCAGCCCATTCCCGTCATCGGACCCATTATGTTTGGTGCCTCAGGCGGTATTGTGCTTCCGGAAGTTTATTCTATGCTTTTCACCATGCATGGCGGCATCATGGTCTTTTTTGCCGTTACACCTATTATTTTGGGCGCTTTGGGCAACTTCACCATCCCCTTGGAAATTGGGGCTCAGGACATGGCTTTCCCGCGGCTCAACATGCTTTCTTACTGGTCGCTTTTCCTTGGAAGTATTCTTATCATCGTTTCATTTTTCGTACCGGGCGGCGCAGCGGGCAGCGGCTGGACAATTTATGCGCCTTTGTCGGCCAGTTTAAAAACCAGTCCCGGCTGGGGACAGGATTTGTTTATCTTAGGACTAACGTTTGATGCGGTTTCCATTTTAATGGGTGGTGTCAATTATATCGTTACCATCATGAACTTGCGCGCCCCAGGCATGTCTTTTGGACGCATGCCGCTCACCAATTGGGGGCTTTTTTATTCGTCCGTCCTGAACACGCTTTGGCTGCCTTTGGTAGCCGCGGCACTTTTTATGGTGCTTTTTGACAGACGGTTGGGCACGGCGTTCTTTTTGGCGGGTCCTTTGGCGCCACACGAAGGCGGACAGGTGCTTTTGTATCAGCACTTATTTTGGGGGTTCGGTCATCCCGAAGTTTACATTCTCATTTTGCCTGTTTGGGGATTGGTGGGTGATCTTTTATCTGTTTTTTCACGCAAACCCGCATTTGGTTACAAAGCCACGGTGATTTCGATGGGCGCCATTGTGACTTTAAGCGGAATTGTCTGGGGCCACCACATGTTCACGAGCGGCATGAATCCGCTCGTCGGGAAAGCTTTTATGCTTTTGACGATTACCATCAGCGTGCCGACGGCCGTTCTTTTCTTAAATTGGCTCGGAACGCTTTGGCGGGGCTCGATTCACATGACGGCCCCGATGCTTTTTACATTGGGCATCGTGTTTGTGTTTGGCATCGGCGGGCTGACGGGTTTGTTTCATGCCATGCAAGTCTTCGACATCTACATTCATGACACTTATTTTGTGGTAGGGCATTTTCATTACACCTTGGCGGCCAGTGTCTTATTTGGTGTTTTTGCTTTCGTTTATTTTTGGTTTCCGAAGATTTTTGGCAAACCCATGTTGGAGAAGATTGGGAAGATTCATTTTTGGCTTACTTTTGTTTTCTTAAACTGTGTCTTTTTTTCAATGATGCGAGTTGGTTTGGCGGGACATATGCGCCGCATTGCGGACCCCACGGCTTACGCGTTTCTCAAACCCATCCAATCGTGGAATGTTTTTATGGGGTGGGCAGCGCTCTTTTTGGTGTTGTCTCAGTTCTTATTTTTCTTTAATTTCTTCTATTCACTTTTCCGAAAGAAAAAAGCCATCCATAATCCGTGGAATGTTTGCACATTGGCTTGGACCACCACTTCACCGCCGCCAGTCCACAATTTTGAAAAGGTACCAACGGTTTATGGCGGTCCGCACGAATATAGTTCGCCTGAAGCGAAAGACAAAGATTTTCTGCCGCAGTCCGAACCCCGTTCGGGTCAAACGGCTTATCCGGGCAAAGCAGCGCAGGTAGTTCCGACACCGAAGTTGGGGATGTGGGTTTTCTTGATTTCCGAAATTATGTTGTTCGCCGGTCTCATCGGGAGTTATATTGTGTTACGTTTAGGCAGTTATGATTGGCCCCATCCTGGTGAAATTTTGAATACGAGTTTATTGGGCATTAATACATTTGTACTTATCACGTCAAGTTTAACACTGGTGTTGGGTGTTAATGCCGTTCAAAACCGTGATGTCCCGAGCTTGAAAAAGTATCTGCTGGCAACCATCGCTTTGGGTTTGACTTTCTTGGTGATTAAAGGCTTTGATTATTCGCACATGTGGCATGAAGGTTTTACCATTACGACGAATTTGTTTGGTTCGTGCTACTATATGCTCACAGGTTTTCATGCATTACATGTCTTCTCAGGCGTCATTCTTTTAACGTATCTTTGGTTTGCCGCGTCATTTAAGTCTGTCACCCAGGAAGTTTTAAGTGGCCGTGTCGAGGCTTCAGGGCTTTACTGGCATTTTATTGATATCGTGTGGGTTGTTTTATTCGCGATTCTGTGTCTCCTATGAACTCAACACATTCTAACGCAACACAAAAACAGTATTTGATTATTTTTGGATGGCTGGGCGTCCTGACCCTACTTGAAATCGGAGCCGTGATGTTCAAGTTGCCTCACACAGCGCTGGTAATTTTTATTTTAGGCACTGCCGCTAGTAAAGCCATTTTAATCGCACTTTATTTTATGCACTTGAAATTTGAATCACGCTTGACGTGGTTATTGCCTGGGATTCCCGTCGTATTGGGCCTCATTTTTATTTTTGCGCTTTTCCCGGACATGGTTTACCAATTAACCTGGAAGCTTTAATGGGGTAAACAGTTTTTATTTATGAAACGATTCATTCATTCAGGCGCCCTTCTCGGCGCTTTTTTTCTTTTAACACCTCATGCTGTATGGGCAGGAACTTGCGCTTTATGTAAGCAAGCATTGGCCTCGGGCGGTTGGTCGGGTTTGGTACAGGGTTTTTATTGGAGCATTATTTTAATCGGCGGCATTCCACTTATTATACTGGGTACGGCAGGCGTGATTGTTTTCCGTATTTGGAAAGCCGAAAACAAAGCGTCTTCAAACTCAACTGAGTCTCGTTCGGAAGAAAACTAAGCGTTACTTGTCTTAGGAGGGGAAAATGAAATACGGGATCGTTTTTCTTGTTTTATTAGTTACGCTGACAAGATCGGTGTTTGCCGCCGAAGTTGAAAGTCCTTCCGGCGTCAATGCTTGGTTGTCGACGAACGATGCTCAACTCGATCGACTTGGAACGCCTTTGCTGTTTGACGACGGTAATTTCTCGCTTACTTTTAGCGGAGAATTTCGATATCGCCTTGAATTACGAGACAATTTTAATTTCAATTCTAGTTTTGAAGATGATGCCGTAAATTTATTGAGATCTCGATTGGGCGTTGATGTGAAGTTTAAGAAACATGTACGGGTTTTTATACAAGGACAGGACTCGGAAAGTTTTGCAAGCCAGACAGTTCATCGATCTTCTGCATTCGTCAATCGGCTTGACCTTCATCAGTTGTTTGCCGAAATTTCAAGTCCTTGGGATACGTTACCGCTGAGCGTTCAAGTTGGACGGCAAGAACTTTCTTATGGTGACCAGCGTTTTGTGGGCGCTTTCGGCTGGTCCAATGTGGCGCGTGTCTTTGATGCAGTTAAACTGGTTTACAAGCCCTCTAAAAGAATCAAGTTTGACACCTTCTTCAGCCAAGTAGTTCCCGTCAACAAAGGGCAAATGGATACCGCCAATCACCATGAGAATTTCTGGGGGATGTACCTGGAAACCAAGCCCACTGAAAATCATACTTTTGATACGTTTCTTTTTATTCGCCACGACCGGAACAATGAAATAAAAGGTGAATACAGTTATCAGCGGGGGCAATTAAAAGAATACACGCTCGGCAATCATTTTAAAGGAAAAAAATCAAATCTGGATTATGGCATTGAATGGGCTTGGCAATTTGGATCGCGAGCCCATAACTTGATTGAAGCATGGGCACTCCACACGGAATTAGGCTATACCTTTGATTTAATTCCCTGGTCGCCACGAATGAGAACGGAATTTAATCATGGTTCAGGAGATGATCATAAAAGCGACGGACGATATGGCAATTTCGACAATCTTTTTCCAACAAACCATTTGCACTACGGTTACATGGACTTTGCTAGTTTACGCAACATCAATAATCTGAAATTCGGCTTAGAAGTCAAACCGAATGAACGAGTCAAATTAAGTGCGGACTACCATTTATTTTTTTTAGATACCAACAAGAGCGACTGGTTCAATGCGGGTCAAACTGTCATTCGTTCAACCACGGATGGCGCTGGCAAATCAATCGGAGGAGAGATTGACCTAACCTGTCACATTAAAATAAGCCAGCACATCAAATTATTAATGGGGTTCTCGCATTTTTTTACGGGTGATTTTATCGATGACACAGGCACCAATGATGATGCCAATTTCTTTTATGTGCAGCCGGCCGTCACTTTCTAGAGCGTTATCTTTCACGACATGTTGACAAAAGGGGAGCAGAAATGAAATATCAGGCAAAACCAATGCATAAAACCAAATTTACACCAATATTTTTTATGATGATCTCGGTATTTTTGGCCATGCCACTGACCGCTTGGTGCACCTCAGATAAACCGAAAAGAAATGTATCCTCTGTGTCTCCGGCGTCGCAAAATTGTATCGACTGCCATGTGGAAGTGACGCCCGGTATTGTGTCTCATTGGGAAGGCAGCCGGCATGCCGAAAAGAATATTGGTTGTTTTGAATGTCATGAAGCCAAAACGGGAGATGCAGATGCCTTTGACCATTATGACGCCAACATTGCGGTGGTTGTGACACCGCTGGATTGCGCACGTTGTCATCTTGAGGAAGCCGCCCAATTTGCCGAGAGTCACCATGCGAAGGGCGGCAATATCTTGGCCTCATTAGATAATTTCTTAGCCGAAACTGTCGAAGGCGCCCGCATGTTTTTTAATCCTCATTCGCCGACTTTAGGCAAGCAAGTGGATCAAGTCAATGGCATGGCTAGCGCTTATTCAGGATGCCAGCAATGTCACGGCGGAAAAATAGGTTTGCTGGCGACAGATGGCAGTTTCGTGACGGTAGATGATTTAAAACCCGATGAAAACGGCATGCCGACTAATCAGACCGCCGTTCAAAAAATAGCCAGGGACAAAGAGGGTAGACCCACTTTAAATCCAAATACCTGGCCGAATACCGGAATTGGCCGGTTGAATCTTGACGGATCCCGCGGCTCTTGCACGGCTTGTCACAGCCGTCATGATTTTTCGCCGCGTCGTGCGCGCCAGCCCGAAAATTGCGGCAAATGCCACTTAGGTCCGGATCATCCGCAAAAAGAAATTTATGAAGAATCCAAACATGGGGTGGCTTACCGCGATTTGAAAGATAGCATGAATTTGGACAGTGAATCATGGGTTTTAGGAAAAGATTACTCGGCTGCACCGACTTGTGCCACTTGTCATATGTCGGGGAATGCGCTGAACGGAGGTAAGGTCACCCACGATCCGGGCGAACGTATTTCATGGACCAACCGACCGCCCGTCAGTTTACTGATGGATACGGACGAAGAACATCAAATTGTGAAGGAAACCGATCCGGAGAAACGCAAAGCCCTTGTCCATGACACTTGGCAGCAAAAAAGAAATCGAATGAAAGATGTGTGTTCGCACTGCCACACACCTGCTTACATCGATGCTTTTTACAAGCAGTATGATGATTTGGTGATTTTGTTCAATGAAAAGTTTGCCAAAGCGGGTCAGAAAATCATATCGGTTTTGCGCGAACAAGGACTGATTACCAAAACAGATTTCGATGAAGAAATTGAATGGACATGGTTTTATTTGTGGCATCATGAGGGAAGGCGTGCCCGGCACGGGGCTTCCATGATGGCGCCCGATTATACGCATTGGCACGGTATGTACGAAGTGGCCGATCGTTTTTACATGTCCCTAATTCCGCAAGCTCGTGAACTCGCCGAACAAGCCATTCACCAAGGCCAAAAAGTGCAAGGCGAAAAAGTGAACGCGGTGATCGACAAAGTGCTTGCAAGGCCGGAGCATCAATGGTTTCAAAAAGGGGCAGAAGACCAAGCTGCCAGAGTCCGGCAAGGGATGCGCGAGCGTTACGGCCAATAGAGGTTATTGTGAAACTGAAAAGATTTATCCTTTGTCTGATTGGTTTCATCGTGATTGCCATTCCCAGCAGTTTGGCGCGGGATGATGCACAATATTGGTCGCAGTATTCCATTAAGTGGCTTGATACCAAATATGTTGATCTTGTTAATTTTTGGGATGTGCGATTCACCGATGACTGGTCGCATGTTGGTTTATGGTTTACGAGACAACAAGTCCGTATCAATCCGTGGAAGCATCTGGGTTTCAACGTGGCTTACACGTATTTAGAAACTGAGGTCCAAAATGCTGCCAAGACCCAAAACGAATATAAATATCATCACCGCCTTGAGCTTGAACTGAATCCTTCCTGGAATTTGCCCAACGATTGGAAGTTAAGTAACCGAAACCGCGTGGAATTTAGGTGGATTGAAGACAAAGGTTCTGATAATACTCGTTTTCGCCAACTCTGGGAGCTTGAAGTGCCGGTTAAAAAATTAAGAATTGAATCCGTTTACCTGAATAATGAACTCTTTTACGACTTTAGCACGCAAAAATTTAATGAAGACCGTATCACACCGTTTGGCGTTAAAATAAAGGTGTGCTCAAAGGCATACTTAAAACTTTTTTATTTGATTCAATGCAAAAAAGGGGCGCGTGATTGGTCATCTAACCAAGTGTTTGGCACGCAGGTAGGCGTTACGTTTTAAAACGTTATGAGTCATTAATGGCAGAAAAGAAAATTGCGGAAAAAAAAATTGCTTTGATATCCGATTCAACAGGGGATTTGGGTGAACGTTTTGTGTTTGCCCTCACCACACAGCTTCCATCCGAGAAGTTGGCCATTGTTAAATTCAACTTTGTGACCGACATGGATGAACTCACATATGTGTTTAAAAAAATACACGCCGGCGGATACTATCTCATTTTTCACACGGTACTTTCCGAAGAACTTAAAAATGGAATTGAGACCATGAGCCGCGAGAAAAAAATACCTGCTTTTGACCTGACAGGTCCCCCGACCGATTTTTTGATTAAGCATCTAAAAGTGAAACCTAGCTGGGATGTGAAGTCGCTTCACAAAATTAACGAAACGTATGATAAACGCATTAACGCCATGGAGTTTACAACCAATCACGATGACGGCCTTGGTCTGGGCAATCTCAAGGGCGCCGAAATTATCCTGATAGGACCGTCCCGCACTTCCAAAACCCCTACCAGTATTTTCCTGGCTATCAAAGGGTTTCGGGTGGCAAATATCCCGATTGTTCAGTCGGTCGATGTCGGCGATACCCTGAGTGATTTGGCAGGCGATCAGCGCGTTTTTGGTTTTACCATTAAACCCGAAAAGCTACAGGAAGTGCGCAACAAGCGGATTCCCGAGCTAGGCATCACGCCGCCTGGTTATACTGATTTGGAAATTATTTATCAGGAGGTTGAATGGGCAGAGAAGATGTATCGGAAGTACAAGTGGCAAACCGTGGATATCACCGACCGGGCCATTGAAGAAACCGCTGCACTGATTGAAAGAATGATTCGTAAGTACCGTTTGATCGGATGAGCCAAAGCTTTAACCGCCTCCTTATTTTTTTCAGAGAAAATCTTGCCCGTGATGTTAAAATAAAACATGATCAACCGCCGGTTAAAAAGTTGCCTCATTTTCTTCTTGATCCTGGGATGGGCGCCTTTGTGTTGGGCTGATACCGAACCAACCGAAGAACCAGCCAAACCGCCGATTTCGGTATTGAGTTTCCAAGCCAAAGTAGGCGGCAGTGAGTTTGGCGTCATCATTCAAGAAGATAAAGCCGGCATTATCTTCCGAGATTTTATGAAACCTTTGGATGAAGCGGACCAAACATCCCTTCGCTACGATAACAAGGCGCTTCTCAATCAAAAAGAATATAACGAACTTTGGAATTTGATCTTACTCAAAGTTAAATTGTGGGGTTTTGTACCGCCCAAATCAGAAGCCATTTCGGATGACAAGCCTTATTGGCATTTTATTTTTCGTCGAAACCTCAACTCACTGGATTTCGTGATTAACGATTCCTTAAGCCGCTATCCCGAGATGCAGAAAATAGTCCAAATCCTAACGGCTTTCTCAGCTGTTAAATTCCGCGGCGCGCCGGCTGACTCACAGACAGCATCCGGCCGCATATCCTGATGACTGACCGATTCCAAACTGCCATTTATCAAATTGACGAAGCCAACCGAAAAGACCCTAATCGCGAATCAAACGGCCGCGTACTGCAGCCCAAAGAGTTTTTGTACGCTGAACGTATGAGTGCCTGGGTTCGCCGTTTGAACCCCCATGCTTCGGAAGCTTTGATGTTGGCCGCACGCGCCCAACACATTTGCCGTTGGGTGATCCCGCGCGGCGAATATCCCATGACACGCGTGGGTTATTTGGAGTGGCGCACGCGTTTAAAACAGTTCCATGCTCAACAAACAAGTGCTATTCTTAAAGAGGCGGGTTATGATGTCGAAACTATTAAACGGGTAGAAGCACTCATTAAAAAAGAGAAGTTAAAGACCGACCGTGAGGCACAGCTCTTAGAAGATGCTGCCTGTCTGGTGTTTCTTGAAAATGGGCTCGCGGATTTTGCCCGGAAGCATGAAGAATCAAAAGTGATTGATATCTTACAAAAAACATGGCAGAAAATGTCTGAGGCCGGCCACCAAGCCGCTTTAGCGCTGGCGATGCCGCCCCACGTCAGAAAAATAGTCGAAAAGGCACTCACGTCTCAAGAGTAAACTCACTTTATGAACCAGGAAGAATCGCTCAAGCGCCAGCAAATTGAATTAGCCAGGGCCAAGAAAGTGTTTACCAAGCTTCTCAAAGAAGAAAAGAACGAAGTCCGCTTCCAAAAAATGAGGCCCTATGAACGGTTGGTCGAACAGGCGCTGACTGCTGAGGAGGTAAGACTCCTCCAAAAACAAGCCATCAGTGACGCGGATAAAGAATATGCAGTTTTGCGGCTGCAGCAAGCCGAAATTAAGAAAGACGCCATCCGGCGAAAGTTGGAAGTCATCATTTGGATGATTGGTGTTCTGGCTTGTGCGGTGATTTATTCGACCGGCTTTGAAGAAATTTTTTATTACCAAATGAAAGACGGCGCTTATGTACAGTCTCAGCAGTATGAAGGTAAAGAACTAATCGTGGGTGAAACAGGCGCTCCGGTGATTTACAGCCACAAAGAGCGCAAATTTCGGAGCGATGACATTGTCCGCATTGCGGCGATGGTCATCATCATTGGTTTTTGCATCATGAACTCTGTTTTAGCTGAAAAGGACAACTAGCATTTCGCATGGATTTTTATCGTTTTCGTTTACCCGGCTTTGAACGCCCTTATGCCCGCCGGCCTCGGAGTCGCGGCTTAATTGTGGTGATAGACACCACCAAGAAACCAAGCTTTCAGCGCGAAGAAAGTGCTGCCGAAATTACAGAACTTGCCCGCTCAGCCGGTACGCAAATTCTGGGTACCATTTATGCTTATATTCCCCACCCCAGTCCGAGTCATTTCCTTCGGGAAGGTAAATTACACGAGGTCTACCAAGCAGCTGCCCGCTTAGGCGCTAACGTTCTCATTTTAAGTATCGATTTATCACCCACTCAGGCGGGGAATATCGAACGGTTTACGAAATTGCCTGTCATGGACCGTACAGGGCTTATTCTGGAGATTTTCGGCAACCGAGCGCAATCAAACGAAGGCCGTCTGCAGGTGGAACTCGCCCAATTAGAATATGCCTTGCCGCGTTTAAGCGGGTTAGGGACCGTGATGTCGCGTTTGGGCGGCGGTGTGGGAACAAGAGGCCCTGGTGAAAAAGAATTGGAACGCGACCGCCGTAAAGTCAGGCGCATGATTCAACAAGTTAAAAAAAGAATCGAAAATGTACGCCAGCACAGGGCGCTCCTTCGGGCCGGGCGGAAACGCAAACAATTCATGACCATTGCGCTCGTCGGTTATACGAATGCAGGAAAGTCTATGCTGCTGAATGCACTTACCGGTTCAAGTGCTCTTGTGGAAGATAAAATGTTTGCCACACTCGATCCCAAAGTGCGCATTCAAGCCATGAATGGCGAACGCAATTTGCTTTTTGTGGATACAGTCGGGTTTCTGAAAGACTTGCCGCATAAATTAATCCAGTCTTTCCACGCCACGCTTGAGGAGGCTTCACATGCTGATTTCCTTATTCACGTGCTTGATATTGCGAATGAAAACTTTGCATCTCTGAAGCTCGAAGTCGAAAAAGTCCTCAAAGAAATTAATGCAGCTGAGAAACCCATGATCCTGGCACTTAACAAAGCCGATTTGGTCAGCGACAGTTACGCTCAGCATGTGCAAAAACTTTTTCCCGACGGTGTTTTAATTTCAGCCAAGAAAAAATGGGGCTTAAACCATCTCCTTTTCCGCGTCCACGACCTCGCCAAAGCCGTTCGTCACCAATTCATCTAAAAGTAGCTTTCGCAAGTCAAATGTATTAAAATAAGTATATTCGTTTAGGCTTGGCCTCAATGGTGTTAAACAAGGGGAAAAAGCGATGAAAACCTTTAGGCGATTGACTTTATTAATATTGTTTATTGTTGCTTTGGCAGGCTGCGCCACGCTGGAAGATGTGCGCGTTGAAAATCGCGAAAGCCTGGAAAACTTAAATTTGGGTATGACCAAAGACCAAGCCCAGCAAGTGATGGGGACCAAAACCATCCGCACGTATGATGCCGGTTATGCGACGCCCCGCAGCATAATTAACCAGCCTTTCCGTTCGGAGGGCTTTGATATCGATGATCATTTTTGCGAAGTGCTTTATTACTATACCGATTTAAAAGCCAAAGACGGTGCAATTACGGATGATGAGTTGACACCGCTTGTCTTTGTGGACAATGAACTCATTGGCTGGGGCCGCACCTTTTTAGATGAAGCTGTGGCTAAACATGAATCTGATCAGCAAAAGGAAATGAATTAGGCGTGGGGTCAAACCCATAAGGGTCTGATCCCAAATATGCGAATTGGAATCAGGACCATCCGTATCTTACCTTAAAACCCCTTATCCTTGACTCATCTCCAGCAATCACTTAAAATAATTGCCCTTTAAAGATACTGGGGACAGACCCAGGAGGGTCTGTCCCTAAGGAATGATTAAAAAAATGAAACCAACCTCAACCAAACATAGATTAAAAGCACAAGGCCTCTACCATCCTTCGATGGAGCATGATGCCTGCGGCGTGGGGTTTGTCGTTGATATCAGCGGCACCAAACGCCACGATATTATCCACAAAGCCATTGAAGTGCTCAATAACCTGGAGCACCGGGGTGCTTGCGGGTGTGATCCGCTGACAGGTGACGGGGCCGGTCTTTTGATCCAGGTACCGCATGAATTCTTCCAGAAAATCACTCCCGGCCTTAAAATCAAACTGCCTGTCGAAGGTGACTATGGAGTGGGCATGGTTTTTTTGCCGCCCGAAGTGAATACCCGAAACGAGTATGAAGTCTTGTTTGAGCGGATGGTGCACGAAGAAGGTCAAAGTGTTTTAGGTTGGCGCGACGTCCCTATTTATAACGAGCATGTGGGTAAGGTGGCTTTAGAGGTCGAGCCCGTCATCAGGCAAATCTTTATAGCCAAGGCGAAAGACATCAAAGACACTGCCGCTTTTGAGCGCAAACTCTACGTCATCCGTAAACGCGTTGAAAACACGGTTTTGGAAGAAAAACCAAAAGGCCATGAATATTTTCATGTACCGAGTCTCTCGACACGCACCATTGTATACAAGGGTCAGCTCATGGCCACTCAAATCGAAAACTACTACGTGGACCTGAAAGACCCTGCCATGAAATCAGCGCTCGGGCTGGTGCATTCACGCTACAGCACCAATACATTTCCGTCGTGGGACCGTGCGCATCCGTACCGCATTTTGGCGCATAACGGGGAAATTAATACCCTGCGCGGCAACATCAATTGGATGCACGCACGCGAAATGCAGTTTGTGAGTACCATTTTTGGTAAAGATATCGAAAAAATCAGACCGGTCATTACACCGGGCGGCAGCGACTCAGCCACTTTTGATAATGCCCTTGAAATGCTGGTTATGTGCGGGCGCTCTTTGCCGCATGCGGTTATGATGATGATTCCGGAAGCCTGGAGCGGCCATGAAAGCATGGACCAGGAGAAAAAAGATTTCTACGAATATCACGCTTGTTTAATGGAGCCGTGGGACGGTCCGGCTTCCATTGCTTTTACAGACGGCCGTTACATCGGTGCGGTGTTGGACCGAAACGGTTTGCGTCCTTCACGTTACGTCGTGACCAAAGACGGCTTAGTCGTGATGGCCTCAGAAGTCGGTGTGTTAAAAATTGAGCCGGAAAATATCGAAATTAACGGACGCCTCCAGCCCGGCAAAATGTTTCTGGTGGATACACACGAGAAACGCATCATTGATGACAAAGAATTAAAGCATCAATATGCCTCACGCCAGCCTTATGGAGAGTGGCTTAAGAAGCAAATGATCGAAGTAGAAAAACTCCCCAAACCCAAAAAAGTAGAGCGCTTGAGCGAGAAAAATTTTATCACGCAGCTTAAGATGTTTGGTTACACCACAGAAGACCTTAAAATCGTTCTGCAGCCGATGGCCGAAGGCGGTCAAGAAGCGACAGGTTCCATGGGGATTGATATTCCTTTGGCGGTTTTGTCGCGCCGGCCGCAGTTTTTGTATCATTACTTTAAGCAACTTTTTGCACAGGTCACCAACCCGCCAGTCGATGCCATTCGCGAAGAAATTATTATGGCTGAAGACGTATTTTTGGGCTCAGAACAGAACTTACTGGATGAGACGCCCGAACACTGCCATCGGTTAAAATTAAAACACCCGGTCATCACCAATCACGAATTGGAAAAGGTCCGTGCCGTGAATCACGGTCAATTAAAAGCAGTGACGCTTCCAATTGTCTTTGAGCGCACCGAAGGCAAAGCCGGACTTGCTAAAGCACTTGATTCGCTCTTCGAGCAAGCCTCACAGGCGATTCAAGACGGCTATACAATTCTTATTCTCTCAGATCGCATTGCGGGCAAAGAGTTGGTTCCGATACCGGCGCTTTTGGCTACAGCCGGACTTCATCATCATTTAATCCGGGAAGGCACGCGCACCAAAGTCAGTTTGGTGGTCGAGACAGGCGAGGCGCGTGAAATGCATCACTTTGCCGTTTTAATCGGTTACGGGGCAAATGCCATTAATCCGTATTTGGTATTTGATATTTACGAACATGAGATCAAGCGCGGCGTTTATGCACCGGACCTCACATTTGCACAAGCCGAGAAAAATTTAGTCAAAGCCTGCCGCAAAGGCATCTTCAAGGTGATTTCCAAAATGGGCATTTCCACCATTCAGTCATACTGCGGCGCTCAAATTTTTGAAGCCGTTGGTTTGGGCGAAAAGTTGGTGGATCAATATTTTACTGCTACCGTTTCACGCATCAGCGGTATTGGGATTGAAGAACTCGCAGCAGAAGTGTTAGCGCGGCACGATCATGCTTTTCCCAAACAAGAGGATAAGCACCAGGGCTTGGATGAAGGCGGCCGTTACGCGTGGCGTAAGGACGGCGAGTTTCATCAATTTAATCCGCAAACTGTGGCCATGCTCCAGCATGCCGTTCGTTCCGGCGATTACAGTCTATTCAAACAGTTTTCGAAGTCGGTGAATGACACAAGCCGTGACATTGCCACTTTACGCGGTTTACTCAAATTTAAAAAAGGCAACCCAATTCCGATTGAAGAAGTGGAACCGGCCAAAGAAATCGTGAAACGTTTTGCCACAGGGGCCATGTCCTACGGTTCTATTAGCAAAGAAGCACACGAAAATTTAGCGATCGCCATGAACCGCCTGGGCGGGTTTTCCAATACGGGTGAGGGCGGAGAAGATTCAGATCGTTTCACGCCCGATCCAAACGGTGATTTACGCAGGAGCCGTATCAAACAGGTAGCGCAAGGCCGTTTTGGCGTGACCAGTCATTACCTGGTCAATGCTGACCAATTGCAAATTAAGATGGCCCAAGGTGCCAAGCCCGGCGAAGGCGGGCAACTGCCGGGACACAAAGTAAGTAAAGAAATTGCGAAGACGCGGCATACCACACCTGGTGTCGGGCTTATTTCGCCGCCGCCGCACCATGACATCTATTCGATTGAAGATTTGGCGCAATTAATCCATGACTTAAAGAATTCTAATACCAAAGCAGATGTAAGCGTGAAATTGGTCGCTGAATTCGGCGTCGGAACGGTTGCAGCAGGTGTTTCAAAAGGTAAATCAGACCACGTACTTATCAGCGGTCATGATGGCGGCACGGGTGCTTCACCGCAAACTTCTATCATGAATGCGGGTTTACCGTGGGAACTTGGTTTGGCCGAAACCCAGCAAGTGCTCGTGATGAATGATCTGCGCGGCCGCATTCGCGTTCAGACCGACGGCCAATTAAAAACAGGGCGTGACGTGGTGATTGCTGCCACGATGGGAGCGGATGAATTTGGTTTTTCAACGGCCGCTTTGGTGGCTTCAGGCTGTATTTTACTTCGCAAATGCCATTTAAACACATGTTCCGTGGGCGTGGCAACGCAAGATCCTGAACTGCGCAAAAAATTCACAGGTAAGCCTGAGCATGTGGTGAATTTTTTCATGTTTATTGCGGAAGAAATCCGCGAAATTATAGCTGAACTCGGAATCCGAAAGATGGATGACTTAATCGGTCGTATTGATCTTTTGGAAGTCAACGACGCCATCCGTCATTGGAAGACGAAAGGACTCGATTTTTCAAACATTCTGCACAAACCCGATGTGCCGAGCCGGATTGCCATTCGTCACGTAGGGCGGCAGGAACATGGGCTTGAGAAAGCCATTGATTACCAATTGTTAGAACTTGCCAAACCGGCACTTGAGCGCGGTGAAAAAGTAAAGTTTGATTATCCGATTCGCAATATCAACCGTACTGTGGGGACGATTTTAAGTTCCGAAGTCACACGCAAATACGGTGAGGAAGGTTTGCCGAAAGATGCCATTCACATTCACTTTGAGGGCTCGGCCGGACAAAGCTTTGGCGCCTTCTTGGCGCCCGGTGTGACGCTTGAATTGGAAGGGGATGCGAACGATTATACTGGCAAAGGCCTTTCGGGCGGACGAATGATTGTGTACCCGCACCGCAAAGCCACTTTTGTACCGGAAGAAAACATTTTAATCGGAAACGTGGTACTTTATGGTGCCACCAGCGGTGAAGCTTATTTTAGAGGGCTTGCGGGCGAGCGTTTCTGTGTTCGTAACAGCGGGGCTCATACGGTGGTGGAAGGTGTAGGTGATCATGGCTGCGAGTACATGACAGGCGGACGTGTGGTCGTTTTAGGCAAAACAGGCCGCAATTTTGCTGCCGGTATGAGTGGCGGCATTGCCTATGTGTGGGACATTGATCCTACTTTTAAACGCCATTGCAATTTGAGTATGGTTGATTTGGTATCTGTGGATGACCCGAGGGATCAACAGGAACTTAAAACCTTAATTGAAAACCATTTTAAGTACACGAAAAGTTCCGTGGCAAAGCGCGTCTTAGATCGTTGGGGAAAAACCGTGACACAATTTATTAAGGTATATCCTAAGGATTATCGCCGTGTATTAGAAGAAGCCGAACGCTTGAAGTCAGACAAAAGCGAAAAAGAGGCCGTCCATGGGTGATCCGAAAGGGTTCATGAAATATGACCGCAAGGTCTTTCAGTACGAGGATCCCAAAAGCCGCCTCGCTCACTGGAAAGAATTTTTAAAACCGCTCTCAGAAGAAGAACTCAAACAACAGGGCGGCCGTTGCATGGATTGCGGCATTCCTTTTTGTCATACCGGCACTTTAATGTCCGGCATGGCATCGGGCTGTCCCATTAACAACTTAATTCCCGAATGGAACGATTTGGTTTACCGCGGTGAATGGCAGGAAGCGCTTGACCGTCTCCATAAAACCAATAATTTCCCCGAATTTACAGGGCGTGTTTGTCCCGCACCTTGTGAAGGCTCTTGCGTGCTCGGGATTAATGAACCGCCTGTCACTATTAAAAATATCGAGCGTACCATTATTGACAAAGGATTTGATGCCGGCTGGG
The DNA here is from genome assembly GCA_002787155.1 of Candidatus Abzuiibacterium crystallinum. Classification (GTDB taxonomy): domain Bacteria; phylum Omnitrophota; class Omnitrophia; order Omnitrophales; family Abzuiibacteriaceae; genus Abzuiibacterium; species Abzuiibacterium crystallinum. The sequence continues at coordinate 80,134 of PCVY01000076.1, read as the reverse complement.
TAAAACCAGACAGACCCAAAACAAGAACCGGTAAAAAAGTAGCTGTAATTGGTTCCGGTCCCGCAGGGCTTGCGGCTGCTGCACAATTAAACAAAGCGGGTCATACCGTCACCGTTTTTGAACGGGCGGACCGGATCGGCGGTTTATTGATGTACGGGATTCCGAACCCCAAACTCGACAAAACTATTATCCAACGCCGCGTCGACTTAATGGCTAAAGCAGGCGTGAAGTTTGTTACCAACACCGAAGTCGGGAAAAACTACCCGGCAGAAAAGCTGACAAAAGAATTTGACGGCATCATTTTGGCAGGCGGTGCTACCAAACCGCGCGATTTACCCATTGAAGGCCGATCGCTTAAAGGCATTCATTTTGCGATGGCGTTTTTACATGCCAATACCAAGAGTTTACTTGACGGCCGCCGAAACGGACAGTTTATTTCGGCTGAGGGGAAACACGTGATCGTGATCGGCGGCGGTGATACGGGAACCGACTGCGTTGCAACCGCCATGCGTCACAAATGTAAAAGCCTGGTTCAGCTCGAAATTTTGCCTAAACCGCCGCTTGAACGTGCGCCAAGCAACCCATGGCCTGAATGGCCGAAAGTTTATGTACTGGATTACGGCCAGCAAGAAGCCAAAGCGGTTTTTGGCAGTGATCCCCGGCAATACCTTGTGACGGCTAAAAAGTTTGTCGGGAACGAAAGCGGCGCAGTAAAAGAGTTGCATCTCGTTAGCATTGAATGGCAAAAGGATCCGAATGGTCGTTTTATCCCCAAAGAAGTGCCGGGTTCTGAAAAAGTGATTCCGGCAGACCTCGTATTGCTCGCGATGGGTTTTCTGGGCCCCGAAGATTTTCTGCTCGATCAGCTTAAGATCGAACGCGACCAACGCTCAAATGCCAAAGCTGACTACGGCCAATATGCGACCAATGTGCCCGGTATTTTTGCGGCAGGGGATATGCGTCGCGGACAAAGCTTGGTAGTTTGGGCGATCAATGAAGGACGGGGAGCTGCTCGCGCGCTGGATGAATATTTAATGGGTGCAACAGACCTGCCTGCGTAGAATTCCTACCCTGTAATTCTTGGGGTCAGGTCCGGGACCTGACCCCAAGGTGTGTACGGCAGGCGACATGACATTCACCCCTCAGGGTTTAGATGCCATTCAGGAGATCGCGCTGCCGTTCCCACACCGCTCCCTGACTTTAAACGGCTATCACGCCTCTTTCCCGTGTCCGAATTCTGATCACTTCATGTAAGTCTGTCACGACAATCTTACCGTCTCCTAATTTACCCGTTTGGCATACTTGAACAATCACATCAATGATGAATTCGACATCTTCGTTGGAGCAAAAGATTTCAACTTTGGTTTTTGGTAAGAAAAGGTAAGAATCAGGCCGTGTTTGCTCTTTGCCGAAACCCTTTACTTCACTCACAGTCATGCCGGTGATGCCAATACGTCTGAGAGCGGTTTCCAGCTCTGGAAATTTCTTGGGCTGAATAATACATTCTACTTTTTTCATAAATCTCCTTTTTAAGAAAAGGGGCAATTAGCGTGCCATTCTATGAATCTCTTGAATAAGGTGGGCAATGAAGATTCTGTAAGGGAAAGATGACAATTTTGTCGAGAGAGACGACAAAAAGAGATGGTCTTCATGACAGTCTTTAGGTACACTATTCTTATGAAGAACCTGCCGGGCTGTATTCTGACAGATGGCGTTTTTTTCGGTACTATATCCCCAACCATTCCATGCCGATATGCATAAAGACTACAGTCATGATTCAAATAGCATGCGGAGGTTATTCGAATGAAAGTCAGTGAAATACTGGCAGTAAAAGGTTCAAAAGTTTGGTCTGTAAAGGCAAATACTACCATCCACGATGCTGTGCGCGTGTTAGTTAGCCAAAAGATAGGCGCCCTGCTTGTTCTTGACGATAAGAATGACATTATCGGCATTTTAACCGAGCGGGACATCATGCGGGCATGCTACGAATACGGGACGGCACTTACTTCCACGCTGGTCGAAAAAGTAATGACGGCACGCGTCATGATCGCTACACCGGATGATGATCTAGACTACGCCATGAACATGATGACGCAAAATCGGATCCGCCATATTCCCGTTATGGATAAAGACAAACTGCAGGGCATGATTTCCATTGGTGATGTGGTCAAAGCGCTTTTACGCGAATCGCAAGTTCAAATCCGTTACCTCAAAGACTATTTGCACGGCGGTCAGTAAAGTCTCTCCATGACGGAAGAGAAAAAATCAAAATGGTTTTATGATGTTTGGTTTGTCATCCTCATGCTATTGACCATCGGTCCTTTTGCTTTTCCTTTGTTGTGGAAAAGTACGAAGTTCAGCCGCGTGATGAAGTGGACCCTCACCATCCTTTTTGTTTTATTGACTGTCGGGGCTATTTGGAGTTCGATAGAAATGGTGAAGTACATTTGGCAACGTGCTCAGGAAATTCAAGCTGCCGTCGTTTTTTAAAGAGTCACATGCTTCAAAATTTTTCCCCCATTCAAATTGAATCTTTTGCGCCTGCCGCTCATGATTTATCGAATCGTTCGGCAGAGCCGCTTTGCCCGTATTTTGGCCGTTGCGGCGGTTGTTCCTTTCAACACTTGCCTTACGAACAACAACTGACCCTTAAGCAGACTTACTTAGAAGCGATGTTCCGTGAAGTGCCTGAATGGGCTGATTTAGAGATCAAGCCCATTTTGCCGAGTCCCAAAATATACGGTTATCGTAACGTCATTACTTTAAACGTGAGGCAGCAATCCGGCATTCCCTATCTCGGCTTTATCGAAAAAGACGGCAGAACTTTTTTTCCGATTGATCATTGTCCGATTGCAAACGAAACTTTAAATGCCAAATTGCCGTCTGTTTTAGAGAAATTTATCACCAAAGTCACGGAGAAAAAAAGGTACCGGACCAGTCAGATAGGTGTGCGGATTGGCAGACAGGGGGAGCTTTATACGACCATTCGGGACCGTCCGCTTGATCAAACGCTTTCCGCCTCTGTTTTAGGAAAAACCCTAAAATATCCCGGCCATTCCTTTTTTCAGGTGAACGACTCCATTTTAGATGATTTTGTGACATGTGCGGCTAATCTGTTAGGGGATCCCAGGGAGTGCGATCTGGTTGATTTGTATTGCGGGGTGGGTTTATTTGCCGTGACGCTGGCAGATCGTTACAAACGGGTTCTCGGCATTGAAGAATCTGAGGAGTCAATCAAGTTTGCCAGCGAAAATGCGCGCCTAAATCAACTGACGCATGTGTCGTTTGTCGCTTCGCGAACAGAAAAAGCAACGGATGATTTACGACGAGCGGCCGGTGAAAAACTACACGTGATTGTTGATCCGCCAAGGCGGGGTATGCACAGAGAAGCCATCGGGCTTTTGCTCCAGATGCCGGGTATTCAAAAATTAGTCTATGTATCTTGCTATCCCGAAAGCCTCATCCGAGATTTGCAAGCGCTCTCCCTCCGTTTTCGACCTGTTTCAGTCCAGCCGTGTGATATGTTTCCGCAAACGAAGCATATGGAAACGATTGTTCTCCTTATCCCGAAGGATTAACCGGCGTAAATCGTTTTATCCTCAAGCCCTGAGCGTCGAAAAGCCCGTTTTCTTTCCATGCATTTATTGCACCGGCCGCAGTGGCGGTAGCTTTTCGGATGAAGACAGGAAAAGGTGAGTTCGAAAGGGAAATAAGGCACTGATTGCAGCAGTCGGTACTTACGATTGGTTCGAAAAGGGGTTTTAATGGTGAAATCTGTATTGAAAGCGAGGGAAAGCGTTTTGGCATAATGACGGAAAAATCGATGAGTGGCATCCGGAAACGGGTTACTGGCCAAAGGAGCCAGCGCTATTTGGGAGATTCTATTTTGGGCTGCAAAAACAGAAACTTTGGCAATCAACAAAAGATTTCTACCGGGCAAATAAACGGCCTCATCTCGGGAAGAACGGCCCGGCACCGCTTTACCGTTAATAGCCCATGAATGTTTGAGAACATCATCCATTCTTGTTTTAAGTACGGTTAATGACTTCAAGTAAGCGGATGATTTCAGACGATGGAGTAGTTTCTTTAGCCAGTAAAGTTCGGCATGCTCCCAAAGATAATGACTTTGAATATAAACCGGATATACCGTGCATTTTTTCTGAAGCAGCCGGTGTAGTAAAATAGCACTGTCAATACCGCCGCTCAGAAGGAGGGCCGTTCGTTCTGATTTTCTGATCATATCCTTATTTTACCTCTTTTTATCTTTTTTTCAGCTAATAACTCCGTACTTACTTGAGCGATTTATTAAGTTCTCTTTTCGAAGAGGCCTTGTGATTTCAAAAATAGCACAGGTACTCTTTAAATAGGAGACCAAACAGCTAATGGAGACCTGGTGATGAAGACACATCGAATCGGAAAAATAAAAAGAAATCCCAAAAAAGGGTTTACCCTTGTAGAAGTTTTATTAGCCATCAGCATCATTGCGTTGATTATCATGGCTTTGGTCTCTGTTTTTTATTATACGATGACGCTCCACCGCGAATCAGCCAGCCGAAGCATTGCCATGAATGATGCTATTCAAGTGGTAGAACAGTGCCGTTTTATTGCCGACACTGTCGGGCTATCCGGCACCGGTTCCGTGACAGATCCGAATGTTGCCTGGAGTGATTTGCTGAGCAACTTAATCGCCAATGAAACGGTACAGGTGTCGTGGACGGGGACCGATCCGCTTGAAGTGGTGGTCACAGTGGCGTGGCTGGAACATAATAGAAATATGAATGTTTCAATGACAACACTTTTAACCAGACGTTAACGGTTATTCTATGCGCCCAAAAAAGAATGGATTTACAACACTGGAATTGGTCAGCGGCGTGAGTGTTCTCTCACTCATTTCCTTGGTGCTTGTCCAGTCTCTTTTGACTACCCGGACGGTGTGGGAAAGCAGTTATACGCATGCTTGGCTGCATACCGAAGCCACGCGCGCAGCAAATATGATGGTGAAATATATTCGGGAAGGCGATCCTTCGAGTCCGATCGGGATCACGATCGACAATGACGGCAAGCACATAACTTTTGCCATACCCAAAGAATACAACGGTACCACAGTGACCGAATGGCGGCAAGTTGAGTTTAGTTTTGATGATCAAACCGGCGAGTTAAGCAAAACCATAGATGGAGGCCCTCAAACCGAAGTGATCGGCCGTTTGATTTCGAATTGTCAATTTCAACAAGTGAGCGACCGAATTCATATTGCGTTAACCACTCAAACTCAAACGGCAGGCAATCGAGCATTAAGCATTAGTCTGGCTTCGCAAGTCACCATGCGGAATTGAGAAAGGAAAAAATCATGAAGACACATAGACGTCAATCGGAGCAAGGTTCCGGGATGATTTGGGCTGTTTTGCTACTTGTCGTGGTCTCTACTTTTTCAGCATCCTTATTTGGGCTGAGTTTGTGGGAATCGCGCAATGTTGCCATGGAAGCGGGTCGTACCCAGGCACTTTATTTGGCCGAAGCAGGCATCGACCGGAAATTAAATGAAGTGAGGCTTGGTGATTCCAATTCCATCAGTCCCACGGCACTTGGCGGCGGTACTTATGAGGTGAATTATGATACCAATACCAAAACCATGACCGCGACGGGTATGTATGACAACATTGAACGTACCATCATCACACAAATCAATAACAACCAAATCAGCAGTATTTTAGCTGCCATTCATGGCAACTATAATTTATCGGTGAATGGAACCATTTCGATTGACGGCCGCGATCATGATATTGCGGGCAATATAGTGGGCCCCGGTACTTATGGAGTATCGACAAGCGGCTCGTTTGATTTGGGAGGTTCAGCTGTCGTTGGCGGCAACGGAATTGCTCCTGATAGACCGGCACCTCCCGGCACTTATCAAGAGTATGCGGATCCTTTACCCGCCACACCGGAAGAGATTTTAGGGTTACAACCGGGAGACTTGGATGCATTCAAAACCACCACACCCCCGACGCTGCCGATGCAAGGCGGAATAGTTTACATGACTTCCAACGAAGGGGATCCTGTTTGGAATGGCCCAGACTTTGGCGATGAGAGTAATCCTAGTTGGGGTATTCTGATTTTTCACAATACAGATGTGACTGCCGAACTGAGAAACTTGCATGGTAGTTTCTATGGGATCGTGATTACGGACAAGTTGATTCACATTAACGGAGATGCTGTCTTGCGCGGATCAACCTTTGTTTTGGATGGGAATACGAATATCGGGAACGGTTCTGCGATCGTTCAATACAGCACGCAGGCCATCGATAATGCCACCACATTTTTAGCCAAGATCGCATCATGGGACGATACTTTAAACGAAGCCGTTCAGTATAATTAAGAAAGCGTGTGACCAATGAAAGCACCTGTTTGCCTGCTTCTTTTATCATTTTTAATTTATCAGCCGCTTGTGTTTTCTGCAGAACCAAATCTCTCTCCCGATCAATTGCTGGCAACCCTCAATAATCGTTTGGTCTCGGTGGAGAGACGGCACGCGGCCATGGAAAAGCTGGCGAACTACCCCAAAATGAAGCTGGAACTCCATTTAATGCATCTCGTTTTAAAGAGAGATGAGCCGGTCGTTTTAAGAAACATTGCTGCTCAAGAGCTTATCAAGCTGCGTAAGCCGGCAATTATTCCGGCATTGGAAGAAGCTGTTTTTAAACGATCGGCTCACATTGATTCCTTAGCAAAAGAATTAGCGCTTTCGGTTCTCATGGAAATCACAGAACCCAGTTTTCAGGAGACGCTTTATATCAAACTGGTTAAATTGGTGATGAATAGAAAAGAAAATGCGGAATTTAGGCGTCATATTCTACAGCAACTTAGGCGGGTTGTCCTATTGCCGGAACCTTATGCGGATGATCTTTGGGCAAAACAACTGGCATTGAACAACACTGAAGATGGATCAGTGAAACTGGCGGCTTTGTATTACTTGGAAGGAAAACCGGACGCGCAATCTTATTTGGAAGACATCTTGCCTGTCTTACTTCAGGCACCGCCGAGTCAGGATACTTTTACAAAAGAAGCCATTCTTTTGATGGCGGATAGGGTCCATTTAAAAGATTTTGGGTACTACGTTGAAAGGATTCTAACGAATCCAAAGGAAGATGCTGATACCAGGCGAATCGCTCTTCAATTTTATATGAAATATCCAATGGACGGCGCCGTTGATGTTTTAAATCAATTGCTTGGGAAAGTAAAAGAAGAGCAATTGCGATCGGATGTTTTAGAAGCTGTCGAAATCTTTCAGAGGAGTTAAGCCTTTTGTTCTTCTAGGCAGTACGCTTGCTTTGACTTGAATGAGTCGATGTCTTTTCTTTCATCGCTGTGTCCAGTAAAGCCCAATCATCCTTCACCTCTGTTTGTGTTTTCGTCGCGGTAAGAATCTCCTCAATCAAGGTTTGAATTTCACTTTTAAGCAGAGGAGTATCAGTGGTTTCTTTGATTTTCATTAGGGTTGGGAGTTGACTTTTTAAGGTCTTGGCATTTTCTTTCAAAGTATGAATTGCCAGAAGCTTCATGTCTTTCTTTTCATTTTTATCCTGTAAGATGGTCATCAGTGTTTCCGTTAACAAAGACGACTTGGAATCCTTCATTCTTTCAATGACCATTCGGCGAAACGAACTGGATTCATTCGGGTCCGTAACAGCTGTCTTCATAAGCTGCAGTGCCTCTTCGTAGTATTCGCTTCTTTCAAGAACAGGCAAAACGATACGCCTTAATTCTGTGGGCTCACTTTTATCACGCATGATCTTGATGGCCACTTCTTGTGTTTCAAGGTTATCGGCGTCATGAATGAGATAAGTGGCTGCAATCATGCGGAAGGCGAGTTGGTCATATGAATCCCCCACGATTTTACGCACTTGCATTAATGCCGCATCCGGATCGTATTTCCAGGCTGTATAAAGGCCCATTTCGCGCATATAAGGATTAGCCTCGATGTTGTCTGCTTCCTTTAGCAGCTTATCGGTCAGGTGCGGGTTTTTCATTTTAATTACAACGTCTTGAATGTAGGTTTGCAGTGAACGCGGGGCTTTCGTATCAAATAAAATGTTTAACAGTTCGGGACCGGCTGTATTTTCATACTGAGATCCTAATTTATCAGCGGCTTTTATCCGGTCTTCCAGAACCGCGTCCGGATTTTTGAGGGCATAAATGAGTTGTGCCTCATCGGTGCCGGCCACAGCCAACGCACAAATCAAAGCCATGCCAACCAGGCAAAAAAAGAAGGTTTTTCTTAAGGTAGACATAAGGTTATCAATCGTTTCGCTATTATAGACGGAAACAATTGTGGTGGGAATCATCTTTTGAAAGGAGCTAATTATTTATTCCGAAACGAAACTTCGTTATAAAGGTCTTTTTTAAGTGATGCGTTACGAGAGTCGTAAGCGCTCATGAATATCCGCAAGGACGGCTCTTGATTACCGTAAATAAAACTAACAAAAGCATCCGTATTTTTTGCCATGGTGGTTGGTCCGGTGACAACGCCGATGCTGCTGATCTCACGTCTTTGAATTTCGTGCGCGTTTATTTTCATGTCATATCGAATGGTTTTATAAGCTGTGCCGGTTTCAGTAGTTTTTTCGGGGATTTTAAAGGAAAGCGCATATACGACGCCATCATTCATACAAAAAATACCGGCACAGATATTATTGGGATTGTTCCAAGCGGTATCGGAACAGTTGTTTGTTCCACAATTACCAATACCTTGTTTGGCTTCGCGCAATTCGCGCATGATTAAATTCATAATACGGTTTGCTTTGGTATCGACCTGGGTTTGATCGACTTGCTTGTAAAGCATCAGTTTCGATAAACTGACAGTGCCGGTTACAATCACCACCATGACCGAAAGCACCATTAAGGTTAGCATGAGCTCAACCAACGACAAACCTAAGACGCTCGGCCTTTTTTTCTGCCACCGGTCTTTGCGTGAGAGCCCTGTTCGGTTCATCATGGCTAAACAGCACCCCTTCTTGATATCAAAGTAGAGAGGACATATTGTTTATCCTGACCCCGCTCTTTCCAATTAATAACGGCGTTTACTTGATAAGGCGGGTCACCGTTAGTGCCATTAGGTAGTGTAATGCTGCGTGTGACATTTGGAAGAGCAGATAATCCGGTAGCACTGGAAAACCAGTTTGTCCAGTAAGTAGAATCCGACAAACTATCGGTACCTGTGAAACCGTTTTTCTCTGCAATGTACCGCGCATGTTCTAACATGCGCTTCGCATCATTAATCGCCGAGGTTTCATTGGTTTTGTATTGCGATGATTTAGTGGCTTGATTAAATCCGGAAGCAAGCCCTGCCATCACGATGCCCAAAATTGCCATCGCAAACAAAGTTTCCATGAGCGATAAGCCTTTTTCACCTATTTTTATTTGCCGTAAAGCTTTCATGGGGACGCTCTCCGCTAAAATGACCTATTCTATATTTTCGGCACCCTGTATCCCTTTGCTCACCAAAAGATTCTGCTTCTATATAAAGCGTATATGATCTGTCTGTCGAAATCAAATAAAGGAAGGGGAGGGAAGCTTGTTGCTGCTTCTTTATCACAGGTTTACCGGGGTCCGTCAAACGATCAAACCCCTTCTCTTAAGAGACGACCGTCTTTTTTAAACGGTTGGAACCGTTTTCGCTAGAGGCCCAGGATTTGACGGTTGGTTTTGGCACGTAAGAAGCGCCTGTAATTTCCGGTAAATTTTTTAACACCGCTTCGCTAAACAATACTTGAGATGCAGTTGCCCCACCGCCCAAACCATCTTCAGGGTTTGGTTGCTGATTCGCGCCTGTTCTAATAGCGCTTTCCGATGGCGACATGCCGACAATCGCGCCCACAATGGTTACGCCGTTTAGTTTAGCATTGTCAACGATTACAAGACCTTTCATATAGCCCTGCAACTCAATGTCAGAGGCATTATTATTTGGGTCAGAAATAATTAAAATTCCAGACCAAGGATTTTGCTGCGTTCCCATGACAATGGTTTCACTTGTGCCGGTTGTTTCATAGTAATAAACCGAATTACTCAGGTCGGTCGGTGCGTTAAGAGATTTGTATTGATCTAAGACAGTTGACTCTTCCGCTAATCCCAATACGGCATTGACGGAAATATTGTCATCATTTGTATCTAAATCATTAACCACCGCTGGATTGAAGGGGCTGACGGTTGGTGATTCGCTAAAGCCGCCCACCTTCACGGTATTATCAGAAGACACTTGGTTTAAATAGGCGATCCCGTAATAACCGGCATTTTGGCCATTTAATGCACCGCTTGCCAAATGGTCACGTCCGTCAATCGTAAGATCTGAGGCAATGTTTAAATTATATTGAGCTGTGACGGCACCCTTGACACCGGGTGGCATCGTTTTCCCCAAATCGACCTGGGCGGTGACTTTAACAGTAACATTGCCCACCTTGCCTGTTGCAGTAATTAAGTTAGACGAAGAAGCATAAGTGGCAGAATAAGTACCAAAAGTTCCGAGCGCTTGATTGCTGATAGGTGTGTAAGAATCATTTCTTACCCCGGTTAAAACTTTATCAATGCCTGCCTCTGCTAAATAAAGGGCTTGGACGCGTTGAGTTTCAACCGCGTTGTTTTTCAAATCGGTAATAGAGAGTTGATGCAAACCCGTTAAAACCGTGAACGAAAAGACCGCAACGGTATACGCCCACAAAAGCGCGATCCCCTTTTCATTACCCAGCCTTTTAGTTTTTTGTTTCTTTGTCTTTTTCATGGTTTTTCTCGTCACGGCCAAAAAAAATGACCCATTGAAAAATGGGCCATGATCAAAACACCGAAATGAATTTGTTTGAGTTTCGGCAGCCGAGCCGTCCCGAAGGACCTCTTGCTTTGTGCCCCAATTTTTCAATTGGTTTACCTTTTCGTACACTTAAAGAGCCGTAAAACTTTTTACGCTAAAAGTGTAGCTGATCGAATTTAAAGTGTCAAGTTGACTGGATAATATTTCATATAATTTCGTAAGTTGTTTGATTTCAATAGCTTATAGGTATTTTATTTTAGGACTAAACGCAAATTTCTCCTTATAATTGGGTTATCGATTTATGTGACAGTTTGACACAATTTCACTAGACTGTAAGTACTTCATATTAATAAAGATACGTATAGAGGCAGTTGAAAAGTAGTATGTAAAGTTATATGATAAGATCCAAGTTGATCTCGAGGAAGCGGATCGGATGAAAATTAAGGGAAAAATAGCACTGGTGACAGGCGGCGCCAAGCGTATCGGTAATGAGATAGCGCTTGGTTTGGCGAGCAAAGGGGCTCATGTCGTGATTACTTATTTGCACTCAAAAAAAGAGGCCCAAGTAACTGTTAAAAAGTTAAAGCGTTATGGAGTGAAAGCTCATGCCATACAAGCTGATCAATCCCGCGCACATGACGTGAATCGTGTTTTTCGAGAAGTCATGGCTCGCTTTAAACGGCTCGATATCTTGGTGAATTCGGCAGCGAACTATTTAAAAACCCCTTTTACTGAACTAACCGAAAATGACTTTAACAGGTCCGTTGACACTAATCTTAAAGGCCCTTATCTTTATGCGATTACGTTTGGCAAGGAAATGCTGAAGCGGCGTTCTGGCAAAATCATCCATATTGGCGATTGGGGCATCTTTCGGCCTTACAACGATTATTTGCCTTATTTTGTTTCAAAAGGCGGCGTGGCTACTTTAACCAAAGCGCTCGCTAAAGCGCTGGCGCCTTTTGTGCAAGTGAACGCTATTTTGCCGGGCCCCATGATGCTGCCGGAAGGCACAAGCGCCCGAGAACGGCAAGCCATTATTCGGGAGACACCGCTTAAGCGCATTGGTTCACCGCGTGATATTGCAGCCGCTGTTGAATTTCTAATCGAAGGTTCTGATTTTATCACAGGAGCTTTATTGCCGGTTGATGGCGGCAGGTCCATTCAGTAAATGACACCAAAGCCGGAAGAGGAAATAGTCATGTATTCAGTAACAAAAGAAATTCATTTTTGCTATGGACATCGCTTAATGAATTATGAAGGTAAGTGCCGTCATTTGCACGGGCATAACGGGCGGGTTCAAGTTAAATTAACCTCATCAAAACTTGACCATCGGGCCATGGTTTTTGATTTTGCCGATATCAGCCGTGAAATCAAAACGTGGATTGATGAGACGCTTGATCATACCATGCTGCTCAGGGAGGATGACCCCATTCTCCCGCATTTAAAAGAAAAAAACGAACGCTTTTTAACCATGAAAACCAATCCCACAGCAGAAGCCATTGCCCGGATGATCTACGACCATGTTGCATCGCTTGGATTTCCGATTGCTTCAGTGACACTTTGGGAAACCGAAACTTCATTCGCCACTTATCAAGCAAGTGTCAAAAAGCCATAAACCTCATCTCCTTTTAAAAGTAGGTCCGCCCGGCAGCGGCAAAACACACGCCTGTTTGGACGAATTCGAAAAAGCACTGGCCGAGCGGACCCAGCCGATTGCAGAAAGCCTGCTTTACATTCTTCCGACAGTCGAGCACCGTGAGCGTATCACGGATTTAATGTTGCGGCGCAACATTAAGGGGTTTTTCGGGCGTCCGATCACCACTTTTGATGAAACATTCCAGCATTTCTTAAGATTAGGCGATATTCAATTTGCTTCTGACGTGACGCGTTTTATCCTCTTGAAGGAATTAATTGAAAGCCAAACTTTTCGTTACTTCCGCGAAGCAGCCCACACGCGTGGTTTTATCGATCTTATTTCTCAAACGTTTGCGGAATTTAAAGAAACTCTGCTTTCCCCCCAAATTTTTCAGAGTTTATTACCTCAACTCAAAAAAGATTTCCCCCATTTTGAAGCTAAATACGATGAGTTATCAGCGCTTTATATGGCATATGATCAAAAGCTGATACAAGCGAATCTCAAAGACCGCCATGATGCGCTTTTTTTATTGGAAGAAGGGCTGAGTCAAAACCGATGGTCATTGCCTCAATACCGGCATATCTGGATTGACGGATTCTTTGAGTTTTCTGAACTGCAGTTTGCTTTCATCAAATTTCTGATTCGTCAAACCAAACAGTTAACGGTAACGCTGACACTGGCGCATGATGAGAGAAATGATTTATTCCAAGTCCCGCTCGAAACATGCGCACGCTTGAAAGACTTGGGCTTTGAAGAAGTGCCTCAGACATTAAGAGAGCAGCGGACAAGCGTACCGGCCTTGGTTCATTTAAACCAACATTTATTTGATGAAAAACCGAGGCCTCAAGCTATTGAGACGAGCGGCATTGAAATCATGGAAGCCACGGGATTGCACGGTGAGCTTGAAATGATTGCGCGTCAGATTAAACAAGCGGTTCGCGAGAAGCAATATTTTTATAGCGACATCGCCCTTATTTTTAGGCAAGTCGGACCTTACTTGAATGCAATTCGGCTGGTTTTCGAGGAGTATCAAATTCCGGTTGAGATTCATGAGCGTGAAGAGCTCCGTTTAAATCCCATTGCCCGCTGGCTGGTCAACTTATTTGATATTTATCTTCATGACTGGCGGCGTGATGATTTGCTTTGTTTGATTAAATCAAGTTTTGTCCAAAAAAACGAGTGGTCCCCGGCGGAAATCGAATTAGATGCGCTGCGGGAAGGCATTTACCACGGAAGGGAAAATTGGACAAAACGATTCCAACACCCGGTTTTCTCAAAACTAGTCCAAATGGAAGATGCGTTTCGAAAAGCAGAGTCTCTTGAGGCATTTACACAATGTGTTCAACAAGCTTTTCACTTATTTGAAATCGATCCATTGCCGGAAACAGTGGATGACCAAAACCGCATGAATCATGCCGCACGCAAACGTCTTCAGCTTCTTTTAGAAGAGATAAAGCGCAAAGAAACTTTTCAAGAGGCCGATTTTGCTACCTGGGCAGATTTATTAACGCGCTTGATCGAAGTGGATTTATTTTCCTTTCATCACCGGGACAAAAATAAAGTTCAAGTGTATAACGTTTCATTGGCACGCCAAAAGGAATACAAATTAGTCTTTTTGCCCGGGCTGCTCGAAAAACAGTTTCCCATGCAAATTAAAGAAGACCCGATTCTCTCCGATGCCGAGCGGCGGTGCCTGAACAAGGGAAAACAAATTTTAAAAGAAAGACTACCGCGCCAAGCCATCGAACGTTTTCTGTTTCTGATGGGTGTCACGCGCTCACGCGAACATCTGGTTTTAACTTATCCGCGATTTGATTTAGAGGGCAAGGAAGCCCTGCCTTCTTTTTATATAGATGAAGTGCAAGCTGTCTTTGATGCGCCCATTCGCACACACAAACAACTGATGGGCGATGTGCTGCCGCCCCTCTCTCAGATTGCCCGCCGGCGGGAATTAAAAGCTCATATCATTCAATTTTTCTGGCAGCCTAACTACCGCCCATGGCACCATGATGAAACACACTGTTTGGGAGCGCTCTATAACACGCTTTTAGCAGATCAGTCGTTTCATCAGTTGCTCGATACCATTTTAATGCCTGTCGAGGGGAAAATTACGGATGAGCGTGTCAAAGCATTTTTTCAACCGAAAAATGACCTTTTTACCCCGACGCGCGTAGAAATGTATGCCGAATGTGCTTACCGGTATTTTGCGGACCAAATTCTAAAACTCGAAACGGATGATGAAAAAATTGATCCGCGGGTAACGGGAACCATTTTGCATGATGTCCTGGAGTATTTCCACCGTTGGGCAAAACAAAAGGACAGTTCAGAATTGACTCCCGACGGTGTCAAAATAGAATTAGGAATCTTAATGGAAAAAGCGTTTCAAGATCATCCCTTAAGCGGGGAACGGTGGTACCGGATTCAACTGAAGAAAAAGGAATTGATGGCAATCATCGAGCGGGTTATTCAATTTGAATTCTTTGATCACCAGCCGCCCTTACCTGACTTACGCCCGGAGTTTTTTGAATATGAATTTGGAAAAAATGGATTGAAAGATGCCTTGGCCGTAACAGCTTCCCATCAAACCGTTTATTTCAGAGGTAAAATTGACCGGATAGATGTTGATGCTTCCGGCCGATATGCGCTGGTGATTGACTACAAATCGGGCAAAACGTTCAACCGTTCTGCGCTCGATAACGGCACCGAATTACAATTACCCATTTATTTAATGGCTGTGAGCCAACAATTAGAACTTCTGCCGCTCGGTGCACATTTATACCAATTATCCGGCGCCTATTCCACGGGCTTTCATCACAGAGACCATTTGGCCGCAGCCGGGATTGTGACCCATAAACGCAATCAGTTTGACCGTGAGACGTGGGAGAAACTGTTTGACCGGCTTCGCGTTTTAACGGTCTATTTAACCTCTCAAATCCGCGAAGCCAAGATACCGGTCGAGCCGCGCGATTGCGTGCGGTTTTGTCCTTATGGATCTGTTTGCCGTGTTGACAAATGGAAGTTGGATCGCATTTATAAGGAAGTCAAAATGCAGGATCAAAAACTATTGGAACAGGCTGTGCAAGTATGAGTGCTCAATTAACCGAAACGCAAAAACGAATTGTTGAAAACTTAAAAGGCAATCTCTCCGTATGCGCAGGTGCCGGAACGGGAAAAACACGGGTTTTGGTCGAGCGTTATCTGAAAATTATTCGGGATGGCTTGGCAGAGCCCCGAGAAATCCTTGCCATTACTTTTACGGACAAAGCAGCCAATGAAATGAAAAGGCGGATTGTAGGCAAACTGCAATCGGCCCAACTTCACCATGCCAGACGGCAAATTGAAAATGCTTATATCGGCACCATTCATTCATTTTGCTCCCGTCTTTTAAAAGAGCATCCGATGGAAGCCGGCGTTGATCCGAACTTCCGGGTATTGAAAGAAATCGAAACCAATATGATCAAACAACAAATCGCCGGCGAGTTAATCGAATCCCGTTTTTCGGAAGGAGCGGTGTCGGAGTTTCTGTTGGCTTATTCGGAAAAGACAGTTTCGGGATCGCTCCTCGCAGTTTACAACCGGATACGGTCTTTCGGTCTCAGTGCCGCCGAAATGGTTTCACCCCCCATGCCAACCTCTCCGGAATCAGTTTTTCAAGCGTTGAAATCATCTTTAACCGAACTGCGTTCTTTTTCATCTAAGGCGAAAGCGGCTGAAGCACTTTTGGAATTTTTAGAGGTGCAAACCGAATGGCATTGGGCCGCTTTAGAGAAGCTGCAAATGCTCGGAAGCGCACTTACCTTGCGGGCCAAAGAAGGCAAAGAGGAGACCAAAGCAGTAAAAGAATGGCTGGACACATGGGCAGCCGTTTGTTTAGAAGACATCGGGCGGACATTCAAAGAAATATTTCTTTCTTTACTGACCGATTTTGAAAAACGTTATGAAGCACATAAGCGCGAAAGAGCTTACTATGATTTTGCCGATCTGCCTCTGATGGCTTTTAAACTTCTGTCTCAAACCACACCTGCTTCCGAAGCGGTCAGAATTCACTACCAAAAACAATTTAAATTTATTATGGTGGATGAATTTCAGGACACAGACCGGCTGCAAGTGGCGCTGCTTAATTTGTTGACCTCCCAAGGCAATTTATTAATTGTTGGTGACACGAAGCAGTCAATTTACGGTTTTCGGGGGGCCGAACCTCGTTTGTTTGATGAAAAGGAAAAAGAGTTTCTGCATGACAAGACGGGCACTCAGGAAGCACTGCTTGATAATTTTAGATCACGACCCCAATTAATCGATTTCTTTAATCAATTTTTCAGTCGTTACCTAGCCAATGATAAACCGCCTTATTTGCCGTTACGCGCCGGCCCGGACGCTCCTCAAGATGCGGATTTACCGGTGGATTTTATTGACATTGAACAAGCGGAAAATGAAACCTCTGATGAATCGCGCACGGGTGAAGCACGCGCTCTGAGCGCCCGTATCCAGACCTTGACAGCACAAGGGTATGCTTATAAAGATTTTGCCGTTTTGTTTCGTGCGGGAACCAAAATCCATTTGTATGAGCATGAATTACGCCAAGCGCACATTCCTTATCACGTCCTGGGAGGCCGAGGTTTCTATGCGCAGCATGAGATTAAAGATGCCATTCATTTTTTAACGATTCTGGACAATCCTTACCGCGATATTCCGTTTGCGGCTGTTTTACGCTCGCCGATGGTGGGGGTGACGGATGATACTTTGTTTTGGTTGTCTCGCGCGGCGAAACATGAGAGCCCTGAGAATTCTATTTTCCATGGTTTTCTAAATTGGCGGGATCAAAAAGAAATTACAGAAGCAGACCGGAAAAAATTGGAGCAATTTGAAGCGTTGTTTGACGCTTTAAGAAACACAAAAGACAACACGGGTGTTTCGGTGCTTTTGACACGACTAATCCACCAAACCCAGTACGATCTTTATTGTCTGAGTCTTCCGCAAGGCAAACGGCATTATGCCAATTTGCAAAAACTAATTGATATGGCACGTGAACTCGAGATGCGCGAACCGCTTCACTTGAGTGATTTTACCCAACTCATTAAGCATTTGACCTATCAGGAAGCGCGCGAGACAGAAGCCCAGACAGAAGCCGAAGAGGGCAATGTGGTCAAGTTGATGACCATTCATCAAGCCAAAGGATTGGAATTTAAAATTTGTATTTTGCCGGATCTGGCCAGACGCCGTGATCAAAACTCTCACGCCTTTCTTTACGATGACGAATATGGGTTGACCTACCAAGTACCGAATCCGCAATTGGGTGAATTAGAAAAGACCTATGGTTTTCAAAAAGCCCAAGTCAAGCTTGAGCAGGCGGAAGAAGCTGAATTTCGAAGATTGCTTTATGTGGCCATGACACGCGCCTCAGAAAAACTTGTTTTAATCGGTACGGGACTCCCCCAGAAAACGAAATCAGGAAAACAAACCTGGTATGATGCCATTCAATCAATTCTGGCAGATCAAACCTTGCCGGTCCAGCGGCTTTCAAGTATGCCTGAGGTCACACCTGTCCGCGCCCACCAACAAGCCATTGCCGACATGAAAAGGATTCATGACCATATTAGGCGCGGTGAAGAAATTCCAGTTAAAAAAATCTCACCGGCCACTTTTAAAATTTTGCAGCAGATCGAAACCGTTCCTTTAAGGCATTTTGATCGAATTGATTTACCCGTTTCCGCTTACTTGGCTTTTGCGCAGGACAAAGTACATCAAGCCTACCGGCGTCAGTACGAAATCGGGATGGCGGCTCAGACAGAAGGTAAACCGTCCGAACAAGCGCTTGAAACGGAAGAAACGACCTCACCGACTGATTTTGGCACCATGACGCATCGCGTATTCGAAGGTCTAATTTTAAGAGCTGCCCGAAAACCGGTGGCAGCGGATGTGGTACGGTTTTATTTTCCGAAAATTCATCAGGATGATTTTGATCGATTGATCCGATTATCCGACACTTTTCTGCGTTCACCGGTTTACCGGAACCTCGTGCATGCCAAAGTAATCCACCCGGAGATTCCATTTGTACTCCGCCTTCAAAAAGGGATTATTCATGGCGTGCTTGACTTGCTTTACCAGGATGTTCAAAACCGCTGGGTGATCGTCGATTACAAAACATCTTCCATTTCTGCACAAGAAGTGCCGGCCAAAGCCAATCAATACAAAATTCAAATGGAGCTTTACGCACTTGCTTGTTACGAAATGATCGGTGTTTTACCGGCCGAAGCACTTCTTTATTTTCCCGTTCCCGATCAAACTTTTGCATTCACCTTTGAAAAAAATGATGCGCCGGCCTTACAAAACCGCTATGCGAAACTTCAGGCAGATATTATTGCTTATCGAAAGCAGCTGTTATCTGAAGCATCTAACGTATTTGTTTGATCGGAAGAGGATGACAAGAAGTCATTTTCAAGCTATGATTCACTCATATTTTAATGATCGAAAGCCAGTTTCATTTTAATCGGGAGGAAGGCGCAATGAGTGTGATGTTGCAAGACCAAGTAGATGCCGGTGCTTTGCGTGAAAAAGCCCAGGAAGTTGCCAAACGCCATAAAGCATCGTGGGTAGAACTAGGTCAGTATTTGTATGCGATTTATCATGATAAACATTATCGCGGCTGGGGTTATTTGAATTTTGAAACGTACTGTATGAAGGAGTTGAGAATCAAGCAGCAAACGGCAGTAAAATTGCTGAAATCCTATTATTTTTTAGAGCAGGAAAAACCGGAACTCACCAAACCCGCCGATGGAGAAGGGAAAACCAAGGCTTTTGTCCCGGATTATGAAGCTGTTAATTTACTCCGGTTAGCAAAGAATAATAAGAAATTGAAGGAATCGGATTATCAGGAATTAAGCAGTTCAGTCTTAGAAGGCGGCCGCGGTCCAAAAGATGTTCGCTCTCAAATGAAAGCCATTCTTTCGGAACAGGACGAGCGGACACCGGATGAAATTAGGCAAGAAAGACGTCAGGCTGCGATTAAACGGCTTCTCACCGTGCTCAATCATGCCAAAACCGAATTTAGCAATGCGAAGTTTGTTCCCGCTTACCTCGTCAAGCAAATTTCCGATTTAACGGAAAAATTAGAAGATCAATTAAACTAAACAAAGTGTTGTTCTATGAAAGGGAGGGATTCGATGGCCAAGCAAGCTCAAAGCGTTCAAATCGAAGGTTGTTGGATTTCGTTAATTCTAAGAGTCGCCATGGCTTCTTTGTTTGCGGCCGCTGCGATTCCTAAATTTGCGGGAGGCCTTGATCATGTGGTCACGCAATTTCAGTCGATGTTTGAGAACACGTGGCTCCCTTTATCACTCGTGACTTTGTATGCGCGCGTCATTCCCTGGATTGAAATTTTGATTCCGATTTGGCTCCTTTCGGGTTGGCGTTTGCGGACGGCTTGGTTTGTCACGGCCGGTGTTTTGGTGTCGCTTGCTTTTGGCATGATCGTGACCGCTCAGGGAGCGGTGGCAGCGAACAACTTTTTTTATGTTACCATGGCATGTGCCGGTCTTTATTTTAGTCAATTTGACCGGTGGAATCACGGCGAATAAAAAACCGACCGGATGTTTGATGAATGAGTGATCAATCTCAAACTGCCAAAGAACTGCGCCGGTTGCTTGTGCAGCAATTCTCACCTTTTCACTTAAGTGTGATTGATGATAGTGCCAAGCACGCAGGCCATACCGGTGTGCATGAAGACAGCGGACATTTTACCATTGTGATCGTTAGTCACTTCTTTGAAAACCGGTCTTTGGTGGAAAGGCATCGTTTCATCTATCAAACTGTCCAATCGCTCATGCAGGAAAGGATTCATGCCCTTGCTATCAAAGCGTTGACGCCGGTTGAATGGGATCAAGCGGATGAGAACCCGAATCGAAAGACGGAAAAGTAGATGTTGCTCAAGACTTTCAAAGTAAATCAATTTCTTTTTTTGGCTATGCTTGCTGCACTTACTTTTACCGGCTGCCAAACCTTACGTATTCACAAATCGTCTCCCACTGAAAATGCCGTTCAGCCTTATCCTTATGAGTCTGCTTCAACGTTTCATCATGTCTGGATTAAGCCGGGGGTTGATTTCTATCAATATACAGAACTTAAGATATCCCCCGTGAACATCAGTCATTTACTCGAGATGAGTTGGTGGCGTCCGGGCGGCACAGTTGATTTGGCGCAAGATACACAAGTTTTGGCATTGTATGCGGAGCAGACGTTTACAGAGGCTTTCCGGCAGGATGAAACGCATCATTTTGACGTGGTGGAATTCACGGGATCTAAAACCCTTATTTTAGAGACGGCTTTGATAGATGTTACGCCTTCGCGTGTTGCTTTGAATACACTGGGTTACCCTATTTTAAAGCGGCCGAGTAAAGAAGGGTCTGCGATCCTGGAAGCAAGGTTGCGGGATGCTTCTAGCGGAGAAGTCCTGATGACATTGGCAGACAAAGAACAAGGAGACACGTCGATTTTAAGTTTAAAAGATTTAACTTGGTATGGCCATACGGAAGCCATGATTAACACTTGGGCTAAGCAATTGGTTCAGGTAACGAATCAAGATCCTGACGAAACAAAGACGGATTCGGCACCGGTTGATTTAAGGGTTTGGTAAATTGATCTCATCTATACGCAGGACAAAAATCATTGCAACTGTCGGCCCTGCTTGTTCAGAAGAATCGGATTTGCTTCGTTTGCTTCAAAAAGGCGTTGATATTTTCAGAATCAACGCTTCCCACACAGATCCCGATAAATTGAAAAGTTGGATACGCCGTCTCAGGAAAGTAGCCTGCCAAGCAAATAGAAATGTTCCTATCCTTGTTGATTTGCAAGGCCCCCGTGTTCGGACCGGTCCCTTAAAAAATCATGAAACCATTAAACTCAAAAAAGGGGATACGCTTATTATTTCTGCCAAAAAAGGGGCCGGCCAAGGACAAATAATTTATACCGATTGTCCTCAATTGCCCAGGATGGTTAAAAAACATGATCCGGTTTTATTGGACAACGGTCTCATCGAATTAGCGGTGAGTACGATTCATCATGATGAAATACACTGCCGTGTAGAGGTGGGTGGTTTCTTAGGCGAAAATAAGGGAATTAACTTACCCAATGCGCCGGTAACCTTGCCCGCGTTAACGCCCAAAGACTTAAAAGACTTGGCTATTGCTGCCCATGAAGAGGTGGATTTTATTGCGCTTTCATTTGTGAGAAGCAGGCATGATGTCATGGCAGTCAAAAGGTGGCTGGTTAAGCATCATCTTTCGATCCCTGTCGTTGCCAAGATTGAGAAACCGAGAGCCGTAGAAGATATTGATGAAATTTTATCCAAAACAGATGCTGTGATGATTGCCCGCGGGGATTTGGGCATTGAAATGCAAGTTGATAAAATTCCGGTGATTCAAAAAAAGTTAATTGCCAAAGCCAATGAACGCGGGGTGCCTGTGATCACGGCTACCCAAATGCTGGAATCAATGATTCAGCAAGCCATTCCCACACGAGCGGAAGCATCAGATGTGGCCAATGCTGTTTTTGACGGCACGGATGCGGTGATGTTGTCGGGCGAAACCGCTGTCGGCGCTTACCCCGACCGGGCAGTCCGCATTATGGCGGATATTATTCGGGACGCGGAAAAATATGATGACGGGCTTTTATTAACACGCCAAAATAAATTGAATGTTCTCGATACAAAATTAGCAGCTATTTCCCAAGCAGCTGTGAGTGCCGCTAAGCGTCTCAAGGCAAGATCAATTTTGGTGTTTACATTGACGGGTAAGACAGCTCTGTTTATCTCAAAGTTGGGTTTACATATACCCATCATTGCCCTCACTCAAAAAGAATCGATTAGTAAGCGTTTACAACTTTTGTCAGGTGTTTACCCTTTAACAATTGATTACTCAGGTAAAAGTGCAGACGACTTATTGAAATCATGCGATAAATCGGTCTTGAAATATGGACTATTAAAACGAGGGGAGACAGTCGTCATATTAACAGGAAGACAAGCATTGCCTGCCGCGCGTTTCATGGTGAAGTTTCATGAGATTGGCACTGCTTAACCCTTGTTATATTTCCGAGTGACTGGCTATGAAAAAAATTCTTGTGGTCGATGACGAACTTGATATTGCCGAAGCCGTCGAAGATTTGCTTTTGCAGCATGACTATGAAGTGATTACCGCTAACGATGGTGTAGACGCAATCCGTCAAACAGCCATTCACAAGCCAGACTTGATTCTGCTTGATGTTCTGCTGCCTAAGATGACAGGTTATGAGTTCTTGAAGCAATTACAAGAGGCAGGCGGTGGATTTGAACGGATTCCCGTGATTGTGATGTCAAAGCGCGAAAGCATGCGCCCATTTTTTGATTCTTGGCGGATCATTGAATTCCTGCCGAAACCTTTTAATCATCAAGATCTGCTGAATAAAATTAACGAAACACTGGGTTCTGTTGCCGCTATGACTTTTGACGATGTCATTCCCATGGCAACCGAGACACTGCACCCATCGGATGTCAAACAGAAAAAAATAGTCGTGATCGGTATTCAAGAATTTCTAACAGAGAGGATTAAATTATTCCTGGGATCGCGCCACTGCAGCGTTTATCAAACAGGTGATATGAAAGAAGCCGTCAAACTGGCCAACAAACATCAACCCAATTTAATTTTATGTGAATTCGGAAACGAGACAGAGACGCTTAATGCCGCAGTGATTTATCGAAATTTACAAGAAAACCCCATGACGCGGGAGATTCGTTTCTTTGTTTATTGCCCTCATGCCTCAGCTGCCGATGCGAACGAAACTTTACAAGGTGTTTCGATCCTGACTTATCAAGATGTTCACGATCTCACCGAACAATTAAACACACTGCCCTTATAGGGTTTTAGCCGTCTTTTCCGAAGGGTCGAACGATTGCACTTTTCCTTTCGCCGTTTCTTCTCCGTTTTAAAGTTTGTGGGCACGCTGCTGGAGTGAGTACGAGCC
>PCVY01000076.1:0-56706 GCA_002787155.1 Candidatus Abzuiibacterium crystallinum | reverse complement strand
AGGCGGTTGTTTGAACCGCCTCTCGAACGATTTTACTTAACTTCAACGTTAATTTGTTTTGGCTTTGCACTCTCGCTTTTTGGAAGCTGAATGTCAAGCACGCCGTCGTGATAAGTTGCTTTGATCTTATCCGATTGGATTTCTGTCGGGAAATCCCACGAGCGCGCAAAAGAACCATAGCTTCTTTCCGAATAGAAATAGCCTTTCTTTTTGGTTTCTCTCTCATGCTTTCGCTCACCGGAAATGGTCAGGCGGCTGCCTTCTACCGAAATATTAAAATCTTCCTTCTTAAATCCGGGGAGATCAGCTTGTAAAGCGTAATGATCTGGCTCCTCATGGATTTCAATATTGGGCTGAAAAGCAAGCGCCCAATCCTGGCCTTTGGTTGTGAGCGTGCGGTTAAACATCCGATTTAAATCGGTTTGGAGATCCTCTAAAACATCGAAAGGATCCCATGTGTTTTGGTTTCTTTTGATTAAGTTCATGGTTATCCCTCCTC
Organism: Candidatus Abzuiibacterium crystallinum; assembly: GCA_002787155.1. Classification (GTDB taxonomy): domain Bacteria; phylum Omnitrophota; class Omnitrophia; order Omnitrophales; family Abzuiibacteriaceae; genus Abzuiibacterium; species Abzuiibacterium crystallinum. The sequence continues at coordinate 56,207 of PCVY01000076.1, read as the reverse complement.
TAATTGTTTTGTTGATGATGTATTCTGACTAACATAACTCAAAATGCATGCCAAATTTAAAAAGCCAAAATTATCTTAAGATCAGGCAAGACGATTTCCTTAGTGAGCGGCTGCGTAACAAAATAGATGTATAATTTTGGCACAAATGATGCACATTTTATTTTCCCCTGGAAGGAAAGTCTGGTCAAATGAGGCAATGACCTATAGGATATTTGGGTTATCAAAGAGTGCTCAAGAGAGATATTTTTAAGACGTAAGGTATAAAAACGGGAGGAAATATAATGGGAAAATTGCTCAAGGATGTTTCGATGGTCTTCTCAGCAGGTGCTTTCGGCGGATTTGTAAATGCTTTCCTCATCTGGATTCTAGGCAGATGGCACATCACACAGGCTATTGGCGTTAAACTCGTTCCTGATTGGAAACCTGAATACATTTACCCAAAGGTAGTGTGGGGTGGTATCTGGGGGCTTATGTTTTTGCTTCCTTATTTTACAGATTCCATTATTAAAAGAGGGGTAATTTTCAGTTTGGCTCCGACCGCAGTTGTGCTTTTCTATATTTTACCCGTTCATTTGGGGAAAGGGCCGCTGGGGATGGAATTGGGGCGGTTACTCCCTTTATTTGCTCTCATAGTGAATGCAGCATGGGGCATAGCCGCTGCTTGGTGGTTACAGGTAACACACTGATTTTATTACCTGATTTTAGGGTGATATGCCAACTGTTTCACCCAAATCATGTGCATGCCTCTTGACATACCCCCATGGGGTATGGTAGTTTTAATTCAGAGGTTGATCATGCATTCAGGCGTATGCCACCACGATAAATTGTTAAGGCTTAAAAAAATCGAAGGCCAAATCCGCGGCGTCCAGCGGATGATTGATGATGAACGGTATTGTGTTGATATTTTGCATGCAGTCGGTGCGGCGATCGGTGCCTTACAAGGTGTCGAAACGTCCATTTTGAAAGATCACCTGGATGCTTGTGCTAAAACAGCATTCATGGGTAAATCAGAGCGCGAAAAGAAAAAAAAGTTGGACGAAATTTTTGGTTTAATCGGGAACTTACGTAAATGAAACGCACCGTCATTTTCTTGACAGTCATTTTGATGGTGACTAGCTGGGCAGCGGTATCACCTTGCTGGTGTGGCATGCCGCATTCCGAGCAAGCCAAGATTGTTCAAACGCACGAGATGCCTTGTCATGCATCAAGCCCAACTTCTTCAAACAATGAATCGCATCCCTGTTGTTCCGGTTGTCACGTTACCGTACAAGTTCCTTTGCCTCAACAGCCCGCTCTTGTGGCTGCTCCCACAACGGCCGGGTCAATACTCAACCACTTTTTAGATACGCCTGTTGTTTCTCATCCTGCTTTAATCGACGTTATTTCCGACGTTGACCATCAAGATTTATTTTTGTTTTCCAGCCAGGCTCTTCTTTCCACAGTGCGTCTCAATATCTGATTGAATTATCCTGCGTCTTACCTGATGATATATCTTTCGGTCAGGCAAAGTGTAGTTTTGGGGATCTTTAGACGATTCAAAAAAGGGAAAAATATATGAAAAATCTAACAAAAATAATGATGGGATTAAGCATTGCTTGCTTCGGGGCGAGTGGTTTGAGCTGGTCACAAACGGACAGTGTCCCTCGATCCATCGAGCTTACCTCTATTTTAACGGAAGCTTTGGCGCATAACCCCGATATCCAAAGCACCAAAGCCGAATGGCAAGCTTCCCGGAAAAAGGTGTGGCAAGAAACAGCCTTACCGGATCCGATGGTAGGCATGGATCTCATGGGGGAGATGACCGAAACGCGGGTAGGGCCGCAAGAAAACCGTATGATGGTCTCGCAAGAGATTCCTTTTCCGCTGAAGTTAATCAAGAAAGGGCAAATTGCCAATGACGAGGCGCGTGCGGCTGAAATGCGTTATTTGGCCACGGTTCGTGATACGTTAAATGAAATTTCAAAGCTCTATTACGATCTTTACTATACGGATGCTTCCATTGCCGTGATCGAAGAAGTTAAGACGATTCTGAAGCATTTTGAAAGTGTGGCGCAAAGCCGCTACGCGAATTTAAAAGCATCACAACGCGATGTGGCCAAAGCGCAAGCAGAAGTTTCGCTTGTGCTCGAGCAACTGTTTTCACTTGAACAAAAACGCCATTCATTAGCGGCACAATTGAACGCATGGCTCGATCGCGATCCTATGGGCGAGGTGGGTCAAACTGTATTGCCCGAAAAACCCACGCTGCCACAATCGATTTATGAGTTAGTGGAAATGGCAGTCAAACATCGGGAGGAAATTAAAGCCATGGAAGCCATGGTACAGAAAAGTTACCGGGAGAGAACTTTGGCTAGACTTGAGTGGATTCCCGATTTGAACGTTGGTTTTTCTTATACGTGGGTAGGAAGCGGTGAGACGACTTCTGCCAATGACGGTCAAGACAGTTGGATGTTCCCCTTAAGAATCAATGTCCCTATTTGGCAAAATCGCATCATTCCCAAAATTCAAGAAACCAACGAATTGATCAAAGCGAATGAAGCCAAACTGACAGAAGCAAAGAATCAAGCTTATTATGAAGTTAAAGATGCTTATTATCGTTACGATTCTGCCGCGAAAATTGTCGAACTTTACGAAACGGCTATTTTGCCGCAAGCCGAACTTGTTTTACGTTCCGATCAAGCCGGCTACGAAGGCGGAGAGGCCGATTTTCTCAATTTGCTTGATTCCGAAAGAGTTTATTTAAATGCCAAGCTTACCCATGTGCGTTTGGTCACCGAATTGTTTAAAAGTTATCTGGATATCGAGCGTTCAACGGGTTTGGATTTAGAGCGTCATGTTTCACAAACCGTTCAAACGGAAGCGCATCATGAATAACGCGCTCATTTTTTGGTGAGAGGAGTCTTATCATGCGTCGATCACAAATCATTAAAATAGTCGTTGTTCTTGTCATTGTTTTTGCCGGGATTTGGGCAGCACGCCAAAACCATTGGTTGCCGATGTTCTCCAACACACGTTCGCCTGCTCATTCGGGCACTTATTTTTGTCCCATGCATCCTTCTTATGTCAGTGATCGCCCCGGGCAATGCCCGATTTGTCACATGTCATTGGTTCAAATGAAATCGTCGGAAGAAGCAAATGCTTCACATGATCATGCCGCCTTGAAAGATGGATCACCAAAAGAACTGACGCTTAAAGAATTAATGAGCATGAAACCAGGCCAAATTTGTTTGCTGCACAAATGCAAAATGGGTAATTGCATAATTGCGATGACCGAGGAAATGGCACGTTTGGGCAAGTGCCCTCATTGTAAAGAAGATTTGGGTGTGATTATCAAAGATTTGTTACCCGAAGGTTATGCGCATGTCAAGTTGTCACCCGATAAGCAAAGAACCATCGGCATTCAAACGGTAACAGCAGAAACCATTGATTTAAAGAAAACCATCCGTACGGTAGGAGTCATTGCACAAGATTCCGAGTTATATCAAGCTGAAGCCGAATACATTCAAGCACTGAAAGCTTATGAAAGAGCTCAAACGGGCAACTTGCAAGAAGTGATTGAGCAAGCAAAAGCCTTGGTTGAATCAACCGAGGTGCGCTTAACTTATTTGGGATTAAATGATGAATTGATTAATGAAGTGGCCAAGATGAGTACGCCGGATCAAAGTTTGTTATTTACCAAACCAGGCGGAAGTGTGTGGGTGTATGCCAAAATTTATGAATACGAAATACCATTAGTCACTGTTGGGCAGGTAGTCGGGATAGAAGTTTCGTCACTGCCGGATAAACCATATGTCGGCACCATTAGATCGATTGATTCGATTCTTGATTCTGTTACGAGAATGGTGCGGGTCCGTGCTCAAATTGAAAATACGGATGGGTTCCTTAAATCAGATATGTATGTCAATTTTATTATTGAAGTTGATTTGGGGAACGTCTTAGCAGTTCCTAAAGAAGCTGTTTTTGATACGGGAACAAGAAAGATTATTTTTGTTGATAAAAAAGATGGTAATTTTGAACCACGCGAAGTGATTTTGGGCGCTAGCACGGAAACCTATTATGAAATTAAGAGTGGTATCCAGGCGGGCGACCAAATCGTGATCAGTGGTAATTTCCTGATCGATTCTGAAAGCCGCCTTAAATCGGCATTAAGTCAAGCCACCGGAGGGCACCAGCATGGCGGCTGATCAAAAGCGAGAGGGTTCATCTGTGCAGAAAGAAGGGTGGGTTGAGAGAATCATCTCTTTCTCGGCTCGCAACCGGTTTTTAATCTTCTCACTTACTGTTGTAGCTTGCCTGATTTCTTTTTGGATGATCAAACAATTACCGTTGGATGCAATTCCCGACCTTTCTGACACTCAGGTCATCATTTATTCACGTTGGGATCAAAGCCCAGATATTATTGAGGACCAAGTCACTTACCCAATTGTTTCGGCTTTGTTGGGAGCGCCGCGCGTCAAAACCATTCGTGGTTTTTCAGATTTTGGTTTCTCTTATGTTTACGTTATTTTTGAAGACAATACTGACATTTATTGGGCCAGAAGCCGCGTGTTGGAATATTTAAGTAAAATCACCTCCAAATTGCCTGAAGGTGTCCAAACTGAATTAGGGCCGGACGCCACCGGCGTGGGCTGGGTCTATCAGTATGCTTTGGTTGATGCAACCGGAAAGAACAGTTTGCAAGAACTCAGGTCATTTCAAGATTGGTACCTTCGGTATCACTTACAAAGTGTTCCGGGTGTCGCAGAAGTCGCCTCACTTGGCGGTTTTGTCAAACAATATCAAATCACAGTCGATCCCAACCAATTGCTTGCCTATGACATTTCTTTATTGGATGTGGGAGAAGCCGTTCAAAAAGCAAACCGGGAAGTAGGTGGCAGGCTGCTTGAATTTTCCGGGACGGAATTTATGGTCCGGGGCCGCGGTTATCTTAAATCGATTGATGATATCGAACAAATTGTGGTTGGAACTGATCAAAAAGGAACGCCGATTTTAATCAAACATATCAGTAAAGTCAGTTTAGGCCCCGAGATCCGGCGCGGTATTGCCGATTTAGACGGCCAAGGTGATGTGGTAACAGGTACCGTGATCATGCGTTTCGGGGAAAACGCGCTTAACGTGATCGAGCGAGTCAAAAAAAAGCTCCACGAAATGGAGTCCTCTCTTCCGGAAGGCGCTCGTATCATTACTTTGTATGACCGCTCAGACTTAATTCACCGTTCGATTGATACCCTGAAAGAAAAACTATTTGAAGAAATGGTTGTTGTCAGTTTAGTAATCATTCTTTTTCTCTGGCATTTTCCGAGCGCCGTCGTTCCCATTTTGATTTTACCCATTGCGGTTATTCTTTCGTTTATTCCCATGCATTTGATGCATCTGACATCCAACATTATGTCATTAGGCGGTATTGCGATTGCCGTTGGGGCTATGGTAGATGCCGCCATTGTTTTAATCGAGAATGCACATAAGCATGTTGAACGATGGAAAGAAGAAGGAAGGAAAGAACCTTATCATGAAGTTCTCATTGCTTCTGCCAAAGAAGTTGGCAGACCTATCTTTTTTTCTCTCTTGGTGATTGCCGTGTCATTTATTCCGATTTTTACTTTAGAAGCGCAAGAAGGCAGGTTATTTAAACCGCTGGCATTTACCAAAAACTTCTCCATGTTTTTTGCAGCTATCTTGGCCATTACCTTAGCGCCGGCTTTAATGGTTACTTTTATTCGCGAGCATAAGATCAATTGGAAATCAAAAAGGTTGAGTCAAATTGCCACATTTTTTGTCGGTGGTGAAATTCACGCCGAAGAGCATCATCCTGTTAGCCGGGTTTTATTTCGGTTTTATGAACCTGTGGTACGCTGGGTGGTTCATCGTCGAAAACTGGTGATTGGTATTGCGGCAGCACTTGTCCTCACCACCATTCCTGTTTACTTCATGTTAGGCAGAGAATTCATGCCGCTTTTAAACGAAGGTTCCATTTTGTATATGCCGACTACTCTGCCGGGTATTTCTGTGACCGAAGCACAGAAACTGCTCCAAAAACAGGATCGGATTCTAAAAACGTTTCCCGAAGTAGAACAAGTTTTTGGTAAGGCCGGCCGAATTGAAAGCTCAACCGATCCAGCACCTTTTTCAATGATGGAAACAGTGGTATTGTTAAAGCCCATGCAAGAATGGCGGTCGGTCAAAAGATGGTACAGTTGGCTGCCGAACATTTTTCAAGCACCCCTCCGGTTGTTATGGCCGGATCGGATTGGTTATGATGATTTGGTTCAGCAGATGGACCAAGCATTGCAAATACCAGGCACGACCAACGCCTGGACGATGCCGATTAAAAACCGGATTGACATGTTAACTACCGGGGTGCGCACGCCTGTTGGGATTAAGATTTTAGGATCAGATCTGACTGAAATTGAAAAAATAGGCAGCCATCTTGAAATGATTTTAAAAGACATACCGGGGTCGCGCAGTGTTTTTTCAGAGCGTGTAACAGGCGGATATTTTTTCGATTTTGATTTAAACCGAAAAGAAATTGCGCGTTATGGTTTATCGATCCAAGAAGTTCAGAGTGTCATCATGTCAGCGATAGGAGGTGAGAACGTTACAACCACCATTGAAGGCAGGGAAAGATATCCTGTCAATATACGTTATCCGCGTGAATTACGTGACAGCATGGATAACTTGAAACGGGTACTTGTTCCAACGCACTCTGGCCAGCATATTCCGCTTGCGCAGTTAGCTGATATTCGTATTAAACAAGGCCCAGCCATGATCCGTAACGAAAATGGCTTATTGGCCGGATACGTTTATATTGATATCGCAGGGCGTGATATTGGAAGTTATGTCAGCGAGGCAAAGGAAAAAGTAAAGCGAGAACTCACTGTACCTCAAGGTACATCGCTTGTTTGGAGCGGCCAATACGAATTTATGGAACGGGTGAAAGAAAGGTTAATTTTTGTTGTACCCATCACACTTTTCCTTATTTTCTTTTTGTTATATATCAATACGAAATCACTTGTTAAAACAGGTATTGTTTTGCTCGCAGTACCATTTTCATTGGTGGGAGCTGTTTGGCTATTATGGTTTTTAGGTTATAACATGAGTATTGCCGTATGGGTTGGCTTAATTGCTCTGGCAGGCGTGGATGCAGAAACGGGTGTTGTGATGTTGCTTTATTTAGATTTAGCTTACGATGAAGCAAAGAGCAAAAATCAGTTACATCAAATGAGCGACTTAACCAATGCGATTGTCCACGGTGCGGTGAAACGGATACGGCCTAAATTAATGACCGTAGGCACAACGTTTATGGGTCTCTTGCCCATTATGTGGTCTGCCGAATGGGAAGCAGGTGCCGATGTTATGAAACGCATTGCTGCGCCTATGGTGGGCGGTATTTTTACGTCATTTCTAATGGAACTTTTGGTTTATCCTGCCATTTATGCTGTTTGGAAATGGAGGACCGATTTTAAAGGTGCGGCAAACAAAACTATTTGATTCAGCGATTGACATCGCATAACATCAATGCATTAATCCCATACAGAGAAACATGAAACAAATTGCTATTTTTATATTCAGTTTTTTTATTTTAATTGCTACTTTATTTGCAGAGGCCAACATGACACAACCCGACCAGGAAAAAAGTGCTTTGGAAACCATTACTTTTGCAGGCGGATGTTTTTGGTGCATGGAACCGCCGTTCGAAAATTTAGAAGGGGTTGTTTCGGTAACTTCCGGTTACATGGGAGGGCATGTGAAGAATCCGACTTACGAGCAAGTCTGCGAAGGTGGTACGGGGCACGCCGAGGTTGTTCAGGTTGTTTACGATCCTTCTCGGATCGGTTTTGAGAAGTTGCTCAAGGTTTTCTGGATGAACATCGATCCAACAACCGTCAATCAACAGTTCGCTGACCACGGTGACCAGTATCGGACGGCTATTTTTTATCATACAGAAGAGCAAAAGCGGCTCGCAGAAACATCCAAAGCGCAATTGGCGGCTTCCGGCCGGTTTAATAAACCGATTGTCACAGAAATGACTGCTGCCGGCGATTTTTATCCGGCCGAGAATTACCATCAAGATTATTACAAAAAAAATCCTTACCGTTATAAATTCTATCGAATTGCCTCCGGGCGCGACCTTTATATCCACAAAAAATGGGGAACGGAAGCTAAAGAGCATTAAAAAAGGTTTTTTTAAGATATTTCTGAACCCAAAAATTAACTCCCCGGCACATCAAATAATTATTTGACATTCTTGGCTTTGATCGCCATACTGTTATAAGAAGTTGATGGCTTTGGAAATCATTTTATACCGCAAGGAAATCCCAGTTCGCCTTGCGGTTTTTTTTTGACCAAAGCGTAACACAATATTATTTTTGAAACAGGAGAAGAACATGGCAAAAGGTGTCGTAAAGTGGTTTGACAATGCAAAAGGATACGGTTTTATTGCTTCTGAAACAGGCAATGATGTGTTTGTTCATCATACCGCTATCCAAGGGTCCGGTTATAAAACGCTCGATGAAGGTCAGCAGGTCGAGTTTGAAATCACCAAAGGCCCCAAAGGTGAACAGGCCACCAACGTTGTCAAAGTAAGCTGACTTCACTGAACCCCGGCAAGGATCGCTTGCCGGGGTTTTATATTGATTTGACAAAACAGACAGCTCGCGTTATTGTAAGTAATAGAGTTGGTTCATTTAGTTTTTTGATTCCACATCGGACCTGCCGTTTTGATCGTCTCACCATCTCTCGGTGGATCTTAATCAATCCCGAGAGGCTTTTTTAATTATCTAGTCTTGAAGGGTACTTTAATGACACAGCAGAGGCGTGTTGCTCATCATTAAGGCAAAAGGAGTATCGCATGCGAAATTTAACTACCATTCTAACGTTGACCATTCTTTTCTTATCCATCACGAAAGGATCTCTTATGGCGAAGGAGCCTAACAAAGTTGCTCCCGGCAAAACGGTTCAAATTCACTATACACTCACGGTGGATGGTCGAGAGGTTGATTCCAGCAATGGCGGGGAACCGTTGGTTTATGAACAAGGCAAAGGCAACATTATTCCGGGCTTGGAGCACCAGTTAGAAGGGATGTCGGTAGGTGAGAAAAAACATGTGATCATTGGCCCTGATGATGCATACGGGCCCGTTAACCCAAATGCTTTTGTCAATGTACCCGTTGAAAAATTACCACCAGAAGCACGTCAACCAGGGGCTGTAGTGACAGCGCCGGGAGAGCAAGGTCAAACCATGCGTGCCATGGTAGTTGATGTGAAAGATAACCAAGCCACTTTAAATTTTAACCATCCGCTCGCAGGCAAAGAACTCGCTTTTGATGTTGAAGTGGTTGATGTGAACTAAAACTCCAGGAAAGGGCAATCCCCATGCAGTCAAAACTTTACGTTGGAAATTTGAGTTATAACGCGACCGAAGAAGAGCTTCGTAAACTTTTCGAACCATTCGGGCAAATACAATCGATTAATATCATTACCGATCGATTTACCGGCCAATCGAAAGGATTTGCTTTTGTTGAAATGTCTAGTGGAGAGGAAGCAGAAAAAGCTTTGCAGTTAGAAGGTACGGACTTCTTAGGACGTCATCTCCATATTTCTGAAGCCAAGCCGCAGGAACCAAGAGGCCGAAGCGGAGGTTTTAGAGACGGTAAATCGTCCGGTGGGCATTTTCATCGAGGCAAACGAGGTGACCGCCGGCAAGGCGGCGGAGGCGGGGGGCAGAAAAAAGGACCTAATTGGAAATATTAGATTTCGACCAATGGTTCGCTTAACAAAAAGCGCACCGCATCCGGGGGGTTTTCATTCATTTGTTGTGGTACCAAATTTCTTTCAAACATCTCCACCACAATTTTATCAGCCAATGCTTTTGACATGGCGCCGGAGTAATGAATGGCATCCACGTACACAGGTGCCTGAATGTTCTTTTGCATGTCAGCACAATAAATAAAGTGATCCCCCAAAGATTCCTTATCCTGAATTTCAGACATTAAATCGTAGATGTTTTTAGATAAAACGTTTTGTATGTTGCTGCTATAGGCGAAAGGATGGTATTGCAGATCGTATTCAAACCAAGGAGACGGTTGCCATACAAAGATTGTTTGGACACCGTATTCTTTCCCAATTGCTTCAATTAGTCGCTTGTTGGTTAAATATTCATTAACGGCTCTCATTAAAGAGGCTGGAATGTCTTCTGATTCTCCTGGTAAATCCTTCTGATTCTGGATAAGCGTCTTATATTTTATTTTGGCAAGTTTGTCAAAGACGGGTCTCAAAAGGGGCAAATGGTAAGCCAATTGAGATAACTGCCATCGAAATGATTGGTTCATGGCTTGGCGAAGCTCATCAGAAAAGACTGGCTCGTCGGAAAGATTTAAATTCTCATTGATACCGTCAATAAAAATAGCCATTTCAGGCACGGTGCCTTGAGTGAGTAGTTGTTGAAATAAAATCCGTTCCTGGGAGGAATAGTAGAACCCGCGCCCAAAGTTGTAGATCTTGACTTTGGTTTGATTGCTTATGGTATTAAACATGTCTTGCATATGTGAGGCAATGGTTTCGTTGTCCGACACACCATAGTTAAAGGTTGTCGATCCGCCAAATAAAAAAATATTAAAATTTTTAGACTTGGGAGGCCAAGGTCCTTGGTCCTTGGTTAATCGAAATCCATTCGGATCGACGTTTACATATTTACCTTTGTAAGGCCTTTCTTTAAATTGTGTAAAGGCTTCATACATAAACGGCCTGTCCCGCCAGCTTTCATTTAAGAGTTCGTTTCTTTCATCATCGCTTAGATTGGGATAGACAATCTTAAGTAAATCGCCATATTTTTCTATGACCGGATTGTAAATGAGATTAAATTGTTTGCGAATGGTTTGGAAGGCATAAAAGGCAAGGTTAAAGATGATAAAGAGGACAATAAAGTTAAAAAGCCAAAGCGCAATCCCTTGGTAGATTTTAGCGATTCGCATAGGCGTTCATCTCCCTATTCGTTATACTGTCATCAAAATAACCTGATCAAGCATAAAAGTCTAGAGAAAATAGAGCTTAATTGATTGGGTAGGATGACAGAAGATTAGAAATTTGTTATCCTAAGATAAGAATAAATCATACAAGAAGGAGGCAACCATGAAGAACATGACAGGTATTCCCATCGATATCGGCATTGAAGAACAAGCCAGACAAGATGTGGCGGCAAGTCTTTCAAAAGTGTTAGCGGATACTTATACGCTTTATCTAAAGACCCACAATTTCCATTGGAATGTGATAGGTCCGATGTTTCAAACATTACACCTCATGTTTGAAACACACTATAACGAGTTGTGGCAGGCAGTGGATCTGATCGCAGAGCGTATTCGCGCTTTGGGAGCATTTGCACCTGGTACTTATTCGGAATATGCGCGGTTGAGTTCGATCAAAGAAGAAAGCGGCAATGTTCAGGCCGAACAAATGATTAAATCATTGGTATCGGGTCATGAGGCCGTTATTCGCACTTGCCGACAGGCATTTCCGGTTGCTGATAAAGCCCAAGATCAAGTGACCATTGACTTATTGACCCAACGAATGCAGATTCATGAAAAAACAGCGTGGATGCTGCGAAGTTTATTAGGTTAATCACGGCAGATATGAATGGTTGCACGCATATGCGCTAAATCATGAACGAAATTAAATTTTTGACGTTAATTCAAAAAAGCGTCAAACGCACCAAATTAATTTTGTTCCGCCCTTTCCATATTCGCAAATGGTCAAGTTTGTTGGTGATTGCTTTTTTAGCCGGGGCATTAACCGGCGGCGGGGGAGGCGGGCATTCGGTTTCCAAACAGGATCAATCTGCTCGTCAAAATGATCAAGCCAATCACCAAAATCAACCCATCCCTGTTTCTCGCGTTACCCATGACGATACAAAGCAGGTCGAAACTGTTTCTCCGCATACAACCGAAGCGACACCTGATAAAGCACTCTTATCGACAACCGGACTTCCGGCAGAGCCGGGCGCTTCAGGTCGTTTGCCGTCCCAGACCACTCTGCTGATCGCAGGTTTTTTGTTGGGAATCGGACTGCTTGTATTTTTCAGTTGGATGTCAAGCCGCTTCCGCTTTATATGGATTTACGCCATTGCCAAAAATAGCACAGCCATCCGAGTTCCTTTTAAACAGTTTTTCTTAGAAGCCAATTCGTTGTTTATCGTTACCCTCATTTTACTTGTATTTTCTTTCGGATTAATGATGATTCCTATCGGCGCTGTCTTAATGTCGGTAGGAGGTGTCAAAAATTTTCTGGATCAAATAGGTCATTTACCATTTAGTGTTTGGATGAACCGTTTTGGATCATCCGTTTTGATTTTCATGCTGATTATCTCGAGTTTCTCGGTACTTCACATTTGGATTGAGGATTTTGTTTTACCGGTGATGATGGCGCGGCATTCAACTTTCTTGCCGGCTTGGCATGCTGTTCTTTCGCTTTATCGGGAGAACCGCCGTGTTTTTTGGTTTTATTTGTTTGTTAAAATAGGATTGAATATTATCACTGGGATGGCCATTGGCTTTATCATGCTAGCCTGGTTTATTGTTGTGTTATTATTGAGTGCTGTTGTTTTTGGTCTCCCTTATTATTTTCTGGCGGTAACATTGAAGGTCAACTGGTTATTTATCGCGTACGCAATCGCTGTCGGCATCCCTTACTTTATTTTATTGATGGCTAGTGTTTTATCCATTCACCTGCCTTTTGGTATGTTTTACCGGTGCTTGTCATTGTATTTTATGGGAACGATAGAGCCGCAATACCAATTGCTAGAGATAATGCCCGAAGAATTTTATGATTAAATTACTTGAAAGGGAACAGACCTTCTCAATATTAAGGAGTATTGCTTGAACTTTTTTAGTGACATTCATACGGTTAAAATACCCGATTTTTTGGATATCCTTTTCATGTCCGTGATGATTTATTTTGTTCTGATTTGGTTTAAAAAAACACGTGCCGCTTTTGTATTGATCGGGTTTTTTATCGTCGGCGGTTTGTACTTGTTTGCAAGACAATTCAACCTCACCTTAACCACCACCGTTTTTCATAGTTTCTTTACGGTGGTTCTCATCGCAGTCATTATTATTTTCCAGGAAGAAATCCGTTATTTTTTCGAACAAGTGGCCGTGTGGAGTTTGAACCGCCGTATTCGCAAAGGTAGAAAACTTCACTTACCGCCCAAAGAAATTGACATGCTGATTCGCACTTTGTTTGATTTTTCAAGGGAAAAAATAGGGGCTTTAATTGTTTTGCGAGGGCGCGATCTGATTGCCAGACACTTGGAAGGCGGTATTGATTTAAATGGAAACTTGAGCGAGCCATTGCTGAAAAGTATTTTTGATCCGCATTCCATCGGACATGATGGGGCGGTCATCATCGAAAATAATTTCATCGTTCAATTTTCAGCCCACCTGCCGTTATCCAAGAATTTCGGCCAACTGGACCAAGGCGGTACCCGGCATGCGGCGGCGCTGGGGCTTAGCGAAAAAACGGATGCGCTTTGTTTGATTGCATCGGAAGAAAGAGGAGTTGTTTCGGTGGCAAGAAGAGGTAATCTTCGAGCCGTTAAAAACCAAAACGAATTAAGAAATATCTTGGAATCATTTTACAGAGAAATAAATCCGCCCATGCAAAAGAAGTTTGCGGATTACATTTTCACCGAGAACTTTCGAGAGAAAGTTTTAGCTATTTTAATCGCTTTTTTACTTTGGTTTGTCGTGGTTTATGGCGCACGGCCTGTTTATAAATCGTTTTATGTCCCTGTTCAATTTAGACGTTTGGCGTCCGATGTTGAGTTGGCAGGTTATTCCCCCCAGTTTGTCAAAATCAGCATATCCGGCGCTCGGCGCAATTTTTATTTTTTCAGGAAAAAGAATCTCCAATTGATAATAGATGCATCTGACTGGACTAAAAATACGAAAGAAGCGACTATTTCGGACTCAAACCTAGTTTTACCGCAAGGTATTAACCTGAGAGAGATAACGCCTGATATCATTGCGGTAGATCTGGAGAGAAAAAAATAAATTAAAGAGCTTTCACCAATATAATAGCCGGTTGTCATTAAAATTTGTTTTTGGTAAGCTTTGTATTTCTGAGGAGAAATCATGATGGATGTTCAAGAAAGTGTGGCGGCCATTCAAAAGTTAATCGACACCGCCATTCAATTTGCCGTTAATTACGGTTTTCAAGTCATCAGGGCCATTCTGATTTTAATGGCTGGCTTTATAGCGGGGGATTGGATCAATCATGGTTTACTAAAATCTCTGACCAAAAAATGTCGATGTCACACTTCTGTTCCCACAACGGGATATTCATGAGATTAGTCAAACTGGTATCAATATATAAATTAAAATGAGTGAAGGGGGTGCCATGAAGAAAGCTGTGCGTCTTTTAGCCTTGACGGGTATTGTCATCATCGGTTTGATTTTGGCTAAAAATGTTGCTGCTAAGATGGCGGTTGAAAATGGTGTTCGATTTGTAACGGGGTTGAAACTGAACATGAAGCATTTTCGTATTGGACTGCTTGATTCCACGGTTGGGATTCGCGATCTCAAACTATACAATCCCAAAGGCTTTGAAGACAAGGTCATGGTAGACATGCCTGAAATTTATGTCGATTATATGCTGCAGCCTTTTTTTAAAGGTAAAATTCACTTGCCTGAAATCCGAATTCACTTGAAGGAATTTGTTGTTGTGCGCAAAGCTGACGGGACGCTCAACTTGGATGCATTAAAAGTGGTTCAGAACGAAAAGAAATCAGCGGAGGCTAAGAGGAAAAAAGAAGAACACGGGAAAATGCCCGAAATTCAAATTGATGAATTTCGCTTGCAGGTGGAAAAGGTTGTCTTCAGGGATTACTCCAAAAAAACAACCAATGAGCAGCCTTCCGTCAAGGAATTTAATATTAACTTGAACGAATCCTATTCAAACATTACGAATCCGTACAGTGTGGTTAGTCTCATTGTGGTGAAAGCTTTGGCCAATACAACCATTGCCTCACTCACAAATTTTGATTTGGGCTCATTGCAGAATTCAGTTTCGGATGTACTTGCTTCGTCCAAGAAAATCGCAGTCGAGGCTGCTTTAAAAGCGAAAGAAAGCGCTGCTCAGGCAGCAAAGGATGCTAAAAAAATGATTAGTTCTGCTCCGGACGATTTGAAGGAGACTGCCGGTGCTCTCACCCAGAAAACAAAAGGATTAAGTAAAGATCTTGCTGAAACAGCGGAGAGTTTAAAAGACAAACTGAAGTTACCGTTTGGCAGCAAAGATTAAGCGAAGTGTTGAGAACTTTCCATAAATTTAAATGAAAAAATTTAAGTTAACTCTCAGTCTTGTCTTATTAGGTCTATTTTTCATCATCCTGATTCAGAACTCAAACTTGGTTACCTATAAGTTTTTGTTTTGGGAAATCAGTATTTCGCAAATTATCCTGCTGCCCATTATCTTGTTAATCGGTTTTTTACTCGGTTTTAGTGCGGCACATTGGAAGTACCGCGAAAAAAATGCATGAAGGTTTTCGATGAAGACCGGGCTCATGTATGACTCTCGATTCTTAAAACATGATCCGGGCGAAACACATCCCGAATCACCGTCACGCCTTGAAGTCAGTTACCGCCATTTGGAAAACTTACCGTGGTTTTCCTCATTGTCGCTTTTCTCGCCGAGGGCGGCCGAAGAAGAATGGATCGCAACCGTGCATTCGCCCGATTACATTCACCATGTCAAAACAATCTGTGCAAGCGGCCAAACTTTACTTGATACGCCGGATGTCGGCATTTCGCGTGACTCATTTGAGATTGCCAAACTTGCCGTCGGCGGTGCATTTGGACTGGCCGATCAGATGATGGCAGAAAAGATTCAGAATGGATTTGCATTGCTCAGGCCGCCTGGTCATCATGCGGAAAATGGAATGGCAATGGGCTTTTGTATTTTTAACACGATTGCCGTTTTAGCCCGTTATTTACAAAAGAAACATCATTTGGATAAAGTGCTTATTTTAGATTGGGACGCGCATCACGGCAACGGCACCCAGCATACTTTCGAAGAAGATCCGTCCGTTTTTTACATGAGTTTGCATCAATTTCCATTTTATCCGGGAACAGGGGACGAGCGTGAGACGGGCATTGGCCGCGGGAAGGGATCGACGCTTAATTGTCCGATGCGTGCCAGATCCGGTGATGATGATTATCAAACAGTTTTTCGGGAAAAGATTTTACCTGCCGTTGATGCTTTTAAGCCGGATGCTATTCTTATATCAGCTGGTTTCGATGCCCATCGCTTTGATCCGCTTGCGAATCTTTATTTAAGCACCAACTTTTTTGGATGGATGAGCGAGAGAATGGTTGAGGCGGCCGAACGTCATGCCAAAGGCCGCCTGATCTCTATTTTAGAAGGCGGCTATAATCTGGGGGTGCTGCCCCAATGCATCGCGAAGCATATCGGGGCGCTTTCAGGCCATGTGGCTCCGGCTTGATTGAATATGCTAATATTTAACGCCGCGTACGAGTTTCTCCCTCTTCCCCTAAAATAAAGGGGGAGGAAATTCTGAATGTCAAAAACTTGCAAATGGCGTTAATATTTAAGTAAAGGGGATATTTGTTATGCGGATTAAAAAGAAGGTCTTTTGGATAGTCTTTTTAACAGGCGTTCTCGGCACGGCCTCTTTTTCTGCTTTTGCGTCATCGGATTATGACTGGGAAGGGTTTTTCTATCCTCAGGGTGATACGCTCAATACGCAAATTGGCGGACCTTTTAAATCGTCTGAGGATTGTTTGCGATGGGTGAAATCCCAAGCTAAGACCTCCAAAGACACCTATGAGTGCGGTAAAAATTGCCGCAAGAACGCGGGATTTACCACTTGCCAGGATATCGTTTACTGAAGTTACCGTTCAAAGATTGCCCACGACTCGCCGATAACCAAAAAGAGTGTCAAAATGCCAACCTTGCTTATAGTAGATGACGAATCGGAAATCTGTGAATTCCTGAAGGAATTTTTCAAATCAGACACGCAATTTAATATTTTAACCGCGACTGATCCCGATGCGGCGATCGAAATTTTGAAAAATGTAAAACCGGAAGGTGTTTTGCTTGATGTCAAATTAAAAGCACGCAAAACAGGTCTTGATGTATTGCAAGCAATCCGTGACATTAGCCCAAACACGAAAACCATCATGGTGACTTCTCATACCGATTATCATACAGTCGAACGTGCCAGAGTTTTAGGTGCGGTGGGTTACGTGACAAAACCTTTTTCACTGGAATATTTAGAATCCACTGTTCACACACGCGTGGCAAGCCTTTTTACCTAAGCATCCCCGAAGCACTTCTTTTGCTCTTCAGATTCTGTTATAATAAATACTTATTGGAGTAAGAGAGATGCAGAAACATTTTTATGTTTTGATTTTGATAACCGCTTTCGTTTTACCTGTCTATTCGGCTCATGGATCGGAAGGACAGGCAGCGTCGATTAACGCGCCAGCCTTACCGGAAATCAAACCGGTTCCACGAACCGGCATTGCTTTTGAGGCATATCGAAAAACCATCGACGATCTTTTCTACATTGCACTTTCGACCAATAAAGATCCTGAATTTGGCATTCATGCAATCATTGTCGGTCTCAATGAGAAACTCAAAGAGAATCCCAATGATCAAAACTCACTTGTTTTTTTAGGGCATGTGTATCGCATCTTAAACCAACCGGCCGAAGCCAATAAATTTTTTCAAAAGGCCATTGCTTTAGGGCAGGATGATCTTCATTTACATGCTTTCTCAGGAATGATGTTGTTGCAAGTCGACAACTATGAAGAAGCGCTTCAAAAGTTTAAAGCATCTTCCGAGCAAAATCCGAATGATCCGGATGTTTGGCATGCGCTCGGCAGACTACAGCTTCATTTACAGAAATTTGATGATGCCATTGCGTCTTACCAGAAAGCGTTGGAATTAAAGCCGGACAGCAAAGAAGCCGCGTTGATGTTAAGCGTGCTTTATCAAAAGAAAAAACAGTATGACGATGCCATCCGTGTTTTGGAACAATCCGTCAAACTGAATCCCCATGACAACGTCGCCAAATATTATTTGGGTGTGATTTACTTAGACATGCAGCAAATGGACAAGGCGCTTGGGCAATGGGAGCCGCTTTACTATGATGGGGTACGAGAACCGCAATTTTTGTTTAATCTATCAACCGCCTACGTGGAGGCGAAACAACCGGAAAAATCCAAAAAAATCCTAGAACACTTGCAGTTTTTTTACCCGAATAGTCCGGATCTTTTGTTTTTGACCGCTCAATCTTATCATCAAATGAACCGCTTAAATGATGCAGAGCGCAGCTATCGGGAAGTGATTGCCGAAGATCCTAAGTACATGAGTGCCTATGTGGGATTAGCACAAGTTCTGGAAGATTTGGGAAAAGAAAAAGATCGCCAGAAAGTTTTAAAACAGGTATCGGAAAGGTTTTCACAGTCACCCAAACCATCAACGAAACTCAAAGTACCGGAAGTTTAGAGAAGGACGCTGATGAAGCACTTTTGTTTTGTGGTTATTTTAATTGCATCACTGTTTATATTTGCCGAATTTGTTTTGGCAAAAGAAAACCCCGATTTGCCTCATTTTGTTGCTATTGAACCCTGGTTAGCGCGCGGCGGGCAACCAACGGAAGCGGGCCTTCGGCAGCTTCGGGACCAGGGTTACAAAACCATCATTAACTTTAGAACCGAGAAAAAATGGGATCAATGGGAAAGGAAGCGTGCGGAAGCGCTGGGTATGAATTACATTCACATGCCCTGGTCTGTTTTTTGGAATCCTTCGCCCGATTTATTTGACCAGTTTTTTGATTTGATCCATGATCCCTCCAAACAACCCGTTTTTTATCATTGCAAGCATGGCCAAGACAGAACTGGGACGATGAGTTTTGCTTATTATTTTCACGACAAAGGGTTATCCGAAAAGGAAGCGAAGGAAAAAGCTTTTGAGGTGGTGAAGCCCAATCTTCGTTATCGTTGGCTTGTCAACAGGCGGATCAAATTCTTTTTAAAGCAAGAAGCCCTTCACGCCGAGATGTCTGCAGGGAAGTAGCAGCTTAAAGTTTTGAATGTGTCCCGTCGCAAAAAGGCGGGTTTTGAGTATGTTTGCACTGACAAAGCGCAGCACGTTTCTTGGCTTCGATCTTGAATATGAGGGGCGTCAAACCAGTTCCGCGGTGCGAGCCGTCGCAATAAGGTTGGTTTTTAGAATGGCCGCACCGGCACCATGCGTAAGTACCGGCTTCTAATTCTAAAACAGCAGGTTTTTTATCGGCAATGAGCGGATCGCTCACGATAGTTCCTTTTTGGATAAAATCTGCATCTGAGCATTAAAGTCATAAATAATCGGAACGCCTGTTCCTAGATTTAATTCCAATACCTCTTCCTGGGTTAATTTATCGAGAAACATCACGATAGAGCGTAAGCTATTACCATGCGCTGCTACCAGTGTGTTTTTACCGTCTTTTAAATCGGGGACAATTTTTTGTTCGTAATAGGGAAGCGTGCGGGCTGCCGTATCTTTGAGGCTCTCACCGTTGGGAGGTGCGATATCGTAGCTGCGCCGCCAAATGTGTACTTGTTTTTCGCCATATTTTTTGGCTGTTTCGGCTTTGTTTAGCCCTTGCAAGTCGCCGTACATCCGTTCATTTAGGGCCTGGTCTGTTTCGATCGGAATGCCGGTTTGACCAATGGTTTCCAGGATAATGCTGAGGGTTTCTTGTGCGCGTTTCAAATCGGAGGTATAAGCCTTATCAAATTTGATATCTTTGAGCTTGTCTCCGGCTTTTCTAGCTTCTTCGCGGCCCAAATCAGTCAATTCAACATCCACCCAACCCGTAAACTTATTTTCCAGGTTCCACTGACTTTGTCCGTGCCTGACTAAAACCAACTTTGCCATGAATGACTTCCCCCCTTATGTCCCTCGAACGGATGACGTTATAACGGGGTATTATAGTCATGACATCAGAGAATGCAATACGCTTCTCAACATCAAAAAATGAATTGAAATGATTGTCAAAAACCGAAGAACCTTTATAATACCTGCATGGCTCATTTCAAAAATTACATCTTAGTACTTTTGATGATCGGACTATTGTGGCCGGAATCATTTTTACATGCCGACAAGGGAGATATTGTGAAAATCAAGATTGAAACAACCATGGGGGACATGGAAGCCGATTTGTTTGCTTCTGAGGCACCGAATACGGTGGCCAATTTTGTTAAGTTGGCGGAATCTCATTTTTATGACGGTATTATCTTTCACCGGATCATTCCGGGTTTTATGATTCAAACAGGCGATCCAACCGGAACGGGTATGGGCGGTCCCGGTTATAAATTTCAAGATGAGTTTTCACCCAATTTAAAACATGATAAACCAGGCGTATTTTCCATGGCCAATTCAGGCCCAAATACCAACGGCAGTCAATTTTTTATTACGGAAGTTCCGACGCCATGGCTAGACGGCAAGCACAGCGTTTTTGGTCAGGTAACAAAAGGCCTTGATGTGGTCAAAGCGATTGCCAATGCGGAACGTGACCGGCGGGACAAACCTTTGAAAGACGTTGCGATGGTCAAAGTCACCGTTTTGTCGAAGTCATGATTACCCGCGAACAAGTCATCGATAGATTAAAAACCGTTTACGACCCTGAAGTCCCGGTTGATATTTGGGAGTTGGGGCTTATTTATGAAATTCAAATTAATGATTCAGCGGTTCACGTTAAAATGACGCTGACCTCGCCTTCATGTCCTTCGGCTCAACAAATACCGGCAAACGTCAAGTCATGCCTGGCACAGATTCCCGAAGTATCTGATGTGGCAGTAGAAGTGGTTTGGGAACCGCAGTGGACAGCAGAGTTGATCAGTCCTGAAGGCAAAAAGATTTTAAAAATCGATACATAATGTGCCTCGCTAGGTTGTCGTGGTAGAACATTTTAAAGATGCCCACCAGTTGTATCAAGAAGCCCTGCGTTTATTCAAAGCTTACAAGTACGAAGAAAGCACACACCTTTTAGAAGAATCGCTCACATTAGAGCCCCGTCACGCGAATGCTTTGGAAGCGTTAGGCGTTATTTATGGCAAGTTGAATCGTTTGGACGAAGCCATTCAGTTAATGAAACGCTTGGCGGAAATCGATCCGGACCATGTGATGGCGCACACCAACTTGTCGCAGTTTTATGTCCGAAAAGGCATGATTCAGGAAGCAGAAGCCGAACAAGCTGAAGCCAGGCGTTTATCTTGGAAAGCAGAACTCAGAGCACAAAACAAAACAGAATCCGAAATCAACGCTTTGACCCAAGCCGAGGAAGAAAAAGAAAAAGAATCGGCGCTGAGAAAAATCGAACAATATCGCAAAGTGATTGATTTTGATCCCAATGACGTCCTGGGTTATTTCTCGTTGGGGTCGGCTTACGCGCAAGCAAAACAGTTTGAAGATTCCATGAATGCTTTTAAAAAAGCCATTGAAGTTGATCCTAAACATTCCCCCTCTTATGTAGGGCTCGGAGAAGCTTTTGAAGCTTTGGGAAAAAAAGAAGAGGCACTTCAAATTTACAAACAAGGTATCCCGGTGGCAGATGACAGAGGTGATATTGTGCCGCTCAGGAAAATGGAAAACCGTGTCCGCAAGCTAACCCAATCCGCTTCATGAACCTGCCGTTTATTTTCTTAGCCAGCCAGTCAGCCAGACGTCAACAATTACTCAAAGCTGCCGGCCTGCGGTTTCGGGTGGTTAAATCCTCTTTTCAAGAAAGGCACTTTGTAGGTAAGCCTCGACAAACGGTTCTTTGGAACGCGAAAGGCAAAGTGCGCCGCGCTCGCGTCAAAGCGAAAACAGGAATTATTTTGGGCGCAGATACGATTGTTTATTTTGAAGGAAAAATTGTGGGAAAACCCAAAAATCATCAACACGCTATCCGGATGATCTGGCGTTATGCCGGTAAACCGCAATGGGTTTATACGGGACTTGCACTTTTTAATTTGGAGAGCAGAAAGTGGGCAACAGCGGTTGTGAAAAGCAAAGTCATCATGAAAAAGTATGATGAAAATGTTGTTAAAAAGTACGTGGCCAAAACAAACCCCTTGGATAAGGCCGGCGGTTATGCGGTCCAAGAGCGGGGAGATCGGTTGATTGAAAAGGTCATTGGGTCTTACACCAATGTGGTTGGATTACCTGTAGAAAAGGTGAAGGCATTATTGGGTAAATCTTTCTTCCCATTGACCCGATAAACTGATAAAATACCTTAAGTCTAGTCTATTAGGAGAAAATCAGAGTTGTGAGAGCAAAAAGAGGCCCCCTTAATTTACCCATCTTAACGGGGGTAATCTTCCTTCATGCAGGGGCGCTATTAGCCCCATTTACGTTCAATTGGCCTGCCTTCTGGGTATTCTTAGTCCTATGGTGGATGACCAATGGTCTGGGTATTACCCTGTGTTATCACCGTTTACTATGCCATCGGAGTTTTCAATGTCCGAAAATATTGGAATATTTTTTCGCCGTCTGCGGCGCCCTGACATCTCAAGGCGGTCCAATTAGTTGGGCGTCGACCCACCGTTGTCATCATGCTAATTCAGACACAGACGAAGACCCCCACAGTCCTGTGCATGGTTTTTGGTGGTCTCATATGTTTTGGTTCATGCATCAGTTGCCGGAGGTTGGCACCAAAGAATTTGCTATCCGTTACGCGCCGGATCTTTACAAGGACCGTTTTTATCGGTTATTAGATCGTTACGAATGGATTTTACAATGGGTGCTAGGTCTATTTTTATTGTGGTGGGGCGGCTTATCTTTTGTCATTTGGGGTATTTTCTTGCGGACCGTGGTGGCACTTCATTGCACCTGGTTAGTAAACTCAGCAGGGCACCGGTGGGGCTATCAAACTTTTAAAACAGGAGAATACTCACGCAATTTATGGTGGGTAGGTTTATTGGCATTTGGCGAAGGCTGGCACAATAATCACCATGCTTTTCAATCCTCTGCGGCGCATGGTCTGAAATGGTGGGAGTTTGATATCACGTATCTCACGATCAAGCTGTTATCGCGTCTGGGCCTTGCCTGGGATATCCGCATGCCAAGCGCTCAAGCTATTCAAGCCAAATCCTGACTTTCTTCTCATTCCATAATAAGTTAATTTCCGCCGTCTTCCTCCTATTCCTTTTACCCATGCGAAAACCTATGATAGAATTATAGATAAGCGATTTTTATTAACGTAGAAAGGGAACCGCAGCGTGACGGCAAAAAAATCAGCACTTATTTTGATGGCTCATGGAAGCAAAGATCCCAGATGGTGCGAACCTTTTCAGCGCCTGGAAGGGCAATTAAAGAAAACACTTGGCCAGGATGGCGTCTATCTTTCTTATATGGAATTTGCAGAACCCACGCTTTTGAATGCCGCCGAAAGTGCGGTGAAAGCAGGCGTTTCTCAAATCAAAATATTGCCTCTTTTTATGGCCGGAGGCGCTCATTTGGTGCAAGATATTCCGCCTTTGGTCGATCAAATTAAAAAGGCTTTTCCGGCGCTTGATATCGAGACCCTGGGGCCGGTGGGAGAACAGCCGCGTTTTGCCGATTTAATTTGTCAAATTGCCGTGGAGGCTGCATGAAGAAGAGAATGGTCGGCGTTATTTTTTGCATTTTATTTCTGGGTTTATGGATACCCGGCGTTTTCTCCAAAACACCTACCACTGAATCTCCCGAAACGATTGCCAATCGTGTTTATAATGACATTCGGGTTGCCAATGAGTTGACTGCGCAAGCAGCTAAAACATTGCGGTTAAGCGACGATCAGAAAAGCAAAGAAGTAGCCGTTCACTTGTATGTTGAAGCAGGCAAATTATTTGAAAAATCACACCATGTTTTGCAAGCGTTAGGTCCGGATCATGTGCCGCAAGCCGACATTGATGGTAGTTACGAGGCCATGAAAACCTGCATTGATGCGGTTAATCGAATTAAGCAACACATGTAAACATTCCATTGGATTGACATGTCCATTTTGAAAGTTGCCCGTCTTGGTCATCCCGTGATTCGCCAATTAGCCCAACCGCTTTTGCCGGAAGAAATTCACACCGAAGAGATACAAACATTCATCCTTGATATGATTGATACCATGCGCGAATATGACGGAGTTGGCCTCGCCGCGCCGCAAGTCCACGTTTCCAAACAAATTGCCGTGATTGAAGTGAACCATAACCCGCGTTATCCGGATATGCCTCAAATTCCTCTGACCGTTTTAATCAATCCATTCTTAAAAGAGAAATCAGAAGCAACGGAAGAGGGGTGGGAAGGATGTTTGAGCATCCCTGATTTAAGAGGTGTGGTCCCTCGGCACGAATCTTTAGTTTGTGAAGCCCTTGATCAAAACGGAAAGCCGATTACAATAAGTACGAAGGGATTTTTTGCCCGCGTGATTCAACACGAGTTTGATCATTTACAGGGGCATGTCTATTTGGATAAGATGCCTCATTTAACCACTTTAACGTATTTAAATGAGTTTTCAAAATATTGGGTATCCGAAACATGAGTGCCGGAAAATGGGCGGTCATATTCTTTATGGCGTTGTTTGTCAGTGCCAGTGCAGCCAAGGTGAGCCAAGCCAGAGAGATGAC
This sequence comes from Candidatus Abzuiibacterium crystallinum, assembly GCA_002787155.1. Classification (GTDB taxonomy): domain Bacteria; phylum Omnitrophota; class Omnitrophia; order Omnitrophales; family Abzuiibacteriaceae; genus Abzuiibacterium; species Abzuiibacterium crystallinum. Next base: position 31,566 of record PCVY01000076.1, on the reverse strand, counting down.
CGAAGTCGAGAAGTTAGAATGGCAGGTTAAACAATTAAAGGACAAACTTGATATGGCGCAAAAAGAGTATGTTCAATCGCAGCGCTGGTCATTTAAATCATTTTTAAATCAAGCCAAAGGCAAGGGGGAAACGCAGAAGGAAAAGATTGATGTGGTGCGTAAGCAAATGTCTGCGGCGGAGAAAGAAAAAACAAAAGAAAAAGAACTAGAAGAAATAAGATTGGAATTAAAAAAAGCCGAAGCAAAACTACAAGCAGCCAAACGCCGTTAACATTAGGATTTCTCATGCCGTCATTGCAGGATAGTTTCAAAACTAAAACCAAACTGACAGTAGCCAGTCAAGAATACGTTTATTATAGCTTGACTGCCCTTCAAAAAACGAGTCAGTGCGATTTGTCGCGCCTGCCTTTTTCCACCCGGATTCTGTTGGAAAATCTTATTCGCACCGAAGACGGACACTTGGTAAAACGAACGGACATTGAGAAACTTCTTCATTGGGATCCGCACGGCAAAGTGGAATCCGAAATTGCTTTTACGCCGGCGCGCGTTTTGCTGCAGGATTTCACGGGCGTTCCTGCCGTTGTGGATTTGGCAGCCATGCGGGATGCCATTCGTGAGATGGGCGGGGATCCCGCCGTGATCAATCCTTTACAGCCGGCCGATTTGGTGATTGATCATTCCGTTCAAGTTGATACGTTTGGTACCAAAGAGTCATTCAATCAAAATACCAAAATAGAATTTGAACGCAATCAAGAGCGGTACCAATTTTTGAAGTGGGGGCAGCGTGCCTTCAAGAATTTCAGCGTCGTCCCTCCGGGCACCGGCATCGTCCACCAAGTGAATCTTGAGTATTTGGCATCCGTCGTTTTTGAAAAAGATGATCGGGGAGAAAAATTACTTTATCCCGACACCCTTGTCGGCACTGATTCTCACACCACCATGATTAACGGATTAGGCGTGCTGGGCTGGGGCGTGGGCGGTATTGAAGCGGAAGCGGCCATGCTGGGTCAGCCTATTTCGATGTTGATTCCTGAAGTGGTAGGGTTCAAGCTTATCGGAAAGTTGCGTGAAGGCGTCACGGCCACCGATTTGGTTTTGACTGTGACACAAATGCTGCGTCAAAAAGGTGTGGTAGGAAAATTTGTAGAATTTTTTGGTCCGGGATTGGATGCGCTGACATTGCCGGACCGAGCCACTTTGGCCAATATGGCTCCCGAATACGGCGCTACTGCGGGCTATTTTCCCATTGATCAAGTCACGATTGATTTTTTGCGTTTAAGCGGGCGTGATGCCGATATGGTGGCGTGTGTTGAAGCATATGCCAAAGCGCAGGGACTGTTTCGAACGTCTAAAACCAAAGATCCCGAATATTCTGATCGTTTGGAACTCGATTTGGTTTCGGTGGAAGCAAGTCTGGCAGGCCCCAAACGTCCTCAAGACAGAGTCGCTTTGAAGCAGGTCGGCGAGTCATTTCAGAAAGCATTTAGTTCGATGATGAAGAAAGATGCTGATCAACCAGGCAAAACCAGCAGTTTAGAACACGGTGCTGTTGTGATTTCAGCCATTACGAGCTGTACCAATACATCCAACCCCGCCGTCATGATCGCGGCAGGTTTATTGGCCAAAAAAGCAGTTGAACGCGGCCTGAATGTTAAACCATGGGTTAAAACCAGCTTGGCACCGGGCTCAAAAGTGGTCATGGATTATTTAAAAGCGGCGAAACTGCTTGAACCTCTCGAAAAACTTAAATTTAATTTGGTAGGATTCGGCTGCACGACCTGCATCGGCAATTCGGGCCCCTTGCCGGAACCGGTTGCCTCCGAAGTCAAAGAACGTGATTTGGTGGCCGCTGCCGTGCTTTCGGGAAATCGTAACTTTGAAGGGCGTGTTAATCCATTGGTGCGCGCTAATTATCTTGCCTCACCCCCGTTGGTTGTCGCTTATGCGCTTGCCGGCAATGTGAATATTGATTTATCAAGCAAACCAATTGGTCAAGATCAAGGCGGCCGCGATGTTTTCTTGCGCGACATTTGGCCGTCACAAAAAGAAATCCAAGAAGCAATGAAATCGGTTACTGCTGACATGTTTAAACAGCAATACGGCCATGTTTTTGAGGGCGATGAGAGCTGGCGTCAAATTCAAGTGCCTTCGGGCGACACATTTGGATGGGATGAACATTCGACTTACATTAAGAAGCCGCCTTTCTTACAGGCCGTTCCAAAGAAGCCGGCTCCATTATCCAATATTCAAAATGCAAGAACTTTGGTGATGGTGGGAGATTCCGTGACAACAGATCATATTTCACCGGCCGGTTCCATTGCAGCTGATAGTCCGGCCGGTGAATATTTAATTGCGCGGGGTGTTCAACCCAAAGCATTTAATTCGTACGGAGCCCGCCGAGGCAATTTTGAAGTAATGGCACGGGGAACTTTTGCGAATATTCGGTTGAAAAACATGTTGGCATCCGGAACAGAAGGCTGCTGGACAAAATATTTGCCGGACGGAAAAGTCATGAGTATTTATGAAGCAGCTATGAAATATATCGATGCCGACATCCCGCTTTTAGTGATGGCGGGAAAAGAATACGGAACTGGTTCTTCGCGTGATTGGGCGGCCAAAGGCCCGGCGCTTTTGGGAATTAAAGTTGTTTTAGCAGAAAGTTTTGAGCGCATTCACCGGAGTAATTTAATTGGAATGGGAATTTTACCGCTTCAATTTCAAACCGGAGAGTCGCGGGAATCATTGGGTTTAAAGGGAGACGAGGTGTTTGATTTTACGGGAATTGCCGAAGGTTTATCACCAAAGAAAAAAATAACAGTGGCGGCGAAAGGTGCACAAAGTAAGAAAACTTTCTCATGTGTTTGCCGACTTGATACTCCGGCCGAGATTTCTTACTATGAGCATGGCGGTATCTTGCAATTCGTGTTGAGACAATTGAGTAATCAGTGATGAATGGCACTAACTTAAGCTCAAAACGTTCATTCTGACTGTTTGACACTGACCACCGAACACTGATCACTTAATTCAAGGAGATCCAAATGGCGCTTGTTGAATCTGTTACCGTTCCTTTGAATTCTAAAATGCCCGCGTTTTCTCTGACAGATCCGAGCGGCCAATCATACGATAGCAAGACTTTAACCGGCCCCAAAGGTTTGTTAATCGCCTTTACTTGCAATCATTGTCCTTATGCCATTGCCGTTTGGCCACGGCTCATTCATTTGGCTGCTGAAGCAAAAGAAAAAGGTGTTAATACAGTCGCCATTAACCCCAACATTCATCCCGATTATCCCGAAGATGCACCCTCTCAAATGATCTCAGAGATTAAAAAACGAGGGATTTCATTTCCTTACCTGATTGATGAAACGCAGGCAACTGCCAAACTTTTTAATGCCCAATGTACGCCTGACCTTTATTTGTATGATACCCGGCAGAAACTGGTTTACCATGGCCGTTTTGATGATAACTGGCAGGATGAATCAAAAGTTAAGAAACAGGATCTCAAAGACGCCATTCAAAATCTGGCAGCGGGTAAACCAATAGCCGGAAAACAGTTTCCATCCATGGGCTGCTCGATTAAGTGGCGGGATTAATTGCATACCCTTTAAGACGTATCAAATCAACGCCTAAAATTAATCATACCCGGCATTAAACCATTGCCGTACTTCTGTCGTCTAAAGAGGTATCAATAGGGTGAAGAACACCTTCAATGACGATAAAAGGATGAAGCATTTAACTGTGATGCGCCATTTCAAATATTTGATTATTCTTTTCGGGGTTTTTTGTTTGAGCACGGTTTTGGCTTATGCTGAAAACGAAACCGCTGCTTTCAGTTCAAATGTAGCTGATCAAATGACCAAGCTTCAAGAACTTAAAACGCAGGACCCGGCTGCTTATCAAGCATTGATAGCTCAAAAAAAAGCGCACATTAAACGATCGTTAGCGCAATTGCCGCAGGAAAAGCGCGCAAAGGCGCTTGCATTCTTAAAAAGCGACCGTCCGTTAACCAAACAACATTTGCAATATATTAAGCGTCATCACCCTAGGCTCTTTGAGAACATTAGGCAAAATAGAATGAGCGATATTCAAAAATTCGCATCCAATCACCCCGAACGTTTTGAACGCTTGATGCAAAATCATCCCGGGGCGCGGGAATGGTTTCAGAAATCTCAAGTGAAAAAAGAGAAGATGAAAGAGCATTTTCAAAAAATGAATCCGGAAGAAAAAAAGCGGGTAAAAGAAAAAATGAAAGACCGCCGGCCAGCCAAAGAATCGCCTTCCGGATTTAATCCACCCACACGGCGTGATCGTCAAGTTTCACCGGCCGGTGATGAGATAAATATGCGTCAGAAAAAGATGAAAAGCCGTTGGCAAAGCAATCCGGGCACTCGAGAACGAGATCGAGAGCAACCCATGTCAAAAAGGCGGTCTCGAAGGAACCGTTAAGGAAACGGGGGCAGATTACACTGACCAAAACGGACGCTGAATTAGTCGTTGCTTTTCAAGAAGGGAATGAGGCCGCATTTGATGAGTTAGTGAGGCGTCACATGGAGAAGGCTTTGTCTTGGGCTTATAGCATGGTAGGCAATTATGAAGATGCAAAAGACTTGTCACAGGAGGCTTTCGTGAAATCGCATAAAGCACTCAAATCTTTTGCGTTAAAATCGGCTTTCAGCACTTGGTTTTACCGGATCTTGGTCAATACGGTAAAAGATTATTTTCGCTCAAAAAAATGGCAAAGATTTTTAAAATGGGAATCAAGCGAGTCGATGGATAACTTTTTTCAAACCGTTCAAGCGTCCGGTGCCGGTGCGGATCGGTCCGTTTTGCAAAACGAATTGGCTGTGCAAATGACGAAAGCAATCACAGCACTGCCTTTGAAGCAGCGGACGATTTTTACTTTGCGGTTTATCGAAAACCATTCGATTAAAGAAATCAGTGAAATAACGGCGAATTCGGAAGGAACGGTGAAAGCGACGATTCACTTTGCAATTCAAAAAGTAAAACAATCCCTGGCTCCTTATGTGAGTCATCGTGAGGTGTCCTATGGACTTTAATTCGGAAGAACAAAAAATAAAAGACTGGTTCGAAAAACATCCGCTCAAAGAGCTGCCAAAAGAAATTACCAAGAATTATGTGGCGGAAGTAAGGGAAAAAATCAATGCAGAAGCTGCCGGGCCGCATTTTGGTATTCAGGCGTTTGCTTTTTCCTTTGCATTGGTTGGCGCGTTGGCGGTTCTTTTCCTTCTGAATCATCAGTTTCAACAAGTCATGGAAATGCTTCAACCGCAAGAAGTGATCACAACACCCGTATCTTCACAGGTGACATTGCCCCCCGTTGTTTCGACGGATGCAAATGCAGAAAAAAGGGTAAGTGAACCTGAAGTGCTTGACAAACCCGAGCCGGTTATATTAAAACAAACCGAAAGTTCACAACCAGCCGAATTGGACGTGAATCAAGTGATTAATTCCATCGCAGACGATATTTTTATTTTGGAAATGCTGGGTGAAACCGAAGGGTTGGAAGACCTATTGCCCGCGAATGAAGATAAGTTCGCTTCCGAATTAGAGTTCTTCGGTCAAATTGTGCCCGCGATTTAAAGATAGGAGACAAGACGTGGCTGAAATCACCGTTTATCAAAAACCAACTTGCACCACTTGCAAAAAAGTTTATGCGGCTTTAAAAGAAAGCGGCGTTGATTTTGCGGCAATTGATTATTACGTTGAGCCCATTCCTAAGAGGAAATTAAAAGAATTAGTTCAAAAGATGGGAATTTCTGCCAGTGAACTTTTTCGTAAAAAAGAAGAAATTTATAAAGATCTCAAATTGGCTGAAAAAAATCTTTCGGATGATGAAGCCATTGAACTCATGAGTGTTTATCCGGATCTGCTGGAGCGCCCCATTGTCGAAAAAGGGGATAAAGCCATTTTGGCAAGGCCTGCCGGGCGTCTGAAAGAAATACTTTGAGCGGTTCTCAGGCCTTTGTTGTTGTCTGACGAGAATTAAGAAATTTAAGATATTGCTTTTTAATCACGTTGGCAGGTAACGCATAAACGGGATTGTGCGTCCCGGCTTGTGCCGCCGCAATAAACCCCACAAATTCACCCCTTTGATTTAAGAGAGGGCTGCCGCTGTCGCCCTGATACGGATTCAGCTTGAAATGAAGCCGAATCATATTAACAAATGGCACCCCTTCCTTGGTTGCCGCATTTTCCCAGCTGAGCCCGATAACTTTTCCGCTGCTGATAGCGCCATCCGTTAAACTTGATCCGCCGATGGTAAACAGTTCTTCACCAACCGCCAAATGATCCGAATTGCCGAATTCGATGGCTGGGATAAAAATATCGGGCTTGAACCGTAAAATGGCAATGTCTTTGCCGGATGCCTCATAAACTAACGCCGCTTCTTTCTTCTGATTATCATGAAAGGTAACCGTAATGCGGCTGGCATCTTTGACGGTATGTAAATTGGTCACAATAAAACCGAGGCTGCTGATAATGACGCCAACCCCATTGCGTTCATATTTCACGGCGGCTAAATTGGATAAGATGACGGCACGGCCTGTCTGGGGGTCAATAAAGCCTTGGTTTCCTGTATTCACGATTCCGCCGGCTTCTGATTTGATATGGACGACAGAAAGGGTTGCATTTTGGACAGAAGAAAGACCTGCTCCAAACGCTGACGATAGCGGAATGGCGTTCACGATCAAACTCCAGATAAACAAACAAAAAAGAGAAGCCATATTCAGCTTTTTTCTCGGTTCCGCTAGTACCGTTAGACAATCTAAAAAATTAAAGCGGTCAGCCCTATACTAAAATAACACGCGAATGGTGTTGCTGAGCCGCTAATAATAATAATTGTCTAACGGCACTAGACTCTACAGCCACTTGCTACTATAATAGTAACCTAAATTTTAATCCAAAACCAATGATATCGGGTAGGTATACCCTTATTTAAGCAGGAAAGGTTTTTATGGCTGTGGCAAATCAAATTATCACGGAAAATAAAATTGTGATTAACTGGGTGAACGAAATTGCAGAACTTTGTCAGCCCGATAAAATCTATTATTGCGATGGTTCAGAGGAAGAAAAGCAGAAATTAACTGAAGAAGCCGTTCATCTCGGAGAAGTCGAATACCTGAACCAAGAAAAGTTGCCTGGCTGTCTTTACAGTCGTTCTGATATTAATGACGTTGCCCGCACCGAACATCTGACTTACATTTGCACGCGGAAAAAAGAAGACGCGGGTCCGACCAACAACTGGCTTGACCCCCAACAAGCTTATCAGAAGCTGCATGACACCTTGCGCGGTTCCATGAAGGGCAGAACGCTTTATGTGGTGCCGTTCATCATGGGCCCGGCAGGTTCTCCCATCAGCAAAATCGGCATTGAATTAACCGATAGCGTCTATGTGGTACTGAACATGCGCATCATGACCCGTATGGGCAAAATTGCATTTGACCAACTCGGTGATTCAGATGATTTTACACGCTGCATTCATGGTAAAGTAAAACTCGATATCAATCATCGAGCGATTGCGCATTTCCCGGAAGATAATACCATTATTTCCGTTAACACAGCTTATGGCGGTAATGCGCTTTTGGGGAAAAAATGTTTGGCGCTCCGTATCGGGAGTTTCCTAGGAAAAACACAGGATTGGATGGCCGAGCACATGCTGATCATCGGCATCGAAACACCAAAAGGGGACATCCATTACATCACAGCCGCCTTCCCAAGTCAGTGCGGTAAAACGAACTTAGCCATGTTGGTTCCGCCGGCACCGCTCAAAAAACTAGGCTACAAAGTTTGGACAGTCGGCGATGACATTGCCTGGCTTAAAATCGGTCCGGATGGCCGGTTATGGGCAATCAATCCTGAAAATGGTTTCTTTGGTGTCGCGCCGGGAACCAGCATGAAATCAAATCCGAACGCGCTTAAAACGATTCAGAAAAATACGATTTTTACGAACGTGCTTAAGACACCGGAAGGCACTGTTTGGTGGGAAGGTTTGGACGGTGATCCGCCGAAAGAGGGAACTAATTGGAAAGGCGAACCTTGGACACCCGCATCAAAAGACAAAGGAGCGCATCCTAACTCGCGCTTTACAGCGCCTGTCGAACAATGCCCGTCTGTTTCGCCCGAATTTGAAAATCCAAAAGGGGTTCCGATTAGCGCGATGATTTTTGGAGGCCGGCGTGCCAAAGTAGCGCCTTTGGTTTATGAAACCTTCAATTGGGAGCGGGGTGTTTATGCCGGCGCTACCATGGCATCAGAAACCACCTCGGCAGCCACGGGTCAAGTCGGTGTGGTGAGACGGGATCCGATGGCTATGTTACCTTTTATGGGGTACCACGTGGGTGATTATTGGCGGCATTGGCTTAACATGGGTAAGAAAATTAAGCATGCGCCAAAGATTTTCCATGTGAACTGGTTCAGGAAAAATGAAAAAGGCGATTTCATTTGGCCCGGATTCGGTGAAAATTTAAGAGCGCTTTTGTGGGTCATCGAACGCTGTCAGGGTAAAGGTCAAGCACAGGAAACGCCGATCGGTTATGTGCCGACTGCCAATGCGCTTAACACAGAAGGTCTTGACTTATCCAAAGCCGATCTAGAGTCACTACTGAGTGTTGATTCTGCTGAATGGCAGGAAGAACTGAAAGGCCAAGTAGAGTTTTTCGATAAAGTAGGAGATCGCTGCCCCAAAGAAATTCGCGAAATACACGCGTCTCTTACCAAGAGTTTTGCTTAAGACATTCCTAAAGAGATCACGCATGAATGGGCGGGCAATTAAAAGCCCGCCCATTTAAATATAAACAGCGTTCATACGGGGCGGGGTAGCTCCCAGCCGAAGGCTGGTCCGCCTTTGGCGGAAGTTGGTGTTCTTAAGTGAGTATTTATGTTTAACGTTTACGTACTTAAAAGCTTGAAGAGCCGAAAACGTTATATTGGATTTACTAGCAAAAGTCCTGATAAAAGATTGAGCGAACATAACGAAGGTACAAGTCAGTGGACAAAGCAGCACAAACCTCTTCAACTTCTTCATCTTGAATCTTTCGATAGCAAAAAAGAAGCATTAAAGCGAGAGCAATTTTTAAAATCAGGTCAGGGAAGAAAGTGGCTTGATGAGAATGTTGACATCGCTTAATAATGGTTAGTAATGGCGGGGTAGCTCAGTTGGTAGAGCAGAGGACTCATAAGCCTCGCGTCGGGAGTTCGATTCTCCCCCCCGCCAGTTTTGCAAAGCAACACATGGCGGCCCGCCTGTGCAAAATTTACTTTTCAGAAAATCAGTGCATTGGTTCTAAGATGTTTCATGTCTATCTTCTTTTAAGTGAAAAAGATAAAAGAACTTACTGCGGGTTTACCAATAATCTTTCGTCGCGTTTAAAAAGATATAACGCTGGTCAAGTTGTTGCAACAAAACATAGAAGACCTTTAAAGTTCCTTTTTTCAGAAAAATTTCAAACTATGCAAGAAGCTAAGAGTCGGGAATTATGGTGGAAAAGTACCAGCGGGAGAAGGAAACTAAAAGAAATTCTGTCTTTATCTACTCTTATGAATTCGAAGGATTCGTCTAAAAAATGGATCAATCTAGGCTCAAATGAAACCTATCCAGATTGGTAATACAAAACTCGGTCAAGGTCCTGTGGTTTGTGTCGTATTACAGGATTCTTTTAGCGCATCAACACTACGCACTTTAAAACGTGCTGGTGTTCGAATGACGGAACTGCGCCTTGATCAGTTCCGTCACTTTTCTCTTCCCAAATTTGCGGCCAAGATTGCTTTGCTGCGCTGTTTTGGTTTTTCAATTTTGGCCACCATCCGTCATCCAAAGGAAGGTGGGCATTTTCGCGGCTCTGAAAGTAAACGGCAATTTTTATATCAAATGGTCATTCCTTTTGTGGATGCGGTTGATGTAGAAATGGGCAGCGTTATTTTTAACGATGTTTTGAAAGAAGCCAAGCGGCAGAAAAAAACAGTCATTGCTTCTTACCACAATTTCAAACGAACGCCCGCCGTTTCTTTTTTACGGCGCAAAATGCGGAGGGCCAAGAAAAAAGGAGCCTCCGTTGTTAAATTAGCGGTCATGATGAAAAATAAAACCGATTTTTCCGTGATGCTTAATTTCACCAATGATTATGCAAATCAAAATCTCATCACCATCGGCATGGGGCGGGCAGGCACGCCGTCGCGGACTTTGTTTCCTTTTTTTGGGTCGCTTTTAACTTATGGTGCCGTCAAACGTCAATCGGCACCCGGACAGCCAACAGCGCTTTCTTTAGCGGCGCAATTAGGATTAAAGAAAAAACTTCGATGATTGAGAAAGCATTTCAAAAAACACTCAATCAATACCATATGCTGGCCAGGACAAAACGTTTGTGGGTGGCAATTTCGGGCGGTCCGGATTCAACCGCTCTGCTGCATTTAATCCTGCCGGTTGCGCGGAAAGAAAACTTAAGTTTAGGTTTGGTCCACGTCAATCACGGGCTCAGGGGCAAAGAAGCCCATCGAGATCAAAAAGCGGTTCGACAATTGGCAAAGTCGCTTGGGCTGCCGGTTTGGTGCGGTTCGGTTGATGTGAAACGGCAGGCAAAACAGAAGAAACTTTCTATCGAGGAAGCTGCCCGTGATCTGAGATATGATTTTTTTATCAAACACGCCCGCCAAAATCACATTGATACCATTGCGCTCGGCCACACTTTGGATGACCAAGCAGAAACGGTTTTTATGCGCTTTCTCACCGGTGCTGGTTTGCAGGGACTGGGCGGTTCACGGCCCGTTTTTCATCGTGACGGCATTCGCTTTATCAGGCCTCTGATTAAAATCCCGAAAGAGACGCTGCTTCAATTTCTCCGTAAGAAAAAGATTTCTTTTCAAAGCGACTCGAGTAATCAAGACACGCGTTTTTTGCGGAATATGATCCGCCACAAAATAATGCCGCTGTTGGAAAGCTTAAAACCCGGCAGCCGTAAAACGTTGGCACGGTTGCCGGAAACCATTCACGCCGACCTTGATTTTGTACAGGCCGCTGCAAAAAAACAATATGACCGTTTAGCGGTGTTGAAAGAGGGCGCCGTTTCATTTCCGCGGACTGCCTTTCAAAAATTACCGCCGGCCATTCAATTTCGATTGATTCAATCCGCTTTACATCAAATGGGAATTTCAGAATTTGCGTTTTGTCATTGGCAGTCTTTTGAAAGTCTATTCAATCTACACCGGAATTTTGAATTGAACTTTCCCGGCCCAATGATTTGCCGGGTGAATGAATCGACATTGCAATTAAGCCGTCCGCGTGCCGTCCAAAAAAAACGTCGTGCGGTGAAAAAACGGTTAAGTCTCAATCAACGTTTACCGCTTTCCTCAACTGGCGCTTGGATTGCCTGCGACTTGCTGGCGCATAAACCCCGGCAGCTAAAGCGAAAAAAAGAAATAGCGGCAGTGATGGATAAAGACAAGCTTGAGTTTCCTCTACAATTGAGGACCCGTTTACCGGGAGATCGTTTTACGCCTTTGGGACAGTCAGTCTCCATGAAATTGAAAGATTATTTGATTAGACACAAAGTCCCACGGGAGTGGCGCGACCAAATCCTGCTTGTGCTTTCGCGCGGAGAAATTGTTTGGGTAGGGGGTGTGGGTATGTCAGATAAGGTGAAAGTAGTCCCTGAAACCAAGTCTTGCATTGCACTCAGATTAGGCCCTTCTTTCCCATTGCCGGCCCTTTCCTAAGTTGTGAATTGACGGCGACTTGCAATCAGCTTGCCCGATTTAGTCCCTTTGTGTTACAATCTTCACCTTATGACAGAGCCAAATTCTAATTATCAAGATCAATACAACGGAACACCGCCGCCACCGGTTCCGCCGCCGGGACATCGGGGTGCACACCGCCCTTCTCCTAAGAAACCTGACAGCGAGAGAAGACGTATGGCGCTTTTCTTTTTGATTCCGTTACTTTTCTTCATTGGCTTGCAATTTTTTGTAACACCTCATTTAAAAATGAGCCAGCTCTCTTACAGTGAATTTTACGACATGGTTTCAAGAAATTCGACTTCAAGTGAAATTGATACGGCCGAACTCGTGGGCAATGTGGTGAGAGGTCGTTTACGCAGCGGCGATTATTATCAAGTCACGATTCCGATGACTGATTTAGAACTCATACCGCTTTTGCGTCAAAATGTAAATGATTTTCAAGTGGTTCAGGATCAAAGTTTTTGGAAAAACGTTATTTATTCGGTATTACCTGTTTTACTGCTCATCGGGTTTTTTTGGTTTTTTGTGTACAGAGGTGTTTCGCAAAGCGGCGGTAAGATATTTACTTTCGGAAAATCGAAAGCCCGTTTATTTGACGAAAAAGACCGCCGTATCACTTTTCAGGATGTGGCCGGGGTTCAGGAGGCGAAAGAAGAGTTAGAGGAAATCATTGCGTTTCTGAAAGACCCCAAAAAATTCCAACGTTTAGGAGGCCGCATTCCAAAAGGGGTCCTTTTAATGGGACCGCCCGGAACGGGTAAAACACTTTTGGCGCGCGCAGTCGCTGGTGAAGCCAACGTCCCGTTTTTCTCGATTAGCGGATCTGACTTTGTGGAAATGTTTGTCGGTGTCGGTGCTGCCCGGGTACGTGATTTGTTTGAGCAAGGGAAGCGTGCTTCTAAAACCAGCGGACGCGGCGCGATTATTTTCATTGATGAAATTGATGCAGTCGGCCGTCAGCGATTTGCCGGTATTGGCGGCGGCCACGACGAGAGGGAGCAAACGCTGAACGCGCTCTTGGTCGAAATGGATGGTTTTGATACCCAAACAGGTGTCATCATGATCGGTTCAACCAACCGTCCGGACGTATTAGACCCTGCGCTGCTAAGGCCGGGCCGTTTTGATCGTACGATTGTTATTGATCGCCCAGATATGATCGGACGTGAAGCTATTTTGAAAGTACATACGAAAGATAAGAAATTAGCGCCGGACGTTAATCTGAATAAATTAGCCAGGCAAACACCCGGGTTTTCGGGGGCCGACTTGGCGAATTTAGTAAACGAAGGTGCTCTTTTGGCAGCGCGGCGCGACAAAGAATGGGTCACGCAGCGCGAACTGGAAGAATCGATTGAACGTGTCATGGCGGGACCGGAGCGGAAATCGCGGTTGATTTCAAAGAATGAAAAGAAAACGGTTGCCGTCCATGAATCCGGACATGCTTTGTTGACGTTACTCGTGACACAAGATTCGGATCAATTACACAAGGTTTCAATCATCCCCCGCGGACAAGCTGCCTTGGGATATACGCTTCATCTGCCGTTAGAAGACCGCTATTTGGCTACTGAGAAACAGTTGCTCGATAAAATTACGGTTCTCTTTGGCGGACGCGCAGCGGAAGAATTGGTTTTCAATGAAATCACCACAGGGGCGCACAACGACATTGAAATAGCTACCAACTACGCCCAACGGATGGTCATGGAATATGGAATGAGTAAAAAACTGGGCAATCTTACTTTCGGCAAAAAAGACCGCGAGGTCTTTTTGGGCCGTGATTTGATGCGCGAGAAAGATTATTCGGAACAAACCGCTATTACCATTGATCAAGAAGTTCAACGGATTGTGAATGAGTGTTATGGGAAAGCAAAACGGATTCTTCAAGAGAATATCGAAAAGTTGAAGAAGTTAGCAGATGCCTTACTTGAAAAAGAAGTACTCGATCAATCCGAAGTCCGTCAGCTCTTAGGTTTTGGTCCCGCACCGTCCCAATCAACCTAGCTTGGAAACATGTCCGGCAAATTAGTTTGGAAGATAAAAGGCCAAGTCCTTAATTGTTCAAAACCTCTCTTCATGGGGATCTTGAATATTACCCCCGATTCTTTCTCAGACGGAGGCCGTTTCCAAACGCCCGAATCAGCACGCGAGCAAGCGTTGGCGCTTGAGGCTCAGGGAGCGGACATCCTGGATATCGGGGCCGAATCGACGCGTCCCGGGGCACCGCTTCTGTCATTTAATCAAGAATTAGAGCGTTTAGAGCCCGTTTTAGACGGGATTCTAAAGGCCGTTCGTATTCCGATTTCGATTGATACAACAAAGTCTCAAATCGCTGATTATGCACTTGGTATGGGAGCTGCTATTGTAAATGATGTCAGCGGTTTGAAAGGAGATCCTGAGATGGGGGCTGTTATCGCCAAACATCAAGCAGGTGTTGTCCTGATGCATCGCCGAGGCGATGCGCAATCAATGCAGCAACTAACCCATTACGACTCTTTAATCGCAGATATCTTGAAAGAATTACAGCTTTCCATTGATCTGGCGATGCAAGCCGGCATTGGCTGCGAAGCGGTAACCATTGACCCGGGTATCGGGTTTTCTAAAACAGCGGATCAAAATTTCCAAATCATCAAGTCCTTGGCGCAATTTAGAAAATTTGAAAGACCTATTTTGATCGGCGCATCCCGAAAATCTTTTCTGGCAGCTGCTGCCCAAAAAGAATCCAGTGCGCGATTAAATGCTAGTACGGCCGTTCATACACTGGCACTTGAACGCGGGGCTAATATTCTGCGGGTACACGATGTCGCGGCAGCTCGGGAAGCCTGGATGGTGACAAAGGAAGTGTTGTTATGAGCGGACATTCTAAGTGGGCTAGTATCAAACATAAGAAAGCCATTGTTGACCAAAGACGGGGCAAACTATTCACAAAAATCATTCGTGAAATTACGGTTGCAGCCCGCTTAGGCGGCGGCGATCCGGAAAACAATCCTCGTTTACGAACGGCGATGGATACAGCCAAAGAAGCCAACATGCCGCTCGATAATGTTGAACGCGCTATCAAAAAGGGCACGGGTGACCTGGAAGGCGTTAACTATGAAGAGTTGTTTTACGAAGGCTACGGCCCCAAAGGTGTCGCTATTTATGTTGCGTGTTTAACCGATAACAAAAACCGGGCCGCTTCTGAAATCAGAAGTATTTTTTCAAAAAATAACGGTAATTTAGCCGGCAGCGGTTCGGTGGCCTGGTTGTTTGAAAAAAAAGGTCTGTTGGTTTTGGATGCCGGTCAGGTGAAGGAAGATCAGCTGATGGATCTTGCAATCAATGCAGGCGCTGAAGACCTGTCTCGTCAGGATGAGAAATATGAAATTCTGACTGATCCTCAAAATTTTGAAACTGTGAAAAAAGCGCTTTTGGATGCCCATTTGAAACCAGAATTAGCGACGCTTCAAATGATTCCTAAAAACCGCGTAGCTATTTCAAAAGAAGAAGGAAAAAGCGTCGTTACCTTAATAGAAGCTTTGGAAGATCACGATGATGTTCAGAATGTTTATACCAATTGTGAGTTTCCGGACAATTAAAACGAATGCCGTTATGATGGGGCCGTAGCCTGCATGACTAATCAAACGCAGCTGATTCAAAGATTGAAGAAATGGCAGGAAGAATGGGATCAGCTGATCACTGAAACCCAACTCAATCCGGACCAAAAAATTCCCCAGTTACTCAAATCCTATAAACCCCAATTTCAGCACTTAATTCGCAGTTTACAAACCGATACCCTGCAAGCGCAAACCCATCAGGGTGAGTTTTTCCCGGAATCAACGCCGTCTGCCCGCATGGAAAAAATCGTTGACCGTCTGATCGAAAAAATCGATAACCTGCCGTTACCGTCTCTGGCCAATAAAAGGACTTCCCATGCGCGTCGCCGGAATTGATCCGGGCACTATTCGAACCGGTGTAGCCATTTTAGAAGAAAATGGACGCGGGCAATATGCGGTACACCATTTTGAAATTATCAAAGCACCTTCGTCCCGGCCGTTGCCCGAACGGCTGCGTATCATTTATTCAGGTTTAAAAGAACTTTTTACCATTTACCAACCCGAAATTGTTGCGCTTGAGAATGTTTTTTTTCAAAAAGATTTTAAAGCGGCAGTTAAAATCGGAGAAGCCAGAGCCATGGCCATGTTGGCAGCCGTTGAACAGTCTTTGGCCGTCGAGGAGTATCCGCCCGCCACCATTAAACAGGCTGTTTGTGGCAATGGCCGGGCTGCTAAAGAGCAGGTTCAATTTATGATTAAACAGATTTTACGCTTGAAGGAGATGCCTCCGAGCGATGCGGCGGATGCGTTAGCCGTGGCCATTTGTCATTTCCATATGAACGGCCGGGCTTCAAAGAAAATTTTATCAGCCGTAAAATTAAAATAGGGTATAAAATACTTCCCTGAAGCCATGTACCAATATTTAACAGGTAAATTAGCCGAAAAAACACCTTCGCGGGTTACCATTGATGCGAACGGAATCGGGTACGAACTCATCGTCCCGCTCTCCACTTCGCAGGCACTGCCGCATGTGGGTACGCATATCAAACTGTTGACGCATTTTATTGTGCGTGAGGATCATCATCAGCTTTACGGATTTCTGAAAGAAGATGAAAGA
The DNA here is from genome assembly GCA_002787155.1 of Candidatus Abzuiibacterium crystallinum. Taxonomy (GTDB): domain Bacteria; phylum Omnitrophota; class Omnitrophia; order Omnitrophales; family Abzuiibacteriaceae; genus Abzuiibacterium; species Abzuiibacterium crystallinum. Next base: position 15,177 of record PCVY01000076.1, on the reverse strand, counting down.
GAGCTTTTTCGGTATTTGATCAGCGTTTCGGGAATCGGACCTAAATTGGCGATGACCGTTTTATCGGGGTTGGGCGTACCTGATTTAAAGCATGCCATTGTCGACGGTGCCGTTCCTGTTTTGTCCGCCATTTCAGGCATTGGCAAGAAAACAGCGGAGCGGATTATTATTGAGCTGAGAGAAAAAATTATTGTTGATGATTCTCAAACGGTTCGATTAAGCAAGCACTTAGCGGATGAATCCTTGGTGGAAGATTCCATCCAGGCTTTGGTGGCGTTGGGGTACCGTAAACAAAATGCAAAAGCGGCAATTCAAAAAGTGTTGTCTATGAATGAATCAGGGAAGAAAATAAAACTGGAAGAAGTAATCCGTCAATCGTTAAAATATGTCTAATGGCCGGCACTTCGACGCCCCACCGAGAAATAATGGCGGGTTGTTCATTGCCAGTGGTGAGCGAATAACCAAAATCAAATGAGTCGAACCGCTAGAAAAAAATATAGAAATCCATTTTGGAAATTACTGATGTGCCTATTCCCGGCGCGTAATCGCCGGCATTTTAAGCGCGCCAAAGCCCCTTTTTTGCTGCGTTACGAAATTGAAAAAAGCGGCGTGGGCAAAGTCACTAACCTCCGCGATTTATCGGTAGGAGGCGTCCTTTTTTCCGCTGATCAGCCTTTATTAAAAGGCTCGCAGTTAAATATGGAAATCAATCTTCCCACCAGTAATGAACCGCTCAATGTCCAAGCGGAAGTGATTCGTGTTGCAAAAGTCAAACACACGGATTTATACCGGATTGCCACCCGCTTCCTTAATTTAAAGTCAAGGGACCATTCCGCTATCCGCTTACTCATTGAACGCATGATGCGTGATAAGCGGGTCAAAGGTCTGGTGAATCGTCAAAAGAGAGTTTGGATTTCGCATGAGTGAAGAAGAGCGTCTCATCTCACAAACCCTCCGGCCCGAAGATGTCGAATATGACGCATCGCTTCGTCCTGCCAGCCTGGATGAGTTTGTCGGCCAGAAGAAATTAAAAGAAAACCTTTCTATCTATATGCAGGCAGCGCTTCAGCGAAAAGAAACGCTCGATCACACGCTTTTTTTTGGGCCTCCCGGTTTGGGAAAAACCACACTGGCGCATATTGTGGCGCGTACGATGAATGCGAATATTAAAACCACTTCCGGACCTGTTTTAGAACGTGCAGGCGATTTGGCGGGCCTTTTGACCAATTTGCAAGAAGGAGACGTTCTTTTTATCGATGAAATCCACCGAGTGAACCATGCCGTAGAAGAATATTTGTACCCGGCCATGGAAGATTACTATCTTGATATCATGATTGATAAGGGGGCGAATGCACGATCGCTCAGGATTGATGTGCCGAAGTTTACCTTGATTGGCGCGACGACACGGAGCGGTCTTTTGACCTCGCCTTTAAGATCTCGGTTTGGCATTGTTGAACGCTTAAATTTTTATGATGCTGAAGAAATGGCACAAATTATTACTCGTTCTGCGCGGATTTTAGATACCCGCATTGATACGGGCGGCACACAGGAGATTGCCAGCCGAGCAAGAGGAACGCCGCGTATCGGTAACCGTTTGCTTCGGCGGGTACGTGATTTTGCACAAGTAAAAGCAGACGGCGTGATTACCAAGGAAGTAGCCCATCAGGCACTTTCCATGTTAGACGTTGATCAAGCGGGTTTGGATCAAATGGACAAACGGATTGTCCTTTGTTTGCTAAAGGAATTTGACGGAGGACCCGTTGGTATTGGTACATTGGCGGTGGCGGTAAGTGAGGATGCTGAAACGATCGAAGAAATTTATGAGCCTTATTTGATTCAGAAGGGATTTATGAAACGCACGTCGTCCGGGCGGGTTTTGACCCGTTTGGCCTATGAACATTTTGGCGTGAAACCGAACAAACACCAACAATCGCTTTGGGAAGTATGATTACATCTTTTTCAAGATTATTGATCGGGTTTGGTATTTTTTTAATTGCCGCGGGGTTATTACTCCCTTATTTGGCACGCATCCCGTTTATCGGTAAGCTGCCGGGGGATATTTTTATTCACAAGGGGAACTTTACATTTTATTTCCCTTTGGTGACTTGTTTGTTGATTAGTTTTATTTTAACTTTTCTTTTTAGCTTTTTTGGGAAGAAATAAATGGAATTTTTATTAAATATCTCTTGGAAACCCATCTTCGAAATTTGCGTGATTTGGTGTTTGATTTATTATCTCATCCGCTTTTTGCAGGGTACCCACGCATTACAGGTGTTAATCGGGATGATGGTGTTTGCCGTCTTGTTTAATGTGGCCAAATGGTTTGGCCTGAATACCTTGGAATTTGTCTTAGGCAAATTGCTGCAAGTCGGTGTCTTGGCATTCATTATTTTGTTTCAACCGGAATTACGGCGGGTGTTTGCCCGTGTCGGCCAAAACGCGCTTTTCAGCCCCTTCTTGAAAAAAGGTGGCACGGTGGATGAAATCATTGAAGCTTGTATCCGCATGGCCAAGATCAATCGCGGGGCCCTCATTGCCATTGAGCGGGAGGTGGGACTGCAAAATTATTTTGAATCAGGCGTTCCATTAGATGCAAAAGTTAGTGCAGAACTTTTGATCTCCATTTTTTCACCCAGCACACCCATTCATGACGGAGCAGTAGTCGTTCAAGGCAACCGGATTGCGGCATGCGGTGTTTTATTTCCTCTTTCACAGAGCACAATGCTTTCCAGAACGCTTGGTACGCGGCACCGCGCCGCCATTGGTTTTACCGAAGAAACCGATGCTGTTTGTATTGTCGTATCCGAAGAAACCGGCAAAATCTCGGTTTCGGTTTACGGTAAATTGACACGTGACTTGGACGAAGAAGGATTGAAGCGGGTATTGAAAAGTCTTTTTCGTCCGGACGAAAACCGCAATAAATTACTCGAATTTCTGCAAAACAAAATACGTCTTGTCCCGAAGCCCGAACGCAGCAAAGGAGATCTTTGATGCCGCCATCGGGTTCTCACTGGCTGGGGAATTTATTGACGAAGAATTGGGGCTTGAAATTAATGTCTCTCCTCCTTGCCGTCGGTTTTTGGTTTTATGCGGTTAGCGAAGAAACAGTTGAGGTTTCCAGAAGTGTCCCGCTCAAAGTTGAAACGGAGAAAAAGGAGTTGAGTATTGCCAGCCGTTCAACCGAAAGCATCTATGTCCGTCTTCGGGCGCCGCGAGCCTTACTTTCCGTTCTTTCGGGCGGTCAGGTGCGCGCTTTTCACCGGATCCAGGGCGTTCTGCAAGCGGGCGAATATTCATTCAGGCTAACACCCGCTGATATTGAAGTGCCTTCGGATGATATTCGGGTGGCCGGTATTTTCCCTGAAATTGTGACGCTTACCATTGATGAAACAATCGTCAAAAAACTATCAATCAAAGCTAATTTTACCGGCGAGCCTGCCTTCGGTTACAAAGTGCTTGAGGATAAAGTGGGGCTTGATCCCAACGCTATTTTAGTGGAAGGACCTAAAGCAAGACTCAATGCTTTGGATACGGTTAAAACAGAACCAATCGAGTTGGTAGGCCGTACGCAATCATTTCGAAAACTCGTGCACGTTGTTTTGGCGCCTAATTTGAAAGCAATCTCTGATACGTTGGTCGATGTTTTTGTCCCCATCCGGGAAGAATTTGCCGAAGAACCCTTTACGGATATTCCGGTCAAACCGCTTGGCCTGCCGGAAAAAGGCACCGTGGTTGAACTTGAAACCGAAAAAATTGCTTTCGAGCTCAAAGGACCGCGCAGCGAGTTGAATCAGTTAGCCCAGAAGGGCATTTTTGTTTATGTGGATGTGAGTAATCTTGAAAAAGGTTCTCACGCACTTCCGGCCACTTTTATACTGCCAGAAACCATCTCACTCAAAGGGGAACCACCCCTTGTTTCGTTAAAAGTTATTAAATCACGTTCCTAATGGTCACACTTGGTTTAAACATTGATCATGTGGCGACACTTCGCCAGGCGCGCCGTGACATAGTCCCCAATGTCCTGCAAGCGGCTTTTGCCGGTATTCAAGGCGGTGCCGAAGGCATTACGGTCCATCTCCGGGAAGATCGGCGGCATATTCAAGATGCCGATGTTAGAATTCTTAAAGAACGCATTGATGTTCCCTTAAATTTAGAAATGTCGATTGCACCTGAGATTGTCCGTTTCGCTTCTCAAATTAAGCCGGCTAAAGCATGTTTGGTACCCGAACGCCGCCAAGAATTAACCACAGAAGGCGGTCTTGACGTAGCGGGACAAAAGCATAAAATTAGACGTGTCGTTTCGATTTTAAAAAAAGCCGGGATTGTAGTGAGTCTTTTTATTGATCCCGTTGAAAAACAAATCAGAGCTTCCGCCTGGGTAGGCGCTCAATTTGTTGAACTTCACACAGGCACCTATGCGCGTTTTCGCGGGCGGAAACAGAAAAAAGAATTGAATCGCTTGAAAGAAGCGGCGCTTTATGCACACGCACTTGGTTTGGGTGTGAATGCCGGTCATGGACTTAATCTTCAAAATGTCGGCGCAGTGGCTAAACTGCCCCATGTGGAAGAATTAAACATCGGGCATGCAATTATTGCACAGGCTGTCTTTGTGGGACTTAAACAAGCTACCCGTGAAATGGTGATGGCGATTGGTCGAACCAAACGAAAGTCAGTATGAAACCATCAGTTAAGCAATTATTAAAACCGCGCGCGCGTCATTCTCACAAGGGTGATTACGGACGTATTTTGGTGGTAGCAGGATCTCGCGGTTTGAGCGGCGCCTGTATTTTAGCTGCCACAGGGGCGCTTCGTTCCGGAGCCGGTTTGGTGACCATTGGCGTGCCTGAAACGCTTCATTTGCCTTTGGCCAGACGTTTGTTGGAAGCCATGATGAAACCATTGCCGGAAACCCGGGCAGGCACATTAAGTTTAAAAGCTTATCAACCGCTCGCTCAATTTTTAAAAACGCAAGATGTGCTAGCCATCGGCCCCGGTCTTTCCCAAGAAAAGGAAACACAAGCACTTATTCGTAAAGTTGTACAGCATTCCTCAAAACCCATGGTGATTGACGCGGACGGCCTGAATGCTTTTATCGAAAAAACCGGTTTATTCAAGAAACTGAAAGCACCGGCTATTCTGACGCCTCACCCGGGTGAATTTAGCCGTTTGTTTTCGGGAGGTAAATTCCACTCTTCCGAAGAAAGAAAAGAAGCGGCTCAATTGGCGGCTCAAACTTTTCATGTCTATGTTGTTTTAAAAGGACACGAAACCGTTGTGGCAGCGCCTGACGGCCGGATAGAAGTCAATCATACGGGTAATGCCGGTATGGCCACAGGAGGCGCAGGCGATGTGTTGACTGGTGTGATTGCAGCGATGTTGGGGCAAGGCTTGCAGCCGTTTGATGCAGCCAGGGCAGGTGTTTATATTCACGGCTTGGCGGGCGATCTGGCGGTCAAAAAAACAGGTGAACTATCACTCCTGGCGGGCGATATACTGGATTGTTTACCTGATGCATTTAAGAAAACATTAGGTAGATGAGCCCGAATGACAATCTCTTGACTTTTTTGCTTGGTTGTTAATAATAGTTAAAATTTGGGGGGTTGCCCTCAAACCTTGCATGGATGTTCCGTTTTTTCCGATGTTGTTTGGGGGCGTAGCTCAATTGGTTAGAGCATCAGATTGTCGATCTGAGGGTTGCGGGTTCAAGTCCCGTCGCTCCCGAATTACCTTAAAAATGGTTCCAAACGTTGATTAACCTGAAATTCGGGACAACCCTCATTTCTCCCGAAACAATTCATCGAAATGAGGGTCGCTCCCGAATTTCCTTTCCCAACCCTGTATTTTTGTGATTGCACCCTATAGAAAACCATGATGACTCCGATTGCATTAACCATAGCCGGCTCAGACCCTTCCGGCGGTGCTGGTATTCAAGCCGATTTAAAGACATTCCATCAGCGCCATGTCTATGGCATGAGTGTGATTACACTCATTACCGCACAAAACACGCTTGGTGTTAAAGAGGTGTTTGTATTGGACAGCAAGCAAGTGGCTAAGCAGTTGGATGCTGTTTTGGAGGATATTGTGCCGCACGCCGTTAAATTAGGCGCTTTGGGGAATCAAGCCAATCTCGAAGTGATCGCTAAAAGATTGCGCACTGGAAAATTTTCACTTATCATCGATCCTGTTCTTAAGAGCCACGATAGTCGCTCGCTTCTAGATCCTCAAGCCATTGACTATTTAAAAAAAGAGATTTTATCCCTTGCGACGGTCCTGATGCCTAATTTGGATGAAGCCAGCATATTAACCGGAGAGTCTGTTAAAGATATCCATGGTATGGAGAAAGCTGCCCGTGCGCTTCATCAAATGGGTGCTCAGTCGGTGCTTGTCAAAGGCGGACATTTGATAGATGATGCAACCGATCTTCTTTTTCATCGGGGGAAAGTCGAAGTTTTTTCTTCTCAGAAGATTAAAACGCAGCACACACACGGCACCGGTTGTACTTTTTCTGCATGTTTGACGGCTGAACTAGCAAAAGGGAATGATTTGGTTGCTGCCGTTCGTCTCGCCAAAACGTTTGTCACCGAAGCCATTCGTACCAGTCCCGGGCTTGGAAAAGGTTCAGGATCTCTCAATCACCGCGTGAAGATTTAACGGATGTCTCTGTTAAATTAAAGTGTGATGACAGTATTTATAGTACCAATATGTACTATAACTAACTAATTAATAATATTATATAACCTCTTATATTGTAATTTACTCCTTATCACGGTATAATTTTTTAATCCTATTTTCAAAGATAAATCCGTGATCAATCAAAGAATCCACCTAAAAATAATTGCGTTTCTCGCTGTGATATCTTTCACAGTAACCAACACCATTGGGTATGCGGATATCGAAGTGTCTTTTCCTGCGGCGAGCGAAGCAGTGTCGCATCTCAGCGCACGCTTACTTGCTCATTCGAGTCCAGCTACCATTCGCTCTGAACTTCGTGTAAATGAATTAGCGGGAGAAGGAAAAACAAAAGACCAAGGTACGTTATTTACGAAGCAAGTTTTACAGTTGGCTGCTCAAGGGAAAGATCCAACCAGCATTGAAGATGATTTGGATAAACAAAGAATCCATTGGTTTAATTTTCGTGCGCAATACCCTCATTTAAATCAATTGTTTGGCCATCGAGAGATCGATGGCATATTGATTCGTGCCACGATCGAAACCAAACAAACACTTTCTCAATTGGATGAGGAAGCACGTCAAATTTTGCAAAATCCAATCCTCACCGCTTATGTTACTCAAAATCCATTACACGCTTTTTATCAAGATTATTTAACACAAGCTTTTCTGGTTTCTCAGGAAGCACGTGACGCATTTCTTCATTTTGCGAAAGCGCTGGAAGCATTTGATAAGCATCCCAAAGCATTTTTAATGAGTAAACGTCTTCGTCAGCCGGTGGCTATTTTTCTTGCCAGTCCGCGAACACGGCATGCGACCGCTCAATTTCTAAACCATTTTGTAGCAGATGCGGCATGGGCTCATCCGGATGTGGAGGGAACAGGGAAAATAGCTTATGGTCCGCTCATGCGAGATGAAAGCAATCAGGTTAGTTTTTTTTGGTATTACCTGACGCCTATCTTCGAACAACTGAGGAACATGGGCCGTTCGGAAGAGCAGGCTGCCAAATTATTACTTTATTTTCACAATCATTTTTACAAGATTCTCCAAGAAGGCCGCATCGGAGAACCCATGTACGCCTGGGGAAACTATGAATGGCGTGATTGGTTGAATGGCAAAGAAACCATCGATCAATTCGTTGTTGAAAAAGTTGCTGAAGCGATCGTCAAATATCATGACGAGCGTGAAACGAACGTTTCACCTCAATCATCCTCCGCAGATCGAGTGGCGATGCTTGAAGGAAGGATTTACGATCCCGCAGTAATCAAAAAGGAAAAAACACGGTCTATGGAAACACCAACCGTTGTTTTTGATCTAGACCGAACGTTGGCTTATATTAAAGGGGATTATCCCGTCCTGACTCTAAGAGACTTAGAGAAGGCTGTCTTTGTTTTACGCGATGGTGTTGAAGCCGAACTTCTTAAATTACGCACCAATGGCATTAGGCTGGTTTTATGGACCAGCGCCATAGAGGATTACGCAAAAGCCTTCTTTCGTCAGCATCCGTTAATAGCTCGTTTGTTTGACGCAGCGATCACGCGCGAAAATTATGCGGAACCTACCGAAAACGAACTACGAGCCACTTACGGTGCTGTTGATTTTCAGCAAGTACGGAGCCTTTATGAAACAGAACCGCATGTCAAAGACATTGATCTTCTTGGTTATCAAGTTATCGTTGATGACACGCCTGTTTTGGAAGCGCTTACTGAAAGATTGCCCCGCCTGGGTCAAGGACGGCAGTTAAAAGTTAAACCGCTCGGTGATTTTTCTAAGCGGGCCAAGATTGACCTCAGCGCGACCGGCTGGGCAGATCACGTTTTGAAACTTTTGCATGACGGACAAGGCCGTGCAGAGTTGCGCCGCTTTGAGACGGATTCGGAATCCGTTTTTGGTCGGGATGCCGTCACCACAGCGGACCTAGATGATGTTGTGATTGACTGGATTGCAGCATTACCAGAAAACGAGCAAGACGCTTACATCAAATTGTGGAAAAACCTGCTTCGCGACGATGATCTCATAGATGCTTTGAATGAAGGCAACCAAAACAGAGTGCTTGTTATTTTAAAAGCGCACATGAATGACAACGTGGGTACTTATTTGATGTTTTATCCCATTGCCATGATATTTGGATTAGCTCTTCACGGAGTTCTTCAAGGTGCCGGGAATTCGCCAACGCAAGGCTGGATAGCTGTGGTGTTGGTCATGGGATTTTTAGCACTGAGCTGGGCAGCGCTTGAAATATTTTTTGCCGAATTTCGCCAGATTAATCCCAGGATCCAAAACTTGCGCTCGATTATCATGTCTGTACAAACAGGCCATGCTTCTCGAACGGAGCTGCGCGCTGAATTACCAAGGGTCAAGATGTTATTTACCGAGTATGAGAACGCATTTACAGCTATCACCGAACGTTATCCAGATTTAACTTACCAAAAAATTAAAAGCGAATTGGCGCAAGTTGAAGACATCGCGCAGGTCATATTGGCGCGCCGGCCGCATGATCCCTTGAATGGTGATTTGTATCGCGTTATTCCCGCGGAGGCGTTGCATCAGGGCCAAAGACGTTCTTATGCCAATGAATGGTTGATTCATTTTGTACCGGCTAGTAACACCGTTTCTTTTCGGTTAGCCAACCAGTTACTTGCCGTATCTTCACTCGCTGCTCATTTGGATCAACTAAGACCCGATGTGCCCTATGGTGCTTATGAAGTTGTTTTTGATACGTTACCGAGCCGTGAGCAAGTCGATGGCTGGACCAAGGCCGAAGCACCATTCTTTGCACCCGGGTTTGAAGAGGATCTTCAAGTCGTTTTACAAAATCAAATAGAGCAATTCTTTTTATTTGGCGACGAAATAATTCCGGGCAGGTTAACACCGGTTTGGTTGAATGCCACACGGTTTCCAAAATTACAATTTTCAATCGCAGTATTACCTGCGGGCAAGGGATTTATTTTTAGAGTAGACCGGGTCATTCATTTGCAAGCAGGCGAGAAAAAAACAACCGGAATCAACGGTTATTTTCAACCGATCACACAACACCCGGGTACTCGAAACGAATTAAGAGCCGAACCCAATGAATCATCTCAACCAAAACTTATCCCAAGGAAGGGCTATTTCATTTTAAATGGCGGGCAGCAGGGACATGGCAGTTCTAGCAGCGGCTTATTGGATGTGCTCACAGCAGAGAGAGAATTAACAGGGAGACAGGCGTCCAAACAAGACGTCCACCGACAGGGGGAATGGCATCAAACGGCTCATATTCATATGTCAGATCAGCACAGGCGCATTCTTGTCCAAGAACGGAGTGCGCATGAATCAGAATCTGCCGGGAAATTACAGGTAGCCGTCAGCGGCCATGTGGATGCCGGCGAAACTCCAAAACAAGCCGCGCTTCGAGAAGCGGCCGAAGAAATAGGCATCCAACTTGACTCGAACCGGTTGATACAAATGTCTCGCGATTTGGAAATAAAGCGCTCGTATCCAATTGAAGGCGGGCTGAATAACGAATTTACAACCGTCTTTTACTATCAAGCGGCCGATGAAGAGTTAGAACAAATTCGAACAGCTTTTAATTTAAATGAAATTACCCGCATGCATTTAATTCCGATCGAGGAGTTTGAAGCTCAAGTGCTTGCCGAAAACGTTGCACCAGCACAACCGGGATCAAGCATTCAAACCCGTTTTTCCAGAAGCATTCGGTATATGTTGACAGAGGGTTCTGGTATTTGGCGCCAAATTTCAAATCAGGTCGGAAAACATTCCGAACTGCGTCGTGAGGTTAACTTTGTCAAAAACGATCATGTCGATTTGTCTCCTGATAGATTTATGTTTGAATCACATCACCGGTCCGAGTTACGTTCGCAAGCCGCGCAGTCTATGCAAACACCAACAGAACGAGAACTCGCTGTTGATCTCTCATCAACTAAACGGGTTCATTTTTCAGATGCGGACAGCGTCAGGCGCAACTTTATTCAATTTATCAGAGCGAAGAGATCAATCGCATGGAAAACGTCTAGCTTCGGGCAAGCAGAAGGTTATTTAGATTATGATTTCTCCATGTTTCCCGGCGCAGGTCACTTTGATAAATTAGTTGTCCATGTGAATGTGGATGACTGGGCAGGTAAACATCCAAAACTAAGACCGCTTTACGATGAATCATTTTATCGTGACCGCCCCGCAAAACCGCCTGTCGGTTCATTTGGCCAGCTTTTGATCGAATTTCCGCTTGGCATTGACCAACAATGGTCCGGAGGTCGCTTTGTGCCTACCATGATTGTCCGCGTCATCCAATCGAGCGATGGATTTCATCGGTTAAACCATAATCAAAGGAAACAATTATTTCAATGGATTGATGCGACGATGCAAATTTTACTCGATTGGGCGTCATTGGCAGGGGTCAATATTTTTGTGACGACAGCCCCGGTTCTTCAAAAAGAAAGAAAATTACGCCAACGTACCCCTATTTCTGATTATGAAAAACAGCATCATTTAGAATATCCATTCCAAAATTCATTTTGGGAACGACTCGAATTGCCTAGCACCAGCGACGATAGCGGTCAGTACTCAGTCTATAATTTTTTTCCGGATATCACACGTTCAACCCGCCAAATGTTTCCTTGGCATGTTTTTGCGGGTAATCCCGATTTTAATCCCGGCTTCTTCCGCTCCGAGTTGCGTTCCACTATCGCTGAAACGGGTTTGGCATTAACAAATTCGCAACTAACTCTACCGAGTAATCGGCCTACCGTGGTATACCCATTTCAAGGATCACAGTTAAGAGACCGCCGTTTGGCGGCACGAATTTCAACTCAAGCGATTACCCAAGGAACCGGCGTCAGTCCTAAACAGTATCCCCGTATTGAAAAAGGAACCAAACCGGTTAGTGCTCAAAGATTAAAGGTACTTCATGATTACATTGATCAACATCAAGGTCAGATATTGCATGACCGACGTCTTGTAGCTAGGTTGACACAAAATGAAGTTGCACAGGAAACCAATCGATTGATCAAAGAAAAAAACATGATGGGAGATCTTCATGCGACTCAAGGGTTTATTTCTAGAGTTGAACGAGGCGGATTTATCAGAATTGATATGTTAAAAGTTTTGCATGAGGCGATTGATAACCTGCAAGGTGAACGTTTGCGTGAACGAAAAACTGCTGCGCGGATTAGTAATCGGGTTTTAGCAGAGGCTGCAGGCACTTCCGAATCTATCATCAGTTTGATTGAAAATGGCAAAAGAGGTCGGTATGGTTCAGACGCGCTTTTAAAACTACATGAAGCCATCGATAAGCTAGAAGGCCCAATTTTAAGAGAAAGACGTCAAAAAGCGCGTTTATTGGCCAAAGATATTGTGATAGGTTCTAAATATCGTATTGGCTTTATCCATCAGTTTGAACGAGGCCGGGCGCGAATGAATCCCAAAGAATTAACTCAATTGCATCATCAAATCGATGTTGCACAAGGCTCAAAACTACGCGAAAGCCGTTTATTGGCGCGTCTATCAAGCAAGAAACTAGCCCTTGAAGCAGGGGTAAATCCGAATTACCTCAGCGATATTGAGCGGGGAGCGGCCTCAAAAGATCCCGTTGGATTGGCCAAGTTACAGGAAACAATCGACCGTCTTCAAGGCCCTATTTTGCGGAAAAGACGTCAGGAAGCACGGTTAACCTTAAGAGATGTTGCAAGCCAATCTAAACTGAGCGCTTCTTTTATCAATAGTGTGGAGTCAGGTGAAAAACCGAGGCAGACGTCGCTCGCTCGTTTGCATCAGGCAGTTGATGATTTACAGGGCCCGAGATTAAAACAAAGACGTATTGCAGCAGAACTTTCCGTTAAACATTTAGCTGCTTTAGCAGAAGTAGATCCTAGTTATGTTTATTATTTGGAAGCTGGTAAAGCGTCGAAAAACCCGGAAGATCTGGTTTGGCTGCATTTGGCGGTCGACGCATTTTTATCCATGAAAACCAAACGGCCATTAAGACTTGATTGGTTATTCGGATGGGAAGATGATTTGAACGGTGATCCCAAAGGTGCAGTGTCTGTCGATTTAGCAATCGAAAATGAACAAAAAGCAATCTTAAAGAAAGCTTATGAAGAAGTCATAACGCAAATATCCGATCCTCGCATCGAAGATGTTTTGGGGCTTTTCTTAAGAGGTCAAAGTCCGGACTTGATTGCGCTGGCATTGAATTTGGAGCCTGACGAGGTCATTCGGATTTTGACAGATGGTATTACTCAGATTTGGCAGATCTTGAATCCTTATGAAAAACCGGACGAAATAGAGCAAAATTTTTCTTCGATGATCATGCAGCGCACGGAATTGCGGCATTTAAGGTATGACGCGGTAGATGACACAGGGTCAATACTTAAAATAGAAGTGCCTCCGCAGGCCATTGCACAATTCCGCCAAACCCTCGCCGACCGGGGAGCGCATTTTGCGGGTCAACCAATCCGCCGTGAATTAAGATTTCAATTGAACGATCAGGCTTCGGCCGAATCCGCCCAAGGGTTTATTGTGGCCAACGGATTTATGCGTGATTTTAACGCTTTATTGGTGCCGTTGGCAGAAGGACTCAATCATCTGCCTTTGATTGCTGTGGTGACACAAAAAGCCGAACGTGAATTTGTCGAAATTGCCAACCAATTTCTGCAGAAGAGATATCCAACCTTAAGACCTGAACAACTTATTCACATTGCTGACAGCTATCAAGAAGCCAAGCATCTTTTAGATCAAACCGGCAGCCGGATTATTTCCGTAATTGGTGCAAAAGATGACGCCGATTTAAAAGGATTATTGCTCCGCGAATCAGTTATCAGCGATCCTCAGGATTTAATTATTATTCGCGATATAGAGGATTTTGAACGGCGGTTTGGTATGACAGTGGAAGAACAGGTTGTGCGCGAGGGTAGGCTGGCGTATGAACTTGCGATTAGCGCATGATTTAAACAGGAAAATCAGCCGTAAAACAATCTTGTATCCGGCTTGATAATTTTGTTTAGGTGAGGTACTTTTTAATTAAGCATTAATTCTGCTGTTTTTTTGTCGATCATTAAAAAATAGAAAATATTGACTCGCATGGCTAAGGCAAAAGTAGAAAAAAGACCCACGTTTCGCTTACAAGTCATGAGCTTGAGGCGTATTCTCTTTGATGCCGAAGTGGAAGAAGCGCATATGTTTGGCGACGAAGGAGAATATGACCTTCTGCCGTATCATTACCCCCTGATGGGCGCTTTGCCGGAAGGTGAAATCAAGGTAAAAGGTCACGGCGGCGTGCCGCTCCGTGCCGGAGTGGTGATGTTTCAGAACAATCGGTGTATTGTTATTATTGAAGAAAAAGAATCATAGTTCGTGATATCTTTATATGTAAAATAATAAACATAGGAGGCCGTGATGTTACGTTTCAACCGGTATCTGTCAGTCGCTATTTTCATCATGTTGATTATGACTTTAAGCCATCCAGCATTTGCTATCAATAAAGATACGGATATGCTGGGATTGGTTTCGAGTACCAAATTAAACAGCGGCACAGCAGCCAATGGATTGCCGCGTATCGGTGAAATCAAAATACAAGGACAAGTGATCGGGCTATCCTCCGTCCGTGTTGGCATGATTGAAGTGACTGAAAAAACCAGATTTGAAAAAAACAATAAGAAACTGGGTGCTAAGGAAGGTTTTAATTATCTTAAACGCGGAATGGGTATTGAAGTTGTCTTTGACCGAAAAACAACTGACTTAAAAGTGTATCCGGTAACGGCAACTGCCGTGCGTGTGGAAATTTTTGAAAGTGAAGGCGGCGATAAAAAGAAACTATTCTGATGAGAAAATGCTCTCTTCTAGTTAGCCTGTTATTTCTTTTATTGTTTTTTGTTTGCCCTTCTGAATATTTACACGCAGCTTCAGGCATGCCTAAGGGAGCTGCCAAAGTCAGTTTTTCCATCAAAGGCATGGAATGTGCTGATTGCCCGGGTATTTTGGCATTGACCGTCCATAGTTTAGACGGTGTGTTTGGCATTACGGTCCTTCCGGAGTCCAAAACACTTCAAGTGATCTACTTTCCGGATCAAATCTCGGTGAAAGCCATTATTAAAGCCATTGAAGAAAGTAAAGATGCAAAATTTAAAGTTTTAAGCACTTCAGGCTAGTGCGCTTTGATACTTCAAAGTAACACCTTGAAATTCCCATTTCCCCACTCTTTAAAATGAACAGAATTTCTCCGAGTCTTGAAAAGCGTGAATCGCGGAGGCGCTCCTCGTTTCCTCCGGGCTTAGTTCTCCAGAAGCCGGAGCGCTGAGCGGCGAAAGATTCGGAGAAATTCTTTCCTTCTTAAGGAGTTGCAATATGGGAATCGCAAGCCAAAATAACACCCGTTGAATTTTCCCATAGAATTGATATGATGATCAGGTTTTTTAGGATATTGGCTGCCCCAAAGCCATTCAATTTAGATGATTAAAATGGTTTGATGAAGCTTTGGGGCTGCGTCAAAAATTTATCAATGTTATTTTGTTATTT
>PCVY01000051.1:9898-12812 GCA_002787155.1 Candidatus Abzuiibacterium crystallinum | reverse complement strand
AACATCGTACATCGTGAAAAAGGCAACCGAAGTACGAAGTACGAGGTACAATGTACGATTACCGATACCGGCACCGGAATACCCAAAGACGAACTCAAACACATCTTCACCCCCTTCTACACCAAAAAAGAAAAAGAGGGCACAGGTCTCGGGCTTTACATTGTTAAATCCCTTGTGGAACAAAATAGCGGTAAAATTACAGTTGAAAGTGAAGTAGGCAAAGGAACGACTTTTTGGCTTGAATTTAGTCCATAAATTAGGTGATATTATGGAGTATGTTCATTATGCGAGCGTATCTGCATGATGAAAGATTGATTTTTAGGTGGATTCGTATTATATTTCTCATAGATGTTAAAAACAGCATTAATTAGAAATATATGAGATACCTGGAATTTCGCAAGGCACTTAAAAAATTCAACGCATTTTCCATTCAGGAGATCCGGAAAATCGATCCAAATTTTCACCGGCGCCGCCTCAACGAATGGCAGGCGAAAGGTTATCTCAAGAAAGTCGTTAAAGGCTTTTATGTTTTTTCAGACATCGAATTAACTGAAAATGTTCTTTTTGAAATTGCGAACCGCATTTATAAACCCTCCTACATTTCTTTAGAAACCGCGCTGGCGTATCATGGATTGATTCCGGAAGCGGTTTACGGCATGACCTCGATTTCAACACGAAAGACACATTGGTTTAAAACGCCGCTCGGTTCCTTTCGTTACCGTACCGTTCGCAGCAAATATTTTTTTGGTTACGATATCATTCAAAAAGAAAGCCGCTGTTTTAAAATGGCAAGCATGGAAAAAGCGCTTCTGGATTATTTGTATCTCAGCCCGGATTTTCAAGCCGAGAAAGACTTTGCAAGTCTCAGAATCAATCCAAAAATATGGTCAAAGAAAACAAATGAGAGAAAGTTCCGTAAATTCGCAAACAGATTTGCCCAGAAAACATTGTTATTGCGCGCCGAGGCCTTTGTGAGGTTTATCAAACATGCTTGAGCTTGAACAAATCGAGTCGTTTTACCCGTCGCATTTACGGTCATTTAAAGTGAACCTACTCCGGGAATACCTGCAATACAAGATTCTGGAAATCATTTATGATTCGAAATTTGGGAAAAACATGGTATTTATGGGCGGCACAGCCGTTCATCTGCTGCACGGCAATCCGCGTTTCTCGGAGGATCTGGATTTCGATAATTTGAATTTAAACGAAAGCGCATTTCGTGAACTGTCCAGGCATGTGCAAACATGTTTGGAACGGGAAGGATATTCCATTGAAATCAAGAACGTTTTAAAAAAAACTTACAGGTCTTACATTCGGTTCCGAAAAATTCTTTTTAACAATCGGCTCTCAAAGCACAAGGCCGAAAATCTTTTGATGCAAATCGATTCTGAGCCTCAGAGATTTTCATACAAGCCTGACCGAAGGATTTTAAATAAATTTGACGTGTTTCTGCAAATCCTGGCGGCCCCGCCGGATCTTTTGCTCGCCCAGAAAATGGTCTGCTTGTTTAAGCGCCCCCGGCCCATGGGCCGCGATTTTCACGACATCGTATTTTTGATGGGAAAAACTAAGCCTAACCTTGCCTACATAAAGGCAAAATTGGCTATTGAAAACGCCGCTGAATTGAAAAGCGCGATTTTAAAGCACTGTCAGAAGCTTGATTTGAAACGCCTCGCAAAGGATGCGGCCCCTTTTTTGTTTTATCCGGATGATCAAAAAAAGATCCTTTTATTTGAGGCGTATATTCGCAGTTATTCTTTTTAATTTTTTGAAAGTGAATTGGAGAAAAGGGTGTCATTTTACAAAAGGTCAGCTGTAACTTAGCCTTACTGGGTACATGATGAATATCTATGCCGGCGGTGCTTTTGCCGTAACCATTTTTAATTTCACGCTGTGGTTCTTGGCGTTTTTTAAACGCTCGTTAAGCCGTTTGGCAAAAGCATTTTTTTGGTGGTCTTTTTTTATTGCCTTGTGGGCATTCGGTTACGGAATGACATTGGGAGGTTTTCTTGATTACGAACCAACATTAATTTGGAATAAATTTTGCCAGGCAATGGCGGCATTGATTGGTCCTTTCTTCTTTCGCTATGCCTGCACGGTTGTGGAACGGGACAGAGAAAATCAAACCTATTTTTTAATTTACTTAATCACAGGCATAGTGATTGCTTTTTTTCTCTTCCTAACCGATTATTTTGTGAAGGGACTGTGGTCTTTTGATATTTATCATTATCAACCGCTCGGAGGGCCGCTTTATAGCGTTTTTACAGTTTTCTTTTTTTGGTGCACAATCCATGGATTTATTGTTGCGATTTCGCAATTTAATCAAACCGAAGGGCAAAAGCGAAATCAACTGTGGATTTTCTTGCTTGCAACTGCTATTCCCTATTTTGGCGGCAGCACGCTTTTCTTGCAGGCTTATCACATTCCGCTTCCGTCTTATGGGGTCTTTCTTATTCTGGCATACGTTATCATGACAGGCTATGGGATCCACAAATATCAATTTCTCGATTTACCATCGCTGCTTCGAACCAAAGAAGTTTTATCGTTACATCGTGAGAAATTAGCATTAATTGGTTTAATGACTTCAGCGATTAATCATGAGATCCGCAATCCTTTGTTTTTAGTGCAGGAACTCACTCAAAAAGCGCGGGACCGGCTGACCCAAAGTCATGCTGATCCCTATGCGCTGCAAGCGCTCGAAAAAGCAAGTGCGCATATTTTTCGAATGAACGAGCTGGTTGAGCGATTGCGCCATTTTGGCAAACCAGCCGAAGGTCAGGAAAAACAGGAAGTTGATTTGCAGGAAGTGATCAATAATGCTTTATTTTTCACCGAACAAGAACTCAAATATCAAAAGGTAGAAATTGAAAAGGATTTTCCCGCAAACCTTCCAAAAGTTCTCGGCAACAAAGGC
>PCVY01000051.1:8787-9876 GCA_002787155.1 Candidatus Abzuiibacterium crystallinum | reverse complement strand
CGTACTTCGAACATCGTACATCGTGAAAAAGGCAACCGAAGTACGAAGTACGAGGTACAATGTACGATTACCGATACCGGCACCGGAATACCAAAAGACGAACTTAAACACATCTTCACCCCCTTCTACACCAAAAAAGAAAAAGAGGGCACAGGCCTCGGGCTTTACATCGTTAAATCCCTTGTAGAGCAAAACAACGGCCGCATCAGTGTTGAAAGTGAAGTAGGGAAGGGTACTTGTTTTAAATTGAGGTTCTCAATCGGATGAACTTATATATATGGAGTGGTTTTTTCTCATTTGTTTGCAACCTTATCATTGGCGTGTATGTTTTTTCTCAAAATCCTACAGAGAAAATCAATAGGCTATTTTTATTATTTTCGATAGGAGTGGGTGGCTGGAGTATTGGTTCTTTTTTTGTAAACATTTTAGAAGGAGGTTTAGGGCTGCAGATGTTAAGGTTTAATTATCTTTTTGGCATTTGGCTTCCACCAGTTTATCTTGCATTTATTCATGAGGTTCTAAAACGGCGGGAAGAACAAAAAATTATTGTTTACATCGGTTATAGCATTTCAACCTTCCTCAGCATTTTTGTATTTACACCGTGGTTTATTCAGGGCGTCAGAATATTGGAGGATTCATTTTTTCGCATCTCCGCGCCAGGTATTTTTTACTATTTGTTCTTCGCTTTCTTTTCACTGATGATGTTAGAAATTATTAGACAAAACTGGCAGGGTATCCGTGAATCGGAAGGGAGTGAAAAAGTTAGACGAAAATGGCTTTTACTGGCCAATAGTTTGGCGATTTTAGCAGGTTTTGAATATTTCAGCCGGGTCTTTGCTATCCTTAAGAGCTCGCCTCTAGATGATTATATTTTAGTTATTTATACTTTTGTCCTGGCGTATGCGATCAGGCGTTACCGTTTACTTGATATTGATGAGGTCCTTGCTTTTCATCGTGAGAAACTCATGTTAACAGGACTTTTGGCGGCAAGTATTAATCATGAAATCCGTAATCCGCTTTTTCTCATCCAAGAAATGACAAGAAAAGCCAAGGAAGCCTCGAGCACCGGAGGATCGCTTGCAGAAATTA
>PCVY01000051.1:5625-8747 GCA_002787155.1 Candidatus Abzuiibacterium crystallinum | reverse complement strand
GTAAGCCCGCACCTGTCACCGATCAAAACGAGTTAATCCATATTCCAAAAGTTATCGACGATGCCCTCTTTTTTGTCCAACAAGAATTAAGGCATCAAAACATCGAACTTAAGATTGATATTCCAGAAGATCTGCCCCCCATCCAAGCCAACAAAGGCCAGTTAGAAGAAATATTCTTGAACCTTTTTATGAACGCCCTGCAAGCCATGCCGAAGGGCGGGAGGTTAGAGGTCAGGTGTCAGGTGACAGGGAGCAGGGATAGGAAGCGTGTCATGCCCGAACAAAACACCAGTGTCATCCCCGCACGCTTCAAGCGGGGATCTGCGTTCGAAGATTCCCGATTAAAACATTCGGGAATGACACCAAACACTAAAAACCGAAGTGCGATGTCCGAAGTTCGCTGTACGATTACCGACACCGGAACCGGAATACCCAAAGACGAACTTAAACACATCTTCACCCCCTTCTACACCAAAAAAGAAAAAGAAGGAACGGGTCTTGGACTTTACATTGTTAAATCATTGGTTGAACAAAATGGCGGCCGCATCAGTGTTGAAAGCCAAGCGGGAAAGGGAACAGCTTTTAAACTTAGTTTTTGAGTGAGAGGGACGACGGTTCCTTCAAAAGGGAACCGTCCCTAGGCTAAAAACTAAGTGGGGAAAGGAACTGTTTTTAAGGTGGTTTTTAATTGAATTTGTATAAATTGTTGACAAGTGCCTGTATATATGGCATTTATTATAATAAACGCCAATATATCAGGCAATATACACAATGACTCAAAAAACTAAAATGAATATCCCCAGGCTAATTGATTTAACCAAGCCGCTCGAAAACAAATCATGTTTTTTGTTCGGACCGAGGCAGACCGGAAAGTCATGGCTGATCCGTCATACGTTATCCCAATTTCGTGCCTACAACCTGCTCAATCGTGAAACTTATTTAACACTGAGCCGCTCGCCCCAGAGGATTAGGCAGGAATGCAATCAAAATGACAAGATTGTTATTATCGATGAGATTCAGAAACTGCCGGAGCTTCTTGATGAAGTTCATTTTCTGATCGAAGAACGGGGCATCCATTTTCTGTTAACAGGTTCCAGTGCACGCAAATTAAAGCGGGGCGGAGCAAATCTGCTGGGAGGCCGCGCGCGCATCAAACATTTGCACACCTTTAGTTTTTTTGAACTTAAGGAACAATTTGAGTTGGTCAAAGCGTTAAATCACGGCCTTCTGCCGCCCATCTATTTTTCAGATATGCCGGATGAAGATTTGGCAGCCTATGTTGGGGCTTATTTAAAAGAAGAAATAGCTGCCGAAGGTTTGACACGCAATATCCCTGCATTCAGCCGTTTTTTAGAGGTAGCTGCGCTTTGTAACGGGCAGTTAATCAACTATGCGAATATTTCAAATGATGCGCAGGTAGCGCGAACCACTATCCAAGAATATTTTGAAATTCTGAAAGACACATTAGTTGCTTATGAAGTACCGGGGTGGAAAAAAACTAAAAAACGAAAACCTATCGGCACTTCTAAACTTTACTTATTTGATACCGGCGTGACACGTTTTCTTCAAAATAGGGCACAATTTAGGCAAGGCTCGCCGGAATTTGGAGAAGCATTCGAGTCTTTTATTTTCCACGAATTAAAAACGTACGCAGATTATCATCAAGCTGGCGAGGTTTGTTATTGGCGCAGTCAATCTGGTTTTGAGGTTGATTTCATCCTCGGTTCGCAAACGGCGATTGAAGTTAAAGCAAGCCGCACCATTGGCTCTGCTGATTTACGCGGGTTAAAGGCGTTAAAAGAGGAAGGAAAGTTAAAACAGTTTTTGCTGGTATCTCTGGAGGAGACGGAAAGAAAAGTTGACGGTATTCAAATCCTGCCTTGGCAACAGTTTTTGGAGGAGCTTTGGAAGGGTAAGTTTGCATGAGTTTTTTTGAGTGTTGAAAGTGAAGTAGACAAAGGGACGGTTTTTCAGGTGAGTTTCCACAGGGACGGTTCTCGCTAAAAAAGTGCGGCAAAACCGTCCCTAAGTTGAAAGCGAAGCGGGGAAGGGAACCATATTTATTTTAAGTTTCAAATTGAGCGAATAATTTGGGTGAATGATGAATCTTTATAGTCTTTCATTATTATTCTTTTCCAATTGTACTTTTTTTATTGCGTTGATTGCATTGCTTAAAAGAAATGATATTGTAGGAAAACGTTTTCTGGTTTTTAGTATTTTTGCGGCTGGATGGGCGGGCTTTGAAGCCATTACGGTTTCAAATGTTATTGAATACGAAACAGCCTTATTAACTGCACGGCTCTTGAATCTAATGGCACTTTTCATACCGCCGAGTTGGTTGAGTTTTGTGTTTGCCTTTTTAGGTGTCTCCGAACGAAAAGAAAAAATGATTCCTTATCTGTATATATATAGTTTAGTCATTGCTTGCTTTTCATTCACACCACTGTTTGTCCCAACCGTTAAACCTATTTGGCACTTTAACTATTTTTCGACTCCCGGTCCAATTTTCCATTTCTTCACCGCAGAATTCTTTTTGGTTACTGTTTATGGATTTTATGAACTTGTTAGAAGCTTAAAAGTGCAAACAGGCATGAAGAAAAATCAAATCCTCGCATTGACCATTGCAACCCTTATTGGATTTATTGGAGGTTCATTAACTTTCCTTCCCGGTTACGGCATATCTTTTCCGCAATATGGCCTGCTGATCATACCGCTTTATCCATTTATTATGGCATATGCGGTGATTCGACAAGGGTTGCTCGATTCGGGAGAAGTTTTAGCTCTCCACCGTGAGAAGCTAATGCTGACAGGCCTAATGACTTCGAGCATTAACCATGAAATTCGTAATCCTCTTTTCTTACTTCAAGAGCTTTCAAAAAAAGCGATTTCTAATTTAAAAGGAAAGGTTGATATGAATTTAATTAAGCCGCTTGAAAATATGGAAGTTCATATTAATCGAATGAATGATTTGGTCACACGTTTGAGAGAGTTCGGAAAACCTTCCACGACAAATACAAATATAGAATTAGTTAATATTGTGAAAGTGATTGACGATGCCCTTTTCTTTGTCCAACAAGAGCTCCGTTACCAAAATGTGGATATCAACATTGATGTCCCCAATG
>PCVY01000051.1:0-5611 GCA_002787155.1 Candidatus Abzuiibacterium crystallinum | reverse complement strand
GCCCTGCAAGCCATGCCGAAAGGCGGAGTGTTAAGTATCATACTGCGTACTTCGAACATCGTACATCGTGAAAAAGGCAACCGAAGTACGAAGTACGAGGTACAATGTACGATTACCGACACCGGCATCGGAATGACCAAAGACGAACTCAAACACATCTTCACCCCCTTCTACACCAAGAAAGAAAAAGAGGGCACAGGCCTTGGGCTGTATATTGTTAAATCCCTCGTTGAGCAAAACAGGGGAAACATAAAGGTTAAAAGCATTCTAAACCAAGGGACAACTTTTCAATTATTATTTAACTGTAATTCAAGAAATGATTAGAATGGGCTTTAAAGCTGTAGCGTCAATAAAGTTGTCAAAATGTCCGATAATATACAAATGTTATTATATCAGTTCCAACGTATAAACATTAAAATTATAAAAAATAACCATATATAAATAATCAAATGAATTGGTGGCAGACATGACAAAGAATATATTAGTGATAGACGATGATGTGCTAGTACTTCGGTCAGTCAGAAACTTACTAGAGCGACAAGGATTTAAAGTTCTTGCAGCATCGAGCGGCGATGAAGCGAAGAATTTGATATTATCAAATGATATTAACTTAATAATAAGTGACATCCGAATGCCTGGTCAGGATGGCATTGCTTTGATCGGAGAAATCAAACAGCTAATTCAGCAACGAGAAATGATGGAAATACCCTTTGTTTTTATTACGGGATATGCTAGCGAGGATGCGCCGATAGAGGCAATAAAACTTGGTGCTAAAGATTATTTGTTAAAGCCATTTGATTTGGATGAATTATTGGCAGCAGTAAGAAAAAATATTTAAGAAATTACTTAATGATTTTTGCAGTGAGATGACTAATGAAAATTTTCTCTGTATCATTGCGTGTTAGATTTCGTTTGATAAAGCGTGTTTTGTATAAATTATGGCTAACGTCTAATCAAGCAAAGGCAAAGAAGTTTATTAAGAGTGTGCGATATCAGGCTAGAAATGCCGAAGAATTTCATTCGCCGATTATATTACTGTCTACTTTTACCCGTGTTGAGGATTTCTTAGTGCTTTCATATTTATTTAGAGAAAAAGAATTAACTTTTATTTCACCTTCAGATTTACCAAAAAGTAAAATATTTAACATCATTTTTGCATCAAATTTTGTAATGGTGTTAGATGAAAAGAAAATAGGATTTTCATTTTTTAGAAGGCTAATGCTGATATTGAGAGACTTTAATAGGTCATTAGTAATTTCACCTAGCGCGGCGATGCGATACATGAAAGGTGTTACAATTAATCCCTTGGTCATTGCTAAGCTAGCCATGAAAACAAATGTACCAATCGTACCTGTAGTTATTAAGTGGCTAAACAGCTATGGACAGAATAAAATTCATCGAGTTATGTCTCGTAAATGTGAAGTAAGGATCGGGAAAAAAATGTATGTATCACCAAGAACGCCAGAATTTAAGGATTTATTTTTCAAACGAAGAGGATTAAGAAAATTTACCTCATTAACAGCTGAAGAATATCTTGAAATTGGAAAGAGAATTTTTCTGAGGCTGGAGGCATTGGACAATAGCGATGGTTCAAGTATATAGGAAAAAATGGGCGCGTAACCCACTCAAAACTTTTTTTAATTATCTGCGAGACAGTATTGTATGTGCATTGCCAATAAAAAAACTTCCAAAATGGCTCTGTAGGATCTTGTATGGAATTTCGCCCCGCTTTGTTTTTCTTGTTCATCCAAGGGCGTATCAAGACGTATTTATATCGGCACCATTTTTAGCTCCGATCAAATTTCTTTTTAAGAAAAGCAGAGCATTCACGTTAGTATCACTAACTTCTCCTTTTATTCTTAACTCGGTGCGAACTCCCCAAGGCGTTGACGGTTTTGTTATTGCACAGTTAACGGTACCGGAAATCATGATGGAAAGGAGGCATGCGGTACAACGTCAATTGGAAAAAATGGTAAGATTCGTGTCTAAGATCTCTCATGAGAAAGTAGTTATTGGCTTAGGTGGATGGTTTCCAATGGTTACCCGCAGAGGTTCAACTCTGCACGGCTTAGCTCAATCGCTAGGGCTGTTAGTTACAAATGGTCATTGTGGAACATTAGCATCAATTTACTTAATGATAGAGAAAATTGCTCGAATCGGCGGGATTGAATTATCCACACTAAACATTGTGATTATAGGTGTAGGTAAGATGGGGACAAATGTAGCTAGAGCATTTAACGGGAAAGTTAACAAAATAACCCTGATAGATATAAAAGAAAGCAACTTAACGAAAACAAAAGATAGATTAGAAAGCTCTGAACCGCACAGCGAAATCAACGTGTTTCTTTCAGGTCAAGATAAAAGATCATTGAAAGAAATATTACGCGAACACCATGTGGGGGTCTGTGCAACCTCAACATTTAGGAATGTCTTTAAATTACGAGATATGCCAAAGGGATTTATCGCCATTGACGATTCACGGCCAGAAGCGTTGCCGCGAGATCCTCGAAACGAAAGAATTATCTTAGAAGGAGGCTTGTTAAAGATTGAAGGCACGCAAGTTGATTATAATTATGGATTCGGTGAAGATGATAACGTTTTTGGTTGTTTAGGAGAGGCTTTTTTAGTCTCATATGATTGTCAACATCATATTAAGCCTACATTAGGTGATGTTGATTTGAATAATTTTTTTGCATTACTTGAGTTATGTAAAAAATGTGGTGTTGTAGAAGGAGATTTCAAATCAAAAGATACACCAATTTCTGATGAGGATATTAGAATAGCATTAGAAAGCCGCGGGCTTGTAAGTAATTCTGCAAGACATTAAAAAACATGAATCCTTTAGCTGTTAATCATATTTTTGGTTTTTCACTAATTTCGATTGTTTTGCCTATTATTGCATGGTTAGTTTTTTTTAACAGGTCAAAACATGAGTTAAATCGATCTTTTACAGCATATATTTTATCTATAACATGGTGGGCTTTCTTTACTATTTTCATGATTCTGGCACCCTCGCATGAATGGGGATTATTTTGGGATCGCATGTGCTTAAGCGGAACAGTTTTTATTCCATCAACTCTATTTCATTTTGTCACTGTCTTTTCACATAATCAATCTCGACTGAAAAAAGTAATTCTAGCCAATTATTTTATATCTTTTATTTTTCTTATTATACTATGGGCCACAAGATTTTTTGTCTACGATGTTGCGCCAAAATTTGGGATGAATTATTTTACCATTCCTGGTCCAGCATATATTTTCTTTATATTTTTTTTTCTAGAGTGTGTAATTATTTCAGTTACCCAGCTTTGGACTTACCAAAAAAGAGCGTCAACACCTATTTTAAAAAAACAAGCTTTATATCTATTCTGGTTTTCCGTAATCGGATATTTAGGTGGAAGTTGTAATTACTTACTAGTATATGACATAAACCTACCAGGGGTAGCGGAGACTTCAAATTATGGAGTTTTGATTCTCAGTGTTTCTATCGCTTATATTATATTTAGGTACCAATTTCTTGATATACAGTTAATTATTCGTCGGACGGTCATATTTGCCGGTCTCACGTCGTTTGTCTTTGGTGTGTTTGCGTTTGTGACGTTTGTGGTGCAAGACATATTGGGCGCCTATCTTCCTGTTGGCCGCATGACGACGACGTTTGTGAGTGTCCTTTTAATCGTCTTGGGCTACGATCCCTTGCGTCAACTTCTTATTCATATAACCGACCGCTTCTTATTTCAGCGCAAATTTGATTATCAGAAGCTTTTGCGCGATGCCTCGCAGGGGATGTCGAAGATTAAGAGTTTGGATCACTTATGCAGGTTGGTGACACACTTCATTACCATGCGGGTACGCGTCAAAAATGCAGGGGTCCTGAGCCGCGAGATTGGAACGGACAATTTTTATTTCAACTATGGACGCGGCTACCAAAGCCCGCCGCTGCTTAAAATCATTAATACGAAGGACCCGCTGATCCGCTATCTCTTAGAAGAGCAGGAGCCGATTGATATTGATCGGGCGACCGAATTAATGGAAGGACGGGATGATGAAGGCCCGCGGCCGCATAAACCGAGAAGTAAGCACGATTACGAAACCATCCGCAACCGAATGCTCATCCTGAAAGCGGCCGCCTGCATCCCGAGTTTCCTCGGCAGCGAACTGCGCAACATTTTGATTTTGGGTGAAAAAAAATCAGGTGAGCATTTTACGGATGACGATTTAAATGTGCTTTACACGCTGGCGCAGGAATCGGCGATTGCGATTGAGAATGCCCGGCTTTACGATGAAGCCATTTTTAAATCCAAAGAACTGCAGACCATCAACAATGAACTGGAGGTGGCGCAGTCAAACCTCATTAAAGCCCTTAATGAAACCGAACTTGCCAACAAGCGCCTGCAGGATACACAGGCACAGCTTATCCACGAGCAAAAAATGGCAACGCTCGGCCGCCTGGCCTCATCCGTAGGCCATGAAGTGAACAACCCGCTCACCATTCTTTCGATGAATGTAAGCCGCGCTATCTTAAAATACCGAAAGAATCAGCACCTGAAAGTGGCCGAAATCCTCGATATTTTTCAGAAGATGGAGCAGAACATCGGCCGTATCAAAGCGGTGGTGAATACGCTCACCGGCCTCCTTAAAAAATCAGAGAAGGGTAAATTTGAACCGCTTTCACTTAAACTGGTGCTGGAGGAGACGCTTCCCCTGGTGCAGTTTCAAACCTATCTTGACAACCTGAGCGGGACAGAGGTAGAGTTTGATATCCCCGGCAACACACCGCTGATTCGAGGCGACTTAGAACGGCTCCAGGAGGTCTTTCTCAATTTATTTATTAATGCGTATCACGCCATGCAGGGCCGGCGCGAGCGGCAGATTTTTGTGAAAGCGTACCTGAAGCCTGATAATGGGAAGATGGTTTTAGTTGAGTTTACCGATAACGGCTGCGGGATGGCGGAAGATGTGGCTAAAAAGATATTCAACTACGGATTTACCACGAAGCCAGTCGGGAAAGGTTCTGGGCTTGGCCTTTATATGTGCCGATATATTATTGAACTTCATGGCGGTGATATTAATGTGCGAAGCAAACCGGGCGAAGGAACCACGTTTTCGATTTCACTGCCCATTTATGAAGAAGAGTCAAGCATCGGCATAGAAGAGCAGTTGGGAACGAAGGGGAAGTAAGCAGTGACCAGCAAACTTGGGGTCAGACCAGCTTGTCCGCCTTTGTCGGAGGTCTGACCCCAGGAATGGAAATCATGGACAAAAAACTAATTCTCATCATAGACGACGAAGCCGAAATCGTAGAACAGGTCAAAGAGTTCTTTGAAGAAGAGGGCTTCCGTGTGTTCACAGCCGAATCCGGCGAAGAGGGCGTGCGTTTTCTCGGCCAAGAAAAACCCGCGCTTGTGATCCTTGATATGAAACTGCCCGACATGGCCGGCACGAGCGTGTTAAGAGCCGTCAAGCAAAAATCGCCCAAATCAAAAGTGATCGTGATTACCGGCTACGTGGATCAAGCCATGATGGATGAAGCCGAGCAAATCGGGCGGGACTTGTTCCTTCAAAAACCGTTTGATTTAGAAAAATTGCGTGAGGAAGTGGAGAAATTGAT
>PCVY01000073.1:2635-3053 GCA_002787155.1 Candidatus Abzuiibacterium crystallinum | reverse complement strand
ATGTTGCGATTAATTATTTAAAAGATGAGGATGCCGTACAAAACATGATCAAAGAATTGAAGGCCGAAGGCAGGAAAGCCATTGGCATTCAAGCGGATGTTTCAAAGGAAGCCGATGTGCAAGCGATGTTTGGTCAAGCGATCGAACAATTCGGGACGGTTGATATCCTAGTGAATAATGCCGGGCTTCAACAGGATGCTCCTTTTGAGGAAATGACGCTCGCCCAATGGCAAAAGGTCATTGATGTCAATCTTACCGGGCAGTTTCTGTGTGCCCGGGAAGCGGTAAAGGAATTCAAACGGCGCGGGATTGTTCCTGAGGTTTCATGCGCTGCCGGGAAAATTCTGTGCATAAGCTCGGTCCATGAAGTGATTCCCTGGGCCGGACACGTGAACTATGCGGCTTCGAAAGGCGGCGT
>PCVY01000073.1:2369-2609 GCA_002787155.1 Candidatus Abzuiibacterium crystallinum | reverse complement strand
TGGGCAACCAAGGAAGCGAAAGAGGAACTATTGAAGCTCATTCCTTATCAGCGTATCGGTGAGGTTGAGGACGTTGGCCGTGCGGCCGTGTGGCTTTTGTCGGATGAATCGGACTATATCAATGGAACAACCTTGTTTGTTGACGGCGGGATGACACTTTATCCCGGTTTCGCAGCGGGGGGTTAGTTTTGTGATTTCAAGAGGTCAAAAACAAGGGGAAAAAGTGAAAGAATACGAAAT
>PCVY01000073.1:1205-2359 GCA_002787155.1 Candidatus Abzuiibacterium crystallinum | reverse complement strand
GGCCGCATTGATTAATACGGACGGTGGCATTGACTGGCTGTGCCTGCCCGCCTTTGACGGGCCGTCTTTTTTTGGAGCGATTCTGGACCGTGAGAAGGGTGGGGAGTTTTATATTCGTCCTGCAATTTCCTACCGGACAGAGCGGCATTATGTGGACGACAGTGCCATCCTCGTGACACGTTTTATCACGGATCGCGGAATCGTCGAACTGAGAGATTTCTTCGTGATAGCCCGGAAAAAGAATTCGAGGTTTTATGACTTCACGCTGCTTCAACCGGCCCGCAAATTGATAAGAACGGTTCGGCTTGTTGAAGGAAATGAATTGCCGATGGAAATCGCTGTCCGGGCTCGTCCCGATTACGGTCGAAAAACGATTCACTGGCAGAAAAAATCCGGCGCATCCATCTCGGACGAAGCCGTTTTTTACAGTGACCTTGACCTTAAACTTGACGGCGGGGATCTTACGGTCCGATTTTCCATAACCCAGGGCAAGGGCCATTATGTTATTTGCGATTACGGAAAAGAACACAGCGAGCCGGATCCCGAACAGATAGAGCGTTGGTATCGCCTCACCGAATCCTTTTGGCGGGAATGGAACCTTTTTAATTATTACCGCGGGCCTTATCAAACAATAATCCGCAGAAGTGCTGTTACCTTAAAACTTTTGACGTACGCTTCCACGGGTGCTTTTGTGGCGGCACCGACCACCTCTCTTCCCGAAAGTTTCGGCGGAGAGCAGAACTGGGATTACCGGTATGTGTGGGTCAGGGATACGTCGCTTTTTATCGATGCTTTTTTCAGGCTCGGCTATTCGGGCGAGGCCAAAGCCTTTTTCCAATTTATAACAAGACAGTGTATGACGGAGCACGAGCAGTGCATGGGGCAAGGGAAAAGACCGGAAGCCATGATCAAGGTCTTATACGGGATCCGTCCTGAATCCCTGACCGAAGAGCAATATCTTGATCATTTGTCAGGATACCGCAGTTCAAAACCGGTCAGAATCGGGAACCGTGCGGCGAATCAATTTCAAATTGATAATTATGGGCATCTTCTCCAGACCCTTTATTACTTCAAGCAGACGGGCGGTGAAATCAACGCCAAGATGAAAGGACTTGCCGAGGAAATGGTGAAGGATGTTTTAGAGCATTGGCAGA
>PCVY01000073.1:0-1196 GCA_002787155.1 Candidatus Abzuiibacterium crystallinum | reverse complement strand
AATGATGGCCTGGGTCGCTCTACAGAGAGCTAGCGCACTTGGCCTGGGGCGGGGGAAAGATCTCGAAGCCGTTTCGGATGAAATTCAGAAACAGGTTATCGAAAAAGGGATTAAAGAAGAAAATGGCAGAGAGTATCTTTTGGAAAGTTACGAATCAAATGATGTCGATGCCGGCGGGTTACTGGGTTTTACGTCGGGATTTCTTCAGGAGCGTTATGCGAGCGGTACGCGTGAGCAGATTGAAAAGCACCTGGCCGCAGGGCCGTTCGTTTATCGCAATCAGGAACAGCGGTATCAGTGGAAAGAAGGAGCTTTCCTGCTTTGCTCTTTTTGGCGTATCAATCACCTGATTAGGGAAGGCGAAATGAGTGCTGCCGAGGATTTGCTTAAAGAAATACTTAAGCATGCCAGTCCTCTGGGTCTGTATGCAGAGGAAATGGATCCTGCAACGGGTGAATTTATGGGCAATTTCCCTCAAGGGTTTTCGCACCTGGGTCTGATTATGACTATCTTGAATCTGGAGGCAGCGAAAAAAGATTCCCGCTATTCGGCGATGCCGGATGAGAAAAAATTCAGCCGCCTTGGAGCTACGGTCGGCTGGAAAGGAGTCGTCAGCGGTTTTTTACGTGTTCCGGGCACGATTCCGCTGTTGTGGTCCGGTCAATCAAAATGGCCGGGGTGAGGACTTTATGAAAGACAAGAAAATCTACTGGAAATTCATAGCATTGATTTTAATAGTCGGAATGGTGATAGGGCTTTCACAATACCTTCAGCATGGTCAAAAATTTTCTATTGAAGCGATTCAAAATATGGTCCAAAGCGCCGGAATTTGGGGGCCGGTCATTTTCTTTTTACTTTACGCAGTGACGTCCTTGATTGCTTTTCCGGGTTCGATCCTTTCTGTCGCGAGCGGCCTTGTATGGGGCCCCTGGCGTGGAACATTTTATACGGTGATTTCGGCCACAGTGGCTTCTGTTCTTCCTTTTTATTTATCCCGTTTATTAGGCCGGGATTTTATTCAGAAGGTGACGAAACAGAACTTCCTCGGCAAATGCGATCAATTTGTTTCAAAGCATGGGTTCACTTCCATTGTAATCGCAAGGCTCATTCCTTTTTTTCCCTGGGACATTGTAAATTTTGGCGCCGGTCTATGCGGTTTTAAGTTCCGCCAATATATTCTGGCGACCCTGATGGGG
>PCVY01000055.1 GCA_002787155.1 Candidatus Abzuiibacterium crystallinum | reverse complement strand
AAACCTTGGCGCGTAGCGCAAAAATGGCATTCCGTGTCGCTTCGCGACACGCTCGCTCCCGCCGTTTCGGGCGAAAGTGAAAATTGGCGGAGAGACAGGGATTCGAACCCTGGAGACTCGGTTAAGAGCCTACGCGCTCTCCAGGCGCGCCCGTTCAACCGCTCCGGCATCTCTCCAAAATTATAATCTGTCAATTCATGACTTAAACGCCCGGCCGCCTTTATAACTTTTGATTTGCCGTTCCCTTGCAAAGGCTTTTTGTTTTGTGCAGTAATTTTCACGATAAATGACTTGCCATGGCTGTGCTCAAGAGTCTTTGTTCGGGTATTTTCTGAGAATGACCAATATAGTATTTTTCTCGATCATTTTCTAGAATATAAACATAAAACATATCTACTATGAATCTTTCTGTTTCACGGTAAAAATAATCCCCGCTTGCCGCCTATGGCAGCATCCCGTCTTTAGGCGGGACCGGCATCTCTTTGTTTAATGATAAATCAGCGGGACATCGTAGCAAAAAATAAGCTCGGAATCTAGTGCCGTTAGACCACGATAATTGACACGATTAGGATGAAGCCTTGAGCATATCATTTTGAGCATAAAACTCTCAATTTT
This sequence comes from Candidatus Abzuiibacterium crystallinum, assembly GCA_002787155.1. Taxonomy (GTDB): domain Bacteria; phylum Omnitrophota; class Omnitrophia; order Omnitrophales; family Abzuiibacteriaceae; genus Abzuiibacterium; species Abzuiibacterium crystallinum. Next base: position 24,286 of record PCVY01000055.1, on the reverse strand, counting down.
AATTGTCCAACGGTACTAGGACTACTGCTTCAAAGGCTCTTCCGGGGATGGTGCGGCCGGGGGCAAATGGCTTGCTTGTGTTTTTCTATACTGATTGATAATAGACAAGTGGATCGCTTGAATTTCTTCGGTCAAATCACTGATTTCTTTGCTGCCTGCCCCTTTGACAATTTTTTGGCGCCGCTCTTGTATCAAAGTCTCTATTTTTTTTGCTTCTTCAGGCGCTATTTCACTGGCGCTGACTGGTTTTGGCGGGCCGGATGGTTTAATTTTTTCAAAAAGTTCCAAAGCTTCCTCCCTGACTGTCATAATCTCCTTGGTTTTTTCCATAATGACTTGCGTGCTGGCTTTTTCCTGAATCAAGGCTTGCTTTTCTTTATCCAATTCGATCATTTGTTGGCGCTTCTGCTCTAACGCTGCTTTTACTTCTTCTGTTGTCATCGCTTTGCCGGTATTGGCGGCGAAGGCTTGGCAAACCACACAAAACACGGCGCAAACAGTTAAAAACAGGATATAAGAACGCGGATGGACGGTCATGGTTTTGTTCATCGTTTTTCCTTACGTAAACTTTTGAAAAACTCTTGCATTAAGAATTTGGCGTCTGATTCTAACACGCCTGCAAACACATTCAATTGATGATTTAGTTTGGCGTCATCCGTTATTCGGTAAAGAGACCCGCAAGCGCCCATTTTAGGGTCTTTGGTTCCATAAATGAGATTCTCGCAATGTGCCAGCACCAAAGCCCCGGCACACATCGGGCAAGGCTCCAAGGTCACATAAAAAGAAACTTTTTCCAGCGATCCCCTATGGTCTTTCCCCCCGCGCGTGTGCAAAAAACTTGCTGCCTGCGTAATAGCTATCATCTCAGCGTGTGCGGTTGGGTCGTGCAGAAGCTCCATTTGGTTATAGCCTCTCGCAATAATTCTGTTTTGATAAACAGCAACGGCACCGACGGGTACATCGCCGTTTTGGAATGCTTTTTTTGCTTCTTTTAAAGCTTCTCTCATGAAAGCTTCGCGATTCATCTCTTGAGGATTGCTCATGTGGTTGCACCTTTTTGTCTCTTCGCCCAATTGATACAGTCATGGACAACTATTTAAATTCTATTATAATAGCCGCATCTTCGCCCCGTTGCCTCAGCTTATTTTTTTTGCGGCTATCCTGCTTCGTTCCTACGGAGCTTTTGCCGGATTGCGCAAGAAAAACTATTTAGGTAATTTGGTTGCTTTGCTGTCTCTTGCGGCCATAGCTCAATTGGATAGAGCATCAGTCTACGGAACTGAGGGTTGGCGGTTCAAATCCGTCTGGCCGCACTTATTTTCTTCGGTTAACCGCTTCTTGTCTTTTTTCTTTTAAATATCCAAGAAACAATTGCACCAACACGGTATATAAAACCAACACCCCTATTAAAAACAAAATTGTCCGCGGGCGAACCGGTAAATATTGTCTCAGAACAACCAACACGCAAAGCGATGCTGTCACAGACCATAAGAACAAAACCGTATTGCGGTGTGACAGCCCTTGCCGCAGCAATCTGTAATGCAGATGAAAAATATCGCCTTTTAAAGGATTCCGCCCTCTCTTTAACCGTTTGACAAAAACCATAGCCGTATTTAAGACCGGAATAAATAGAATGAAGAGAGGAATAATAATAACGACCGCGGCATAAGTCTTCACTTGGAAAAAGAGCGAAAAAATCCCGATCAGAAACCCAATCAATAAACTGCCCGCATCTCCCAAATAAAACCGCGCCGGATAAGCATTAAACGGCAAAATGCCTAAAAGTGAAAACGCCAGCGCAAGTGCCCCCGCTGAGATCACCGCATTTACATTCCAACACAACAAGAAAATAGTATAGGCTGCCATGGCAATCACGCCGGCTGCCAGCCCGTCAAGGCCGTCTATCAGATTAACTGCATTCATCATAAAAACAAGCCAGCCCACGATGAAAACGCCGCTCATCCAGTCCGGTAAATAAAGAGCGGTACCGCCGATATTTGTAATGAAATCAATTTTAAACCCTGCCAACGGCAAAACACAGGCGCTGAGGATCTGTCCGATTAATTTTTGAGAATAGTGCAGTGGTTTTCGGTCATCAATATAGCCTAATAAAAAAATAAAAGCCCCGGCGATCGCAACGCCCCACAGTTTTTTGGGGTTTAACTCAAAAAAACGTTGGTAAAGCACGAAAAGTAAAAGGAGTACCGCAGCCATTGAGAGAAAAATAACTGTGCCGCCGGTGGTAGGAGGCGTGGGGCGTTTTTTAGCGGATGTCCTTCCGCGGCATTGCGAAACTAAAAGCGTGCTGACACCATAGCTCACAACCAAACTTGTTAGTGCTGTTACAACAAAGAAATCCCAAGGGATCATTTTCGTTTTTGCTTTCCGCGGCGTTCGTACCACTCGATGATTTCGCGTACACCGTCCTCCAAACTCGTTTCCGGAACAAACCCTGTGATCCGGCGTAATTTTTCAACGGAGGCAGCCCGTTCGGGGTAACCTTCCGGCATTGACGTGTCAAAAAAGGGTTTGGGGTGTTTGCTTAGCACCCGGCAAAGAGTTTCAAAAAGCGTTTTAATTGTGATCATTTGGTCATGACCAATGTTAACGGCATCGGCAGGCGGTGCTTTCTCGGTGACAAGCATCATGGCGCGTGCGATGTCCCTGCAATGCACAAAAACCCGCTTTTGGTCCCCTGACCCCCAGACTGGGACAGGGTCAAGCCCATCTTTTATTTTTTTGATTAAAGCGGGGATGACATGGCTTTTCTCTTGATCAAAATTATCTCTCGGCCCATAAGCATTAAAAGGTCTGACAATGACACAAGCCATGTCAGTTTCTTTTGTGTAATACTCGGCTAAACGCTCTCCCATACGCTTAGCCCAGCCGTATCCGCCGTTGGTTGGCTCCGGGGCTCCGCGCAATCCTTCCGACTCAGGCGTAGGCACCAAAGCGTCGTGCGGGTAAATGCAGGCTGTGCTGACCTGTAAAAACCGCCCTACTCCGGCATGGGCAGCGGCATGAATCATGTTTTGCTGCAAGAGCATATTGGCTTCAAACATTTCCTTTTGATGCGTCCGGTTGTATTCGATCCCCGTGACTTTGGCAGCCAGGTTTAAAACAACGTCTTGTTTTTTGACAACACGTTTGCAGTTTTCAGCATCTCTTAAATCAACTTTGTGGAATTGAACTTCTTTGACAATTGGTTTGATAAACTGCAACTCACCCCGTTCCAAATTATCAGCCGCGCTGACCTTTGCGCCCGCTTGCACCACCAGTTCCGTTAAGTAGGATCCGATCATCCCAACTCCGCCCGTAATGAGAACTTTTTTGTCTTTCCAATAACGAGATAGGCTTTCTTTTTGGTTCATGCCGATGCCTCTCTGATTAATCGTTCATAAGCTTCAAACGCCGCTTCGCGAAAATTCTTCTTTTGCGCAAAACGCCTTACATTTTCTTCCCACGTTTTGATCCGGTGGGGTTCTGATTTTAACTGCTTAATTTCTTCGGCAACAGCTTCGGCCGTTTTCCCGCCCGTGACCAACCCTCCTTGGGCCTCTTCTATTAAGTATGCCACTTCGCTGTCCTTTTCGACAGCCCCTAATAAGGCTTTCCCGCAAGCTAAAATCGCATACGTTTTGCTGGGAACCGAATAACCGCTCAATCCTTTTTTGAGTGACACCACTTGAAGATCAGCGCTCCCTAAAACAAGCGATACCTCGGTTCGTTCCTGAAAAGGCAGAAAGTAAACATTTGATAATCCTTTTTCTTTGGCCTTCCCGGCAACTGCTCCGCGCACAGCCCCTCCGCCGATCAATACTATTTTGATTTGGGTATCTTCTTTTAAATGTTCTGCCACTTCCAAGAGGAAATCAAAGTCTTGCACATACCCAAAATTGCCGGCATGCATGACAACAAAGCACCCCGTCAGCTGCTGTGCTTTCGCAAAGGGATTGTCCCTTTCAATGCCGGCTTTCGGTGTCACATCTGTCCAGTTAGGAATCACTTTAATTTGTTCTTCCTGAGCGCCGCATGTTTTAAGCCGTTTAGCCATGTCGCGGCCCAAAGCCACCACGTAACTGGCGTGACGAATGGCTGAGCGATTTAGGTCTGCTAAGCATTGCGTCAGAAAAGACTCGTGAATTAACCCGCTTTTGATTGCGGTAAACGGAAAAAGATCCTGGCACACGTAAATATAAGGAATGCGTTTCACCCGGCAAGCAAGCGATACCGCAAAAGACAAAAGCGGCGGCGTGGTTTGTACCAAAATTAAATCAACGCGGGCATGAAATAAAATAGCCAAGGGCACACAACATAAAAATGAAAAATAGTTGGCCAAACGGCCCAACAAATGGTGCTGATTAAAGTTGGTTGCCGGTAATTGTGTAACTTTTAATTGAGCCGGTAGTTTTAAAGTGCTTTTCTCATCCTGAAACTTGGAAGGTGCGCCGCACATGACTTCAACGGCAAAGTGATTTGAAAGATGCGAAGCTAAATCGGTTAATAAAACAGCCGTTGCTTGCAAATCCGGATAAAAATAGCGATCGACGATTAAAATCCGCTTCATTTCTTTTCCTCTTCCAAGATTTGCCTGTATTGAGATACCAGCTTGAGTGCAATGGCGTCCCATTGATACTGAGCCAAGACCAGCCGCCGGCCGGCTTCTCCCATTTCCTGGCATTTCCGCTCATCAACAACTAGCAAACTAATGGCCGATAGAATTTCATTCGGATCCGGCGATACTTGAATACCTGCTTTTTGCGTTTCGATTTGAGGAAAATGGCATGCGTCAGTCACAATAACAGGCACGCTTTGCGCCATGGCTTCCAAAAGAGAAAGTGAAAACCCCTCATCGCGCGAAGCCAGCACAAAAATATGAGATGCAGCCAGCATAGCTTTTTTTTCATCGCCGTAAATGGGCCCCAAAAAAATAACGTGCCCCCCGAGTTTATGCTGATCAACAAAACGCCTTAGTTTTCGCTCGTACGGTTTGTCCTCCGAAGGCCCGGCGATAATGAGCTTGGCGCGACCAGGCGGTTGAAATAGTTTTTCAAAAGCCCGAAGCAAAAGATCCAGTCCTTTTTTTGGGTGAATGCGCCCCAGTGTTGTAATGATTGTTGTGCTTTCAAAAACCGGGTATTTTTTTAAAAATAGTTCTTTAGAGGCTTTGGCTTCTGCGTCATCCCGCGTAATGCCGTTGGGGATGACAATGGTTGGCGCTGTGACGCCAAAGTGTTTTAATTGTTTTTCCTCATGCTCGGTCACGCAAATAATGCGCCGGGCTCCGTTTAAATGAGCGCGCTCCCAAAGTGCGCTATAAATATATTTTCGAACAGCATGATGCTTCAGACACCACTCATCTAACATGCCATGAATATGGTAGACATAAGGAATGCCTTTCTTTTTAGCAAGAGCCGCTGCGTATGACAGCGGAAACTGCCAAAGGCCGTGGATATGCACCAAGTCATAAGCACAGATGGCTTCCTCCAACTTTTTCTTAATGGCAAATGAAAACTGAAATTTTGAAGCCGTTGGAAAAACTTCTGCGCGCGGATGCGGTGTACCGGCGTCAGGATTTTTAGTCCGGGTGCTCCCAAAAATATGAACGTCGGTATGTTTGCTTAATGAATCTGCCATTCCGGTCACGGCATGGTAAACACCGCCCCATTTAGGCTCAAAATCTGCTGTGACATGCAAAACTTTCATATCGCTTTCCTTGAAATAATTTGCTGGACGCCGGCACTGACCCGCTGCGCATATTGGTGGAGGGTTAATTTTTGGGCCAGCTGATGCGACGCTTCGCCGAACGTGCTGACCGCAGCAGGGTTTTGAGTTAACTTTTCCATCGCACCCGCCAATTCTTTTTCATTAAACGGGTCAAAAGCAAATCCATTCTCGCCATTTTTCAAAAGTTCCGGCAAACACCCGCAGCGCTCGGAAAGCAGCAAAGGAAGCTGACAGGCTGCGGCTTCGTTGGCAACCAATCCCCATGTTTCTGAAGCGCTGGGAAGAACAAACGCGCCGGCTAAAGCATAATAAGCAACCAGTGTTTCGGGCTGCTGAAAAGGCACAAAATAAATATCGGCTATCCGTTGCTCTTTCGCAAAATTTTTAAGCCCTGTTTCTTCCGGTCCGCTGCCAACCAACACGAGTGACCACCCCAATGATTGGGACCGCATGCGATATTGGGCAAACGCCCGGAGCAAAACAAGAAGATTTTTTTCTTTTGCGAGGCGGCCTGTATAAAGGAAATAATTTTTAGGCAATTTTAACGCTTGTCTTTCACTATCCGCTCTTTGCCGGACTTTTTGACAACCGGTTTCAAAATATTGGTTGTCTACCACATTGCCAATGGTGAAAACAGTCTCCGGCGGCCGGCCAAGCTGGTGCATATAAGCTTTGGCGCGCCCGCCCGCCACAAAAACAGCATCAAAAAGTGATAACAATTGCTTTTTGAGAGCCTCCGCCAAGAAGTGCCTTTTTTTATCTAAAGCGTGTGTCACTGAATACAGGACACATTTTGATCCGCTCAGCCGGCCCGCTAAAAGAGCCCAAAATGAGCTCAGCTGGTTATAGCCCGGAATAATTAAAACTGCCGGTTTTATTTTAAGAACTGCCATCAGCACCAGCCACCCGACCAGCGGCTCAATCAGCCCATTTGCTTCGCCCGACCAAATCGTGATATTTTTAAAGTTCCGAACACCGCTCGGCTTCCAAAAACGCATTTTTTCTCTACGATACAATTCGATTACCGTTATATCAAGATCGGCTTGTTTGCAAAGCGCTTCCATCCGGGCTTGATGGTAATGCCCCATGTTTTTCCAAATAAAGACTACTTTTGTTTTGTTTGGTTCAGGCATAAAAACTATTCCGTTAACGCCGGCCGTGTCGTCCCGAGACCCAGAAGCACCCAGAACACAAGGGACACAATATTGCCAACTGTGCCAAAAAATGATTCAAAAAAAGCAACCGTGCACAGATTTAAAGTCACGGCTATCGTAAAGCGGCTGTAAAATTGATGGGCGGGGTCTTGTTTTAAAAAACAGTTTTTCGCAACGACAACAAGCGATGAAAAAAGCCACAACAAAAACAGCGCAAGCCCTGCGTAACCGGTTTCGTATAAGAAATTAAGATAAGAATTATCAAACAGTAAGCGCTCGATACCCTGCTCGGCCAATGACGCCGAATATTGATCGGCCACGGCTTCCTGCGCGCCCAAACCCGTGCCGTGCCACGGATTCTCTTTGACAGCCTCAAGCGAAGCAATCCATTTATCAATGCGCCCCGTCGTAGGCCCATAACGCGACTCGAGTCTCAAATGTTCGGTCCAATCAAGCTCGATAATGGGGTGCGCATAATAGGATTGGTAAAAAGCCGTGAAAATGAGCGCAAGCGCTATAAAAGTCACCCATACCCATTTTTTGCGCGAAAACAGAAGAAAAACAAATACGCCGATGACAAGTCCTAGATAATTGGCGCGCGAATTACAATAGAACAACAGAAAAAGGCTGACTAAAATTGAAAGCGCGGCTGCGCATTTAAAAACAGCCCCGCGGCGGGAAGCCATTGCTAGACTTGTCATAACTGATAAATTAAGCCACGGACCCAGCCCGTTTGGGTTGTCAAAAATACCTTGGAAGCGGTCTCGAAACAGCGTTTCGGCGGGCACCAATCCTAGCCACGCAAGCAGGTTAATGACAACCATCGCTTGCGACATCCACCAAACGCAAGCAACAAAAGTGTCCATGACTTTGTCCGCCTTCATTTGCCTGGGTAAAAAATAAAACGCGAAAAAAACGATCGCTAAAAAACCCAGTGAGCGGATCAAACTCACCATGGGATACGCACTGAAACAGCAGGTAATAAATAAATATAAAATGAAGATTTGAAGTAAATGGGTCACAAAACCGGGGTGGTGATTAAAACGTTTTTGCCGATGGAAAATTAAAATAGGGGGGCCTAACGCTACCACTGAAAAAAGGATGGTCCATTTTAATAAGGAAACATTTTCTTCGACCAATCCGCTTTGCATGGCAAATTGAAGAAACCCGATGCAAAACCACCCGATTAAACTCAAGAAGGCGATTTTAAGGTCTTTGGTCCAGAGTGAAATCCATACGCTCATCACAAAAAATAAAAACGGCGGAACCAAATATAGGATATTGGCCACGTTGATTTCGACTCGGTTTAAAAGCGCTAAAAAGAGTGCTTGGGAAATCAGAAAAAACGCATAACTAAAAAATTGCGGGACGGTTCGCGTTTGTATCATCTTTGTCTTCTTTTCCGCCGGTTAAAGCGTTTCTGAATCTGACGAAGCTCTAGAAACATTTTCAAGCTGCCGGTTAACGGAGAAACGCGGCTTTTGCGGCTGTTGACCCATGTCACCGGCACTTCCTTTACAAAAAAATCATGTTCGCGCGCCAACATCAATAGTTCCACATCAAACGCAAACCCTTCCAACCTTAACCGCGGAAAGAGCTGTTTGGCTGCGTGGTTTCTAAATGCTTTGAACCCGCATTGAGTATCTTTGAAATCCAAAGGCGTCATCTTTCTGACAAACCAGTTAAACACTCTCCCCATATTCTGCCGGTAGCAAGGCTGCTTAATTTTAAGCCGTGCGCCGGGCGTGTTGCGCGAGCCGATTAATCCGTCATAGGGATGTTCGTTAAAAATTTCTATAAACCGTTTGATTTCTTGCGGTGGTGTCGAAAGATCCGCATCTGTAAAAAAAATAAGTTTTCCTTTGGCAAGCTGAACGCCTTTTTGCACCGCAAATCCTTTGCCTTTATTTTTCTCGTGTCTGACAACGCGCAACAATCGATTCCCTTGGGCAAGATCGTTTAATATCTTCTCTGTCTTGTCGTTACTCCCGTCATCCACCACAATGACTTCGCTGTCCAATTTCCTTCTCCGAAGATAGCTTGCTAATCGACTGAGCGATTTGGCAATCCTTTTCTCTTCATTGAAAACCGGAATCACAATTGAAATTTCAGGCTTTTCTAGAGACACTTTTTGCACACAGACCTTATAACAATTTTCGTCCAAATATAGACGTCCCTTAAGGTTATGAAAATTTAAACTCGGAATAGGCGATGTTGTGGTTTGAAAAAGCTTTGTGAGAAATACGGCAGGTTAATCATTCATCGAGTAACCAAATCCCGTAATGGCTTTCACGAAATGAGGCGTTTTTAAAAGCTCGTAATGCTCTTGGCGAAAAATGTGTTTATACTGGTCGATTTTGTCTTTAACGTCATTGTTAGCTGTCCGGCTTTTTCCGTAAACTTCGCTGTGGAATGTTTTGGGGTCAAATTGGTTAAGATCGACTTCTAAAAAATTAAAAATTTTTCGGATGGTTGCGCCCCACTGCCCCTTCTCGCAGCCAAGACACTCGGTGTATAAATCCTCAAACTTGACGCAAAAGCAGTTCTCGTCTTTCAGCCAAGCATGGTACCCCTCGTAATCCCAATCCACTTTTGTCTGCATATACCATAAGAGCCTTTCTTGATCGCTTGCGAATTGTTCCAGCATGAATTTGCGCATGCGTCTCCCGGCGGGTGTTTTTAGATTTTTGTCTGAATAGGTAACAAAATTAATCATGCTCACAAATGCATCCCTCGGATCTCGGTAAATAAAAAGATGCTTAACCCGTCTTTCAGGCGTTTCGGCGTTTAAGATCTTGACCAGCGGCTCAGTCCGCCTGAGGTGTGCGCCCGCCAGCTGGCCGTTCCGCAGCCGTTTAACGGCGTGGTGTGAGAAGCACGCATGAGTTGTCCATCCGCCCGACGGCCGTATGTGGTCGGTCAAACGGTTGTTTAGATGGACGGGAACGCTTTCCCACTGGTGCATGCACTCAACCATCCGGTGCAGTAGGTGGGTTCCTGACTTAGGCAAGCCATTAACGATAATGCAGCTTTTTGTGGATGACGCTTTTTTTGAAAAGGGAAAAAATTGTTTCGGCCAGCTCAAAACGGGATTATAGAGGCGGGAGATAGTTTGAACACAAAGACCGGGTTGGATGAGAACTGCTTGTATTTTCTTGCCTATCATGTAAATGTTGAAATGGGTTTTTATAGGTTCTCTGTACCCGGGATCCCCTTAAAAATACGGAGAAGCGATGCCTCCCCTAACTCGCACCTAAATCTCCAGTTTGTGGCGGAGAGGGGGGGATTTGAACCCCCGGTGGCACTTTTCAATGCCACAGCGGTTTAGCAAACCGCCGCACTAAACCGGGCTATGCGACCTCTCCATGAAAAGCAGGGGCATGGTTCCAGTGGACAGGGATCAGAGCCATTCCTGACACCTGACCTTTGAAACCTGTTCTCTCAAATTCGGAGAGGGTAGGATTCGAACCCACGAGACCCGTAAGGGCCTAACGGTTTTCAAGACCGCCGCATTCGACCGCTCTGCCACCTCTCCACACCACAACCGTCTGTTTTGCTTCCCGCTCATGTCAAATGTGCTTCCAGTGTTTTCGGAAACCGGATGGAGCCGTCTTTTTGTTGATGATTTTCTAACAAGCAGAGCACTGTCCGTGCCAGGGCGACGCCTGATCCGTTAAGCGTATGAACAAACTTGGGTTTGCCGCCGCTTTTTTCCTTATATCGAATGTTCATCCGGCGAGCTTGGAAATCCGTAAACACGCTGCAGCTCGAAACCTCAAACCAACGGTTGGTGCCCGGCGCCCAAGCTTCAATATCATAACACTTGGCTGCCGCAAAACTAAGGTCTCCGGAGGCAAGCAAAACCACCCGATAGGGAATTTCGAGCAGCTGCAGCACCTCTTCTGCGTCTTTCACCAACTTTTCAAGTTCATCCAAAGAAGTTTCCGGTTTAACAAACTTAACCATTTCAATTTTATCAAATTGATGAACGCGCGACAGCCCTTTTGTGTCTTTGCCGTAAGAGCCTGCTTCGCGCCGAAAACAGGGCGAATACCCTGTATAACACACGGGCAGCTGCCCGTCTTCAAACGTGTCTTGCCGGTGCAAGTTGGTGATCGGCACTTCAGCAGTGGGGATCATAAAAAAGTCGTCATCTTTTAGCTTGTACATGTCATCTTCAAGTTTTGGAAGTTGTCCTGTCCCAAACATGCTTTCCCGATTAACGAGCGCCGGCGGCCACACTTCCTGATAACCATGTTTTTTCGTGTGTAAATCCAACATGAAGTTAATGAGCGCTCGTTCCAACCGCGCTCCCCTGCCCATGTAGACTGGAAAAGCGCTCCCTGTTATTTTTGCCCCCAAATCCATGGAAATCCATCCTAGTTTCTCTGCTAATTTAAGGTGATCTTTAGGTGAAAAATCAAATTTTGGCTTTTCTCCCCACTCACGTACTATTTTATTATCTGGGGCTCCTCCAACAGGGGTCGACTTATCAGGTAAATTTGGGATTGAGTTTACTATTTTACCTATTTTTTGATCAATTTCTCCCACTTTAGAATCAATATTATCTATTTCTTGGGATAACGCCTTACCTTCATTGATAAGACCCTTTTGATCTCCCCCACTTTTCCTTAAACGCCCCACTTCTTCACTAATTTTGTTCTTTTGCGCCTTTAATTGCTCTGTTTCTGTGATTAATTGCCGGCGGTTCCGGTCAAGCGCGAGCAGCCGGTCCACATCATCAATAGGATGGCGTTTGGATTTCAGTCCTTCTTTAACGAAATCGGAGTTTTCTCGAATAAATTTCAAATCGAGCATGGGAAGGTTTCCATTTTAGAAAGCGCTCTTAACTGCCGGCGGCTTTTGTCAAGGGCGGTGTGCTGTCGTCGTCTTTTGCTACCACGCGCGCGGCTGAAGCAACTTTGTCTTTGTCTTTTAATTTAATGAGGCGCACGCCTTGCGTGTTGCGCCCGGATGTTCTAATTTGGCTGCTGGCACAACGGATCATCATGCCGCCTGATGTTGCGACAATGATTTCATCTTTTTCATCAACCGTGATGACATTGACCACGTGTCCGTTCTTTGCCGTCACTTTGGTATTAATGACGCCCTTGCCGCCGCGCGACTGCAAACGGTAAGTGCTGTAAAGCGATTTTTTGCCGAACCCTTGGCTTGTCACAGTTAGCGCTGTGGCTTTAGGATCAATAATTTGGGCTGCAATTACCTCATCTTTGGGCCCGACTTTAATGCCGCGGACGCCGCTGCCTGTTCTGCCGATTTCTCGAATTTGTTTTTCTTTGAATCGAATGGCTTTCCCTAATTTGGTGGCAATAAAAATTTCATCCGAACCGCCGGTAATCAGACAACCGATTAGTTCGTCTGTGTCTTTCATTTTGATGGCCTGAATACCGCTTGCGCGGGGATGTGAGTAAGCTTCCAGGCTTGTTTTTTTGACCATCCCGTTTTTCGTGGCCATGAACAAGTATTTCTTAGGGTTAAATTCTTTGACTTGAATATAACTCGAAACCGTTTCGCCGGGCTTGAGCGCCAGTAAATTTACAATGGCTTTCCCGCGCGCCTGCCGGGATCCCTGAGGAAGTTCGTAAGCCTTCCGCCAATAACAACGGCCTGTGTTGGTGAAAAACATGATGTAATCGTGCGTCGACGCCAGAAATAGCCTTCTGATAAAATCCTCGGTTTCTTCTTTGACGCCGCCGCCGGTGACGCCTCTGCCGCCTCTGCCTTGTTTGCGGTACATTGAAACGGGGATGCGTTTGATGTAGCCGTTGTTAGAAATTGACACAACCACTTCTTCCTCTACAATCATGTCTTCAATGTCGATTTCTTTTTCGGCAGCCACAATAACCGTCCGCCGTTCATCCGCGTATTGCTTGGTGATTTCTTTCGATTCTTCTTTCACGAGCTCTAAAATCTTCTTCCGGCTTTTCAAAAGTGACTGGTAATATTCGATCCTTTTTAATAGTTCCAAGTATTCTTCTTCGATTTTCTCCCTCTCAAGCGCTGTTAAACGCTGGAGCTGCATTTCCAAAATGGCTTTGGCTTGAGCTTCCGACAGCTTAAAATTATTCATCAAAGCGTCTTTGGCTAATTCAGGATTTTTAGAAGCGCGGATGGTTTTAATGATCTTATCGAGATTGCCGATCGCGATTTTAAGGCCTTCTAAAATGTGAGCGCGCCGCTCGGCTTTGTCGAGCTCAAAGCGTGTGCGGCGTGTAATCACTTCGACACGGAAATCGATAAAATGCTGCAGGGCTTGCTTGATATTCACAACTTTGGGCTGCCCGTCTACTAAGACCAGCATGATGGCGCCAAAAGTTTCCTGCATTTGGGTTTTCTTATAAAGCGTGTTTAAGATGATGTTTGCGTTGGCGTCGCGTCTCAGTTCTAAAACAATCCGCATGCCGTCGCGGTCAGACTCATCCCGTATATTTGAGATCCCTTCGACTTTTTTGTCTTCCACTAAGCGAGCGATGGACTCGATTAAATTGGTTTTGTTAACTTGATAGGGAATTTCCGTGATCACAATCGCATCGCGCTTTCCTTTTGACTCTGAGGTCTCAATAACGGCTTTCGCCCGCGTGACAATGCGCCCGCGCCCTGTTTCGTAGGCATTGCGGATGCCTTCGCGGCCGCAAATAATACCTGCTGTTGGGAAATCGGGCCCTTTGATAATTTTGCCCAAGTCTTTAATCGTGATGCTGGGATCATCAATGATAGCAACCATGCCTTCAATCACTTCACCCAGATTGTGCGGCGGGATGTTGGTTGCCATTCCGACGGCAATGCCGCTTGAACCATTGACTAAGAAATTGGGAAAACGCGTTGGAAGAATAGAAGGTTCTTCGAGCGAGTCGTCGAAATTCGGCGTAAAATCAACTGTGTCTTTGTCGATGTCGCCCAAAAAATCGGTGGCAATCCGTGAAAGCCTGGCTTCGGTATAACGCATGGCCGCCGCGCTGTCTCCATCCACAGAACCAAAGTTGCCCTGCCCGTCCACCAAAGGATATCGTAAAGAAAAGTTCTGCACCATGCGCACCAACGTGTCGTAAACAGCCTGGTCACCGTGCGGATGATATTTACCAAGCACTTCACCGACGATGCGGGCTGATTTTTTGTAAGGCCGGTTCGGCGCTAGTCCTAAATCGTTCATCGCAAACAAAATGCGTCTGTGAACCGGTTTAAGTCCGTCGCGGACATCCGGAAGCGCACGTCCGACGATCACGCTCATCGCGTAATCAATGTAGCTTTTCTCCATCTCATCTTCGATGGGGAGCGGGATTATTTTTTCATTGGGTGCAAAAACATTGTCTTTGGCCATGTGCTAGTCTCTCAAGTTTCGGTTAAATATCCAAATTACGGACGTATTTAGCTCTGTTTTCAATAAATTGTCTGCGCTGCTGGACTTCCTCGCCCATCAATGTCGTAAACATTTCCTCGGCAGCAACCGCATCTTCCAGGGTAACTTGCAAAATAGTCCTTTTATCCGGATCCATTGTGGTGGTCCACAATTGTTCCGGATTCATTTCGCCCAACCCTTTGTAGCGTTGGACATTGATGCCTTGTTTGCCCATTTCTTTTAATAACTCATAAGCCTCAAAAAGCGATCTGGCCTCTTTCACCGTTTTCCCGGAGACTGCCTGCCAGCTGGGCGCTTTGCTCAGCCGCAAATCATCCACGACGAGACCCATTTTTTCCAATTTTTTCATCACCTTGGTTAGTTCCCGGGATTCATAAATTTCTATCTCTTCAAACACATCTTCATTTTCTTTGGCCTCTGCTGTTTCCGTTTTCTTTTTTCCTTTGCCTTTACCGCCGGATTGCGTGGCCTTGGCGAGCTCTTCATCGGTATAGCAAAACTGTCCCTCGCTATCAACGCCCGGCTCTTTGACCAAATAAAGCGGAAAACCTTTTTTGGTGTCGTAAGCTTCCAAATACCTTTCAAAGAAAATGTGTTTTTGCTCAACCGCACTTCTCAGCTCATCAAGCGCGTTGGCGGTTTCCATGATGTTTAAAAGCTCTTTGCCGGAAAATTTTTTCTTTTTGCCCTGCAGGCTTTTCAACTCGGTCCCTTCCGTCGCAAGTGAAATTAAAATGGAATTCATTTTTGTTTCTGATTCAACGTACTCTTCTTGCTTGCCTTTTTTAACGCGGTAAAGCGGCGGCTGCGCAATATACACATAGCCTTTTTCAACCAGCTGCCGCATTTGCCTGTAAAAAAACGTGAGGAGCAGTGTGCGAATGTGCGCACCGTCCACGTCAGCATCTGTCATGATAATGATTTTGTGGTATCTTAATTTTTCTAAATTGAGCCCATCTTCGTTTCCGGCGGTTCCGACACCAGCCCCAATCGCGGTAATAATGGTTCTGATTTCTTCGTTGCCAAGCACTTTGTCAATTTGCGCTTTCTCAACGTTGATAATTTTCCCTCTTAAAGGCAAAATTGCTTGGAATCGTCTGTCCCGGCCTTGCTTGGCGGAACCGCCCGCAGAATCTCCTTCAACCAAATACAGTTCGCAGTTTCGGGGGTCGTTGTCCGAGCAGTCCGCTAATTTCCCGGGCAGTGATGCTGAATCAAGCGCGCCCTTACGGCGGGTGAGTTCGCGCGCCTTGCGCGCTGCTTCTCTCGCGCGAAGTGCCAGCAATGCTTTTTCAACAATGCGGTTCCCCACACCGGGGTTTCGTTCAAAAAAGTCCGTGAGCGAGTCGTACACGATGGAATAAACAATGCCCTCGACCTCACTGTTGCCTAATTTTGTTTTGGTTTGGCCTTCAAATTGCGGTTGTTTGATTTTGACGCTCACAACCGCTACCAACCCTTCGCTTAAATCTTGGCCGCTTAGATTGCCTTCAACGTCTTTCAGCTGATTTTTGCTTTTCGCATATTGGTTCGTCGCACGGGTGAGCGCTGTCCGGAATCCGCTTAAGTGGGTGCCGCCTTCAATGGTATTGATATTGTTGGCGAATGAAAAAATGTCTTCGCTGTAGCCGTCATTATATTGAAGGGCGCACTCGACTTGCACGTCGTCTTTTTCTTTTTCGATGTAAAAGATTTTAGGGTGGAGCGTCTTCTTTTTTCGGTTGAGGTATTCGATGAATTCAGAAATCCCGCCTTTGTACTTAAAATTATTCTCTTTCTTGCTTCTTTCGTCGCGAATGATAATCTCGACGCCTTTATTTAAGAAGGCGAGCTCGCGCAAGCGGTTACACAGCACGTCAAAACTAAAATCGGTGGAGGCAAATATTTGTGCGTCCGGTTTAAAAGAAACGGCGGTTCCGGTTGATTTGCTTTCCCCGGTCACCGTGATTTTGGAGGCGACCTTTCCGCGTTCATACGCTTGGTGATAGATTTTGCCGTCGCGTGACACGCGAACTTCGCACCATTCGGAAAGCGCGTTGGTAACAGAAACGCCGACGCCGTGCAGCCCTCCCGAAACCCTATAGGCTTTGTTGTCGAACTTGCCGCCGGCGTGCAGTGTGGTCATCACAACTTCAAGCGCTGATTTCTTTTGTGTTTTGTGCGTGTCAACGGGAATGCCGCGGCCGTTATCAGTAATGGTAATGCTGCCGTCTTTGTGAATCTCGAGGTCAACTTTATCGCAATAACCTGCTAAAGCTTCATCGATAGAGTTATCTACAACTTCGTAAACAAGGTGGTGAAGCCCTCTTGAGGTGGTGTCGCCGATATACATGGCGGGGCGTTTACGGACTGCTTCTACGCCTTCTAAAACCTGGATTTTTGTTGCATCGTAACCGGACTTGCCGCCGGCTGCTTCTGTATTTTTTTTCTTTCGTTCCATCGTTGCTTTCGCCATCCCTTTTGTCTTTCTTGTGTTGTTATCGCGGGTCCCCTACACGGAACCAAATTTTTTTAATGTCTTCTCCGAATTCATTTTGAAGTCTCTTAAGAATTGCTTGCCCATACTTATGCGTGAGTTCGCTTGCAAGGGCTGCGTTGCCGGTCCAAACGATAACACTTTGCCGTCCGAATTTAGGAGTTGTTTCAGCGCCAATTTTTGGCCCCACCAATGCCTGCCACCGGTCCACTAGTTTCGATTTTTGTTGGGCGGGCGATTCCGAAAGACGCGTGAAAATAGCGTTGACCGTTGCTGCCAGCGGTTTTTTGTTTTCGGTTGTGTGCATGGTTTAGTTAATCTGCATCGGCATGACAACGTATAAATAATTATTGTTTGCTTTGAGAAGACCGGGTTTATCCGGCTTGGTCAAAGAAAATGACACTTGATCAATATCAAGGTTTTTCAAAACGTCCATGAGGTAGTGCGGATTAAACCCGATGGACACTTCTTCTCCGTTAACTTTCGCTTCCACTTCTTCTTTTGCTTCACCCAAATTTGCAGAGTGCGACGACACCAGGATTTTATCTTTCACAAAGTCAAGTTTCACCGCTTGCGCGTCTTGGGTTGTAAAAAGTGCGGCGCGGCGCACAGCAGACAATAAAAGCTTCCGGTCAATTTGCCCTGACGTGTTTTCCTCTTTTGGGATCACTTGGTCATAATTTGGAAAGTGCCCCTCAATCAGCCGAGAAATTAACACGGTTTCGTCTAAGCTAAAAACGATTTGGTTGTGGCTTTGTGCCAAGCGTAATTTTCCTTCGGTTCCTAGAATTTTGTTGAGCTCGTTCACTGTTTTAGATGGAATGATAAACTTTGCGGTTTTTTCGCTCTTAACAGGAATTTCTCTTTCGATAAATGCTAACCTTCGTCCGTCCGTCGCAATAAACCGTATTTTGCTGCCGTTAATGTCAATCAAAATTCCGTTTAAGACATATCTTGTTTCGTCGGATGAAATCGCAAAAGATGTTAGTGCAAGGCACTCTTTGACAATTTTCTGGTCAATTTCAACCGCGCCGTCCAACGAAAATTCGGGCAGTTTTGGAAAGTCTTCTCTCCCCAAACCCATAACACGGCAATATGTTTTTCCTGTTTTAATATTTACGGCATTGTTTTTTGCAACTGTAACCGAAACGTCCCCATCCGGCAGTTCGCGTGCGATCTCAAAAATCTTTCTGGCCGGAACGGTGATACTACCCTCCTTGTTGTTTTTAGACAGTGCTTGCGTGCTAATCCCTATTTCTAGATCGGTGGCGGTGAAACGCACCCCCTCATCCCCACAGGTCTCGATCAATATGTTTGTTAAGATGGGCAGCGTATTTCTCGGGTTAACAGCACCGATCACAATCCCAAGAGCGTGTATAAGTTCACCTTTTGTGGTCTTGAATTCCATGCTTTTATACTCCTTTTTTATTTCAAAATAGTAGTCTTAGTAATAGTACGAATTTTTGTCGAAAACAGTAATAAACCATTATAACAAAACAACTTAAATAAAAAACAACCTGTTCAAAAACAAACTAAATCAAACCAACCAACAACAGAAAACAAACCATCAAACAACACACCACCTACTTTTTAACAGCTCTTAACAGAAACTCAACAGCTTGTTGCAGCTTAGGGTCCGACTTCAGTTTAACCTTAATTTTGTTAACGCCATGCAACACCGTTGCATGCCCCCTCCCGCCAAAATAATCTCCCACTTCAGGGAGAGAGTGGCTGGTGAGTTGGCGCGCCAAAAACATAGCCACCTGGCGCGGCAGAACAACAGAACTATTTCTTTTTTTAGCGCGTAAATCCGAAACTTTAACACCATAATATTCGGATACACACCGCTGAATATGGTCGATCGTTACCTTTAACTCCTCTTCCTTGAAAGCGTCTTTTAAAACATCTTTAACAAGCGTTGTGTTGAGATCTGAGTTGGTAAGAGAAGCATAAGCAACTACGCGAACCAAAGCCCCCTCTAATTCTCTGATGTTAGATGAAATTTTATCCGCAATAAGGAAAAGAATGTCGTCCGGGATGGAAGTTTTTTGCTGGTCTAATTTTTTTCTTAAAATAGCGACACGCGTTTCAAAATCCGGCGGCTGGATATCAGCTACAAGCCCCCAACCAAAGCGAGAAACCAAACGTTCTTCAAGTCCCGGTATATCCTTGGGCGGGCGGTCACTTGTCACCACAATTTGTTTGTGAGCGTCATATAAGGTGTTAAAAGTATGGAAAAACTCTTCCTGAGTAGACTCTTTTCCCGCTATAAAATGAATATCATCGATCAACAAAAGATCGGCAGCGCGGTAGCGTTCCCGGAAAGAAGTGGTTGAGCGCGATTGAATGGCCGAAATCAATTGTGTGGTGAATTTTTCGCTCGAAATGTAAACCACCTTTGCGTTAGCATTTTTTTCCAGCACACGGCAGGCAATCGATTGAATTAGATGTGTTTTGCCCAAACCAACGCCGCCATAAATAAATAAGGGATTATATTTGCGTGCCAAATTTTCGCTAACAGCAAGAGAGGCGGCATGCGCAAAACGATTGCCGGAACCGACCACAAAATTATCAAACGAATATCGTTGGTTAAGTGTGATCTCTTTGGGAACGTCTGACGCCGGCATAGGCAGGCGCTGAGTGGCGGACGGCGGAAATGAAATTCCTGTTTCTTTAGGGGTGACGACCTCGTAGGAAATGGTTGGGCGGAAACCCAATATTTCTTGGGCGGCACTTTGGATTACTGTTTCGTAGTGTTCTTTAATCCAATCACCGTAAAATTTGTCCGGGACCGTTAATGTGAGTGAATGATCACCGATAGCAACGCAGACCATCGTGGAAAACCACGTGTTATAGCTTTGATCGCTCAGTTCTTCGCGGACACGCAGAGAAATTTTTTGCCACACACCGGAAATTTGAGAAACGGAAGCTTGTGATAACTGCTCGCTCATAAGTTTTTTATGCAAAATAGGTTATGATAACACGTACCGATAAACAGCCTGTTTTGAACAATTAATGATCAGTTTATCATCAAATTATAAACAAGCATAAATTATGTTATTATTCAAACATTTACCAACAGCCCTGTTGATTATTCCAACGTTACAGGTGGTATTGTACCAGTTGAGATAAAAATGTCCAATTTTATTTTGATTTTTTTTGGCCGGCGTCTCAAAAAATAAAAACGCAGCAAAGCCTGTAACAGGCAGGTTTACTTCGGGAAGCGCCTTTGATATAATCTGCGCTTTCCAAGAAAGAAGACAAATGAAAAGAACATATCAGCCATCTAAGATCAAACGCAAGCGAAAGCACGGATTCTTAAAACGATCTTCCACGTCAAAAGGCAGAGACGTACTAAGACGGCGCCGCCGAAAAGGCCGCAAGCGCCTGACCGTTTAGTTTTCTCGAGACATCACCAAGACCTTCATTTCCTTTCAGAGATCATCCAAAGGAAAAGAGTTTTTGCATGCAGAAAAACTATCCAAAATTAGGAAAACTGGCCAAACAGCCGGATATCCGGGCGGTAGCACGTGCGCGCCGCCGATGCCAAGCAGGCAGTTTTGTCGTTAATTGGCGTACGCGAGAAGACGGACAAACCGCGAGCCGCCTGTGCGTGGTGATTCGTAAGAAATCTATTCCGAGCGCCGTGAGGCGAAACAGAATGAAACGGCTTGTGCGGGAATTTTTTAGGCAGAATCAAAATCAATTTGCAAAGAAAGCGGATTTTCTTGTACACGTCAACCGCTTTGAATCAATTCAGTACAAAGATATAGCAGAAATTTTAACGAAAGCCTTAGCAAAAGCAGGCGTATTACAATGAAGCAAATATTACTAATAAGCATTAAAATTTATCAAAAGATCCTCTCCCCCTTTTTGGGCGGGCGCTGCCGGTTTTATCCAACCTGTTCGGTCTATGCCGCAAAAGCGCTCGAAGAAAAAGGTGTCCGGAAAGGAATGGGATTAATCGCCAAACGGCTGCTTCGGTGCCATCCATTTCATCCGGGAGGCTATGATCCGGTGCCCGCCCATGAATAGTGAACAACGGTATCTTTTAGCTGTTTTCCTCTCTTTTTTAGTGCTGATCATTTTTTACGTGATGCCGGCACAAAAAACCGAAACGGCGCGGCGCGCCGAACAGCCCGATGAAGCAGCGCAAATACAGAAACAAAATAGTCTTCAAGAAACCGTTACCGCCAAACAGCCCGAATTAACCCCGTCACCCGTGCGCCCGGAAGAAACATATGATTTAGAAAGTGACATGTATTTGTTTCGGTTTACCAGCCGAGGCGCCGGTGTTTCTAAACTGGAGATACGCAATTGGTCTGAAAGAAAAGTAGAGCCCGTCACGCTCATCGACGCGCAATCAGATATTCCTGCTTTCGCCATTGACATTCAAAACCAGCCATTTGGTCTTTCAAAAGCGCATTTTCAGCTGGAGCAGCTGGACAAAACGAACAAAGAAATCGACTTTGTGCTGAATTTACCAACGCAACTTCGGATCCGAAAGCATTACGAACTGGTTCCTCACACACCGGCATTTCGTTTGGTGGTTGAAATTGAAAATTTAAGCAGTGAAACCAAAACGCTGCCGCTCGAACTCTTTAACGAAATTTATTTTGGCGAAGCACACGGCCACTATGATCAGGATCAGCAGGAATCTTTCTTGGTACCGCCGACCGGGAAAATCAGGGTGATTAAAAGCGGCCGGGTCAAGCAGAAACCGTTCATATTGGACCAGACGCTTGAATGGCAAGCGCTCACCCGAAAGTATTTTGCGGTCATTGTGAAACCTGCAGAACCAGCCTCGGGCGCTAGGACCGATTACGATTCCAAGTTACATTACATGAAAACCTCGCTCCGATTTCCGCCCGTTTCCCTGCCGGCAGGAGGAAAAATAGAAAAATCTTTCTTGGTATACGCAGGCCCGGAATATTATAAAAACTTAAAGTCTTTCGACATGGGCTTTGAACAAACTCTGTCTCAAGGCACCTGGGGACTTTTTCGCCATTGGCTGTTTTTGTCTTTGCAGTTCTGTGAAAAGATGACCGGTAATTACGGTTTCGCTATTTTGCTGATGACTTTTATTTTGAAGATTTTATTCAGCCCGTTTACGCACATGAGTTTTGAGTCCATGCGCAAAATGCAAGTTGTCCAGCCTAAGGTCAAAGCACTGCAAACGCAGTATAAAAATGACCCCACGCGAATGAACAAAGAAATGATGGAATTGTATAAGCGGCATAAAGTAAACCCAATGGGCGGGTGTTTACCGATGCTAATTCAGATTCCCATTTTTATCGGTTTTTATCAAGTGCTGGCTCAGTATGTAGAACTTAAAGGAGAAGCGCTTTGGTGGATCAAAGACCTCACCGAACCGGATCGTCTCGCGCGCCTGCCGTTTATCGGCGTTGATTTTAACTTATTACCCATTCTTATGATCATCACCATGATCGCGCAGCAACGCGTCACGCCCAAACAAAGTTTTGGGTCGCCCCAACAAGCGCAAATGATGCAGTGGATGCCCGTTGCTTTCGGATTTTTCTTTTATGCCCTGCCCTCGGGGTTAGTGCTTTATTGGACTTTGAATAATTTACTGACCGTTATTCATCAAATGGTCATTCATCACCGCAGCCCGCTGGAGCAGGCCGCATAAATTTTGGCTTGCCGTTTTGGCGGTTCTCTCAAGATGTAGTGTTGAAGAATCAGCCAAACACCATTAGTGCCGCACCAGCTGTTGCTAGCATGTTGATAACTCTATCTTTATTAACGTAAGTTATTTTAATTAAACAAGTTACAATAAGTTAAAATATCACAACAATTGTTCATATGTTCCAGTCTAATATTTTTGATGCAATCGTTATCGGCGCCGGCCATGCCGGCGTAGAAGCTTCTCTTTCGATCGCTCGCTCAGGATTTCGAGTGCTTTTATTAACCATGAGCACCAATTCCGTCAGTCAAATGTCATGCAACCCCGCCATCGGCGGTTTGGCCAAAGGGCACATGGTTCGTGAAATTGACGCGTTGGGCGGTGAAATGGCGCTCGCCATAGATCAAACAGCCATTCAATTCAGGATGCTCAACCGCTCCAAAGGCCCGGCTGTTTGGGCGCCGCGCGCGCAAGCAGATAAAAAAGCGTACCAGGGTTATATGAAACGGATTGTGGAATCCGAGCCCAATATCTTACTTGTTGAAGACCAAGCGATTAAACTCATCACACAAAACGCCAAAGCGGCCGGCGTTGAGACAAAATCCGGAGCTGTTTACCATGGCCAACATGTGGTGATTACGACCGGAACGTTCATGAAAGGATTAATCCACATTGGCAATGTTCATTTTCCCGGCGGGAGAGGCGGTGATCCGCCGTCCGTTGGGCTTTCCGATTCACTCAAGGCATTTGGTATTGAGGTCAAACGATTTAAAACCGGCACCCCGCCCCGTATTCGTAAATCTACGATTAATTTTGAGGCATGTGAAATACAGCCGGGCGATTCAGAGCCCCAACCCTTTTCCTATCGAACAAGATCACTTGCCTGTGAGCAGCTGCCTTGTCATTTGACCTATACCAATGAGAAAACGCATGAAATCATCAGGAGAAATTTGCACCGCTCCCCGCTTTACGCCGGCGTTATTCAAGGAATCGGGCCTCGGTATTGCCCTTCCATTGAAGACAAAGTAGTAAAATTTAAAGATAAACTTCGCCACCAAATTTATTTGGAGCCTGAAGGCCGGGAAACAGATGAGTACTATATTAATGGTATTTCAACCAGTCTCCCCCAAGATGTTCAAATTGAATTGGTCCGCACAATCCCGGGGCTAGAGAAGGCCGAACTCATGCGTTTTGGCTACGCAATCGAATATGACTGCATCCCCCCTACCCAGCTGAACCACTCTTTAGAGACGAAAGCAGTCAAAAACCTTTTTCTAGCCGGGCAAATTAATTGTACCTCTGGATACGAAGAAGCCGCCGCCCAAGGACTGATGGCAGGATTAAATGTGGTCCGGAAATTGCGTGGCGAAGAACCGTTTATCCTGAGCCGCTCAGAAGCCTACATTGGTGTTTTGATAGACGATTTGGTGACGCGCGGCACCAACGAGCCATATCGAATGTTTACCTCTCGGGCCGAGTTTCGCCTCTTGCTGCGGCAAGACAATGCGGATGAACGGCTAATGACTTATGGCCGTGAGTTTGGGCTGATTGATGAAAAAACTTTTAGCGAGCGGATGAAAATTTCTCAGGCTTGCAAAGAAACGATTCAGAAATTACGCATATCTCGTGTTGGCGTCATTACAGCAGAACAATGGCTTAAGCGTCCAGAAAATAATATTAAATCATTGAAATTAAATGAGTTACAAGAATATATAAAATTAGATGAAGTTTCTATTCGAGTTGAAAACGAAGTTAAATATGCCGGCTACATCGATCGACAATTGATGGATGTCGAAAAGTTCAAAAAAATGGAAAGACGAAAAATTCCCTCCGGAATTCTTTATGAAAATGTCCGTGGGATTAGTCGGGAAGCAAAAGAAAAATTTGAGCGAATAAAGCCAGAGTCA